>JAPPOG010000074.1 GCA_028818225.1 Gammaproteobacteria bacterium | reverse complement strand
CTCGAATCTCAGTTGTTGGTACACGACGCGGGTGCCTATACGGGGGCAACCAAACAGCGCAAAGGCTATTTCGAAAGAGCCGATGGTGGCACCCTGTTTCTTGATGAATTGGCCAACACCGACATGTCGGTTCAGGAGAAGATTCTACGAGTTATCGAGTATGGTGAATTCGAGCGCCTGGGTGGAAACGAAACTATTGCTGTTGATGTACGAATTATCGCCGCCACCAATGAAGATTTACCCGAGTTGGCAAGACAGAATAAATTTCGGGAAGACTTGCTGGATCGATTGGCTTTCGATGTCATTACTCTGCCGCCATTACGAGAACGTTCTGAAGACATAATGGTGCTCGCTGAACATTTTGCTGTTGGTATGGTAAAGGAATTAGGCGGTGAATTTTTTGCAGGGTTTTCTGGCAAGGTAGAGAAAGCACTAATGAAGTATTCCTGGCCGGGAAACATTCGCGAATTAAAAAATGTTATCGAGCGCGCTGTGTATCAGAATGGTGATGGCCACATTACCGAGATTATATTTAATCCATTCGAATCACCGTATCGACCAAAAGTTATGTCAAGCGGTGGTGGCACAGAAGAAGGAGTAAGTTTCTCATCTGCTCCGGATATATCTAGTGCCGACTCATTCGACTTCAAAAATGAAGTCCAGCAATATGAAATTAATCTGCTGAATCAGGCCATGGAGCAATGCCAGTTCAATCAAAAGAAGGCAGCTGAGTTTCTGGGGCTTAGTTACCACCAGCTTAGAGGATACTTGCGAAAATACGATTTGCTGAATTAAAAAAGGGAGGCTTGACCTCCCTTTTTTAATTGTGCTAATTCTTTAATCCATCATGGCTTCATAAACCATGCGCTGTGCCACATTGGCGTTAAAAGGTGAGGGTGGCCCTCCCCATTTCTGTTCCATGTAGATCATATAAAAGTCATTCTCTTCATCCACGGCAAAGAAAGTTCCACCAATACCTCGCCAGCCAAAATTATGTGGGCCATTGGCATCATCTGTTGTTGGCTGTAAATGTAATCCCAATCCCCAATCACCAGTATTGCCATAAAAGAAATACTCGCGGGAGACATCATCACCAATTCTCCTGACTCGCATTTGATCGAGCGTAGATTCTTCGATGATACGATTATCGCGATAGATCCCGCCATTGAGTAACATCTCTGCAAATCGCACATAGTCCTCAGTAGTCGAGTTTAGGCCACCGTCTCCGGACAACATCTTGCGGGGAATCGTATTGTCAGTCATGGCATCACCATAAATGGGTTCCGCAATACGAAATTTTTTCGACACTGGTACAAAAAAGCTAGTTTCGTCCATGCCCAATGGATCAAAAATTCTTTCTTGTAACACCAGGTCTAAAGTCTTGCCATCTGCAATTTCCAAGACGGCTCCCAATACGTTGGTTGAATGCCCATAGTGCCAGGCAGTGCCAGGCTCAAAATAGAGCGGAAGTTGCCCTAAACTCGCAGCGAATTCCTGTGCGGTGCTGTCACCAGGTAATTCCGCTGCATATCTCTTTCCGAGATCGCTGTCCGGCGAAAATATTGCCTGAATAACTCCTGATTGAAAGGCCAACAGGTTCTCAATGGTGATAGACGATTCCGCCGGTCGTGTGGCGCCGGTCTCATGATCGATAATCTGTGGATTAGCAAACTCAGGGATAAATTTTTCTACCGGATCGTCCAGACTTATTAAGCCATCTTCAACCATTGTCATTATTGCCACACTGATAATAGGCTTGGTCATGGAATAAATTCGAAAGATGGTATCTTTATTGACCGGCGTATTGTCCTCCGGGCCTTGCATACCAACAGTCTCTAAAAGGCCCACCCCATCGCTGTTGCCAACCAGCAGTAAAGCGCCTGGCAGAAATTCTCCATCCACTGCAGTCTGCATGGCCCGTTTGATCTCTTCGATTTCTCCCTGGTCAATACCAAAATTGGTGGAGTGAATTGAGCTAATGGAGGTTAGGTGCAGCGCTTCGCCATGATTGTCTGCTTGCACCTGGAATGAAATCAGGATTGCAAACATAGCGATAACGCAGTTAGAAATTCTAAGCTGATTCTTCATAGGGTATCCTTGCGCGGCTATTGCAATAAAGCAGAGATAGTAACTGAAGGGTTAGTAAGCCACAACAGAGTAACTTGGGCGAAGATCAGGGATAGCGGCGATGATCAATTCCTCATTGGGTGCGACCAAACCCGCCACTTTCTGTGTCAAATGTTTTTGCATTGCTCAATAAAAAAGGCACAGGAAAATCTCCTGTGCCTTTTTTAGCTCAAAGGTATTGCTCTTACTTTAGATCAAAACGATCCAGGTTCATTACTTTGTCCCAGGCCTTGACAAAATCCTGTACAAACTTCTCCCCGGAATCGGAGCAAGCATAGACCTCAGCCAGTGCTCGTAATTCAGAGTTTGATCCGAAAATCAGATCTACCCTGGAAGCAGTCCACTTCTGCTCGCCACTGCTGCGATCACTACCGACAAATTCGTTTTCGTTTTCGTCGGTGGCCTTCCACTCTGTGCTCATATCCAGCAGATTGACAAAGAAATCATTGCTGAGAGCACCAGGTCGGTCGGTAAGCACGCCATGCTGCGATCCATCGTGATTAGCGTTCATGGCACGCATTCCACCGATCAGCACAGTCATTTCCGGTGCCGTCAGGGTTAATAGTTGTGCCTTGTCTACTAACAGCTCTTCCGCAGTCACAGCGAATTGTGCGCGCTGGTAATTACGGAATCCATCCGCAGCAGGTTCCATGACGTCAAAAGACTCTTCGTCAGTGTGATCCTGGGAAGCATCCATTCGTCCTGGAGTAAAAGGCACATTCACAGAATGACCTGCATCTTGCGCGGCTTTTTCAACTGCTGCACAACCGCCCAGAACGATTAAATCAGCCAATGAAACTTTCTTGCTTCCACCTGCACTATTGAAGCTTTCCTGAATCCCCTGCAATGATGCAATGACTTCAGCAGTGCCTTCATTGACATCCCAGTCCTTTTGCGGAGATAAGTTCAAGCGAGCACCGTTCGCGCCACCGCGCATATCGGAACCGCGAAAGGTAGAAGCAGACGCCCAGGCAGTTTGTGCTAATTGACTGACGCTCAATCCCGACTCGAGGATTTTGCCTTTAAGTGCGGCAATATCAGCGTCATCCACCAGGTCATGATCCACAGCCGGGATCGGGTCCTGCCAGATCAATTCTTCCGCCGGTACTTCCGGGCCCAGGTAACGGGCAATCGGCCCCATGTCACGGTGGGTCAGTTTGTACCAGGCGCGGGCGAAGGCATCGGCGAACTGATCAGGATTTTCCAGGAATCTTCGTGAGATCTTTTCATATTCCGGGTCCATGCGCAGGGTCAGGTCCGTCGTCAGCATCGTTGGCTTGTGTTTCTTGTTCGGGTCGTGCGCGTCAGGAATAATTTCCTCGGCATCTTTCGCTACCCATTGTTGGGCACCTGCCGGGCTCTTGGTCAACTCCCATTCATACTTAAACAAGTTTTCAAAGTAGTTATTGCTCCACTGCGCAGGTGATGTAGTCCAGGTCACTTCCAGTCCAGAAGAAATGGTATCACCAGCCTTGCCAGAACCATGGCTGCTGGTCCACCCAAATCCTTGTTCAGTAATACCCGCTGCTTCTGGCTCCACGCCGACATGTTCGTCGCTGCCGGCTCCGTGAGCCTTACCAAAAGTGTGCCCGCCAGCAATTAGAGCCACGGTCTCTTCGTCATTCATCGCCATGCGGCCGAAGGTTTCACGGATATCTCCGGCGGCAGATAACGGGTCGGCATTTGCATTGGGACCTTCCGGATTGACATAAATCAATCCCATCTGCACCGCACCCAGGGGATTTTCCAATTCCCGTTCGCCGGTATAACGTTTGTCATCGAGCCACTCAGTTTCCATGCCCCAGTAAATGTCTTGTTCTGGTTCCCAGATATCTGCGCGACCGCCACCGAAACCAAAGGTTTTGAAACCCATGGATTCCAGTGCCACATTACCGGTGAGAATCAACAGGTCAGCCCAGGAGATCTTGTTGCCATACTTCTGTTTAATCGGCCACAGCAGGCGTCGTGCTTTATCCAGATTGACGTTATCGGGCCAACTGTTTAAAGGCGCGAAGCGCTGATTGCCGGTGCCGCCACCACCGCGGCCATCGCCAGTGCGGTAAGTGCCGGCGGCATGCCAGGTCATGCGGATAAAAAATGGACCGTAGTGGCCGAAGTCAGCTGGCCACCAATCCTGGGAATCAGTCATCAGGTCTACAAGGTCATTCTTCAGTGCCTGGTAATCCAGGTTTGCGAATTCTTTCGCGTAATCAAAATCTTCATCCATTGGATTGGATTTGGCTGAATGCTGGTGAAGTATTTTTAGATTCAGCTGATTGGGCCACCAGTCGCGGTTAGAAGTACCGGCCTGGTTAGAGCCGGCCACAAACGGACACTTGCTCTCATACTCTATGTTCATCAAATTTTCTCCTGTTGCTGGTAAGGCGTCTTGCTGCAGGGTTACCTGGGTGAATTGAAGACGCAGCTGAACTTTAATATAGGAGAGTGGTTAATATAAATCTAATTGTTTTTTTGGATGTATTGATCGGTTTTTTCGATTAGCATACTGAATCTATGACGCCATCTTTCAAACAGCTTCGCTATATCTGCGCGGTCGCTGAATACAAGCATTTCAGCAAGGCGGCACAGGCCTGTTTTGTCACCCAATCGACGCTTTCCGCTGCCATTCAAGAGCTGGAATCCCAGCTTGGCGTAGCTATCTTTGAAAGAAGTAAAAAGTCAGTACTTATTACGCCCATTGGCGAGCAATTGCTAAAGCAGGCGCGGTTAATTCTTGGCGAGGTAGAGGATTTTGTCAGCCTGGCAAAAACCCAGGAAGAAGCATTAGCAGGCGACATTCGCCTTGGCGTCATTCCTACTATTGCGCCTTTTCTGTTACCCCATTTACTCAAGGAATTACGCAGTAACTACACCAAGTTAAAACTCTTCCTAAAAGAAGATATAAGTGCGCAGTTATATCAGCAACTGTTACAAGGGCAACTCGATTTAATAATTCTTGCGTTTCCCTATCCTCTGCCAGAAATGGAATCGACCAGCTTGTTCAAGGATGAGTTTCTCCTCTGTCTGCCGCCAGGTCATCAGTTGGAGAAATCCAAGCAAGTGAAGCAGGCCCAGTTAAGGGGAGAAAGTCTGCTACTGTTAGAAGAGGGTCACTGTCTCAGGGATCATGCGCTGGAAGCCTGTAAACTGGAGAAGGCAGAGACCGCTCTTGTTTATCAGGGCACAAGTCTGCATACCTTGGTGCAGATGGTGGCTAATGGTTTAGGAGTGACCTTGCTGCCGGCAATTTCTATTCAAGCAGATGTTCTTGGGGATACACATTTACAGCTTAAACATTTCTCCAATGAAAATGTTAGTCGCGAAATTGGCATGGCCTGGCGTAAATCCGATCCTCGCCGCGAGGAATATCTATTACTTGCAGATTTCATCAGAAACAACGCACCGAGCGCCAAGTCGATCACAAGATAGCCTTAATAGCTTGCTGCAATGCAGGTACAGTTTCTGTTTCAAACCATGGGTTTTTTCTTAGCCAAAGTTGATTGCGTGGAGAAGGATGGGGCAGAACGAATCGATCAGCGGCGAACTTTTTCCAGTCACGGACTCTATCAGTCAGTGATTTATGTTTTGATTCCAAATAGTAGTTTTGTGCGTACTGACCGATAAGCAAGGTACATTGAATATTTGGAAGGAAACTAAAGACAGCACGATGCCAAGCTGGAGCACATTCCGGTCTGGGTGGTAAGTCGCCGGACTTGCCTTTACCGGGGTAGCAAAGTCCCATGGGAACGATAGCAATGCGAGATTCGTCGTAGAAGGCCTCATCGTCAATGCCCATCCAGGCCCGTAAGCGTTTACCACTGGCATCATCCCAGGGTATTCCGGACGCATGCACCTTTGTGCCCGGTGCCTGGCCGATTACTAAAATTTTTGCGGATGCAGATGCTCGCAATACTGGCCTGGGCTCCGGGATCGAATCTTTACAGAGTTGGCAACTGCGAATTTCAGTGAGCAAGCTAGTTAGGTCAGATGCTACTATTTGAACCATATTGATGGTTGTCGCCAGGACATGAATAAAGAATGAAAGTTTACACGGTTTCCGATGTGCACGTGGATTATCCGGAGAATATGGATTGGATCCTGTCGCTGGACGCGGCGGAATATCGGCAGGATATTCTGGTGCTGGCGGGGGATATCAGCCATAACTTGGAAGACCTTGAACGCGTCTTTAAATCTTTGCTTGAGAAATTTAAATCAGTGCATTTTATTCCCGGTAATCATGAGCTTTGGGTGGATGGTGATGAGTTCGGTTGTTCGCTGGAAAAATTTAAAGCAGTGAATCAGCTTTGTGAAGAAACAGGAGTCAAAATAAATCAGCATCATTACGGTAATTTAACTGTAGTCCCATTGCATGGCTGGTATGATTTTTCCTTCGGAGAACCAGATAAACATCTTGCCCGGGCCTGGCGAGATTTTCGTGCCTGTGTGTGGCCGCCAAAACTAGAAAGCAGTAAAGATGTTAATGAGTATTTTCTCAATCTAAATAAAACTCAGCTGAATATCACAAATGATATCGTCATTAGCTATTCTCACTTCTTGCCAAGAATAGATGTTATGCCTTCCTATATCCCACATGATAGGAGACGTGTCTATCCCGTACTCGGTAGTAATGGCCTTGGCGAGCAGGTGAAAAAACTAAATCCGGATATCCATATCTATGGGCACAGCCATGTAAATCAGTCGATAAAGCTTGATGACATACGTTTTGTTAATAATGCATTTGCTTATCCAACTGAAAACAGGATCGCACGCAAGGAATTACATTGCGTTTTTGATTGGGATGACTGAATGCTGAGTATTGCTGCTAATGAAATTCATACCTGGCAAATTGATCAGGCTGGGTTTGATCTGTCGGAATTAGAGGCGAGCTGCCTCGACTGGTTAACTGATAAAGAGATGGTTAGATATAAACGCTTTTCTTTCGACCAGCATCGTAAACAGTTTTTGTTAGGGCGTATATTTGTGCGGAAAACACTCAGCGAATATGCTGAAGTAGCTCCAGCCGAATGGAAATTCATTGAAAATGTGTATGGAAAACCGGCCATTGAACCAGCACAGAATCAATCAGCTCTTTATTTCAATCTCTCTCATTCCGGTGATCGTCAAGTATTGGTACTGGCAAACAAAGAAGACATTGGAGTGGATATTGAGTTCTGTAATAAGCCTCGTCGAGTAATAAAAATATCTGATCGTTATTTTTCTTCAGCAGAACAAAAAGAACTGGTGGCCTTGCCGGAGAAGTCACAACTCTCAAGGTTTTATGACTTATGGACATTAAAAGAAGCCTATATCAAGGCCTGCGGGCTGGGTCTGGCTATACCTCTGCATCAGTTCAGTTACAGATTTCCCTCCGAGTATCGAGTATTAATAGAATTTGCAGAGGAGCTGGGGGACGATGCGACACAGTGGCAGTTCTGGCAGCTCGATCCAGGTGGTCCATTCAAAATGGCAGTCGCAATAAAGAGTGGTGAGCACAAAATCGAATCGATCATTTCAAGGCAATTTCTATCCTTTGATGGTTTTGTCCGGACAGAGTCGAAGATTTTGAGAGACTGAGATTTATTTTTTTCTCTGGTCTTTTATCCTTTATGAATTTGAGGCGCGCATCTTAACAGTTCGGATCACATTGTCTTTTGTCAAAATTATTTCTGCATAATAACCATCCAAATCTATCCCAACAGAGGTATCAGGAATAGTTTGAAGTTTATCCGTAAGCAAACCGTTAAGGGTTTTTGCTCCAGCACCATCTAAAGCCCAGTTTAAGACTCGATTTATTTCGCGAATACTGGTTCCCCCATCAATCAAGTAACTGCCGTCTTGCTGACCTGTTATATCTTTGTTTGCGTCAGCCATATCTGTAGTGAATTCTCCTACTATCTCTTCAAGAATATCTTCCAGGGTGACCAGTCCTTGTACCGCGCCAAATTCATCAACGACAAACGCAATACGCATTTTCTTGTTTTGGAAATTGAACAGCTGTGTATGTAATGGTGTAGATTCAGGAATGTAGTAAGGCTCACTAGTTTCGCGCAGGATAGCGGCTTTGTTGACGTGCTCCAGCTTCAACAAGCGTCCCATGCTGCGTAAATGCAGCATGCCAATAATGTTATCCAAATCCTTTTTGTAAATCGGCATTAAAGTGTGCTGACTATTGCCAATCTGGTCGAGTATCTCATCCATATCGTCATCGATATCCAATCCAATAACATCATTTCGCGGGACCAGAATGTCATTCACCGTCGCCTTTTCCAGGTCGAGGATATTCAGCAGCATGCCATGACGTTTGGGGGGTATGCGTGCGCCCGAATCATGAACTACGGTGCGCAATTCATCGGGTGACAGTTGTTGCTGATTATTGTTGCGCCCCGGTAGGAGATTTAAAGCGCGCTTTAGAAAGTTGGAGACTACATTCACTGGAAATTTTTGGTGTTAGGCAAGAATGTATTCAAGAATGAATTTTGAACCATAAAATCCGATTATTAATAATCCAAAGCCGGTCAATGTGCCGCGTATTGCAGTTACGCCGCGCCAACCTAACTGGTGACGACCCCATAACAGAACGGCGAAGACGATCCATGCCAGAGCTGAAAAGAATGTCTTGTGAATGACACCATCTCTTCCCCAAATGTCATCGATAAAAACCAATCCGGCAATGATGCCTAGACTGAGGAGTAACTGCCCGACCCATAATAGTTCGAAAAGAAAGGCTTCCATATCCTGCAGAGGAGGAAATTTGCTAATCAAGCCGCCAGCATGATGGTTTTTCAATTGATGGTTCTGGTAAGCGAGAAAACCAGCTTGAACTGCCGCAATGGTAATAAAGCTATAGGCCAGAATAGAAATTAATACATGGCTCGCCAAGCCAATACTCATATTCGTTGCGGGAAAGTCGCTGCGTATAGTCAGAGAAGCGATAATGGTGATTATTGCCAGTGGAAACAAACCCAGAAATAAGTTGTCCAGCGGCTTGCGAATACTGCTTAGCAATACCAGTAAAGAAATTGAAACTGCTATCAAAGTAGAGATTTCAGAAATACCGAAATGGAAACCGCTGGCTGTTCTGATAACGCCGTAAGCGCTAATCGCATGGGCGAACACGGCGATTGCCCCAAAGAGAAAAACTTTGGATTTGACGTCCTTATTGGAGGCGAAATTGAGGCCTTGAAAGACGGAGCCCATCAAGTAGAAGAAAACAGCAAATAATCCTGATATTACGGTGACTTGCATAGGATTTGATCGAAAAATTTATGTTAAAAGTGTCGCATATACCTACTATCGGTTGAAGTGTTTTTTTATTCAATTCCAGCTGTTCAGTGAGCTCTGCCACTGAATTTGGCAAAATGGTTTAGCCTTTCTGAATTGGCTATAATTCGCCGCTCATTCCCAAATTGGAACTGCTTGTGTTTGATAATTTAACTGAACGGCTGTCGGGAACTTTCCGCAAAATCAGCGGTAAAGCGACGCTTACCGAAAATAATATTCAGGAAGCATTACGGGAAGTACGTCGAGCTCTCTTGGAAGCTGATGTTGCTTTACCGGTTGTTAAAGAATTCATCGATCGAGTGAGTTTGCGTGCAGTTGGTCAGGAAGTTTCCAAAAGCCTGACTCCGGGGCAGGCATTTATTAAAGTGGTACAGGCTGAGCTCGAATCGATTATGGGTTCTGCGAATGCCGAGTTAGACCTTAAAACCACTCCGCCTGCGATCATCCTGATGGCAGGCCTGCAAGGGGCTGGTAAAACCACTACTGTTGCCAAACTTGCCAGATTTCTTAAGGAAGAATCAAAGAAATCCGTCATGGTGGTGTCGGCGGATGTTTACCGGCCAGCTGCTATTCAACAACTGCAGACACTGGCAACAGATGTTGGCGTAGATTTTTTTGCCAGCGATTCAGCACAATCCCCAATCGAAATTGCAGCTGCCGCAGAGAAGGAAGCGAAACGAAAATTTGTCGAGGTGCTAATAGTCGATACAGCGGGTCGACTCGCAATAGACGAGGAGATGATGGACGAGATTCGTCAACTTCATGGACAGTTGAATCCGATTGAAACCCTGTTTGTGGTCGATGCAATGACCGGCCAGGATGCAGCCAATACCGCCAAGGCGTTTAACGATGCCTTGCCATTAACTGGTGTCGTGCTCACCAAGGCCGATGGCGACGCCAGGGGAGGGGCAGCTCTCTCGGTCAGGTACATTACTGGGAGGCCAATAAAATTTATTGGCGTGGGTGAGAAGGCCGACGCGCTTGAGCCTTTTTATCCTGATCGAATTGCTTCGCGAATTCTCGGGATGGGAGATGTGCTCTCTCTAATCGAAGAAGCTGAGAAGAAAGTCGATAAAAAGAAAGCGGAACGGCTGGCGAAGAAAATCAAGAAAGGTCGAGGCTTCGATCTGGAGGATTTTAAAGAGCAACTGGGGCAGATGCAAAATATGGGTGGTGTCGCCAGCATTATGGATAAGATGCCAGGCATGGGTGCCTTACCGCCCGGCGCCGCCAGCATGGTAGACGATTCCCAGTTTCGCCGCATGGAGGCAATCATTAATTCAATGACTATGCGTGAACGGGTCAATCCTGACATATTGAATGGATCACGGAAGCGGCGTATTACCCAGGGTTCAGGCACCCAGATTCAGGATCTGAATCGACTGCTGAAGCAGCATAAGCAGATGCAGAAAATGATGAAGAAAATGAAGGGTGGCAATATGGCCAATATGATGCGCGGACTCGGGGGAATGCAGGGTCCCGGTGGGGGTGGAATGCCACCATTTCCAAGGGGAGGCGGTCCGCGCTTCTAGAGCCGAAGAATTCTGTAAAAATCATTAAGCCAAGTTGCCGGAATCCCGCAGAATTCGGGAATTTCAGCGCTTCCAATAAACACCCATTTGCCTTAGAATACCCGCCTTTTCATCTCGGGGGCTCAACTGAGTAGAGCCAATGGCTCTGGAAAAGGCTCTAGAGCCCAGTAAAAACCCGATTTTTTTAACAGGAATAGATATATGGTGACGATTCGCTTATCGCGTGGTGGTGCTAAAAAGAAGCCTTTTTACCACATCACAGTGAGTGACAGTCGCAAGCCACGAGATGGGCGTTTTATTGAGCGCATTGGATTTTTTAATCCAATGGCACGCGGTCAGGAAGAACGCTTGCGCCTGGATCTTGAGCGTATGGCTTATTGGCAGTCTCAGGGTGCACAGGTTAGTCCTCGTGTTAGCAACCTTGCCAAAGATGCCGCTGCTACTGCCACCACTGAGGCATAACAGTTCAACTCACTGCTGCAGCTTCATGAGCGCGGATATTGAACGAAAGCGGGTGGTACTGGGTCAGGTTGGCAAAGTTCACGGCGTTAAAGGCTGGCTCAGATTAAACTCCTTTACTACACCACCTGAGAATATTCTCGACTATTCTCAGCTACTAGTGGAATTAGATGACGAATGGCAGGTGTTGGAAATCGACCAGCACAGGCAGCAAGGTAACGGATTACTTGTTCACTTTATTGGGTTTGATGATCCCGAAGCAGCTCGCAACCTCACTGGACTGGAGTTGGTTGTCGATGCCGAACAGTTACCAAGCCTGGAAGAAGGAAACTTCTATTGGCACGAACTGGAAGGTATGGAAGTTGGTAATGAGGCCGGTGAGATTTTTGGGGTAATCGACCGACTCATGGAAACCGGCGCCAATGATGTGTTAGTGGTAGCGCCCAGCGCTAATAGCATCGATGACAGGGAACGATTGATTCCCTATATAAAGGACTCAGTAATAAAGAGTATCGACTCCGGGGAAAGGAGAATCCTGGTGAATTGGGAAGCAGACTATTTGGAATAGGGAATCTGTTCACTTGGTTTAGAGGTGCACAATGCAGTTAAGTATAGTCACCCTGTTTCCAGAAATGTTTGCCGCTATATCCGATTGGGGCATAAGCGGCAGAGCAGTAAAGCAAGGAATAGTAACCCTGGAATACTTTAATCCAAGGGATTACACCATGGACAAACATCGCACGGTCGACGACAAGCCATTTGGCGGCGGTCCTGGGATGTTAATGAAAACAGAACCATTGGTGGCTGCAATTAATGCAGCACGGGGGGTGATAGCAGGATCAATTGAACCTGCGAAAGTTATCTATTTGTCCCCGCAGGGGAGGCCAGCAAGGAATCAAGACATTGTTGAGCTGGCTATGCTAGAAAAATTGATTCTGGTGTGTGGTCGATATCAGGGAATTGATAACAGGGTTGTGGAAAGCGAAATAGACGAAGAGCTGTCAATTGGAGATTTCGTGATTAGCGGTGGTGAGCTGGCCGCAATGGCATTAATCGATGCCATGATTCGATTTCAACCGGGTGCGCTCGGTGCTGACGATTCAGCGCAACAAGATAGTTTTGCTAATGGTCTACTGCATTGTCCTGAGTACACCAGGCCACAGAAAGTAAATGGCCAGGGAGTGCCGGAGGTCTTACTAAGCGGTGACCACGGAGCGATAAGAAGCTGGCGATTAAAGCAAAGTTTGGGAGCCACCTGGTTAAAGCGTCCCGATCTAATCGAAGCAGCGGAATTAGATCAGGAACAACAGGAATTACTGGAACAGTTTATAAACGAATACCAATCGCAATAATAAATAATCTTTATTGTGATTATTTCAGGAGCGGAAAGATGAGCAAGAATAAAATCATCCAGAAAATCGAAGAAGAGCAGATGACAAAAGAACTGCCAGAATTCGGTCCGGGTGACACTGTAGTTGTTCAAGTGAAAATCAAGGAAGGGGATCGTGAACGATTACAGGCATTTGAAGGGGTTGTCATCGGGAAGCGTAACCGAGGCCTAAATTCTTCATTTACCGTGCGCAAGATTTCACATGGTGTTGGCGTTGAACGAACTTTTCAGGCTCATAGTCCATTGGTCGATAGCGTGAAATTAAAGCGTCGAGGTGATGTGCGTCAGGCCAAGCTTTATTACTTGCGTGAATTGACTGGTCGAGCAGCGCGTATCACTGAAAAGCTGGATAAAAAATCCGAAGCTTAGGGACTGTCTGAAATACTTCTCAGGAAGCGGCTTCCGGCTGCTTCCTGCTTTGTTCTCTCTGCTTGCCGAAATACTTTTTGCGACGTTTAAAAACCCGGTTTAAAACGTCACAATTTATGACAAATGCGAATTGTTTTGGCGACTTACCGGTCTTCTTTTCCACAGTAAAACGCAATAGACTCATAAGTCAGTACTCCCGGAGACTGCAGATGAAAATACTCGCTACTCGACTACTCTTCTTTTGTGCGTTGACGCCAGTAGTCTTCAATGCCCATGGGCAAGAATTTGCCGGATCACAATCCTTTCAAGAAAAGCTAGTGCAGGCTATTGAGGTGGCGTCTCAGGGCCAGTTAGAAATTCTCGGTATTAAAGAAACACCGCTTGGCAATATCTATGAGGTCGAATTGAATACTGGTGAATTGCTATACAGCGATGAATCGGGTGATTATCTTTTCGCAGGAGATATGTACCAAACCACTGGTGCTGGTTTGATGAATCTTTCCTCCGGGACGCGTCAGATTCGCACTCTGGAGCGAGTTGCTAAAATTCCAGAAGAAGAAATGATCATTTATAGCCCGGAAGTTGAAGTCCAGGCGACGATAACGGTGTTTACCGATGTAGATTGCACTTACTGCCGCGCCTTGCACCGCGATATGGAGGATCTGTTAGCCAGAGGGATTCAGATTCGTTACCTGGCTTATCCGCGTGGAGGAGAAGCTGCTGGGTCTTATGACAAGATGATTTCAGTCTGGTGTTCTGACGACAGGCACAAATCTTTAACCCAGGCTAAAAACGGTCAGAATTTGCCTGAGCGTGAGTGCGATACGCCAATCATGACTCATTACGATCTTGGTAACGCGATAGGCATTTCAGGAACGCCGGCATTGATATTTCCTGATGGCCGTGTGATTCCGGGCTACATGGAAGTCGAGAGATTAGTCGCCATGCTTAATATAGAATAGCGATTCACCGTGTAAATCAATTTTTTGAAAGAACATTAAAAAGCCCGCCATTAAGCGGGCTTTTCTTTTTTGCTTTAGCCTAAAATTCGTGACGTACAACTGCTGGATTTTATTTGCCTAGTAGTTGTAGGTGAATTCAAGGCCATATAGTCTTGGCACAGTAGTTCCAGCATTGTGGCGGAAGAACTCAGATTCGCCTTGTCGCAATACTTGCAATATGCCGATTTCATCAAACACATTGTTGACAAAACCGCTGACTACCCAGTTGCCGCCGGAGGAAGTCCAGGTAGCTCGCACATCAGTCCTGCTGTAGCCTTCTGCACTTTCTGCTTTCTGTTCAAAAGGTGAGTAATACACATCGTCAATCCAGCTGTATACGCCAAACAGTTCAAGCTGGGATCCTCCTTGTAAGGGCATCAAGTAGCTGGCCCATGCAGTTCCCTTCGTTTCAGGAACCTGCACCAACTGATTGCCCTTAATATCTTCCACCAAGGCGTCAAAATCAGGATAAAGCGATTCCGGCACGGTTCTTCTGCTGGGGTCTGAAATTAGCAGGGATTTAGTGTACTTACTGGGCGTATAACTGAAGTTGCCCCCAAGCGTCAGGTTGTTAGTTGCAAGCCAAATTCCTTCAGCCTCAACACCTTTGACTTCAGCACCGGGTGCTTCAAGCACGGAAGTAGACGTGCCGCCAATAGTCGTGACCTCCGTGGCGACTGTATGAATATTGTCATAGTCATACAAGTAGAACGAGCCATTTAACTGCAAGGTGTCATCAAAGAAGCGAGTTTTGTATCCGATCTCGTAGTTGATCAACTCTTCCGGATCATAGGTGCTGGTGTTGCTGAAGAATACGAGGTTAAAGCCACCAGAGCGGTAGCCCGAGGTAGCAGAAAAATACATCATCGCATTATCGGTAATGTCCCAATCGAGGTTAAGTCGACTTGTGATTTCCTCATCGGTTCTCTCGAAAGGACGATAAACGCTCAACGCAAAGGGAATACCTCCATTGGTAACTTTTTCAGTGGGCACCACAAGGTTGCCACTGCCATCGGCAACAAGGCCACCATTGATTCGATTGACTGCCGCCAATCCGCCATAGAGACCGAGAAAACCACCAGGCTGTCCGCCGGTCTCAGAATATCGCCACAAATTTTCCTCAGCTACGACTTCGTCCTCGGCATAGCGGATACCAAAGGTGAGTGAAAACGTATCATTGATATCCCACACGCCTTGCGTATAAGCCGCGAATGCCTCTCTCTTGGTTTGAGTTGCGTACAATAGATCTGACGCGGTCGTTATAGGCCCATGCCGCACATTCAAGTCTGGATTAGTGCCGTTATCTCCATACCAGGCGGAAGTCTGCAAATTGTTACCACCGTTATTACGTTGACACGATTCTGCGGGTGTAGCTGCCATCGTACATGACATCTTGGCACTGTAGAGCGAGACCATTGGCCGCCCCTGGAATGCTAGCGTAGACGCATTGATACCTGTCAGGAACGGCGCACCAATGAATGCAGCCGCCCCGGCGCTGAGGGCTGTGTTGTCCTCATAGGCATTGACCATGCGAGCCTCACCAAGCGATGAATAAAAGTCTCCACGTTGATCAATAATCGCATCGTAGAAAAAGATGCCCGTGGTGAATGAAAGCGTATCGCTGACATCATAAAAAGCCTGCAATTCATGAGATTCGTACTCTGCCTCATGGTTCACGTAAAACTGGCGATCGTGATACATACTCGCCGTGTTGTCGTCATCTGTCGTGCGCTTGTAAGTGAGCATGTTGAAACCATACAAATACTGAAGCTCGAGACTGTCATTTACTTGCCAGGACGCACTGAATTGGGTTCCTTGTTGTTCAAATTCCTCGCGATTCAAGCCGTTAGTAGCGCCGCAGAGGTCATCTCCATCAATATCACCAGGAAATACACAATTGTTGTAAATAGCCGCTGAGGCTGGCGAGGTGTAGTTAAAACCATCTAGCGAAGCAGCGGCATTCTGAGTTCCGTTAAAGCCGCCGAAGTCGATACCTGGTCGCACACGTTGAGCCTGATCAATCACGCCGGTTACAGGATTTGTGAAAGTGAATATAGGCTGGCTCTGGTCATACCAACTGTTTTGATCAAAGTTTGCAGGATCAATGTTGCTGGTGTCTATAAACCGATAGCCCGGTACGAGGGTGTCGGTTGTTCGGATGGCATTGCCTTCTTCATTCAAAACCACCAATCCAGCACCATTGGCTCCACCGAATGACCTATCGATATCCATAAAATTTTGTCTGATATTGAATTCAATTGAGTCAGTAGGAGTCCAATTAAATTGGATGGCCGCATTTTCTGTGCCCAATCCATCAATATCAGAAGTAGGCCCAATTTCGTCAATTACTCCGTCGCGATCGCGATAACTGAAGTTTATGCGTGAAGATAGTGTGTCATTGATAGGCATGTTGAGCATGCCATAATTCTCATTAGTGCCGTAGTTCCCCACTATAGACTTTAATGAGTAGTCAAATTCTTGGGTAGGTTTGTTATAGAGTACATTGAATGCACCGCCCACAGCATTTCGACCATAGAGTGTTCCCTGCGGACCTCGCAGAACTTCAATCCGCTCAACATCCCAAAAAGTTGCAGCAGTCGCTGTGAGCAAGTCTTCCGAGTAGATTCCATTCATGTAAGTTGCAACACCCGGATCGCCACCCAGCGCACGAAAATTTCGACCGACACCCCGCACTGTTGAGTCATAGGGTTGAATAGTTGTCGCAGGTATGAAGTTTTGCAGATCTTCCTGATTCCTGATGCCAAAATTTTCAAGATTTTCACCGGTAAAAGCTGTAATGGAAATGGAAGTATCCTGGATAGAGGCTTCCCGGCGTTCAGCCGTTACTATAACCTCTTCAATCGAGCGTTCCGGATCATTTTCCTGTGCGTAACTACTAGAAGCCGGCAGGTAGGCATTGAGAAACAGCGCAGATGCGCCGGTTATATAAGTCAAGGACTTAGCTGGATTTTTCATATTGCTCTTATTCCACTCCGTACAAAGTGCTCGCTACCTTCTAACAAATGACAAGTATAGGTTGCAGGTTTAACTGAGGCCGATTGCCCCGCCTGATCTTTAGGCAGACAGGGGTCGCCGATTAACATAAACGTACTAACAGAATTTTATCCCAGTGTCGAGAGTAGAAGGGGAGTAAATTATTGCAAAGTTTGGTTACCAATCAGTTGCAATTGAAAAATATACCGCTAACCTATTGAAACTAATAAGGTTTTTAATTGCGGATTGTTTGCTTTACGCGCTGCATGTTGAGGCTCAGCGGTTAAAGTGACAAGCAAGCAATCAGGGGGCCGGCTGTTTAGACTGTTTATTCACGCTAAAAAAACCGCATTATGTGCTTGGGGTAACTGTGCAAGAACTTGCATAGCCCCAGGGCAGCTCATTATTAATGCTGATGGATTGCCGCCTGAGCCGGGAAAAATTGGTTGCTGAAGTCTGCTGTTATGGGTACTAACCGGATTACTCGGCAACAAAACAGAGCTCGGCATTCTTCGCCGCTGCAATGAGCCGGGATTCGCCAAAGATTGCCCGTAAAATCAAAGCAGGCAGCGGCCTCTTCCACGAGATGGATTGTGGCTATATTTTCTTGCGCGAGAGCGAGTATGGGGCTGTGAAATTGCCGCTGCCTACTCGTCGCAAAAATCTGCACTGAAGCAAGTTGCAGAATTGAGAAGTTGCTACAACTTTAATTATAGCTGTTTCCATAAGCGTTCATGTCACTCGGCATATGGCAAGGCTGCATGCAGCCATCCAGCACGATTAAATCGCGCTTGAACAGTGCTGGGTTTGAGTGGGCTGAGTTCGTTCTGCTTTGTGCTCCTACTATCTGAAAAATCTTAATTCTGTGCCTTATTAAAAAACCTGTTGGAACAGTTTGCTCGCTGAGTTTGTGATTGCTTTCAAGTATAATCCGCAGTTTGCTGGTGAACTCCAGTAACAGGCACAATTTACTGCCGTTTGAGGAAGAGCGTGAACTCAG
The DNA here is from genome assembly GCA_028818225.1 of Gammaproteobacteria bacterium. Classification (GTDB taxonomy): domain Bacteria; phylum Pseudomonadota; class Gammaproteobacteria; order Pseudomonadales; family Pseudohongiellaceae; genus UBA9145. The sequence continues at coordinate 27,707 of JAPPOG010000074.1, read as the reverse complement.
AAGTAACCAAATCTCTAAATATTGGAATCTGCGGGCTGGGAACAGTTGGTGGAGGTACGCTCGCGTTGCTCAGAGAAAATTCTGGAGAAATTAAACACAGGGTGGGTTTTGATCTCCGGGTCACGCGTGTGGCGACCCGAACCCTCGAAGGCAAAGATCTGCTGGCTATTGAACAGGTTAGTACTGATGTATTTGATGTAGCCAGAGATGCTTCCATAGATATAGTCATTGAGACAATCGGTGGTCTCGACCCGGCCCTGGAGGTCATCAAAGAGGCTTTGAGCAGGGGTAAACATGTCGTTACTGCAAACAAGGCGCTGATTGCTGAATACGGGAATGAATTGTTTGCCCTGGCGCGACAGAATAATGTCGCCCTGGCATATGAAAGCAGCGTCGCAGGCGGCATTCCAATTATCAAAGCCCTGCGAGAAGGACTGGCAGGAAACAAAATTAATTGGCTTGCAGGCATTATTAATGGAACTGGCAATTTCATTATGTCGGAAATGGCTTCAAAACAACGGCAGTTTGATGAGGCATTAAAAGAAGCCCAGGACTTGGGTTATGCCGAAGCTGATCCCACATTTGATGTGGAAGGTATTGACGCTGCACACAAGTTAACGATTTTGGGTTCGATTGCTTTCGGCATTCCATTGCAATTCAATAAGACCTATACCGAAGGAATAAGTCATATCACTCCGGAAGATATAAGTTATGCCAATGAATTAGGTTATTGCATTAAACATTTGGGAATCGCCCGACAATCTGAAAAAGGGATTGAAATGCGTGTGCATCCTACCTTGCTAGCTAAATCTCGATTGCTGGCTAATGTAAATGGTGTCGGTAACGCAGTGCTGGTACATGGCAATATGGTTGGCGCGACTCTTTATAGCGGGCCGGGAGCCGGCGCAGAAGCCACCGCCTCGGCGTTAGTTGCCGATATCATCGACCTGGCAAGACACATAAAAAGTGGGATTTCTGCGCCAGTTTATCCTGCGCTGGGATATGTCGAGATGCACGATGATTTGTCAGTCATTGGAATAGAAGATATCGAAGCGGAATATTATCTGCGGATTCCGGCAGTAGATCGGGTCGGGGTAATGGCCAAGATATCCAGTATCTTGCAAGACCATGATATCAGCATCGAAGCTGTGATTCAGAAAGAAGCTATAAGTGAGACTGTGCCAATAATAATTCTTACTCACACCGCAGCGGAGAAACGGCTTAATCAGGCCATAGTGGCCATCGAAGCGCTTGCTGACGTCACCGGAAAGATTAATCGTATTCGGGTCGAGCCATTTCATGGTGAGGCGACTTAATCTCGAGCCAGGGCAATGAAATACATCAGTACCCGCGGCGGCGGTTCACCACAGAGTTTTGAAGAAGTGCTTCTCACTGGATTGGCAAAAGATGGGGGCCTGTTCGTGCCCGAAGCGTTGCCAGAAATTTCAGTGGCGCAAATGGAATCCTGGCGGGGGCTTAACTATGCTGAACTGGCGCTGGAAATTATTCCTCCTTTTATCGAGGACGCTATTCCTGCACAAGAACTAAGGCAGATAATCGAATCGAGCTATGCTGCATTCGATCACCCTGAGGTTGCTCCTTTAACCCAGCTGGGTGAAAACGAATACCTGCTTGAGTTGTTTCATGGCCCCACCCTGGCATTTAAAGATTTTGCCTTGCAAGTGTTAGGTCGGATGCTGGATTACGTTTTAAAAAAGAGGCAGCAGCGGGTGGTCATTCTGGGAGCTACATCCGGTGATACCGGCTCGGCGGCATTAGAAGGTTGTCGCCACAGCGATTATGTAGACATCTTTATTCTCCATCCTTATCAGCGCGTTTCCGATGTGCAGCGCAAACAAATGACTACGGTTCCCGGCGACAATGTTTTTAACCTTGCCGTGGAAGGGAATTTTGATGATTGCCAACGCATAGTAAAAGCAGCATTCGCTGATCAGTCATTCTTGCCTACAGGACAACAGTTGGTCGCTGTAAATTCGATTAACTGGGCGCGCATATTGATGCAGATCGTGTATTACTTTTATGCGGCACTAAAACTCGGTGCGCCCCAGAAGCGAGTATCTTTCTCGGTGCCAACTGGCAATTTTGGTGATATCTATGCCGGTTATCTTGCCAAGGGTATGGGATTGCCGGTGGATCGGCTGGTTGTTGCCACTAATAAGAATGACATTCTGCATCGATTTATCAGCAGCAATGAGTATTCTGTAGCGGAACTGAGTAAAACATATTCTCCCAGTATGGACATCCTGGTTTCATCCAATTTCGAGCGCTATTTATTTGATTTGTTTGGTCGCGACGGTGAGGCATTGGCTGAGTTTATGTCTCGCTTCGGCAGTGAAACCTTAAGTGTTTCTGCAGAGCAGTGGCAAAGCGTAAAAGACTGTTTCGATAGTGCCAGTGTGGATGATGTCACCACCTGTGAAGTTATCGCCCAGGTTTTTACGCAATACGGCAAGCTCATGGATCCCCATACTGCTGTCGGACTTAAATCGGCCAGAGACTGTCGCAAGGATGGGGAAACGCCAATGATTGTACTTGCCACAGCACATCCGGCAAAGTTCGCTGACGCCATTGCAGCTGCTGGGCTGCAGGAACCAGAATTGCCTCCGCATTTGCGGGATCTTTTCGAGCGAGAAGAGCGCTATACTGTAGTGGCCAATGATTTACATGAAGTCACTGGTTTCATTGAGGCCCACCTGCAGCACCATTAATAACTATGCTGATCCAGCGCAGAGCAAGTAATCCCGATCTCAGCTTTTCTGACTCAATACATCCTTTACTGCAGCAGGTTTATAGTCAGCGCTCAATTCAATCTGTCGACGAATTAGAGCTTGGCTTTTCTAACCTGTTATCACCGCAAAGTTTTAAAGATATGAATAAAGCTGTCAGCCTGTTAGCTGACTGCCTTAAAAATCGTAAGCGTATTCTAATTGTTGCGGATTTTGATGCGGATGGTGCGACCAGCTGTGTTCTGGCCATGAACGTATTACGGCAGTTTGGTGCGCAATACGTAGACTACATCGTACCCAATCGATTTGAGTTTGGTTATGGCTTGACCCCCGAAATCGTTGAACTGGCAAAACTCAAAAAGCCAGATTTAATCATAACAGTCGATAACGGTATATCCAGTATTGATGGTGTAACAGTTGCGAATAAGGCTGGTATTGATGTGTTGATCACCGATCATCATATTGCGCCAGAAAATCTTCCTGCCGCACAAGCTATTATTAATCCAAATCAGGCGGGCTGTGCTTTTGTCAGTAAGTGCATCGCCGGCGTTGGAGTTATTTTCTATGTGATGTTGGCGCTTCGAACTTTCCTTCGAAAGATTAACTGGTTTGTTGATAACAATCTTGCGGAGCCTAATCTGGCACATCAGCTGGACCTGGTTGCCCTGGGCACTATCGCCGATGTGGTTGCCCTGGATCGAAACAATAGAATACTTGTGGATGAAGGATTAAAACGGATCCGTATGGGTCGCACCCGGCCAGGGATTATCGCTTTGCTACAAATTGCGAACCGAAATCCCAATCGAATCTCCGCCAGCGATCTTGGTTTCAGTGTAGGGCCACGGCTTAACGCTGCCGGAAGGCTTGAAGATATGTCGACAGGGATAGAATGTCTGTTGGCTGAATCGGCTAGTCGGGCCCATGCGCTAGCCTTGGCTCTCGATGGAATGAATCAGGATCGCAAACAAATTGAAGCCGAAATGCGCGACCAGGCTTTTGCCTCATTGAAAGAGCTCTCCCTGGAGGATGAGCGTATGCCGCCAGCATTATGTCTCTACGATGAACGCTGGCATCAGGGTGTGGTTGGCATCGTAGCGTCCCGGATCAAGGATAAATATCATCGCCCGGTTATTGCCTTCGCCCAGAGTGATAATAGTGAGCAGGGGCCAATCGAACTGAAAGGATCTGCGCGTTCGGTCAGTGGATTTCATATACGCGATGCCCTGGATGCAGTTGCAACCAAAAATCCTGGCTTGATAAGCAAGTTTGGTGGCCATGCTATGGCTGCGGGATTAAGCCTTGATCTGGATAAGTTGGAACAGTTTGAAAAAGCATTTGCGGAGCATGCAGCCAGCCTGTTATCCGAAGATCAATTACAGGCCAAAATTATGAGCGACGGTTTGGTGGATTCCCAATGGTTGAGCCTGGAATCTGCTGCCGCAATAGATAGCGCTGGTCCCTGGGGCCAGGCATTTCCAGAACCCTTATTTGATGGCCGCTTTAATTTGTTGCAGCAAAGAAGAGTAGGGGAGCGCCACCTGAAAATGGTGTTAAGTCCCGTGCAGGATCCCCAGCGAGTTATCGACGGAATTGCCTTTAACGTCGACGCTGAAGTATGGCCCAATGAGTCGACTGCAGAAATTGAAATCGCTTATCGCCTATCAGTGAATGAATTCAGGGGTGCGGTGAACCTGCAATTAATTGTTGAGCATATACTGGCAACTGTCTGATCGCGACCATGTCGACAAACAGCAGGATTTGGCCGCAGACTCATTCTGGTAAACATGCTGAGTCCCGCTTTAACCGATTTGAGCTATTATGAACGGCTGACGCAACGGCAAAAATCCATTCTCCCTCTTTGCACTAAATCGCGGAATATCGGGTCTATTGCTATGAGAACGCGAGGCGGGCTTACCTGGCTTAATGCTTCAGAATCGCTGCGAAACTGCCGATTCTGTCTATGAGTCCGCATGACAATAATAGGCCGATTTGTTACCTTTTGGCACAGTCAGGCTCCGGGTCGGCAAGTACAATTATTCCCCAGGATTTCAGGGATCCAGCATGCAAGGTATTTTTCGTAACATACTGATTTTTATGGCTTTTGTCTGCATAGCCTCCTATGGGTATGGGCAGGTCCATAAAACCGATCAGATTGAAGTTGAACTTGTCTCAGAAACGACTAATGTCGTGGCTGGCGAAACCTTCTGGCTGGGTATTCGTCTCAATCCAATCGAGCACTGGCATACCTATTGGAAATTTGGTGGTGACAGTGGTGTAGAAACATTCACCAGCGAGTGGGAAATTCCGGTTGGTAGTGTGGTTGGAGATATCGTCTGGCCAATTCCCGAATGGACCCCTTTCCTTGGCAGCGAGTTGGTTACTTTCGCCTATGAGAGGGAAGTAATCTTGCCGCTACCGGTAACTGTTCCGGCTGATTACGATCAGGCTACATTTGATCTCACTACAAAAATTGATTGGCAGGTTTGTGAGGAGATTTGCATACCGGGCGATGCTGTTTTTTCTCTCTCATTGCCTGTTGCCGATAGATTAGAAATTGATGACAGGTGGGTAGCAGGTTTTGCCGAGAGCAGAGAGTTAACTCCCGTTCCCCTGGATGAACACAACCTGATCTCACAATTTAACGCTCACGATGACAAGGTTAATGTCATGGTGCGAGCACTAAATGGGGAGTTTGAAAATGTCGATGAGGCATATTTCTTCCCCACTGAACGACGCATAATGAAATATGCCCCTTACCGAAAAGTTATGGTAGATGGGGACCGTATTCAAATATCCACCGAACAACATCGCCGTTATCCTACTGATCTCAATGAGTTGGTGGGTACCCTAAAACTAATCGATGATGATGGCAGTTGGCGCGCCTTTGATATAGCTCCGCGTTTAACAAATATAGCCTGGGATCACAGCATCGAAGTAGAACTACTCGCCGAAACCAGCAATATAGTTCCTGGCGAAACTACCTGGCTGGGAATTCGGCTGGATCCTGCTGAGCACTGGCATACTTACTGGAAGATGGGCGGAGACAGTGGCGAGCCGACAAGTCTTAACGAGTGGCAAGCACCGGAAGGAACGCAAATTGGTGAGCTGCAATTTCCGGCACCACATTGGCTTCCTTTTTACGATACCGATCTGGTTAATTTTGGTTATGAAGAGGAAGTGCTTCTACCGATTGCCGTTACCATACCGGAAAACTATGCAGGCGAAACTGTTGAACTCAGTACGCTTGCATACTGGAATGTCTGTGAACAAATTTGTATCCCGGGGGAGATGCGTCTGGGGCTAACGCTTCCGGTCGGAGAGGTTGCTGAACTGGATGCAACTGCTGCAGAGAAGTTTGCATCAGCTCGCGAAAAGCTCCCGATCGCAGATCATGCTATCAAATCGATTATTGCAGTTGCTGGTGAGCGGGTAAGTCTCGGTTTCGATTCCGCCGATCCAGTTTTTGCAAACTATTCTGATGCCTGGTTTTTTCCAGAACAGCGCCGCATTATCAAACCAGGGCCATTGCGCGATGTAACTATCCAGCAGAATTTGCTGCAAATAACCCATCGACAACCAAGGCGCATGCTGACCGATCTTAGTGAAGTATATGGTGTGCTGGTTTTGGAAAATGATGCAGGTGAACGCAGCGCATATGACTTTGTAAATCCCGCAATGGATGCCAACCTCACTACCATTACACCTCTGGCAGCAGCAAATAGTAGCAGTGGCAACAGTAATAGTGGCGGTGGCATTCTGCTCTACATGTTATTTGCCTTTGTCGGTGGCATGATTCTCAATCTGATGCCCTGTGTATTTCCTGTGCTCTCGATCAAGGCTTTGAGTTTTACCAATAACATTGGTGAATCACGGTACAAACAACGCATGGATGGCATTGTCTATTCCTCAGGTGTAATAGCTGCATTTGTGGTATTGGCTAGTGTACTGATTGCACTTCGAGCTGGTGGTGAAGCGGTCGGTTGGGCATTTCAATTTCAACAGCCCTGGTTTCTCGCATTTATTGTTTACCTGTTTTTCCTGATGGCCCTGAGTTTGTCCGGTGTCTTTGAAATCGGCACGAGTCTCATGGGTGCAGGAAGCGGACTGACAGAGAAGGGTGGATACAAAGGCTCATTCTTTACCGGTGTATTAGCCACAACTGTTGCCACTCCATGTACTGCTCCGTTTATGGGGCCAGCTATCGGGTTTGCACTTTCACAGCCGTGGCTAGTGGCGATGCTGGTTTTCATTGCCCTCGGTTTCGGTATGGCCTTACCGATTCTGGTACTTTCATTTATCCCGGCCCTGTTCCGTTATCTACCCAAGCCGGGTCCCTGGATGGAAACCTTTAAGCAATTCATGGCATTCCCGCTGTATGCATCAGCATTGTTCTTCTTGTGGGTATTGGGTAATCAGGTCGGCGTAATGGGCATGTCTATCGTGCTGGCTGTTTGTGTCCTGTTTGCTTTCGCGGCATGGCTATATCAGCGAAGAATGACCATGGGGCCGATCATGCGCACAGCTAACTATGCAGTGGGTATCGGAACAATTGCGCTGGCCATCTACCTGACTCAGACGCCTTTCTTGCAGTCGGTCGCCAATGCGGAGGTAGTGCAACTGGATGAAGATGGTAATCCGACGCAAAACTATGAAGTGTTCAGCGCTGCGCGGCTGAATGAGCTTCAGGCCGCAGGTAGGCCCGTCTTTGTCAATATGACTGCCGCCTGGTGCATAACCTGTCTTGCCAACGAGCAAACCACTCTCGGCACCGATCGCGTACAGAAGGCGATGCAAGATAACGACATCACTTATATGAAAGGAGATTGGACTAACGAGGATCCAGAGATTTCTGCGATTTTGGAACAATTTAATCGACCATCTGTCCCCCTCTATGTGCTCTATCCGGCAGACCCTGGCAAAGAGCCAGTGATTCTGCCGCAGATACTGACACCAGGTATTGTAGCTGAAGCCTTCGAGTCAATTTGACGCTTCCTGTTTAAAGCTAAATCCAAAATTCGTCTCGGCGTTGCTATTGCCTGAGCGGCAGCATAGCGTTAACCGGCCAGAAAATATTCAATTTTCAACCGATTTATTTCTATGATGTCATGGTTTTCTAGTTTAACTGAACGGGCGCCGATATCTGCGCCATTGACTTTAGGCGTCGCGCCTCCCAAGGGCTGATCCAAGCAAACAATAAAGTGTCCATCGGGACGTTTATTTATTTGTACGACCTCAGAACCCGACTTGCCTAACTTAACTGACGGTTTGATCAGGGGCAGTTCTTTTCCGGCTCCAGAGCCATTTAGTATTTGTAGTTTTGCTGATTCGAAAACCGGGACAGTAGAATGAAATTCAACGGTTTCGATTTGCGCGGTATTTGGGTAGCTGGGTACTTCCTGTTTTGGCCTGATTAGCACGGTTTTATCTTCATCATCAGCGATAGTTTTTGAATCGTTGATGTAACGAAGTTCATGTTTGCGAATGGAGATGACATCGCCATTCTTTAACGGATACTTTTGTACTGCAATACCATTAACAAACGTGCCATTGGTGCTTTCTAGATCTTCCAGAAAAGAGTCATCGAAAATAGTTAATAGTTTCGCATGGTGACCGCTAACCGACAGGTTATCGATGCAGATGTCATTGTCTTCTTTGCGTCCAATGGTCAGCACCTCCCTATCGAGAGTAAACTCGTCGAGTTTGTTGGAGTTAAAGGTTAGCTCAAGTTTGCCTGGCATTTGATACTCTCTCATCTAATTTAAATATTCGCTTAGGTAGATACTTCCTGCACCTGAACCAGAATGACGGAAATGTTGTCTTTGCCGCCATTACGATTGGCGAGTTCGATAAGCTTGCTTGCTGTTTTAGCCAGCTCTGCTCCTCTTTCTCGCAAGGTTTCCTCTATTAGCCAATCGGCAACCATATCGGAAAGCCCGTCTGAGCAGAGCAATAACAAATCTCCATCTGCTAGATCGTGTTGTATCGTGTCGACTTCTACTTCTGCCTTGGTTCCAAGAGCACGCGTTACGATATGTCCAACACTTGCCATTCTGGCTTCTTCCTCCGTATAGAAACCTCGATCGACTAAATCCTGCACCAGGCTGTGATCCTTGGTGATTCTCTTTAACGAAGTGTCTCTAAATAAATAAAGTCGAGAATCGCCAACATGGCCGGCATAGATCTGAGATCCTTGTACTATGGCGGCAACCAGCGTGGTACCCATTCCTTTGTGCTCGTCCAGCGCTTCCGCAGCCTGAAAAATCTTGCTGTTACTGTAGGAAATTGTATTGGAGACATACTCCAATAACTGAGAACCGGTTATCGATCTGGAGTTTTCGCCATCAGCAACGCTTTGTAAGTTTTCCAGAACGGATTCCACAGCCATGTGAGAAGCGATTTCTCCAGCCTGATGACCCCCCATGCCATCAGCGAGCACAGCGATGCCCAAATCCTGATTAAACCCGATGTGATCTTCGTTATGGTTGCGTCGCAACCCTGTGTCAGTACAGCCGGCTATTATCACTTTGAAAATTTCCTCTGACATCAGTTTTGCCTAAAAACCCTTCGAATTGATCAACCACGGCGGAGTAAACGTAAGGAATACTCCGGTTAAGCTTTTCTTGTCCATCAAATAAGAATAAATACTGTCCATAAACTACTACCAGTATGGCAAACAGCAGGTTCATGCGGCCCCTGCTGCGCTGCTTTTCTCTATCTGCAGTGATAAAAGATATAGATGCTAAATCGGGCCTTTCTCTATCATCCTTGCGACGAGCTGCTTCACGGTTTTTATCACGTCGCGGTTTTTCAGTAAACGATTTGTAGCGTCTACGCTGCAGGTGCTTATCGAACACTTCAATTGCTCTCTGCAAACTCTCCGGGTGGCGATTGTCGGGGATCGTAGATAGCATGTTAGTAATGAGTTGTTGAATGTCAGAGGGTAATTTGGCAAAGAATTTGCGGATCACAAATCCTGTCTCATTGCGTCTTCTTGGTAAACAGCCGGTAAATAACTGATACAAAATCACTCCAACAGAATAGATGTCCGCGGATTGTGTTCGCTCCTCCCCATCCAAAGAATAATACTGAGCCAATTCAACATCAGTGATGTCATCTTGCAGTGCAAAGTCAGTAACTTTTACATTGCCTTCTTTAGTAAAAAGAATGTTTGTAGGCCTGAGGTGGCCGTGAGTAATACGATTATTATGGGCAAATATAATTGCTTCACAAATTTGCTTGCCAATCTTTAAAGTATCTTGCCAATTGAGTTGAAAGGCTAACTTGTCTTGAAGTGTGCCACCACTCATATACTCCTGAACGAGCATGAAGAAATTATCATTGCGGGAGGTGGCATGGGTATTAACGATGTTTGGGTGCTCCAGTGAAGCGAGTAAATTACTGGCTTCATAACCAGTGCTGTCATTGGGTTTTTTCTTGATGATTAGCAGGTTTCCCTTCTCTTTTTGCTGGTAGAGATAGACAGCTCCGAATTTATCTTCTCGCAGCACATCCAGTAGCAAGAATTTCGATTTAATTTTGGTAATACCCTGTTCAGCGCGCTGCTTTGCTTCTTCCTTGATGTGACGACCCTGGGATGCAGCTAACAATTCAGTTTTTAATTCTTCGGCGGAAGCGGGGCGTTGCTCCGGATCCTGATTGAGGCATTTTAGAATGAGTGCATTGAGTTCGGGATTGATTTCATTATTTAACTCTGATGGATCTGGAAAGCGCCCCGTCGGCAACTTGCCCGTGAATAGTCCGTACATCACCACGCCGACAGAGTAAAGATCACTTTGTGCTGTCACGTTTTCTGAAGATTGACGCTGTTCAGGTGACATGTAGTTATAGGTACCCATGATAGTGCCGGTGCAAGTACGATCATCGGCATTTTTATGATCTTCATAGAATTGAGCGATACCAAAATCCAGAATCTTCACGTTTCCATCTTGGTCGATAAGAATGTTGTCTGGTTTAATATCACGGTGAATAACGTTGTTTTTGTGGGCGTAGTTCAGCGCTTTTAGTACTTGTATAATTATGTCGATTTTTTCCACATGGGAAATATCTTTGATTTTCACGGCAGTACTTAATTCCGTTCCCTCAACAAACTCCATAACAAAATAAGGGAGACCTTCAGAGCTGATACCGCGGTCAATGACATGAATTATGTTGGCATGATTCATACGGGCAATAATAAAAGACTCGCGCTCAAAACGAGTGCGAGCTTCTTCATCAAAACTCAGGTCATTTATTAGTAATTTGATAGCCACTGGTCGGCGCAGGGAATCTTGAATGCCGCGATAAACATGCGCCATTCCACCTTCACCAATTTTTACTAATTCTGAATAACCGTCTAATTGCATTCGTATTGTTGCTTCTTACAGGTATTTATCGACTTCAAAAGAGACTAAGCTAGGCCTTAGACTAATGAGGGTAGGGTTTATAAAATGTGATATTCTTCGCAATCTGCGTCCTTATACGTAAAAAAATCTACATATTGCGTTCCGGTTCTCATTGTTGAGATGAGTTGCTTAAAACGGATATTTGATCGATAGAGTCCTCTGGGGGCGAACCACAAGGTTTAAACTAATAATGAAAATAGTGAGTTACACGGCAACAGCAGTTCTTGTTGTTTTGATTTTCTACCTTCTATTTATAGGTAAAGACCTTTTGCTGCCATTGGTAATCGCTTTTGCCCTCTGGTATTTGATAATTACCCTTAGTAACGCTTTCTCTCGAGTAAAGATAGGCTCATTCAGTTTCCCGAAACCGGTTTGTACATTCGCCTCATTTCTAAGTTTTATTGCGCTGATCTGGTTGTTGGCTAATTTTCTCAGTTCAACATTTGATGATGTATTGGATGTTGCGCCTGTTTACCAGGAAAATCTTGCTGAGCGCCTGCAGAGTTTTTCTTTTTTTGATCTTTCAGAATATGAAGGGCAGAGTTTTGGCGAATTACTGTCGGGCTGGATTGATATACCAAGCTATGCAGCTTCAATTGCGGCATCTTTGACAAGCATACTTGCCAGCGGCGGATTGATTCTTATTTATCTTGGATTTTTATTTCTGGAACAAGGGCATTTTAGTAAAAAGATTTCTGCCCTGGTGGCGAATCCTGAAAAAGAGCTGGACGTTAATAAGATCATTGAGCGGATTCGGGATGACATTCAGAAATACATTTCCATCAAGGTCTTTACCAGTTCAATGACTGGTATTCTGAGTTACATCTTTCTGCGCGTCATGGATATTGATTTTGCTGGTATGTGGGGAATTATCATCTTCCTGCTTAACTTTATTCCAACGGTAGGGTCAATTGTAGCTACAATTTTCCCGGCACTTATCGCCCTGGCGCAATCTGACGGTTATACACTTTCCATAATTGTTCTGGGGGGTATAGGTACCATTCAGATTTGTATCGGCAATATTTTGGAGCCAAGGCTAATGGGCTCATCTTTTAATCTTAGCCCAATTGTCATTCTGCTTAACCTGGCTTTGTGGGGCTATATTTGGGATATACCTGGAATGTTTCTTTGCGTGCCGTTTCTTATCATCGTGACGATAATTCTCAGCCATTTCCCCCAGACTAGACCAATCGCCATTATACTCTCCAGTGACGGTCGTTTGCGCGTTCCTATCGATAAAACCATCAGCCATTTTTCCTTCAATCCGTCAGCAAACAGCTTGCTGACCACCGATGAAGAATCCCCTGACAAAGGCTAAAAACCCTGCAAATTCAGCGCAGTAAGCGCTATAATCCCCTGCTTTTTTCAATTGGCAGTAGGCAGGACAAGTAGCGAGATGAAGAGCGCGGAAATCAGGCAAAGATTTTTGGATTTTTTTGCGGCTCGGGACCACGCAGTGGTTGCGAGCAGTCCGCTCGTGCCCGGCAATGATCCTACCCTGCTTTTCACCAATGCGGGTATGGTGCAATTCAAAGATACTTTTCTCGGTGATGAAAAGCGTTCCTACAATCGCGCAACAACTTCCCAGCGTTGTGTTCGCGCCGGTGGCAAACACAACGATTTGGAAAATGTCGGTTATACAGCCCGCCACCACACATTCTTCGAGATGTTGGGGAATTTTTCCTTTGGTGATTACTTCAAGCGCGAAGCAATTCAGTTTGCCTGGGAGTTTCTCACGGAAGACCTAGGCTTACCTGCAGAAAAACTCTGGGTCACAGTTTTTGAGGATGACGATGAGGCTGCGGCAATCTGGCTGGATGAAATGAAGATTGACCCGGAACGATTTTCCCGCCTGGGAGAAAAAGATAATTTCTGGGCGATGGGTGATACCGGACCCTGCGGACCCTGTTCAGAGATCTTTTACGACCATGGCCCAGAGGTAGCAGGTGGCCCTCCCGGCAGTCCGGATGAGGATGGTGATCGCTATATTGAAATCTGGAACCTGGTTTTCATGCAGTTCGAAAGAAAAGCCGATGGCTCTATGATTTCATTGCCCAAACCCTCTGTGGATACGGGTGCAGGCCTGGAGCGTCTGGCGGCGGTAATGCAACAGGTACACAGCAATTATGAAATTGACCTGTTCCAATCATTAATTACCGATATTTCGAAAATTACAGGTGAAGCAGACCTTTCCAATTCATCCCTGAATGTCATTGCAGATCATATTCGATCCTGTGCCTTCCTGGTTGTGGATGGCGTCGTACCTTCCAATGAAGGACGAGGTTATGTGCTAAGACGAATTATTCGTCGCGCAATTCGTCACGGATATCAGCTAGGTGTCGAAGACATCTTCTTTTACAAATTAGTTGATTCCCTGGCGCAAGTAATGGGTTCGGCCTATCCGGAATTGGTTGAGCGGCAGGCGTTTGTAGAAAAAGTACTGAAGGACGAAGAAGAACAATTTGCCAGGACTCTGGAAAACGGCATGGCGATTCTGGAGAAAGCCATTGCTAATTTGGAAGGAGATACAATCCCTGGTGAAACAGTGTTTCAACTCTATGACACCTATGGATTTCCAGTGGATCTAACGGCAGATGTTGCCCGTGGTCATAATCTCAAAATTGATCTGGATGGTTTCGAGCAAGCCATGGAGGGCCAGAGAGAATCTGCCCGGGCAGCCAGTAATTTTGGCGCCGTCGAAAAACTCGATATTGATTCATCGACTGCTACGGAATTTACTGGCTATTCCAGCTTGCAGGATTCGGGGAAAGTGATTGGCATTTTCTCTAAAGAGAACAAAAAACTTGATTCAGTGCCAGCCGAACAGGAAGTACTACTTGTATTGGACAAGAGTCCTTTTTATGGAGAGTCTGGTGGACAAATAGGCGACCATGGATTGCTACAAAATTCCAATGCCAGCTTTGAAGTAGTTGACACTCAAAAACAAGGTGATGCTCATATTCATCGAGGAATGTTAAAGAGTGGCAGCCTGGCGGTTAATGATGAAGTCATTGCCGAGGTTTCTGGCGATGATCGTCATGCGATTACTTTGAATCATTCTGCTACTCACTTGATGCATTCGGCGTTAAGGAATGTGCTGGGTACACATGTCATGCAAAAAGGTTCTTTGGTTGATGCAGATAGACTGCGATTCGATTTCTCTCATTCGTCACCAGTTACAGAAGCAGAACTTCGCGCAATCGAAGCACAGGTAAATGCCGAAATTCTTGCCAACTCTGAAGTAAGCAAAGAAGTAATGCCGCTGGAAGAAGCAAAGAAGCGGGGCGCCTTGGCTTTATTCGGCGAAAAGTATGGCGACGAAGTCAGGGTCGTCACTATGGGCGGTGAGTATTCGGTGGAATTCTGCGGTGGCTGTCATGTTAATCGCACTGGAGATATCGGATTATTCAAAATTACCAGTGAAACCGGTATTTCCGCTGGAGTCAGAAGAGTGGAAGCTGTCACCGGAAGCGGCGCTTTAGCGCTGGTAAACCAGGAAGAGCAGATACTTAAGCAAATAGGGGAAATTGTTAAATCATCTCCATCAGAGCTTGTACACAAAGTTCAACAGCTGAGCGATAGCAATCGCGCTCTGGAAAAGGAAATCGAGCAACTAAAAGGCAAGCTCGCGTCGTCTGCCGGCAATGATCTGACGCTCCAGGCTACAGAAATGAATGGTGCTAAAGTGCTAGTGGCTAATGTGGAAGGCTTTAATCCCAAATCCCTGCGGGATACGGTTGATCAACTAAAGAACAAGCTGGGTTCTTCAGTAATTCTGCTGGCTACAGTTAGTGATGACAAAGTAAACCTGATTGCTGGTGTTAGCGATGACCTGACTGACAAAGTTAAGGCAGGAGAGCTGGTTAACATGGTCGCTGAGCAAGTCGGTGGTAAGGGCGGTGGTCGCCCTGATATGGCGATGGCCGGGGGCACCGATACCGCCGCGGTAACGGGCGCATTAGAAAGCGTGAAGCCATGGTTAGAAGGGAAGCTTTAATCTATGGCTCTAATCGTTCAAAAATATGGCGGCACATCCGTTGGCAGCATCGACCGCATTGATGCCGTAGCTGAGAAAGTTTCCAGGTTTAGAAATAATGGAGATGATGTAGTAGTCGTTGTGTCTGCTATGTCCGGGGAAACAAATCGACTTACTGCGTTGGCTCACGAAGTGATGGAGCAACCGACGCCCCGGGAGATGGATGTTCTTTTATCTACCGGTGAGCAGGTGACGATCGCGTTACTTTGTATGGCTCTGGAAAAGCGCGGCTATGGTGCGCGCTCCTTCACTGGTGGCCAGGTAAGAATTCTCACTGATGATGCTCATACCAAGGCACGTATACGGGAAATCGACAGCTCTCGTATGCATGCGCAATTGCAACAGGGAAATGTTGTGGTAGTGGCGGGTTTTCAGGGTGTTGATGAAAATGGGAACATTACAACCCTGGGCAGAGGTGGGTCGGATACTACGGCAGTTGCTTTGGCCGCAGCCCTCGAGGCTGATGAGTGTCAGATCTATACAGATGTTAAAGGTGTTTATACTACAGACCCGAGAGTTGTTGACGATGCCAAACTTCTGCACAGCATTACTTTTGAAGAAATGCTGGAACTGGCAAGTTTAGGCGCAAAAGTATTGCAAATCCGCGCAGTCGAATTCGCCGGTAAATACAAAGTACCACTCCGCGTGCTATCTACCTTTGAAGAAGGTAGTGGAACCCTAATTACTCTAGAGGAAGAAGCCGAAATGGAAGATCCAGCCATAGCTGGCATTGCGTTCGAGCGCGATGAAGCTAAATTAACTGTTGCAGGTGTGCCCGATGTTCCAGGTATAGCGTATAAAGTTATAGGTCCCGTGAGCGAAGCAGGGATCGAGGTTGATGTAATCGTTCAGAATGCTGCTGCGGATGGTTCGAACGATATAACTTTTACGGTAAAGCGAGCCGAGAGTGATAAAGCGAAAGAGATACTAGACACTGTGGCAACATCGTTGCAGGCTGCTGCAGTCATTCTCGATAAGAAAATTTGTAAAGTATCTTTGGTCGGTGTGGGTATGCGATCCCACGCGGGCATCGCCAGCAAAATGTTTAAGGCGCTAGCCGAAGAAAACATCAATATTGAGATTATCACTACTTCTGAGATCAAGATTTCCGTTGTGATCGAGGAGAAATATCTTGAACTGGCTGTGCGCGCGCTCCATAGTGCCTTCGAGCTTGGCGAAACTGAAACAAAAAATATACCGGATTAGGGTATTTTCAGGCTTTCTAGAGACAACTATCCATCAAAACAGGGCTGAAAGTGTTGGCAATCTGTCAATATAGGCAGATACTATGCTTTTGGTTCAGCGCACTTTCGGGAGCAAATCCCGCTTAGTCAAGGGATTTGTATAGAAAACCGGTGCAAGTTAATTCTTATTCGCTTAGAAGTTTTTAATACCTTTGGAATTATCCCAGGTAAAAACTTTCAAGCTGGAAATCGAATAAGGATATGCGCCAGCCCGATGACGAAAATGTTCTCCTGTGTGTTCTTCAGGAGTCCGCTGTAAGGCCAAAAATATGGGAAGTACAAAGGAATGATTGACGGAGGAAGGCAATGTTAATACTGACACGCCGAATCGGCGAAACATTGATGGTCGGAGATGACGTTACAGTTACCGTGCTGGGAGTTAAAGGTAACCAGGTAAGAATCGGAGTCAATGCTCCAAAAGAAGTCGCGGTTCATCGCGAAGAAATTTATCAGCGCATCCAGAAAGAGAAAAGCGGCGAAGCGCCAGCTCAGCAAGGGGGAGAGTAATTCAACTCTGCGCTCACTCTCCATTGAGATGGAGAGCTCACTTGTCCTTTGCATTTCGCTGTTTAAGCCCTCGTTGAATTCAGCAGAGTTGGTCGACTCAATCAAATTCTAGTTCCCCTCAAAATGCTTACATTAAAGCGGAGGCTGATGTATAAGCTCGTGCTTAAAACCATCGAATGATGAAGCTTGGGTCGTTGCAGAGAAAGGAAACGCTTTATGAAAAAGATATGCATTTTGATTCTATTTGTTGCTATCCCGGTTTTTGCTGCCGAGGAGGGCTCCAGCTGGACCTGTGAAGGTGTAAGTTCCATCGGATTCTATTGGCGGGATGGGTCATGGGAGAATCAGGCCTTCGCGCCTACCAATTATTTATTTACCGTCGGAGCAGATCGAGGTGGGACGCTTATCTTTTCTGGCTATCAATGGACATTTGATAACTGTGTAAGCAGTAACATTGTTCGCTGCAGTACCAATGTCGGGAATGCAATCGTAATGAATTTGAGTACAGGGGAAGGTGCGGTATCCAGTATCATTGCCACAGCTGTCCCACCAGAAGGTGAGGAAGCACAAACATTTATGGAGCGAGTACAGTGTACTCGGGTAGGTGATTAGACGCTAAATTCGGATCACCAATTTTGCGTATTCTCACGCTAAGTCAGTATGCTATCATGCGCGCCCGTGGAGAGGTGGCCGAGTGGCTGAAGGCGCGCCCCTGCTAAGGGCGTATAGGGTTAAACCTATCGAGGGTTCGAATCCCTCTCTCTCCGCCATCAAAACAACCGACGCAAGTCGGTTTTTTTTATGGGAGGGGGAGGGTAAGAGAATCCTCGCGGTTCGACAAGCGCATTGCGCGAAGGACGCCTGTAAGGCGCCCGCAGGGTGAAAGATTTAGCTTAGCTAAGTCTTGAAAAAGGCGAAAAAATCTAGTCACTTGAGCAGCCGGCTAGCTGCATCTTGTGCTTTATGCTCTATACACAGTCCCTGACCAGGTGAGGGTCTCAAGGGCAATATGGCTTTCAGTGTATATATCCCCTTCGCGAGAATCTTTACCAGCCATTTTCAATGACCATTTATGATTTCCTTCTTTCTCCCAGGTCCCCGACTGAAATCCTATTGTCTTTGTACCATCTGGCGAAAAGCCCTCGCCAGCCCAGCTGCAGGTGCCAGAATCGGCATCAGGATTTTCGTAAGCATGAACGACAGATAATGTGCCGAACACTGCACCATAAATATCCATTTCGCCCTCTGTTTCCCAATTCGAGGTAGATACAAGATTGCCAGCTGCATCCTGGGAGTATGAAGATCCTCTGTGTTTTAATTCGAAATCAGCTATTTTTTCGCCCATAGTAATTACCTTTGGATTTATTTATTTGGCTTTACTGCAACGCACTAAAAGTGACAGGCTAATTTCGAAAAATCAATTTAAAACAAGTTACTAAGAATACTGGATACGTTGAATAGCAGTGTGTTTCTTCTGCATTTTGCCAACCTTCCTCTACCAGCGTTGGAACTGGTCCAGTGTTCTAGATTACATCCTGTTTGTAAAAATCTTCGATTTCTTCAGCGCTGAAATCCAGCTCCTGCAGAATGTCGCGGGTATGTTCTCCTAATGCGGGGACTGCAGAAAGACTGGCCTCGAATTCACTGTTATTCGTTGGCGGTTTGAAACTGGAAATGGCGCCTGTCGGCGTGGAGGTCTCTACAAGTCGATTTAGCGCATCAAGCTGTGGGTGTTTCCAGACAGCATCCATATTATTTACATTAGCATAAGCGATCTGTGCTCCATCCAGCTTTGTAGCTATTTGCTCGGCGCTCAATAATGAGAACAGGCTTTGTATAATGTCTTTAAGTTCTTCTCGGTTCTCTGAGCGATTTGCATTTGTCGCGAAACGGTCATCATCAATCAAATTAGGTTGTTCAAGTACAAATCGACAAAAAACTTCCCACTCTCTTTCATGTTGCAATCCAACCAGAATCACCTTGTCGTCACTTGTTTTGAATACACCGTAAGGATAGATACTGGCGTGATCAGCACCTGATCTTGTGGGAGGTGGTGCGCCATCGTAAGCATAGAATAGGGGAAAACCCATCCACTCTACCATCGCTTCAAGCATGGAGATTTCAATACAACTGCCTTTTCCTGTTTTTCCACGTTGGATAATTGCCGCCAGAATGGCTGCGAATGCTTGCATGCCGGCCGCAGTGTCCGCTACCGAAATACCTGCTTTGACCATTTGTTCTTCTGTTCCAGTTACAGAAAGAAATCCTGCTTCAGCCTGAACAAGAAGATCGTAGGCTTTTTTATTTTTATAAGGTCCATTAGCACCATAACCAGAAATATTGCAGACAATGAGTTTTTCATGCTGTCGTTTTAGTGTTGCATAACTCAATCCAAGTCGCTCCATAGCATTTGGCGCCAGGTTTTGCACGATTACGTCACTGATACCGACTAGACGTTTAAGAATCTCCCTTGATAGTTCGTGCTTGATATCGAGAGTGAGGCTTTGTTTGGAGCGATTAGTCCAGATAAAGTGAGACGATTGACCTTTGACCCGATCATCGTAGTGGCGAGAAAAATCACCCACGTCACGCCGTTCGATTTTAATAACTCGAGCTCCCAATTCTGCTAATTGGCGAGTGCAAAGCGGGGCGGCAATAGCGTGTTCAAAGGAAAGAACATTGATGCCTTCTAAGGGGGGTGAATTAGTCATTTACTATTTCTAAACGATGTTTGCTCTTGCCTGCATGCATAATGCGTTATTGTGATCTTTAATCCAGAGATTAAGATTGCCGTTCTGGTCAGGATTAGAGCCACAAACATCAAATGGATTTAAATCGAACACGGGATTCATTGCTCTAAACTCAAATCGCTGCAATGATTTTTCAGGAAACTGTTCTGCCAGTAGGTCTACCAGCAGAGTCGCCAATAATGGCCCATGCACAATTAGTCCTGGGTATCCTTCTACTTTTGTAACATAGTCTCGATCGTAATGAATTCTATGCCCGTTAAAGGTTAATGCAGAATAGCGGAAGAGCAGGACAGGATCCGGATTAATAGATTTAAAATAATCAGCTTCCTGCTCAACTTGCTTTGGTTCCGCAGGAGCAGCATCAGCTGGCACATGATCTCGATAAACGATGTCATGCTCCTCACTGATGGCCTTTTCCAGCTCTGTACTAATTTCATGTTTAACGGTTACGAATGCGAGCTGACCACTACGTCCTGCTTTAAAGTTAATACTTTTTATAGTTGAAACTCTCGAGATTTTTTCACCGGCATGCAGTGGCCGATGAAATTCAAAGCGACTGCCCGCCCACATACGCCTTGGTAACGGTATAGGTGGCAGGAAATCGCCTCGCTCAGCATGACCATCATTTCCAAGCTTCGATTGTCTGGCTGGGCTCAGGAAATATAGCCAATGCCACAAAGGGGGTAAAACGTCGCCGGGCTGGTAATCCAACTGCACTTTATTCAGGGTGGCCGCTAACCCCCTGAGAGGAGCCAGGGTAAGAAAATCAGAGGAAGATTCTTTCTGACCAATCCATGCCTTATATGTTGATGCATCCAATGTCATTTGTAGTGTTTACTGATTACCGTGATTTATCAGATAGGAGAATTTAATGGATGCGGCAACAAGTTGCTACTAAAATGGCGCTTTTGGCCCGGGATTCTGAATTCATAGCTATCCGGCGGCTAAGATTTCATGATGGGGTTGATTCAGGTATGGCAGGAAAATATTTTGAGGAACTGGAAGTGGGAATGGAGTTCGATCATCTGCCTCATCGAACCATTACCGAGACCGATAATTTTCTTTTCACTACGATGACCCATAATCCGCAGCCCCTTCATCTTGATGTTGAGTTCGCAAAAACCACTCAGCACGGGCAAATTATTGTAAATAGTCTGTTTACATTAGGGCTCGTCATAGGGTTATCTGTTGGGGACACTACCTTGGGCACAACGCTGGGGAATTTAGGTATGGACAAGACTGAGTTTCCTAATCCAGTATTTATCGGCGATACGATTCGTGTTAACACAAAAATTGTTGACAAGCGAGAATCAAAATCAAAATCCGATCGTGGCATTGTATGGTTTCAGCACACAGGGATTAATCAAAGAGATGAAGTCGTTTGTGAGTGTCTGCGTAAAGGCATGATGCTGCGTAAACCAGCGTAAATTTCGCCAGTAATTAAGCAACAGTAAAAATAGATGGGGACGGCTGTGACTAGAACGCCAGCTATAGGCAAAAAGGGATTGCGAAGATCATTGCACTTCGTGCCTGGAGGCAATGATCGCATGTTAGAGAAGGCGCTTGGGCTGAATGCCGACTCACTCATCCTTGATCTCGAAGATTCTGTGACACCTGCAAATAAGGAAACGGCCAGGGATCATGTTTGTCAGTGGATTAAAGAGACAGATTTTGGCAAGCAGGAATGCCTGGTGCGGATAAATCCACAGGATACTCCCTGGGGTGCTGACGACTTACAAGCAATAATGGAGGTTCTTCCAGACGGATTAGTTTTACCCAAGATTGCAAGTAGGGAGGAAGTTGATGCTATTGATGACGTTGTGTCACAAATTGAAAATAAACATTCTGTAGAGAATGGTGCGGTCTCTCTGGTATTAATTGGAACTGAAGTTCCGGAAGCGGTATTTAATCTTCCGTCAATGGCAAAGAATAAGCGAGTAGACGGAATAACCTGGGGTGCTGAAGATTTATCTGGCGCGCTTGGTGCTAAGGCCAAGCGGGATGGCAATGGGAACTATCTGGAGGTGTTCAGTTACGTTCGCTCGACTTGTTTGCTTGCCGCAGTAGCAGGAGGTGCCCAACCGATCGATGCGGTCTATGTTGATATCAAAAATACTGAAGGATTAGCGCGTGAATGTAAGACCGGAGCTGATATGGGTTATACCGGCAAGATAACCATACATCCGTCTCAGATTGATATTGTGAATACGGCATTCACCCCTTCAGATGAAGAAATCGACCAGGCACATGAACTGATCGCTGCTTTTGAAGAAAATCAGAAAGTAGGCAAAATGGCTTTTTCTTTTAAAGGCCAAATGGTGGATGTTCCTCATTTACGTCGAGCCAAAGAGATATTGGCAATCGCCGCACACATAGCTGGCCAAACGAGTTAAATCGTTGGGGAATTGGAATAGTCAATGGATTTTACTGAATCGGAAGAACAAGCTCTCATAAGAGAATCAGTCAGGAAACTTTGTTCAGGATTTCCCGATGATTATTGGGAAGAGCATGATCGAGAAGGGAAATTTCCTGATGACTATTTTAAGGCCATGGCCGAGGCCGGTTGGCTGGGTATTGCTATTCCTGAAAAATATGGCGGATCTGGCAAAGGCTTGCAGGAAGCCGCAATAGTTCTCGAAGAAGTTGCCGCATCCGGTGCGGCCATGAATGGCGCTACGCCAATACATTTATCAATTTTTGGTATGCACCCTGTGGTAAAGCATGGTTCCGATGCGATGCGTGAGAAGTATTTACCAGCAGTCGCAGAAGGAAAACTCCATGTTGCTTTCGGTGTTACAGAGCCAAATGCAGGAAGTGATACAACGTCTATTGAAACATTCGCCCGCCTGGAAGGTGATCACTACGTCGTGAAAGGCAGAAAAGTATGGACGACCAAAGCCCTGGAGTCTGAGCGGGTTTTGCTCTTGGTAAGAACCCAGAAGAAAGAAGAAGTTGATCGTAAAACTGAAGGCATGACGCTGTTATTAGCTGAATTGCAGAAACCTGAAGTATCCATCTCGGCAATTCCGAAATTAGGTCGCAACGCAGTGCGTACCTGTGAAGTTGTC
Source organism: Gammaproteobacteria bacterium (assembly GCA_028818225.1). Classification (GTDB taxonomy): domain Bacteria; phylum Pseudomonadota; class Gammaproteobacteria; order Pseudomonadales; family Pseudohongiellaceae; genus UBA9145. The sequence continues at coordinate 4,953 of JAPPOG010000074.1, read as the reverse complement.
TATGATGATCTAAAAGTAGCAGTAGCCGACAGAGTAGGCGAAGAAGGCCGCGGATTCAGGTACCTGCTGGATGGGCTTAATGCGGAACGCATACTCATTGCGGCTGAATCTTTGGGAATTGGCAAGGCAGCTCTGCGACGGGCGGTACAGTACGCCAATGAGCGTGTGGTCTTCGATCGACCGATCGGTAAAAATCAGGGAATAGCCTTTCCGTTGGCTGAGGCGAGAACGAAATTGGATGCCGCCGAATTAATGATTCGAAAAGCTGCCTGGAAATTGGATAACGACTTATCCTGCGGTACTGAAGCGAATATGGCTAAATGGCTGGCAGCGGAAGCAGGTTTCTATGCAGCTGATTGCGCAATTCAAACCCATGGCGGTTTCGGTTATGCCAGGGAATACCATGTAGAGCGCTACTGGAGAGAAGCGCGTTTAATGAAGCTGGCACCAATATCACAGGAAATGATTCTTAACTTTGTCGCTGAGCACGAGCTTGGTTTGCCGCGCTCTTATTAGGAATCAGTAATGAATTGGGATGCTATAGGAGCTGTCGGGGAAATATTAGGGGCTTTTGCCGTGGTGGCAACGCTTATTTACCTGGCTTCCCAGGTTAAACATGCTAAAGAAGCGGCTGCCGACATAAACCGTATTGCAAGGGCTACAGGCGTGCGGGAATTTAAACTGGCAATGGCGGCAAACGATGATCTTCGCAACGGCGTAAATAAAGTAATGGGCGGAGATAAATATATTGCGGAAATGGCTGCTAAATTAGGTGTCCCTGAGGCAGATATGAGTCGCACGGAGAGTGCTAATGTTCATTGGTTTTGGTTGCATTGGGGGCAGTATGCCTCAACCACTAGCGAGGAGGATTTAGCGGAGCTTCGGAATTTAATTGCCGGCTTTTATAGTAACCCCGGGGTGCGAGTCTCCCGGGAGCAGAGCCCCTATGCGCGACCGATTCTTGATCCCGGTTTTGTAAACTTCGTAGATCAAATACTGGCGGAAGTAGATCAGGAAAAATCGAGTTAAAAGTCACTGTCTTCCTAAAGACAAGATTAGTAACGAATTAACTACGAATAGTCACAGGAAATCAGAGTAAAATTTCGCAGTCTATTACGAACAATTCTTCCCTCTCGGAATAAGGAATTTTTATGATTTACAAGAGCGGAAAGGCGGTAGTATTCGCAGTCGCGTTGTTATTAAGTTCTGTGGTAACTACACAAGACATCAATGATAACGACAATCCTGAGTTGCAGCGGGTGGCACCGTTTCAGGTATTTGACAATCTTTACTATGTCGGTGCGCGTTGGGTTTCTGCCTGGCTTTTGGTGTCGGACCAGGGCTTGATTCTTTTCGATGCTCTCTACGGTGACTTAACCGATCTGGCTATAGACAGTATTAGAGAACTTGGCTTCGATCCCGATGATATTCGTTACGTCATAGTTTCCCATGCCCATTACGATCATATTGGCGGCGCTCGTCGTTTCCAGGAAGAATTCGGTGCTGTAGTAATGATGACGGAAACTGACTGGAATATGACTAATGAGCCAGCGATCTATCAAGAATACCCCAAGCCTATACGTCATCTTTCAGCCTCAGACGGAAGCACGCTGAATCTCGGTCGAACCCGTCTGCGCTTTATGGAAACTCCGGGACATACACCTGGAGTGCTTTCCACCCGTTTTACCGTGTATGACAATGGCTACCCCCACGATGCTTTCTTTTTCGGTGGGGTCGGACTGAATTTCGAAGGGGTGGAACGCACCGAGATGTATATCAACAGTATTGAGCGCTTAATGCAGTTAGAGAACATTGAAGTCAATATCCCTAACCATCCGGAGTCCGGTGAAATTTTTGAGCGTTACGAAATACTAAAGGATCGTCAGGATGGGGATCCCCATCCATTCGTAGACCCTGAAAGCTGGGATGCCTGGCTCGATATTCTAATGCGTAATGCCCGGGGCAAAATGGAACGAGAAAGAGCTGCCGCTAATTAAGAATATTGGCAAAGAATTTTTGACTGTCTTCGTTAGCAGGAAAATAGCTTTCGATTAATAATTCTTCCATGCCTAAATCGAGCGCAGAGACAAACTGGCTGATTGTGGTAAACATGCTAAGAGTCAGGTCTCCCACTTTAAAATCAACAGTTAGCATTGTGCCATCTTCAATGGATTCTGCTGGTTGCTGCCAGTGTTTTGGTGGCGACTTGGCCAGTAATTTATTAAACAATGCTGACTGCTCAGATTTGCCATAGGCCAGTACCTGCTTCTTCAGTCTCAGTAATAAATGACTTGCAACCTCAACCCAGTTTGCAATTAAGGGTCGAAACAGGGTTGGGTCAAACACCATCTCTACAATGTTACTACTGGAAAATTCAGACTTATCGCTCCAGGCAGGGTTCATTAATGCCTGCTGAGCTTGATTTGCCATTAATAATTCATAAGCGCTATCCATGGCCAGGCTGACATATGCGCCTCGCAGAGCATTGGCTACAGATACAGCTATGCTAACGGTGCCATTACGTCAAAACCGATGTTTGCTCGATAAATCTAGCGATTAGGAGGCAGGGGAGGGACTGGCTCTATCTGCCAGGTGGCGAACTGGCGTCTAGCCTGACTCAATTCCTCTGCACTAAGCCCTTGTTCGAGCTCATCCTGAAGTGCAGCCCCTTCCGGATGTTGATTTTCTGTGGCCAATGCTGCCCAGGCGTGCGCTTCTACCAGGTTTGCTGTAACAGGATCGCCTTCCTGGTACATCCTGGACAGGGCATAAGCAGCATTAGCATGACCGGCTCGGGCAGCACTCTTGAACCAGTCAATGCCAAGAGTTTCGTTCTGGCGCGTTCCCTGACCTTCAAGAAAAAGACTGCCGAGATTGTATTGGGCATTGATATGTCCTTGCTGGGCAGCGGCTTCGGTCCAGTGAAATGCCTGTTGGAAATCCTGTTCCACACCCTGGCCCATAAAATAAAGAATGCCCAGGTTATATTGCGCCAGGCTCAAGCCTTCCTCGGCGGCCACTGTGAATTCCCTAAAAGCCGTGGCGTAATCCCCGGCAAAGGCGGCATTGAGCCCCAATTCATAATCACCGGTTGCTTCAGGCTGAATGGCAGTACTGGCAGTTTGTAAATCCACTGCCTGATCTTGAGGCGTAACAAAAATGAGCAAAGCACCCACTACAACCAGGGCGGTAAGGCCTGTGCCTGAAGCAATCAGCAGCTTTCTGTTAGTCATTGAAATCTCGAGAAATAAAGGCGGCACCAATGGTAATACAGGCGGATTGAGCATGAAATCATGAATTCGCCTTAATCATCCATCTCACTATGAAAAATCAGCGATTTCGCTATAATACCGGCCTCTCGAGAAGGGCTGAAACGCAATGTTTTCGAGGTCGCCTGAGATTTGATTAACCATCGAGTACCAACTTTTTTCGAATCTGGCAATCATTAGCTAATTATGCACCCGTAGCTCAGCTGGATAGAGTACCTGGCTACGAACTAGGGGGTCGCACGTTCGAATCGTGCCGGGTGCGCCATAAATAAAAAAGGGGTCCCAAAGGACCCCTTTTTTATTTTCAGCTTCCGGCCGAGTCAACGTGCCCATTCGCAAGTAGCGTCGCTCCGCAGACGGCGCAATGCGTCGCCCGTTAGGGTTCTATTTTTGGCTAAGCCAAAAATAGAACCCTAACGGGCGGGTTAAATCTACAATCATCCTGCAAACAAAAAAGGCCCCTCAGGGCCTCTTTTGATTTTTTTCTACCGAGCTTTTCTAACTAAACCACATACGCGGCCTGCGTCACCACGATCCCACTACCTGTCGAATTTAATAACACCTTCATTCCTTCATTGAGTTGACCGAGCTTCTTCAACAGATCGAAACAGGCAGGCACAGAGACGCTCGTGATGTTTCCATAGTCCTGGTAGATCTCAATGGCCTTGTCTTTTTCTAATTCCAGCTTCTTCATGTAAGACTCGTGCACACGTCTTCCCACCTGATGGGCAATGAACATTTCGATGTCTGACTTGTCCCAGCCTACATTGTTCAGGGTTTCTGGTGCCATTTTGCCGACCAGTCTGATTGTTTCGCGACTTATCCAATTCATATGCATGGCAAAGCTATTGGATTCCCAGTCGACATAACAGGCATTCCAGACACTGGATTTGGAATTAGTGTTGAAAGCTTGAAATCCGGTGCCATCATCGGTAGGGCCGAGTATCGCAGCTCCGCCAGCATCCCCTACCGTGAAAGCACCGATGTTGTCCGCTACGTCTTCTCGTCCCAGTTCTCCTTTCCTGAAGCGGTTTGCGATATGATAGGTTCCCTTACTAGCGACTTCCCCGGTACAAACCAGGATATTTTTAAACGCCCCTGTGCGGATGAAGGAATCTGCAGCAATCATTCCCGCGGTAAAGCCATGACAGGCATCGGCGATATCAATACAGAATTTGGCATTCAGGCCACAACGGTAACTGATTTGATGCGCTGTTGACGGCTCCTGCATGTCTCTGGTCATCCCGCAAAAAAATACGGCTTCAATCTCTGCCAGGTCGCCATCGAAGTCTTCCAGGCATTTCTCTATTGCCAGAATCGCGATATCGCTTGGTCTGGTGCCACCATTGGCATGGTGCATGGTTTTGATCCCGGTCAGGTCTTCGACATGAGTTTTCTCGATATCGAGGTTTACCAGGCCAGCATCCTCTATGATTTCGTGGGGGCTGACGATTTGGGGGGGGTGATAGGATCCAAGAGATTTTATCTTAGAGGTCAACATTTTTTGCTCTCCCGCGGAGTTGTTTCAACAACGGCGTAATACCTGTGACCGATTGGTTATTACATTCTACACTCATATTGCTTTTCGTGATTTAGGTTTCAATTATTTAGTTTGATTTCGAATTTCTTTTTTGAAATCCCACGATATAGAAGGGAGAAAAATGGGGTATTATGAAAGTAGATG
>JAPPOG010000045.1 GCA_028818225.1 Gammaproteobacteria bacterium | reverse complement strand
TTGCACAGTCTTGGTGCGATTCATCCTAAAACGCACTGATGCTGCACAGTAGTTGCCTCGATCTTCATGGACTCATAGCCAAAGAAACCTGATTTCTGTGTGGCTCCCTTATTTTTCAACAAAAAAGACAACTGGCACGACCCGTGCATAGTGCTCGGGAGTTGTAAGAATCGAATCGAGCAGAACTGCTCAACAACGAAGGAGCATTAAGAATGAAGTTAGTCACGGCCATTATCAAGCCTTTCAAACTGGACGACGTGCGGGAGTCATTATCTGACATCGGCGTGCAGGGTATTACTGTGACCGAAGTAAAAGGTTTTGGAAGACAAAAAGGGCATACCGAACTCTATCGAGGGGCCGAGTATGTCGTGGATTTTCTACCAAAAGTAAAACTTGAAGTCGCTATAGCGGAGAGCCTGCTGGATCAAACACTTGAAGCAATAACCAAGGCGGCGAACACAGGCAAGATTGGAGACGGCAAAATTTTCGTTACCGATCTTTCACAAATTATTCGAATCCGCACCGGTGAAACTGGTGAGGAAGCAGTCTAGAAATAAATCATTGAATAGTGATCCCAGGAAAAGATCACAACGGAGGTAAAGGTGGAAAACCAAATTTTTGAACTACAGTACGCAATGGATACGTTCTATTTCCTAATCTGCGGCGCACTCGTTATGTGGATGGCAGCAGGCTTCGCCATGCTGGAAGCTGGCCTGGTGCGAAGCAAAAACACCACGGAAATTTTAACCAAGAACGTCGCCCTGTTTGCTGTTGCCTGTACTATGTACCTGGTTTGCGGATACAACTTTATGTATGACGGCGGCTATTTTCTTTCTGGTGTTACCACTGTAGCCCAGATGGACGACGCGGCAGTTGCGCAAGTGCTGGCTGATTCGGCGGAAGCCGGTTTCGATGGTGATGCTGTTTATTCAGGCGCATCGGATTTCTTCTTTCAGGTAGTATTCGTAGCCACTGCGATGTCCATCGTATCCGGTGCAGTCGCTGAAAGAATGAAGCTCTGGGCTTTTCTGGCTTTCGCCGTAGTCATGACAGGATTCATTTATCCCATTGAAGGCGGCTGGACCTGGGGTGGTAAAGAAGTACCTTTCATCGGTGCCTTGAGCTATAGCGATTATGCCGGCTCCGGCATCGTGCATTTAGCTGGAGCTGCCGCTGCCTTATCTGGCGTAATTCTGTTAGGCCCGAGAAAAGGCAAATACAGCGCAACCGGTGCAGTGCAAGCCATTCCTGGCGCTAACTTGCCCCTGGCGACTCTGGGTACCTTCATCCTCTGGATGGGTTGGTTTGGATTCAATGGAGGTTCTACGCTGAAACTGGGTGGAATAGGAGTCGCTAATGAAGTTGCCAATGTTTTTCTTAATACCAATGCCGCTGCTGCCGGTGGGTTGATTGCTGCCCTGATTGTGGCGCGAGTAATGTTTGGTAAAGCCGATTTAACCATGGCACTTAACGGCGCCCTGGCTGGACTGGTCGCGATTACAGCGGAGCCAGCCGATCCCTCGCCTATGTTGTCAACCATCATTGGTGCAATCGGTGGATCCATTGTGGTGTTTAGCATCGTATTACTGGACAAGCTGAAAATAGATGACCCAGTCGGCGCCATATCTGTGCATGGCACAGTTGGCATATTCGGCATTTTTGCCGTACTGCTATCTGATCCCGATGCTACCTTTGTAGGTCAGCTGGTTGGATTGCTGGTTATATTCGTTTGGGTATTCGTTACCAGCACGATTGTGTGGCTTGCACTTAAAGCAATCATGGGAATCCGGGTATCGGTAGAAGAAGAACATGAAGGTGTGGATTTCGCCGAATGCGGAATGGAAGCCTATCCAGAATTTGTAACCCAATAAAACTCTTCATTACCTAGTAATGAACTTAGCGCCATTGGCAACAATGGCGCTTTTTTTTGCCTTTTATGAAGTAAGAAAAGTTCTTATCACTGATTCGAATATCGATCTCCATGCGTACTCGCTCAATTGAATTACTCTATCAGAGAAAAACTCGAACACTGTTAGCGAAAATATTGAAACAGCTAAGAGGGTGCATCATGGCAGTTGCAACGGCGCCAAAAGCATAAAAATCTGATTCCATTGATCTTGATTTTAGTACAAGTAAAGGCGAATTGTGGACAAGCTGATAAATGGAGTCTGGCGCTCGCTTGTGCCACAGAGTAGAAGAGGACCTCACAGAATTTCTCTCCCGGGGTGGTAGGCTTGACCCTATTGATCCAGCCATAACTGCCGATCCCCCAAAGCCGGAGAACAGCAACGAAAGCAGCACTATCTGAAGTGTTATCCAGTTAACACTGTCTCCACAGGAATCCTGTCCGGTGCAGTAAATATGAGGTCTCTCACAAGATATCGAGATCAAGCCCGGTAAGCTTGGTTGCATGGCAGTACCCGAATTTACTATAAAAAATGATTGTCAGTTACAGGTCCAAAGCAGCGATCTGCTTATCGGCATGTATGTCTCAGAGCTGGATTGTGCCTGGTCGGCCACACCCTTTCCCCTGGGTGGTTTTCATATAAAAACTGTCGGAGACCTCCAGATATTGCAAAAGTATTGCAAGCAGGTAGTAATCGATACCAATAAAGGCCTCAGTCCCCGGGTAAATCGCAAAGCTGATCTCACAATTTTAAGTAGTGCGCGTAAAGCGGCTCCTCCCGCCAGTGCACTAAAAGTTGATCGCGGTACTTATCCGGTCACCCAATCCATAAAGCAACAAATCGACAGCGCAGCCAAGGAGTACCAATTGCTGGTAACCGAGTTTCAAGGTGTTGCCGATGGTGTGAGAGCGGGCAAAACACTTTCCCTTGCAAATAGCAGTGCCTCATCTGAAAGAATAATCCGGTTAGTATTGGCCAATCCTCATACACTGATCTGGATTCTTAATACGGAATCAAGACCTTTAACCGCAACCGCCTATTGCGTGCGAGCCGCAATTTGGTCGGCTATTCTGGCTCGTCAGATTGGCATGCCGGAAAAAGAAATTAGCATTCTCTTTCAAGGTACTTTGCTGTGTGACATTGGGATGAATCTTTTGCCAGAGAGGCTCGTTAACAAACGCGGACCTTATCGTAGAAAGGAATTTCTCGCTTACCGCAAGCATGTGGCAATTGGTCTGGAGCTGCTAGGCCGGCATCCTGCATTGGATGAGCGAGTTAGTAGTATTGTTCGCTGTCACCATTAGCGGCATGATGGCCTTGGTTTTCCCCGTGGTATAAAAGGGGAGCAACTTCCTGCGTTAGCACGTTTTGCCAACATGGCTTATTGTTTTGAACGTCTGTTGTACACGAATTGTGATAAGCGCAGAACATCTCCAGCAAAAGCAATTACCAGATTATATAAGCAACGCATGCTCAAATTTCCAGAACAACTCATTGTGGAATTTATCCATGTGATGGGCATGTACCCACTTGGAAGTGTCGTTGAGCTTGCAAGCGGTGAACTCGGTATAATACTTGAACAAAATGAATGCGAACGATTGTTTCCTCGTATAGGAATAATTTCGGATGCACAACAGCAATTGCTTGAGAAACCATTCATCATAGATTTGAGCGCAGCTAAGGATGACAACGCCAGTCGCACGATAAGTAGTAGTGCGAACATGCAGAACTTAAAAATAAATCTTGAAGATTATCGCTTTCAATTCTTTGCCAAGAAAATAGGCTTGGGCTCACTTGCAATTCGTCTATAACTGAAGCGCGAGTTACCACTCTCCAAATTTACTCTGTAATATTGCCAAAGCTGCAACAGGCGCAGTTTCGGTGCGCAATATTCTGGATCCCAGATGAACTGATTTATATCCCTGGCTCTTCGCAAGTGCTAATTCCTTCTCAGAAAAACCGCCCTCTGGACCGACTAGAAGTTGAAAATCCTCCGCCTCAGCGATAGCAGAGAGAGACATATCGGCCCTCGCGTCAAACAGGAGTCTGCATGCATTGGAATTGGTTTCAATGAAACTTTCCAATTGGGTGGGTTCATGTATCAGGGGGGGTGAGTGAGCACCACATTGTTCGCAAGCCGCTGTAGCGACGCGGCGCCAATGACGAAGTTTATTATCCCGGCGAGTAGGCTCTTTAAAGCGTACTTCGCAGAAATCAGAGAACAGTGGCGAAATCTCACTGACACCCAGTTCCACGGACTTTTGAATGCCATAGTCCATACGGTCGCCTTTCGACATAACCAGACCCAGATGGATATGAATAGACGAAGCTCGAGGTTCAGCAACAAGGGTATCCAGCCGGACACGCAATTCCTTTTTCGTAATAGATTCAATAGTGCCCTGCACATCACCCGCTTCGCCGTTAAATAGAATGACTTTGTCACCCTTTTTCAGGCGCAAAACATTTGCCAGGTAGTGAGCTGTTTCTGCATCCAGCAATACTGTATCGCCGACGTTTAGCTTGCCTGCAATGTAAACACGTGAGGTACGCATTGCAATGTAGCTCTTATCGTTCCGACAGAGCGAGGTTGTTCCAGATTCTGGTGACGCTGCCAGCAAGATTCATTGAGTAAAAGTGTAGTCCAGGTGCGCCTCCATCAAGCAAGTTATCACAAAGTGCGGTAACCACCTCGATTCCAAATTCCCTTAAATCTTCTTTTTTATCACCAAAGCCCTCTAAGCGGTTTCGAAGCCAGCGAGGAATTTCAGCGCCACAGTTTTGACTGAAGCGTGAAAGGTTTTCGTAGTTGGTTATAGGCATAATGCCGGGCACGATTGGGACATCGATTCCCTTACCCTGGCAGTAGTCAACAAATCGAAAATAGGCATCAGAATTATAGAAGTACTGGGTGATAGCGGAGTTAGCACCCGCATCCACTTTTAGTTTAAAGAACTCCACGTCAGCATCATAGCTGGTGGAGTCAGGATGGGATTCAGGATAACAGGCAACATCAATGTGGAAATGATCTCCTGTTTCCTGGCGAATAAAATTGACCAATTCGCTGGCAAAGCGGTGGTGGCTGGCTGCCCCTGACGGTAAATCGCCCCGCAGGGCGACCAGGCGATTTATACCGGCTTCCTTATAAGCAGCCAGAAGCGTCCTTACTTCCTCGTCATCAGTGCCACCAAAGGAAAGATGAGGGGCGACATTCGAACCCCGGGCTGAATAGCGCAGCACGATTTGTTGCGTTCCCTGTTTGGTGGAACCGCCGGCGCCATAGGTAACAGAGAAAAAGTCCGGATTAAGCTGAGCTAATTTTTCATGCACAGCGTCCAGTTTGGTTTCACCCTCCGCGGTGCGCGGAGGGTAGAACTCAATACTGTATTTATTGGACTCATCAACACTCATAACCGGCTCAATTAACAGCTAGTACTTGTAGCTGACGTTCTTGTAGGGTCCATCGACGGCTACATTAATGTATTTGGCTTGATCGGGAGTAAGTTTGGTAAGAACTCCGCCAAATCCCTCAACCATTAAAGATGCTACTTCTTCATCCAGATGCTTGGGTAAAACTTCTACTGTAATACTGGACTTCTTGAAGTCGTCCGACAGGTCGGCAAACTTTCTTTCGAACAAAAACATCTGCGCCAGTACCTGATTGGCGAATGAGCCATCCATAATTCGAGAAGGATGCCCGGTTGCATTGCCCAGATTTATCAAGCGCCCTTCCGAAAGCAGAATGAGGTAATCATCTTGAGAATCTACTCCTGATCGATAGATTTTATGGACTTGCGGCTTAACTTCTTCCCAATCCCAATTTTCCCGCATGTAGGCTGTATCAATCTCGTTATCAAAGTGGCCAATATTGCAAATGATGGCGCCAGATTTAACTGTATCCAACATGTACTTATCACAGACGTTTACGTTGCCAGTCGCCGTTACAATCAGATCCAGCTTGCCTAATAATTGGGTATCAATAGCGCCTGCGCTGCCTGTGTTCTGACCCTTAAGATAAGGAGAGACCACTTCGAATCCATCCATGCACGCCTGCATGGCGCAGATAGGATCTATTTCTGCAATCCTCACGATCATGCCTTCTTGGCGCAGGCTCTGGGCAGAACCCTTGCCGACATCACCATAGCCAATGACTAAGGCATGCTTTCCAGACAGCAACATATCAGTGCCGCGCTTAATGCCATCGTTCAGGCTATGGCGGCAGCCATATTTGTTATCGTTTTTGGATTTGGTGACGGAATCGTTCACATTGATAGCGGGCACTTTCAGGCTGCCTTCCTCCATCATCTCCAATAACCGATGCACACCAGTGGTGGTTTCTTCCGTAATGCCATGAATATGATCCAGCATGTGCGGGTATTTTTCATGCACCATGTCGGTCAGATCACCGCCGTCGTCCAGAATCATATTGGCGTCCCAGGGTTTGCCATCTTTCAATATAGTTTGCTCAATACACCACATGCCTTCTTCCTCGGTTTGTCCTTTCCAGGCATAAACCGCAACGCCTGCTGCAGCGATACATGCAGCAGCATGATCCTGAGTGGAAAAAATATTACAGGATGACCAGCGTACCTCGGCACCAAGTGCTATCAGTGTTTCAATCAGCACAGCAGTTTGTACGGTCATGTGTATACAGCCCAGTATTTTGGCGCCAGCAAGTGGCTGTTCCTGTGCATACTTGGCGCGCAACGACATCAGGGCAGGCATTTCAGCTTCCGCCAGCGTGATTTCTTTGCGGCCAAAGTCAGCCAGGCTGATATCAGCGACTTTATAATCTTCCGTCGCCGCCACTGCTTCTTGTATAGATAAATTATTCATAGATATTCCCCCGCCTTTACAGGCCAGCATCGCTCTTCAGAGCATCCGCCTTATCAGTTCGTTCCCAGGTAAAGTTCGCTTCCTCACGACCGAAATGTCCGTAGGCAGCAGTTTCACGATAAATTGGTCGCAACAGATCCAGCATCTCGATTAAACCTTTTGGTCTTAATTCAAAATGATTGCGCACCAGTTCGACTATTTTTTCATCGCTGATTTTTGCAGTACCGAAAGTTTCGATACTGATCGATGTTGGTTCGGCCACGCCGATGGCATAGGACAATTGTAATTCGCAGCGATCGGCGATTCCTGCTGCTACCAAATTTTTTGCCACATAACGCGCAAGATAAGCGGCAGAACGGTCGACTTTTGAAGGATCCTTGCCAGAAAAGGCGCCGCCACCATGACGCGCCATGCCGCCATAAGTGTCGACAATAATCTTGCGTCCAGTCAGCCCGCAGTCGCCGTGTGGTCCACCTATGACGAAGCGGCCCGTTGGATTAATAAAGTACTTGGTGTTCTCATCAATCCATTCAATAGGAAGGACTGGTTTAATAATTTCTTCCATTACTGCTTCCCGTAAATCTTCCAGGGAGATTTCATCGCGGTGTTGGGTAGACAGCACGACCGCATCGATGCCAACGGGAACACCATTTTCATAGCGCATGGTTAACTGGCTCTTGGCGTCTGGTTCCAACCACGGTAACTTGCCGCTCTTGCGAACTTCAGATTGTTGCTTTACCAGTAAGTGAGAATAGGTAATCGGCGCAGGCATATATACGTCGGTTTCATTGGACGCATAGCCGAACATTAAACCCTGATCACCGGCACCCTGTTCATGCTCGTCGGTTTCATCGACCCCCATGGCAATGTCAGGAGATTGACTGCCAATGGCATTTAATACAGCACAAGTATTGCTGTCGAATCCGCTTTCTGAGTGGTTGTAGCCAATGTCATTGACAACATCTCTCACGATGTTCTCTACATCGACATAACCTTCAGTCGTGATCTCGCCAGCGACGATGACCATGCCGGTCTTGACCATTGTCTCGCAAGCGACTCGCGACTTCTTATCCTGCTTCAGTAATGCATCCAGAATGGCATCGGATATCTGGTCTGCCATTTTGTCTGGATGTCCTTCAGAAACGGATTCAGAAGTAAACAAACTTGTTTCTGCCATTTTTTATTCCTTTTATAATCTCAATAAAATTAATGCTCAAAGTTTTTTAAAAACACGGATTTGAATTTGAAATCCGTTTCTTAATCCTAGATATGAACTTTGCCCCGCAACCAGTCCCGCCTTATTTGCCCAATGGTTAAGATCGCTTTCATCAAATCCTAACCATAGATCACCGCAGGATTCTCTAACCCAGTCCTGATCATGTGTCGAAAGATCAACAATCAATAAAAACCCATCGTCATTGAGCAAGGCAGCGGCGTCTTTAAATGTTATTGCAGGTGAAGAAATATGATGTAACACCATATCGAAAATAATCAGGTCACTGTTAATGTCCTGTTTTCTTGCAACAGCAGTATCCCCCAGTACGAACTGCACGCTGTTATATTTGCTTTGCTTTATCGCCTGTTTCGATTTGTCCAACATCTCGCGCGAGTTGTCCAGGGCGATTAACTTTTTGAATTTAGTGGCCAGTTCGGTAAGGAGCAGCCCCTCACCTGGTCCGACTTCCAATACACTTGCCTTGTCCGAAAGTCCCAGGCTGTCGATTACGTCGTGTAAGACAGAGCTGTAATCATCATGGGCAACGATTAAGCCCTGTTTTTCGTGAAACTTGTCAGCATTCTTATTAAAAAAGCTTAATGATTGTTGTGCCCGCTCTGACTGAATCTGACTAATTTTTTTTTCTGCCGATTTGGCAATAGCGAGCTGGTCCACCTGGTCGAATACGCTCTCTTTGATGTCTCTATAGGGGTCATCATCAGAGAGGAATGCGCGGCGATAAAAAATGGAGTTACCTTCCCGGCGGGTTGACACCAGGTTAGCATTGGCCAAAATTTTAAGATGGTGGCTGAGGGCTGATTGGCGCATGTCGATAATTCGACAAAGCTCCAGTACTCCAAAAGATTCACTCTTCAGGAGCCTCAGGATCTGGAGGCGAAGACCGTCCCCAAGTGCCTTGTTTAACTCAGTGAGACTTTTCAGGGCAGCCACCGGCGCTGTGGTGCCATTATTTGTGAGTGCTGTTTGCATGGGCCTGGACTCAATCGAACCGGCGCAAAATAGCAATATCCGGGAGAAATAGCAAATCTATATCAAAAAATTTTGATATAGATTTCAGTTTGGTTGGATTCAGCAGATAGTCGCGAAATATTCCTGAATTTAGCTGTATTCCTCAGTGGCATATTGGGTTCAGGTGCGGGAAAATAGCCGCCGTCGAACACAGCCACAATTGAAAAATTTCCAGTCTCAACCAGTCAAGATTGAACAAAATTCTAAACACATTGTGGCAATCCAAGGCCAACGAGGAGAGTAGTTAATGGCGGATAACGCTGTTTCGCGGAAAGAATGTGCCAATGCCATCCGAGCACTGAGTATGGATGCGGTACAAAAGGCTAAATCAGGACACCCCGGTGCCCCAATGGGTATGGCAGATATCGCCGAAGTCTTATGGCGCGATTTCCTGGTCCACAATCCTGGCAATCCCAAGTGGTTCAATCGCGACCGTTTCATTCTTTCCAATGGTCACGGCTCCATGTTGATTTATTCATTGCTGCATTTGAGCGGCTACGATCTTTCCATTGAAGAGATTGAAAATTTCCGCCAGCTACACTCGAAGACCCCAGGCCATCCTGAATATGGCTATACCCCGGGGGTCGAGACCACCACCGGTCCTCTCGGCCAGGGACTGGCAAATGCAGTTGGTATGGCCATTGCCGAGAAAACCCTGGCAGCCCAGTTCAATCGCGATGGCCACGAGATAATTGATCATTACACCTACGTGTTTGCCGGCGATGGCTGCTTGATGGAAGGCATTTCCCATGAAGTGTGTTCACTGGCAGGCACCTTGAAGCTGGGCAAACTAATCGTTATCTACGATGACAATGGCATTTCCATTGATGGCGAAATCGACCAGTGGTTCTCAGACGACACCAGCAAGCGCTTTGAAGCTTATGGTTGGCAGGTGCTGTCTGCAGATGGTCACGATCCCGCTGCGGTGAGTTCGGCAATCGAACAGGCTAGAAATAATTCGGAACAACCCACGATTATAAGTTGTAAGACGGTCATCGGTTTCGGCTCTCCGAATAAACAAGGTACCGCAGCAACCCACGGAGCTCCGCTGGGTGAAGAAGAGGTTGCCGCAGTGCGGGAAACCCTAGCCTGGCCCCATGCGCCGTTTGTGGTACCTGAAGAAATTAAGCTCGCCTGGGATTGCACAGAAAAAGGCTTTGCTGCCGAATCAGCCTGGAAAGAAAAACTGGTGGTGTATGAGGAAGAGCATCCCGAGCTAGCGCTGGAGCTGGTGCGCCGCATCAAAGGCGAACTTCCTGGTTACTTTGCCGAGAAAGCCGAGGAATATATTCGGCAGTGCCAGCAGACGGAAGACAACATTGCCAGCCGCAAAGCCTCGCAGAATAGTATTGAAGCTTTCGCCGCTTTATTGCCTGAATTGATTGGCGGCAGTGCCGATCTAACTGGATCCAACTTAACTCTGTGGTCTGGCAGTTCTCCCATAACAGAGCAAGCTGATGGTAACTACATTTATTACGGCGTACGTGAATTTGGCATGACTGCCATCGCCTCGGGCCTGGCCTTGCACGGTGGTTTTATTCCCTATACTGCGACATTCCTGATTTTCATGGAATACGCCCGAAACGCGGCTCGCATGGCCGCGTTAATGAAGCAGCGTAGTATTCTGGTTTACACTCACGATTCCATAGGCCAGGGAGAAGACGGACCTACTCACCAGCCCATCGAACAGCTCACCGCGCTCCGGGTCACCCCAAACATGTCAGTTTGGCGGCCCTGTGACAATGTGGAAACCGCAGTGGCATGGAAAGCGGCGCTGGAGCGGGATGAAGGACCGACAGCATTGGTGTTTTCGCGCCAGGGAATCCCTCATCAAGCGAGAAATGCCGAGCAGCTCGCGGCAATTTCAAGAGGAGCCTATGTGCTGGACGATTGCGATGGCGATCCCGAGTTAATCCTCATTGCGACCGGCTCTGAAGTGAACATCTGTCGTCAAGCCACCCGACAACTGCAAGCTGATGGCATTGCTGCACGCCTCGTATCGATGCCCAGTACCGATATCTTCGATGCTCAAGATGCGGAATATAAGGAACAAGTGTTACCTGCAACCGTGCGCAATCGACTGGCGGTAGAAGCCGGTGCTAGCAGCTACTGGTCCAGGTATGTAGGCCTGGAGGGAAAGGTCATCGGCCTGGATCGATTTGGTGAATCAGCGCCCGGTGGTGTATTAATGGAACACTTTGGTTTTACGGCAGACAATGTTGTGGCAGTAGCCAAACTTTTTAATAGCTAGCATTCTCGCTAGTCCAACGCGGATTCTTTCATGGCATATCGAATTGCTATTAATGGCTATGGCCGAATTGGTCGTTGTGTTCTGCGTGCGTTTTACGAATCCACATACTATGCAGATCTACGCTTGGTCGCAATTAATGATATTGCTGATTTGACTACGCTTGCTCATTTAACTCGCTATGACAGTACCCATGGGCGTTTTTTGGGATCGGTTGAAGAAAGAGAAACTGAGCTCATAATTAATGATGATGTAATCAGGATTTTCAATAGTGCCCAGTTGGATTCGCTTCACTGGGAAGACTATGAAGTTGAATTAGTCATGGAATGCAGCGGCACGTTCACTTCGCGAGCACTTGCAGAAAAACATCTTGATAGAGGCGCGAAGAAAGTTTTGTTTTCACAGCCGGCGGAAAGCGATGTGGATGCAACGCTAGTTTACGGAATCAATCATGAAGAACTGGATCCGACGGCAACCATTATTTCGAATGCCAGTTGTACTACCAATTGTATTGTTCCGGTTCTGAAAACTTTGGATGACACCTTCGGAATCGATTCTGGCGTCATTACCACTATACATTCAGCGATGAATGATCAACCGGTAATCGATAGTTATCATAACAATGATTTGCGCCGAACACGCAGCGCTATGCAATCCATTATTCCGGTAGAAACCGCACTGGCGAAAGGTGTCGAAAGAATCCTCCCGCAATTAACAGGTGTGCTCAAAGCCCAGGCTATTCGCGTTCCAACAGTCAATGTGTCGGCGATGGATTTAACAGTTTCGGTAAAGTGCGCGACCACTGTGGAAACTGTAAACCAATCCATGCGCGAAGCCAGTAGCGCCCTATTGCCTAACGTACTTGGGGTGACGGATGAACCATTGGCATCCTGCGATTTTAATCACGATCCAAGATCCGCCATAGTAGATCTCAGTCAGACTCGTGTAGCAGGTTCCCGGCTTATAAAATTATTAATCTGGTTTGACAATGAATGGGCATATGCGAACAGGATGTTGGATGTTGCTCAATTTATTTCACGGCAAGCAAACAGCGGCGAGAATATTGCGTGAGCTTTCTAAGAATGGAAGAACAAGACTTAAAAAATAAGCGTGTTCTTATTCGCGAAGATTTAAATGTGCCAGTAAAAGACCGGCAGGTAACGAACGACACGCGTATTAAGGCAGCGGTACCTACCATCAAGTTAGCTCAGGCAAGTGCCAAACAGGTCATTGTTATGTCCCATCTTGGCAGACCCAGTGAAGGTATAGCGATCACTGACCAGGCAGAGTTTTCTCTCGCGCCAGTCGCCGAGCATCTGGCCCGTCTGTTGGGTAATGAAGTCAGCCTGGTGGCTGACTATCTCGAATCCCCTGAGTCGCTCGCAGAGCTGAAAGGCGTCGTTCTGCTGGAAAATGTTCGGGTTAATTCGGGTGAAAAAGCCAATGACGATAAGCTGGCCCAACAATACGCAGCGCTTTGTGATGTATTCGTAATGGATGCCTTTGGTACGGCCCACCGGGCCCAGGCCAGCACACACGGAGTCGCCAAACATGCAGCAAGTGCCTGTGCAGGACCACTATTGGCCGGGGAGCTGGATGCTTTGGAAAGATCCCTCACCAAGCCTGACAGGCCCATGCTGGCCATCGTGGGCGGTGCCAAGGTCTCGACGAAGCTGGAAGTGTTGCAGACACTTTCCACCAAGGTTGATCAGCTAATCGTTGGGGGTGGTATCGCCAATACTTTCTTGCTGGCGGCGGGCGTCGAGGTTGGCAATTCCCTGTGTGAACCAGATCTGGTGGAGACGGCAAAGCAGATTATGGACAGTACGAACATTCCTCTGCCCAGTGATGTGGTTGTCGCCAATGAGTTTGCTGAAGATGCGACTGCAACGGTTAAAGCTGTTGCGGAAATCGAGGCGAGCGATATGATTCTGGATATAGGTCCGGAAACAGCAGCAAATCTGAGTCGGCTTATCGCAGGGATGAAAACGATAATCTGGAATGGCCCGGTGGGGGTGTTCGAATTCGAACAATTTGCCACGGGCACTGAAAAAATTGCTGAGGCGATAGCGGCAAACAAAGGTTACTCAATCGCCGGCGGCGGAGAAACCATTGCCGCAATCGATAAGTTCCAGGTAACAGATTCGATAGCTTATATTTCAACCGGAGGAGGAGCATTTCTTGAATATGTAGAGGGGGAGCAACTACCCGCAGTTGAAATATTGAAAGAGAAAGGTAGGTAACCAAGACCAACTTTTGAAAAAAGAAGCGTTGCCAAATAATCCGAGCTTGGAAATAATTCATACCATCTCAAGGAAAAGATAACTTTACATAGGCGAAACCATGGCCCTAATTAGCTTAAGACAATTACTCGATCATGCTGCCGAGAATGAATATGGCGTTCCGGCATTTAATGTTAATAACCTGGAACAAGTTCGCGCCATTATGGAAGGTGCTAACGAAGTGGATAGCCCCGTGATATTGCAGGCCTCGGCTGGCGCAAGAAAGTATGCGGGGTCTAACTTTCTGAAGCATTTAATCCAGGGGGCTATCGAAGAGTTTCCGCATATCCCCATAGTTATGCATCAGGATCATGGTGTTTCTCCAGCTGTTTGCCAACGTTCAATTCAACTCGGCTTTTCATCAGTTATGATGGATGGGTCGTTGGCAGAAGATGGCAAGACTCCGACAGATTTCGAATACAACGTAAAGGTAACCAAAGAAACTGTTGATATGGCCCATGCCTGCGGAGTCTCTGTAGAAGGCGAGATTGGTTGCCTGGGTTCGCTGGAAACCGGCATGGCAGGAGAGGAAGACGGCATAGGAGCCGAAGGCAAGTTATCCATGGCGCAATTGCTGACAGATCCCCAGGAAGCCGCAGATTTTGTTGATGCTACTGGAGTCGATGCCTTGGCCATTGCTGTTGGAACGAGTCATGGCGCCTACAAATTCAGCCGGCCACCTACCGGAGATATCCTGGCAATCGATCGTATCAGGGAAATTCACCACAAGATTCCAAATACCCACCTGGTCATGCATGGGTCTTCATCCGTACCCCAGGAATGGTTAGCAATAATCAATGAGTTTGGTGGAGAGATTCCAGAGACCTACGGTGTGCCGGTTGAAGAAATACAGGAAGGCATTCGTCACGGTGTGCGTAAAGTAAATATAGACACCGACCTGCGCCTGGCATCTACTGGTGCTGTGAGAAAGTTCCTTGCAGAAAACAAATCAGAATTTGATCCTCGTAAGTTTTTAATCCCAACCATGACGGCAATGAAAGACATAGTGAAAGCCCGCCTCGAAGCATTTGGCACTGCAGGCCAGGCCTCAAAGATTGGTAAGGTTTATAGCTTAGAGGAGATGTATCAGCGTTACGCCAATGCAGCCTGAGTTTGTCTACTGAGCCGGCGCAATGTTTTCCTCTGAAGATCCAATCAAGCTGAGGGAAAGCCTAGCGCCGATTGAATTTTCCGGCACAAGCAACCTCGGTGAAATTGCACAGGCCTATTGTCAACACTACGGACTGAGGTTCGATCAAAATCTGCAGCTGGAAAGTCACCGCATCGGTACACTTCGGAGTAGAAAATTCGATCTGGTCTGTCAGTATTTTTCAGTTCCTCTCTACCTGCAACGAGGAACGGTTTTTCTGGTTCACGGCTATTTTGATCATGCCGGCCTGTATGGCCATTTAATCAAACATTGTCTGCAGCAGGGACTGGCAGTAATTATTTTCGACCTGCCTGGCCATGGTTTATCCAGTGGAGAAAAAGCGCGTATTGAATCTTTTACTCATTACTCAGATGCATTGCTAAGAGTAATTTCCGAAGCAGACTGTCAACAGGTTAACAAACCCTGGTATACAATCGGGCAAAGCACTGGTGCAGCGACTATCATCGATGCTGTGATAGAAAAGAAGTTTCCGTTTGAAGACTTCGATCATTCTGTTCTTCTTGCGCCACTTGTTTATCCCCGTCACTGGTCTCGCTCGCGGATATTTTTTTCGCTCCTGCGCTGGTTTGTATCATCGACCAGGAGAAATTTTGCGGCGAATAGTCATGACCAGGAATTCCTGGAATTTTTACGTAACAACGACCCGTTACAGAGCAGGCGCCTCCCACGGGATTGGGTACTTGCGATGATCGATTATCAGAACAGGCTGAAGAGATTCAGCACCATTGATTACGCGGTAAGCATAATTCAGGGAACTGATGATGGCACGGTTGATTGGGGTCGCAATATTAAATTGCTAGAAACAAAGTTTTCCGGTGCGAAAACTTATCTGATTAATGGTGGTAGACACCACCTGGTCAACGAATCGCGCGAGCTTCGTGATGCTGTATTCTCACTAATTGATCAAGCGATCGCGCTATAACTCAGAACAATACCCTGCTTCGAATCGTTCCGGTAACCTGATTGAGTCGCTGTAAGGCTAACTCGCTGTATTGCTCATCAATATCGATTACCACGTAGCCGACTTCTTCATTAGTTTGTAGATACTGAGAGCTGATATTAATGCCAGTTTCAGAAAAGATACTGTTAATTTCAGTCAGTACGCCGGGAACATTTTTATGAATATGCAATAGGCGATGATTGCCCGGGTGCGCTGGTAAGGTTACTTCCGGAAAATTAACCGAAGTAAAACTGGAGCCATTATCGCTATAGCGCACAAGCTTTTCGCTGACTTCGATGCCAATATTTTCCTGTGCTTCCATGGTGCTACCGCCAACATGAGGAGTGATTATGCAGTTATCGAATTTCCGCAACGGCGATAGAAACTCTTCGTCATTTGATTTAGGTTCCGACGGAAACACATCGATTGCAGCCCCGGCGATCTTATTCTTCTTCAACACTTCCGCCAACGCATCAATATCTATGACTGAACCTCTTGAGGCATTAATCACAACTGCTTCGGGCTTTAGCCAGGATAATTCCTTTGCGCCAATGATGTTTTTGGTTTGAGGCGTCTCTGGTACATGCAGACTGATAACGTCACACTCACTCATTAATGTCTCAAGGGAATCTACCTGAACCGCATTGCCAAGGGGCAACTTGGTGACAACGTCATAAAGATAAACTTTCATGCCCATGGCTTCAGCCAGAACACTGAGTTGAGAACCGATATTCCCATAACCAATGATGCCAAGTTTCTTGCCGCGGGCTTCGAATGAACCCTTCGCGATCTTTTGCCAGATGCCGCGGTGCAGGAGGGCATTTTTTTCAGGAATGCCACGCAATAACAAAATGGCTTGACCTATGACAAGCTCGGCAACGCTCCTGGTATTCGAAAATGGTGCATTAAAAACCGGAATTCCCCTCGTGAGTGCTGCCTGGAGATCAACTTGATTGGTGCCAATGCAAAAACATCCTACCGCCAATAGTTTTTCTGCGGCAGCAAAAGCAGATTCTGAGAGTTGAGTTCGAGAGCGAATACCCAGAAAATGGATATCGGCAAGTTTTTCACGAAGTTCTTCTTCGCTTAAGGAAGTCTTCAAATATTCCACATTCTCATACCCGGCTTTCGCCAGAGTCTCTAACGCACTCTGGTGAACACCCTCAAGCAGCAAGAATTTAATCTTACTTTTTTCAAATGAAGTCGGATTCATGAAGTTTTCAGGCTTTGAGTATGATTGCGCCATCAGAGCCGATGATCGCAAAGGAGGCGCATGGTACCATATTCTGCCTGAGCAACAACGCGCAATTCACAACATCGAAGTCTTCCTACCTTTAAAGGATACCAAATGGAAAGCAGTACCGCAGAGCTGGTAGTACAGCTCGTTGATACAGTGGGCCCTGAATGGGTGAAAACTGATGAAGAAGATCTGCAGCATTACGGCAGAGACTGGACCAGCATTTTTCAGCCTGACCCCCTGGCCATCGTATTTCCTTCTTCCATAGAAGAAGTTCAGCAAGTGGTTAAACTGGCCCGTGAAAACCAGGTGGCGTTGGTTCCTTCTGGTGGCCGGACCGGATTGAGCGGTGGCGCGGTCGCCAAGCATCAGGAAATCGTCGTCGCTTTCGATCGCATGAACAAGATTCTGGATTTCGATAGTGTAGATCGCCAGGTCGTGTGTCAGCCGGGGGTCATCACAGAGCAGCTGCAACAATTCGCAGCAGAAAATGACCTCTTTTATCCAGTTGATTTTGCTTCTTCCGGCTCCAGCCAGTTAGGAGGAAATGTGGCGACTAACGCCGGTGGTATTAAGGTTATTCGATACGGCATGACCCGCAACTGGATTGAAGGCATGAAAGTGGTGACCGGAACCGGCGAATTACTCGATTTCAATCGAGGCCTTGCCAAGAATGCAACAGGATACGACTTTCGCCATCTATTTATAGGCTCGGAAGGAACCCTTGGATTCATTGTCGAACTAACGCTCGCTCTCTGTTCGCGGCCACAGGATCCAGCAGTCTTGTTACTTGGCGTAGAGCAAATGACCGATACGATGGAGGTGCTAAAGGCATTTCAAAACAAACTCCAACTGACAGCATTCGAATTTTTCTCCGACAAGGCGATGGCGCATGTTATTGCTGAGAAGAATCTGCAGCGCCCTTTCGAAACAGAGTCTGCATTTTATGCACTGATCGAATTCGAAAATATGTCGGAACAAGATTTGGAAACAGCCATGGAGCTGTTCGAACATTGTCTTGAACAGGGCTGGATAGTGGACGGCACAATCAGTCAAAGCAGCAGCCAGGCGCAAAACCTGTGGCGGCTCAGAGAGGATATTTCAGAAACGATTGCAAAGTTTTCCCCCTACAAAAATGATATTTCTGTCAAAGTCTCGCGTATTCCGGCGTTTCTCGAAGAAGCCGATGGTCTGGTCACGGAGGCATATCCGGATTTTGAAATAATCTGGTTTGGCCACATTGGCGATGGCAACGTGCACCTCAATATTCTGAAACCAACCGATCTCGAAATAGAGAAATTCTATGAACGTTGCAGCAATGTTTCCGAGTGGGTGTTCGATCTGGTGGAAAAACACGGCGGCAGCATCTCGGCTGAACACGGTATCGGCATGCTTAAAAAACCATTTCTCCGTTATTCTCGCAGTGAGGGAGAAATAGAGCTCATGAAGGCGGTCAAACGAGTTTTCGATCCCGAGAACATTATGAATCCCGGCAAGCTTATTGATATGTAAAGCCTGGAAGCGCCTATTCGTCTGCGTTTGCAACCTGTTGGATCAATTTTCGCAGGAAAATCATTACCACCAGAATCGTTACAATTTAAAACAATTCTCGTTTCCATCTACCAGATTAACAGCGTAAACTCATTCAGCGGTCGTATAGATCGTGGAATTACCCTGGGTGATTCGGTTTTTTATTTTTACTAGCAAGAGAGCAATATGTCAGAAACAGTAGAGGGTACCGTTAAGTGGTTTAACGATGAGAAAGGATTCGGATTTATAGAACAAGAAGGTGGTAAAGATGTGTTCGTTCATTTCAGCGCCATTAATGGTTCTGGAAGAAGAACTCTTCATGAAGGACAAAAAGTGACCATGGAAGTTACCCAAGGTCAAAAAGGTCCCCAAGCGGAGAATGTCACTCCGTTATAAAGCGATATTCAGAGGCACTGCCGATCCCTGCCAGAATAATTAATGCTTGAGAAAATTGGTCCAGAAACAAGTCACCGTAGTTAAGACTTCGCAACAAGCTCAGATCATTTCTTTCCAACTTAGCTTATTCTCAAGGTGAACTGAATCACCCTTATTCGTTCAAGCTTCCAAAGTCTTGACGCCTGAGTCTGTGCCAAGAAACAGGCGATTTGCCGCACGCTCGGCAAAAAGTCCATTGGTAACTACGCCAGTGATCTGGTTTATGTCGTTCTCGAGTTTTCGAGGATCAAGAATGTCCAGGTTAAAAACGTCCAGTATGTGGTTACCGTTATCGGTCACACAATTTTCCCGATATACGGGATCGCCACCCAGTTTTACCAGTTGTCTGCCCACGTAACTGCGGGCCATCGGTATAACTTCCACTGGCAGGGGGAATTTCCCCAAAACAGGAACCAGCTTGGATTCATCTGCAATACAGACGAATTCTCTTGATGCCGCTGCGATAATTTTTTCTCGAGTTAATGCAGCGCCGCCTCCTTTGATAAGTTGCAGATGCTCGTTGGATTCGTCTGCACCGTCTACATAAACTTCCACCTGCCCAACGCTATTCAAGTCGTAGACAGGAATATTCAGTTCTTTCAGGCGTCTCGCTGATTCTTCAGAGCTGGCAACAGTGCCTTCAAGTTTCTGACGAATAGCGCCTAATTCTTCTATGAAAAAATTAGCAGTGGACCCTGTTCCAACCCCGACAATTGTGTCGTCTTCAAGGATCGATTCAACATATTCGAAGGCGGCGCGAGCCACAGCTCGTTTTAAATCATCTTGTGACATCTTATTTCCTGACTGATTTTTCGGAATTAACTTTGTTCTATAAAACGACCCAGTAACTGTCCCATTTTTACCGGGCTGTTAGGGCCCAGGCTTTCATCTAATTTCACTGTTCCTGGTGGGAATAGCACTATAGCTGTGGAACCGAGTTTGAATCTACCTATCTCTGCCCCGGTCGCTAACTCGATCGGTGGTTCGTGATTTCCATATTCAGAAACGCGCATCTTTCGCGCCCCGCTCGTTGGACAGATCTGGCCACCCCACACGGTTTCAATTCCTGCAACGAGCATAGCGCCAACCAGGATGACACACATAGTTCCAACGGAGGTGTTAAACACGCAAACCGCGCGTTCGTTCCGCGCGAACAAGTTAGGCACGGACTCTGTTGTTACCTGGTTAACGGAAAACAGTCTGCCCGGTATATAGGCGGTTTTTATCAACTGACCCGCCAATGGCAAGTGGACACGATGATAGTCCCTGGGCGAGAGGTAGACAGTGGCAAAGCACCCATTGCGATATGCCGCAGCCAGGTCATCGTCTCCTCCCAGTAAGTCTACCAACTTGAATTCATGTGCTTTTGCTTGTAACAACTTGTCGTCTTCAATTGCTCCCAGCGCGCTAATTGCACCATCTGCGGGACACACTACGACGTCACTTCCGGCTGCAATCGGTCGTGCACCTGTCTTTAACTCTCGGGTAAAAAAAGTATTAAAGTTGGGATAGCCCGCTGGATCAGTAATGGCCGCCTCACTCATGTCTACCTTGTAGCGGCGAATAAAAGAACGAATAAAAAAATTCTTGAGAAAACCACTGTCAGCAAAAAATCCGATAAAGCGGGATAGAAGATGGTGAGGAAGCAAGTATTGAAGGATTACAAACAGGCGAGACATTACTATACATCAATCGGTGTATTGGGATGATTACCCCATTCTGACCAGGAGCCGTCATAGGCTTTAATATTCAAGCCCAGGAGTTTCCCTGCAAAATAGGTCAGTCCAGAGCGATGATGGGTCTGGCAGTGGGTTATGATCTGTTTATCACTGGTAATTCCCAGGTCGCTCAATTTTTCGCGCAAAACCTCCGACTCCACCAGGCGTAGATCATTGTTCTTATCCATTATGTCGAGCCAGTCCAGATGTACAGCGCCGGGTATATGTCCGTTTCGTTCCGCAGTAATTTTTTCTCCCAGGTATTCATCTCTTCCCCGCGCATCCCAGACGATGACATTGTCATCATCAAGACTGGCCAGAACTTCATCAAGGTCAGCAATAAAGCTCCGATCGATAGTGAAAGCATAATTTGTTGCTGCCGGTGCAGTGATTTCCGTCGTCAGTGGTAAACCTGCATTAGCCCAGGCGATTTGCCCTCCGTTAAGTAATGAGTAAGAAGTGTGACCGATTACATCGAGAGTCCAAAGAAGACGCCCCGCCCAGCCGCCGCCTTCGTCGTCATAGGCGACCACGTGAGTATCGGCACTTAGTCCAATGCGGGAAAATAAGCGATGCAAGTGTTCCTTGGTTGGCAGTTTTCCCGTTGCGGGTTTAATACCACTTACCAAATCATCAGGTCGGATCAGCACGGCATCCGGCAAGTGCCCTGCGAGAAAATCTTTTTCGGCGACAACGGCAATGATTAAGATCTGCTTTGCAGGCATAGCTGCCAGCAATTCACCTGGTTCAATTATTAGGGGAAGCAAGTTTGTCATATGCAACGATAACTTTCGGCGCCTATTTTACTCTATGTATTAATGGCATGGATTCCTCATTCCATGGAATTCAAAATTCGCTGATAACTGGAAAATCGATCAGCACTAATTTCTCCATTTGCAATTGCAGATTGCACAGCACAATCTGGTTCGCTTTGATGACTGCAATCACGAAATTTGCAAAGCGTAGAAACTTCCCGCAGTTCAATAAAGCCCTTCAATACATCTGCCGGTGCCATCTTTCCAAGACTGAATTCTCTTATTCCTGGCGAATCGATGAGATCGAAATGTCTGAGATGATACAGACGCGCAGTTGTGGTGGTATGGGTTCCTTTATACTTGGACTGGGAGAGATCGCCCACTTCGGCCAGTTCCTCGAAACCAAGGCGATTTATCAGGGAAGATTTACCGACACCGGACTGGCCAACCAATACCGTTGTCTTGGTTTTGAGCAGTTCTTCTAATGCACTTATTCCATCGCCTTCCAGCGCTGAAACTTCAAAAACGGGATAGTTAAGCGCCCTATAGATTGACAGCATATTGTCGATATATTCGTGCTTTTCTTCGCTTAACAGATCAATTTTGTTCAGGACAATGATGGGTTCCAGTCCCAGTTGCGTCACCGCCACCAGGTAGCGATCCACCAGATTCAGGAATGCTTGCGGAACAACGGCAAAAACAATGAGCACATAATCCAGGTTAGCGGCGACTGGTTTAAGCTGCCCTTGTGCATCTGGCCTGCCAAAAACGTTGCGCCGATCGGACTGCGCAACAATGACACCCCGGTCATCTGTGTCAGGCTCCCACAGGACAAAGTCGCCGGTTACCAGAGGTGGCAAGTTAGCTCTCTGGTGGCAGCGAATAACAGAGCCTGAATCGACTCCATGCAAAATTTCAACCTCGACTTGCTGGCCGTAGTGGCTGATTACTCTGCCGTTGCTCTTGGCTTGCTGCAACGAGTCACTGACGCCAACATCATTAAATTCTTTCTGCTGATTTTCAGCGATTCGATTTTTTTGTTGATCACTGAGTTTTCGTTTGCTCATTCGCTAAGCAGCTGTATTGGACTTCGCATCGGCGACGATTATTGCATATTCCCTTTTAGGAAGCTTTGTTACAATTCTTTGATTCCAAAACTGAGCGTTAAGCACTATGGATAAAAAACTCAATTTAATCTGGATTGATCTGGAAATGACCGGACTAATTCCCAATGAAGATCGGATAATTGAAGTGGCTACATTGATTACCGATGCTGAGTTAAATGTTTTAGCAGAGGGTCCAAACATTGCGGTAAATCAAAGCGATGAACTTCTTGCGGGTATGGATGACTGGAATCAAAAACATCATAGTGCTACGGGCTTGATTGACCGAGTTAGGAACAGCGATATAGATGAAAGAGAGGCGGAACTTAAGACAATAGAATTTCTTGAACAGTACTCAGAAAAGAATGCTTCCCCCATGTGCGGAAATAGCATTTGCCAGGATCGCCGCTTTCTTGCTAATTACATGCCCGAGCTGGAGGACTATTTTCATTATCGGAATCTCGATGTCAGTTCTGTCAAAGAACTTGTTCGCCGCTGGAAACCTGAAATACAGGAAGGCTTTGTAAAGAAGGGTACTCATGCTGCTATGGACGACATAAAGGATTCTGTGGCGGAACTCGTTTACTATCGTAAACACTTCATTAATGCCTGAACCTTACCAGTTCCACTTTTAGCTCCTAAGACTGGTGTTGGGCTAATGCCCACTGAACATGCTCTCTCACCATTGCGGAAGGATTCTCTAATCCTGCTTTTAATGCATCTATTACCGCTTCGCTGGGTTCCGCATTGCCCAGGGCAACAGCAATATTCCTTTGCCAGCATTCATAACCGATTCTGCGAATTGGGGAGCCAGCGGTTCTGTTTAAAAACTCGGCCTCGCTCCATGCAAACAACTCAGAAAGTTCGACATCATCAAAATTATGTCGCGGCTTGAAAGCATCTTCCTCAGAGATTTGCGTAAACTTATTCCAGGGGCATACTAACTGACAATCGTCACAACCAAACACGCGATTGCCCATGGCCTTTCTGAATTCTTCAGGAATTGCCTCTCTCAATTCGATAGTCAAATAGGAAATGCAACGGGTCGCATTGAGTAAGTTGGGTTCGACAAATGCTTTGGTAGGACAAATGTCGATGCAGGCAGAGCAAGTTCCGCAATGATCAGAGACGGATTTATCAATGGGCAGTGGTAAATCAGTAAACAATTCCCCGAGAAAAAACCAGGAGCCTGCTTGCTTATTTATCAGCATGGTGTTCTTGCCAATCCAGCCGAGGCCGGATTTTTCAGCCAAAGCCCTTTCCAGTACCGGAGCGCTGTCGACGAATGCACGGTAACCGAATTCACCTGCTTTTGATTGAATCTTCTCAGCCAGTAATTGCAGTCGTTTGCGAATCAGCTTGTGATAATCCCTGCCACGGGCGTAGCGTGAAATGTAGGCCTTGTTCCGCTCGCCCAGGGGGGCAAAAGAATTGGATTTGTCCTTTGCGTAATCCATGCGGACGCTGATTACTCGAATTGTTCCGGTAACCAATTCTCCGGGATTGCAGCGTTTAGCATGATTACGTGCCATGTAATCCATGGCGCCGTGGTACTCATGCTCGATCCAGGACTTAAGGTGATTTTCATACTTACTCAGATCAATATCGCTTATGGCGGTTTCCTGAAAACCAAGTTCGCCAGACCATGACTTAATGTCAGAGGCCAATTGTGAGAAATCAATCTGATGCATTGGTGCAGTATAACCCGTAAGAATTTTTGCTTCTTTTATATGCGTATTGGCAGGCAATAAAAAAGCCGCAAGTGCGGCTTTTTTATAGCGTTGTACCTAACTACTGTTGGATATCCGTTAACCACTCGTTCAAATCAAGAACATCCTGGGGAGTTAATATTCCTGCTACCTGTTTAAGGATTAAGCTATCAATGACATAGTCGAAGCGGGCATCGGCATAGAGACGCAAAGCGCGATAAAGATTTTCTCGTGCCAACAACACTTCCACAATATTACGCGTTCCAACTTCTGCCCCTAACTCTGTCGCATCCAGTGCGCTCTGGGCAGAAACAATCGATTGTTGACGTTGGGCAATGACCAGGACGTCAGTATTAACCCGGCGATAGGCGTTGCGTACATTCTGCGTGAGCTGTCGCTTGGTAAACTCCAATGATTCTTGTGCGGCAATCACTTGATACTCCGCTGCTCTGCGGCGTGAACTGGTAGCACCACCTGAGTAAATTGGAATTGTCAGATTGAGTGCAATCTGTGTTCTATCACTGGCGCCGCCACCAATTTGTATACCCTGGTTGACAATCGGTGCGGTTACAATGTGACCATAAAAACCTGAGACATCCAGAGTTGGAAGATGTTCAGATTTTCTTGCCCGTAAAGTTTTACGTGACGCATCGAGTGTAAACTCTGCAGCCGCAACAGCGAGATTGTTATTGTCTGCCTGGTTCTCCCATTCCAGCAGTGAACCGTCGACTTCTACTATAGGAAAATCTTCCTGCAGCTCATCAACATTTGGATGAGGCTGTCCCGTTAATGCTTCCAAAGCTTCAAATCGCGCCTGCAATAAATCCCGTTGCAAGATCGTAGTGTTGCGTGCCAGGTCATACGCAGCCTGCGCATCATACACATCGGTAATAGCAACCAGGCCCACCGCTTCCCGCTGCTGAGTCTGCTGCAGGGAAGTCAGTGCTGCTTCTTCTTCCTGCAAATTAGTTTCCAGTAACTCCTGGGCACGCAAGACATCGAAGTAGGCCATAGCCACGCGCATTATTAGATCCTGTTCCTGGGCAGCAAGATTAACTGCAGCGGCCCTATCGCTGGATTGAGCGCTTTGGAAGTTATACCAGTTCGAGAGATTGAGCAGACTCTGGTTTAGCCCGATTCCCCAGTTGTGGTTGTTAATACCGGGTCGAAAACTGTGGTCATCAGCCACTCGGGTTCTGACTAAATCCCCTGTTATGGGGTCAGGGATTTCCAGGTAGCGAGAATCCGTGGGGCCTGAAGTTAAACGCGTAGTTGCGGCTTGAATTCCGAATGATGGTAACAAGGATGATCGGCTTTGGATCACCGTTTCCCGGTTGGCCCGATAATTAGCTTGAGCCTGTTTCAGGGTAGGGTCATTCTCCAATGCCAGATTCAAAATAGTGACTAAATCATCCCCATAACTTGAGGTGGAGCTGATACTGCTCACTATTAAAATTCCAAAAAACTTCGCTATACGTCCCATAGTTCGTACCTTTTTACTAAAAAGATTGTGTTGATCAATCGCTAAAACTGATGATCGAAATAGAGTCTTGGCCGGCGGTTTTGAAGCAACGCGGCATTCTACACAGTGTAACCAAAAGTGACAATTTTATCCGACCGTTTGCGATGGTCTGCATTTCTATACCCATTAGACGCCGCAAATTCCCAGTCTGTTACAGGATTTTCCTCATTCCCCCAGCGGTTATCACTTTCGCTACTATTTGGGGCATAATGCTGAGGCACTTATTCGCCACGCTATTCCGTCGGCGACCCCTGAAAGAAGACAAATACTCCCCGAAAGTGCAGGTGGAAAAACCCTATATACTAGTCGGCAGCATAGGTATTTTAAATGAACGCAAATCCTGATCATTTTCTCCAAAAAATTAGCAGCCTGGATACTTCTACCAAGCAACACTTTCCAAACTCGCGCAAGGTATATGTCCAGGGCTCTCGAGCCGATATTCAGGTTCCTATGCGGGAGATCAGCCTTACCGCGACAGAAACAGAATCGGGCATCGAAGAAAATGCTGCAGTGCGCGTATACGATTCTTCGGGGATTTATTCAGATAAAGAAGCGCAAATAAATCTCCGTGCTGGTCTGCCCCCGATTCGCGCAAGCTGGATTGATGAAAGAGTGGACACTGAAATCCTGGACAGTGTCTCTTCAACCTACGGACAGGCGAGACAATCAGATCTCAACACTGCCCATCTGCGTTTCGAACATTTGAAAAAACCGAAACGTGCCAAGCCTGGCAGCAATGTCACGCAATTGCACTATGCGCGCCAGGGCATAATCACTCCGGAAATGGAGTACATTGCCATTCGCGAAAACATGGCGAAGCAACAAGCTGACGAACAAGGAGTTGTTAGCGCACAACATCCAGGCAATTCTTTCGAAGCCAATATTCCCGAAGAAATAACCGCGGAATTTGTGCGTACTGAAGTTGCCGCTGGCAGAGCCATTATTCCAGCTAATATAAATCATCCTGAGATTGAGCCGATGATTATCGGTCGCAATTTCCTGGTTAAGGTAAACGCAAATATCGGTAACTCAGCTGTTACTTCTTCTATAGAAGAAGAAGTAGAAAAATTGACCTGGTCTGCACTATGGGGTGCAGACACGGTAATGGATTTATCCACGGGGAAAAATATCCATGAAACCCGGGAATGGATTATTCGTAACTCCATGGTGCCAATCGGTACCGTGCCTATTTATCAGGCATTAGAAAAGGTTGATGGCGTCGCCGAGGATCTCACCTGGGATATTTATCGGGACACCCTGATTGAACAGGCGGAGCAAGGAGTCGATTACTTCACTATTCATGCGGGAGTGCTGCTTCGCTATGTGCCAATGACAGCCAAACGGGTTACGGGAATCGTTTCTCGTGGCGGTTCTATCATGGCGAAGTGGTGCCTTGCCCACCATCAGGAAAATTTTCTCTACACTCACTTCGAAGAAATTTGCGAAATCATGAAAGCCTATGATGTTTCGTTTTCCCTGGGCGATGGATTAAGGCCGGGATCTGTTGCCGACGCCAATGACGCAGCCCAGTTTGGCGAATTGGAAACCCTCGGCGAATTAACAGAAATAGCCTGGCGCCATGATGTGCAAACCATGATAGAAGGCCCGGGTCATGTGCCAATGCATATGATCAAGGAAAATATGGATAAACAATTGGAGGTCTGTAAAGAAGCGCCTTTTTATACGCTTGGCCCCCTTACTACTGACATTGCGCCAGGCTATGACCACATCACCTCGGGCATCGGAGCGGCCATGATTGGTTGGTTCGGCTGCGCCATGCTCTGTTATGTCACGCCGAAAGAACATCTTGGTTTGCCCAATAAACAGGACGTGAAGGATGGGCTTATGGCCTATAAGATTGCCGCCCATGCAGCGGATCTTGCCAAAGGGCATCCCGGTGCTCAGCTTAGAGATAATGCTTTATCCAAGGCGCGTTTCGAATTCCGCTGGGAAGACCAGTTTAACTTGGGCCTGGATCCAGTAACGGCCAGGCAGTTTCATGACGAGACGCTACCCAAGCAATCCGGCAAAGTCGCACACTTTTGCTCCATGTGTGGGCCAAAGTTTTGTTCCATGAAAATTTCCCAGGAAGTGAGAGACTATGCGGCAGAGCGAGAACTTAACAGCGTCGACGATGCGATAGCAACGGGAATGCAGGAAATGGCGGACGAGTATAACCAGTCCGGTCGCAAGCTATACCACAAGATTTAGATTTGCTTTGCCATAAACTCTGCCATTACCTGTATACAGGAGTGGGCGAGCTTCTTACTTCTTTCTCCAGACCATCCATACTTCTCATTTGGTGTTGCCGTTGTATCTTTAAAAGGCATCTCCAATGTCATGGCTAAACAATCATGCAGTGATGCAGTTTGGCAGGTACTCATAGTCAAGTTTGCCTTGCCAGGCAGGTTAGGTGGATAGCCTTTTTCCGTTTGAAAATCAGGATTCACTTCGGCCAAGCGTCTTTTATAAAAATCCAGGTCTGCTTGTTTAGAATCATTCCAGCCCTTTAATCCTTCGGTGCCGGCAATGAAGCAATAGGGAAGGGCTTCATCACCATGCACATCGAGAAAGAAGTCAACTCCCGTGAAATTCATTTTTTCTTTTGCCAGAAATACTTCTGGACTCAACTCCAGAGTCGGACTTGCCCATTCACGATTCAGGTTTCTGCCAGCTGCATTCGTCCGCAAATGTCCTCGACGACTGCCATCGGGATTCATGTTTGGTATGAGGTAAACATTGCAGTTTGCGAGAATTTTTTGGGTGAGCGGATCATCCTTATTACAAAGTTTTTCAATACACCCTTCCATCCACCATTCGGCCATGGTTTCTCCGGGATGCTGTCTGGCGATTATCCAACAGTTCTTCTTTGCGGCATCATCTCCATTAGAGAATCGCAGCAGGTCAAGATCCTGATTATCGAGCGTCTTTCCCAGTAACTCATGAGAGCAATGACTATGACCGAGTGCGCTCGCAACCAGATCATGATGGCGTTTCATGGAATAGGGAGCGAAGTAAGAAAAGTAAACAGCGTCCTTTTTCGCTGTGAATCTGAATTCAAGTACGCCATGTTCCAATTGAGAATCGTGTCTAAGCCATTCCTTGCGATCATAGGAATACACAATTCGATAGTCTTTAAAGCCATCAGGGTAGGCTGCATCTCCGGCATTGAGAATCTTTATAGTGCAATCTCGATTCCTCGCTCCACTCAGACGAAAATAGAACCATTGGTAAAAATCCGAATTGTTGTCTTTTCGTATCTCCAGTTGAATATTTGATGGCTCTTCACATTCGATTACAGTGATGTTGCCACCATCAAAACCCTGACTAATTTCCACTTGTGCTCCTTACTTTAAAAATGCTCAGCCAATATGACTTTCACAAACAATTTGCTATCATTGCCGCCCTTTTTTGGGACCAAAATTTGGTAACTAAGTAAATAGTAGGTTATATGGCGTCGATAACAGACAACCTTAATATAGCGTCAAATGACGCATTGATCACTCCTGAGCAGTTGAAGGCTGAGATGCCCTTGGCTGGAAAAGCGCAAGAGTCTGTGCAACATGCCCGTGATTCCATCTTTTCCATATTGGATAGAGAAGACCCACGCTTGTTTGTTGTGGTCGGTCCCTGTTCTATCCATGATACCGAAGCAGCCATCGATTATGCGAAACGCCTGAAGGAATTAGCAGAAAAAGTGAGTGATACGCTTTATATCGTAATGCGTGTTTACTTTGAAAAGCCCAGAACTTCGATTGGCTGGAAAGGATTAATTAACGATCCTCACCTTGATGACTCCTTCAAAATAGAGGAAGGCTTGCGCAAAGGGCGAAAGCTACTATTGGATATTGTTGAGCTGGGACTGCCTACCTCAACTGAGGCATTGGATCCTATTTCTCCCCAGTATCTTCAAGACTTGATTTCCTGGTCTGCAATCGGTGCCCGCACTACCGAATCCCAGACCCACCGAGAGATGTCTTCGGGACTATCCTCTGCAGTGGGATTTAAGAACGGCACTGACGGTGGGCTCACGGTGGCAGTTAACGCTATGCAATCTGTTTCCAGTCCGCATCGCTTTCTGGGTATCAATAGTGGCGGGCAGGTATCAGTCGTGACTACAAAAGGTAATCCTTATGCCCACGTGGTTTTGCGAGGTGGCAGTAATGGACCGAATTATGATTCCGTGCATGTTGCCCAATGCGAGAAAGCCCTGGCGGGTGGAGGGGTTAGCAGCAACATCATGATTGATTGCAGCCATGCTAATTCCAGTAAGAATCCCGATGTACAACCATTGGTCTTAAAAGATGTCACCCATCAAATTCTTGAAGGCAATCAATCCATCATTGGCATTATGCTGGAAAGTTTTATTCATGCTGGCAATCAAGCTATTCCAGATAACCTGGAAGAATTAAAGTATGGGGTATCGGTTACCGATGCGTGTATGGACTGGGAGACCACCGAGCAATCTCTGCTCGAGATGGCGCAAAAACTTAGAGACGTTTTGCCTGGTCGCAAGTCTGACTAGAAGCTGGACCCTGGCTTAGTCAAAAATTCAATTTCTTCCGGTGTTGATTCACGTTTGAGAATTTCGTTGCGGTGGGGATATCTACCGAAGCGATCTATAATTTCCTTATGTTTTATTTCGTAATTGAAATTGTCTTCCAGTCCTGGATGATCAAATAAATACATCGCGATTTCATGCATTTCCGCGGACTCACTATGCATAAAAGGCATATATAAAAATGCCTTCTGAGCCGGATCCAGTTTAACATCGAATTTTTTGCGAATAGCTTCCTGCGCCAACACTAATGCGAGTGTGTCATAGGCGAATGCCCTGGCGGTATCCCGAAACATGTTGCGCGAAAACTGATCGAGAATGATGATCTCCGCTAATGAATCCAGGGGATGATCGCGCCATGCGTAAAGCTCACCTTTGGCAGCCCTGCTATGCAATGCACCGAAGCGGGAGCTAATAAGCTCATCGAACTCGGGATCTTTCTTGAAGCGCTGACCGGGTTCAATCTCTTCGAACCAGAATTCTATTACTTCAGGCGCAGACACCTACTCACCGATTGGAAATTCAATTACTCTTTGTATCGACGTCTGACTAGTGAAATTTAAATAGGATAAGTCAGGCGCAACAAAAAAGCCCCGAAGGGCTTTTCCGTTGTGGGTCGTGCACTAGGGTTAGGGATGTGGTCAGGCACTGTTGATGTAGGCGATTGAGAGCGGTTCTTTCTCTCGCCTGCCTAATGTAATCCATTTTTGTATAAAGGGATTATCCAACAATGTTTGCATGTAGGTGTTCGCGTCTCCACATAGTTCTGCCCGATAGGATTCGAAACTAATAGCGATCGGAGCGAACATGCAATCAGCAATAGAGAATCGGCCAAAGAGGTAATTGCCGTTTTCGCCGAAACGTCTTCGACAACAACTCCAAATTGCATCAATGCGGGCAATTTCTTCCTCAAGCTTTTCTGAAGGGGTGAGCCGGTAAGAGGCCTTACAATTCATTGGCCATTCTCGTTTAAGAGTTCCGAACTCCGAATGTACTTCAGCACTCACTGAGCGGGCATTGGCTTTACGCTTGGGATTTCCCGGCCAAGCTGCTCCACCGAGCAGGTTTTCCGAAATATATTCGCAGATGGCCAGGGAGTCCCAAACGGTGACTTCTTTATGCAGCAGTACCGGAACCTTCAGTGAAGGAGAATAGGGGCCTAGTTTTTCCGCAGTATTATCCTGATAAAGCGCAATCTGGATTTCTTCAAAATCTACATCAAACATTTTTAATAATAACCATGGGCAGAGTGACCAGGACGAATAGTTTTTGTTTCCAATGACCAGCCTGATGTCTTTCATCTTTATCTCCGAATACTATTACTCTATTGGTTATCCGGCGTTTGCGTAAGCATGGCTTTACTGTTGTCCCTGAGTCGTACAATGACTCGTCGGTCAAAAAAGTCTGACTCGAAACTCTGGGCAGCTTGTAAGGGGCGAGTTTCTCCGTATGCCACAGTAGTAATTGACGCGTTATCTATGCCATTGGCAGTAAGGAATGTTTTTACTTCTTCGCTGCGTTTGCGTGACAAGCTCAGGTTTTGGTTTGCATCTCCATTGCGATCCGCATAGCCGGTAATTTCTACTTTGGCGCTGGTCATTTGCTTGGCAATATTGGCCATACCTTCTAACTGCTCAACGTAGTGCGATTCGATATCGCTGGAACCAGTTCTGAAGTGAATTGAAACAACTGTGTTATCGCAACAATCTTTTAGCGGCTCAGCTGATAAAAATGCTGGCAAAACTTGCGGTGGTGCGTTCCTCAAACTATCAAGTTCTGCTTTGGCAATACCGCGCTCACCTTCAACGATTCTCAATTCGTCCTGTATTGCAGCCAATTGCAATTGGGTTTCAAACAGGGTGGCTTGTAAATCTTTGACCTGGCCGCGGGCGTTCCAGCCATCTCCAATAAAAGCGCCAAGACCGGCACCTATTACAGCGCCTGGCGGGCCGCCAATCACACCACCAATAATCGCGCCACCGAAAATGCCAGTCGATTCTTCTTTGGAAGTGGGATTGTCATAGTTTGCGTGGCTTATCTCTGCTAGTGCAGTGCTCGCAGCAAAGCAAAGGATTACCAAGAACGAAAATTTTTTAAACATAGCCATTTCCTAATTTTCCAGTGGAACAAAATTCCGTATTAGTGAGTCCAAACAGGAGAGCTATTCAGAAAGCATCCCCTTTTCCTAGTGTGCTTATTAAACACACTGTTTCTTGCTCCACAGGGCGGGGATTGGGGCTATGTGATGATTAAATATGGCAGAATCATGGCAATCGGTAGAATTGGAGAACCACCACTCTTTCTGGGCCGACAAATAGGGTATAGTCGTACCAGAATGTACGCTAACTTATTGAGACTAAAGCATTTACTGACCAAGGCTCGAAGTATTGAAATATGAGTAGAAGAATCGCAATCGTAGAGGATGAAGCAGCAATTCGAGAGAATTATGCTGATGTCCTGCGCAAACAAGGCTACGAAGTGCAGACCTATGCAAACCGCAAGGATGCTATGTCTGCCTTCGATATCAGGCTGCCAAACCTGGCCATCATCGACATTGGCTTAGAGAATGAGATCGATGGTGGATTTACTCTTTGCCAATCCCTGCGCTCTATGTCGGATACATTGCCAATCATTTTTTTAACCGCGCGGGATAATGACTTCGACACAGTGAGCGGTTTGCGCATGGGTGCAGATGATTACCTGACTAAAGACATTAGCCTTCCCCATCTGACGGCTAGAATCGCAGCACTTTTTCGTCGACTCGATGTTATCGATCAACCGCCATCGCCAGAAAACCTGATAGAAAGAGACAAACTTACTCTCGATATTGGACGTCTAACAGTACAGTGGGATGGGCATGCTGTTCCATTAACAGTGACAGAATTCTGGATGGTACATGCGTTGGCAAAATTTCCAGGCCATGTAAAAAGTCGTCAGGTACTAATGCAGGAATCGAAAATTTTTGTTGATGGCAGCACGATTACTTCGCATGTGAAAAGAATTCGCAAAAAATTCATGCAAGCCGATGAAGCATTTGATTGCATAGAAACAGTTTATGGTATGGGGTATCGATGGAATGTTGATCCTACCGTAAGCAACTAATAACTGATTTACTCATTTGTTGAATTGTGTAAAAAATGCAGTCACAAGTAACTAGAACTAAATCATGCCTGTTGATAGATTCATTTAAGCTGTAATTACAAGTAATCAGGTCGGGATCTGCTAATTCTGTATTCTTTTGAAAATTTTAGAGAACAGCAGATCTTCAATAATTTACATTTTTTAGCCGAGCAATTTCGTTTCATATATGAAGCTGGCATTTAAAAACCCATTTGGTATTCGCTTCAAGCTGGTATTTCTCTCCAGCTTCTTGCTGGTTATTCCTTACCTGGGTTACCAGTACATTCTTGAAATGGAAGGTTATCTGCAGCGTGGGCAAGAACAAACAGTTCTTGGTACGGCGCAAGCTTTAGCTACAGCACTGAATGAACGGCCGGAACTGTTTGACGAAGGCAGTTATAGCCCGGCACGACGTAGTGAAGACCTTTATGTATACCCTATTTTTTCTCCACTGGAACTGGATGACGGATCGTTGTTGGATTGGCGTGAGTATCAGCAGTATGAAGTCGAATATGATCGACTGAATTATTTACGTACACCATTAAATCCAGTGCGCTACTACGACAAGGATGGATCAGTTTATTTTACCAATATGGTGGGAGAGTATAACGGTTCTCTGTTTGCCTATTTTAAAGTCCAGGATGATCATCTCATCTATCGTGATCGGGAAGCTCTAAGTGTTAACCGCAGCGATTTTCTGCAAATCACCATGTTATCCCAGGATGGTTTTGAAATTACGCGTTATGTGATTGCTCCCTATGGGCCTGAACCAATCTACCCGTTCAGGGTAGAAAGGGACTATTCCAATCCGGTTTATGAAGGGCGCATAACTGGCCAGTGGTATGAAGTCGACGGTGGGTATGAAGTGGAATTACAAATTCCTATGCAAATGTTAGGCGATCGCCTGGGATTCGCCGTCTTCGATGTTGATGATCCAGTAGAACGCTCAATCAGCACGGTGGTTGCAACATACAAAGTTGCAGACGCTGAAAGGCTGGGATCTTTGCGCCTGCCCACGCCGGAGATTGATCGCATCGTAGCAGGTATGAACAACAATAATTCCCGTATTCAGGTAGTAGACGGTAGTGGCAGGGTATTGTTAACCAGTGGTGATATTCAATCGGCATCTGGATTGCAGCTAGCACGAACAATAACGGAAGAACCGGTAAATAAGTACTGGTTTTATGTGCAGAATCGTATCCTAGATCCGATTTATTACCAGTTATTAACGAAGCCCAGTAATGATTTTATTGATGAGTTGTATTCTGATGTATCTCGGGAAGGTGACCACATCAACTCGGCATTGCGTGGTGTGCCTATGACCCAGTTTCGCACACTTGCAGATACCGAAACCCGCTTGCTTGAGGCGGCTTATCCTATTGTTTCCGCTGGCGAAGTCATGGGGGCAGTCGTTGTCGATCAGAACATGAATGGCATTCGTACCTTTCGCAATCAGGCTCTGGAACAATTGTTTAATACTATTCTGGCGGTAATGTTAATCGTCGCCCTGGGCTTATTCTTCTTCGCTTCAAGAATCTCTAATCGCATACGAGGATTACGTAATCAGGCGGAAGGTATCATCGACGAGGTTGGACGCGTTCAGAATACCATTGAGCCTTCACGAAACTCAGATGAAATTGGCGATCTATCCCGCAGTTTTTCCAATATCGTGGAGCGCCTTACACAGTACACGAACTACCTGGAAAATATGTCATCGAGACTTTCCCATGAATTACGTACGCCAGTCACTGTTGTGCGCTCTTCGCTAGAAAACCTGGGCATGCAAGAGAACAACACTGAATCAGCAGTTTATCTGGAACGTGCAGAAGAAGGGATAAACAGACTCAATCTCATTTTGACAAACATGAGTGAGGCTACGCGGCTGGAACAAATGCTGCAAACCTCCGAAAAAGAAAAGATAGAGCTGAATGAGGTCGTTCATGGCTGCGTGGAAGGTTATAAGCTGGCTTATGCCAAACAGAAGTTTGAAACCGACCTACCCCAGTACCCTATACATATAAACGGTGTGCCAGAGTACATCGCGCAGCTACTGGATAAACTTGTGGAAAATGCAGTTGAATTTTCCTATCCGGATCAACCCATCATGGTTTACTGTAGAACACTCCGGGATCATGCGGTTGTGAAGGTTTCAAATGCTGGACCTTTTCTACCGGAAGAAATGAAGGAAAGATTGTTTGACTCGATGATCTCAGTGAGACCGCAGGAAAAGCAAAGGCAGCCTCACTTGGGCATGGGTCTACATATTGCGCGCCTGATTACTGAATTTCATGGCGGGCAAATTCGAGCAGAAAACAGAAAAGATCGCGAAGGCGTAATAATGACCGTAGTCATTCCCTTGTACTACGGCTAGCCAGTCTCGCTTAACTATTATCTTTGCCGGTGTAGTATTTTGGTGTGTTTTCCTTAACCACCAAGGAATCAGATGCCCAGGCATGACAGGTGTCTAGAATCACCGGGCGACGATCAGGCCTTTTTTCAGAACCCTCTTTTATTTTCCTGCGTTTATTTCGCAATGGCCAGATTGTCTGCATTGCCACTGTAGCCATTGGAAACAACAACTCAGTTAAGTGAGTACAACCCTGCACTCCTCCAACTTTCATTCGAATTGCCTTACGCCAGCCCGGACCCATCTTGATTCCAATAAGTGATTTGTAGTTTGGAGTAATATCAGGGCACATTTGAAATGGACTGTTATCAGTCACAGCATAGACATCGTGAATCTCAAAGTCATCGTCAATGGTTACCCGCAAGAGCATTTCATGTAATGGCTCTCCGGCCTGCATTTCCCCACGCCAATTATTGCTGAATGGGTAAGTCTTGGTATCAATCATATGGGCTTCGATATCCCATAATCCATCTTCTCGCTCGTAACCCCTATAATCTATGGCACGAGTATGTACATGCTTTCTTGGGGACGATTCTGGCAAAGGCATAAATCACCTGATCATTAGTTGCAGTAGTTGAAGTCTGTTCACCGGAATTGAAATATCTAGGAGACATCAATTTCAGTGGGCGCGAATTATAACTTAATTCAGATTAAGTGTGCTCAGCTATTGAGTATCGTGCATAATGAGCTCTTATAAATGGAGGAATACATATGACTGTAGTAACCGCACGACACATATTAGTTAGCACTGAAGAAGAATGCCTGGACTTGAAAAATCGAATAGAAGGAGGAGAGGA
The DNA here is from genome assembly GCA_028818225.1 of Gammaproteobacteria bacterium. GTDB lineage: Bacteria > Pseudomonadota > Gammaproteobacteria > Pseudomonadales > Pseudohongiellaceae > UBA9145. Next base: position 137,879 of record JAPPOG010000045.1, on the reverse strand, counting down.
TTTTGACGATATCGCTCGTGCGCATTCCAGTTGCCCTTCCAAAGCACAGGGCGGTGACCTTGGACAATTCGGTCCTGGTATGATGGTAAAGGAATTTGACGAAGTCGTGTTTAGTGCGGATGTTAATACTTTGCAGGGGCCGGTTAAAACCCAGTTCGGTTATCATCTGCTGGAAGTAACAAGCCGAGACTAAAATTAGGCTACGCTCAAAACTATAAATGAAGAAACTTGAATCGAAGTATTCAATTGCAGATGTCAAAATTCTGCAAAGAGAAATCTGCTTCAACAGTTTTCTGCGAGTAGATAAATTACAAATTAAACATAAACTTTTTGATGGTGGATGGAGTGAATCCATTCAGCGTGAATTATCTATAAGGACGGCCGCAGTAGGCGTATTACTATTCGATCCTGGTCGAGATGAAGTAGTGATGGTTCGGCAATTCAGGATTGGTGCAATTAATGAAAATATCTCGCCATGGTTATTGGAACTGGTTGCTGGCATAGTAGACAAAGATGAATCTCTGGAAAGCGTAGCGATTCGAGAAACCAAAGAGGAGTCAAACTGCAATATTATCGAACTTGTTCGAATATGTGATTACTACAATAGCCCCGGGGTTAGTGACGAAAAAGTGACTTTGTTCTGTGGTAAAATTGAAGCTGATAATGCCGGTGGCGTATTTGGGCTGGCTGAAGAGCATGAAGATATCGAGGTAGTTTGTCTGTCTTCCGGGGAAGCTATTGCTGCTATAGAGACTGGTCAGATTAATAATGCGATGTCTATTATTGCGCTCCAATGGCTGGCACTCAACAAAGACAAACTGGTTCAGGCCTGGCTATAGTGCTACACGCTCAATAAGACGTAATTGTCAACCAAAAAAGTTGCGTTTGCGGGCTCGCAATAAAACCCTAAATCATTACAATTATGTAGTCCATATCAGAATAGTGCCAGGCAAAGGGGATTTTTGAATCTGCTATTAGGAAGAGTTCAAATTAGCCGACCACATTATATAGAAAGTCTTATTTTCAGTGAGACCGGTATGGTAAAGAGAATACTAGAAAACTTACTTTAATCAGAGCAGAAATTAGTAGTAAACAGAATAGAAGAACAGATCGTGCCTAACTACAGCATAGACTTGATTAAGCAAATGGCGGAATGTGATGCCAATTACATTCGTTTGCTTAAGTTAGTACCACAATTGCAAGCGTATCGAGACAAGTCGTTTAAGGATTACATTGAAAAAAATCCTGATTCTGCAAATAAGTCCCTGCCTGAAAATTGCGAAGAACCAGAAAAAGTGCTGGAAGGCCTGATTACAGAATTTTGCATAGCTGATCTCGAAAACTCACACGAGAAAGTGACAGTCGAAATCAAAATTCTGGAAGCCTTCAAGTACACGACTACGCTGGAAATAGTACAAAGACCTGAATTCAAAAAATGGATGACTAATCCTTCGATGCTGGTAAGGGTTTATCATGATGCCAGCACTGCGGAGGTTGTGTCTTACCAAGGCCATCGAAATCTAAAACCCAGGTATTCGCAACCAAACCCCAAGATGTATCATTCTGATGAGAAAATGCAGGTAAATTCATTTTTGGGTGAATGGCTAACACATTGTCTTCAAGTAGGTAGAAGTATAAAAACACCAGAGCTAACTTTCATAACATAACAATACCCAAACTGCAGTCATGACTACACTGACTACACAAAATCCAATCAAGTTGGTTCAAATTACAGATACTCATCTGTATGGCTCTTCCTCTGGCACTCTTCTCAAAATGAATACCCAAGACAGCATGGATCATGTTGTCAAAATTCTAAAAGAGAATGAACAAGAAATTGACCTTATTCTGGCAACTGGAGATATTGCCCAGGATGCTTCAATAGACGCCTATAAAAATTTCATTAGTACCATGGAAGGCTTGAATGCTCCATTTCGTTGGATTCCTGGTAATCATGATAGTGCTGCAGTGATGAAAGACGTGGCCATGGGTAAAGATGCCGATGAGAAGTCGGTAAGGATAAATAACTGGCAGTTAGCTTTTTTAGATACCAGCGTTGCCGGTCAGGTGCATGGCAAACTGAGCCAGGCAGAGATAGATTTTCTTAATGACACTTTGTCTGCAGCAGAAGCTGATGATGCAATACAGCACTGCCTGGTATGTTTACATCATAATCCGGTAAAGGGAAATGCTGGATGGATGAAGGATATAGGGCTACAGAACAGGGTTCAGTTCTTTGATACTGTAAAGCAGTATTCCAAAATAAAATGTATTGTCTATGGGCATATCCACCAAGAATTGGATTTCGAGCATGAAGTTATTCGTTGTCTTTGCACACCTTCGACCTGCATCCAATTCAAGCCTAATGTAACAAATTTCGCCCTGGACAAAGTTAATCCGGGATATCGAAGTATTAAATTACATGAAGATGGCTCCATTGATACTGAAGTCATTCGAGTGACCGGCTATACTTTTGAAGCAGATTTCAGTTCTGGTGGGTACTAGTTCTTAATAGTGATACAGCTTTAGGCTTTTGCATTGTCCGAACCTTTTCTTCTCTATCTGCATGGATTTTTAAGTTCTCCTCTTTCGCAGAAAGCGCAACAAACAATTAATTACTGTGAGCAAACAGGGCTTGGCAAGTTCATAAAGGTTCCAACTCTTGGCAGTGGCCCGGCTCAAGCAATTGCCCAATTAAAATCCATACTTGATGCTCATGATCGTGGCAATATTATGCTAATGGGTAGTTCTTTGGGCGGTTATTACGCGACTTATCTCTCGGAATTTTACAATGCTCCTGCGGTTCTAATTAATCCGGCCGTGCGACCTTTTGAGCACTGGGAAAAGCATATAGGTAGGCACAAAAATTACTATACCGAAGAGATCCATACAATTACGAAAGAACATATTACGGAGCTTGAAAATTTTTATGTCGAAGAACTCTCAAATCCAGATAATATTATGGCGCTGGTACAAACCGGAGACGAGACCCTAGACTATCGACTGGCCGTAGAAAAATTTGCAGATGCCCAATGTATTGTGCGAGCAGGTGGGAACCATAGTTATGAGAACTATGTCTCTGAACTGCCCATGATCTTTGAGTTTCTACTATCAAGAATTGGTTATTTTGAGCGATAAAATATTATTCAACTGCAGTAAACCAAAACCCTTCTGGTAAAGAATTTTTTAGATGAGTAACACCTATAATGCCGACGCGATTGAAGTACTTACGGGACTCGATCCTGTCAGAAAGCGCCCCGGCATGTATACAGATACAACTCGGCCAAACCACCTTGTTCAGGAAGTAATCGATAATAGTGTTGACGAGGCACTTGCAGGCTTTGCCAACACACTCACTCTTACCCTGAATAAAGACGGATCCGTCGAAGTAACCGACGATGGCAGGGGCATGCCGGTTGACAAACATAAGGGTGAGAAAGTTAGTGGAGTTGAGTTAATTCTTACCCGGCTTCATGCTGGCGGTAAGTTCTCCAACAAAAATTATCAGTATTCAGGTGGTTTACATGGAGTGGGAGTTTCTGTCGTAAATGCCCTGTCCAAGTATCTCGAAGTTGAGGTAAAACGCGACAGTAAAGTTTATGGCATGAAATTCAAAAATGGGAACAAAGCATCCCAGCTAAAAGTCATAGGCAAAGTTGGAAAACGAAATACTGGCACCAAAGTTATTTTCATGCCGGATGAGAAGTATTTCGATTCCGTAAAAATCTCTATTCCCAAACTCAAACATGTACTTCGCGCCAAGGCAGTCTTGTGCTCGGGGCTAAGAGTAGTTTTTATCGACAACACGGTTTCCAAAGCCAAAGCCCAGAGTGAAGAATGGTGTTATCAAGACGGATTAACCGATTACCTGGTCCAGGCTACTGCGGAGTACGAGACTTTGCCCGAAGAACCTTTTATAGGGTCTGTCCAGGGAAATGATGAAGCTGTTGATTGGGCTATCCAGTGGCTGCCAGAAGGTGGAGAGGTTCTGGGCGAGAGCTATGTCAATCTCATTCCAACACCATTAGGCGGTACCCATGTTAGTGGATTACGCACCGGACTTTTGGAATCTTTGCGTGAGTTTTGTGAGTTTCGTAACTTATTGCCGCGGGGATTGAAGCTTTCCGCAGATGATGTCTGGGAAAACTGCAGTTACGTCCTGTCTTCAAAATTACTAGATCCTCAGTTTTCAGGACAAACAAAAGAGCGATTATCTTCAAGGCAATGCAGTGTGTTTGTTTCCGGTGTGGTAAAAGATTCCTTTAGCTTATGGTTGAATCAACACACTGCTGAAGCCGAGGCAATTGCTGAACTGTGTATTAATAATGCGCAAAGTAGGCTTAAAGCCAGTAAGAAAGTCGCACGCAAGAAAGTTACCTCAGGTCCTGCACTTCCGGGGAAGTTAGCGGATTGTTCCACCGAGGATGTTATGGCGGGCGAACTATTTCTCGTTGAGGGTGATTCAGCTGGTGGTTCCGCTAAGCAGGCAAGAGACCGTGAATTTCAGGCCATCATGCCCCTGCGTGGAAAAATCCTGAATACCTGGGAAGTGGATTCATCGGAAATACTGGCGTCACAGGCAGTTCATGATATTGCCATAGCATTAGGAGTTGATCCCGCGTCGCCAAAGCTCGACGGCCTGCGCTATGGCAAGATTTGCATACTTGCGGATGCGGATTCTGATGGCTTACATATTGCAACCTTGCTATGCGCATTATTCGTTAAGCATTTTCGCCAGGTAGTGGAAGCCGGTCATGTTTATGTGGCTATGCCGCCTCTCTATCGCATCGATGTTGGCAAAGAAGTCTTTTATGCAGTTGATGAAGATGAAAAAAAGGGCGTATTGGATAGCATTGTCGCTGAAAAGAAGTCCGGTAAAGTTAATGTACAGCGTTTCAAAGGCCTGGGAGAAATGAATCCCATGCAATTGCGAGAAACTACAATGGCGCCTGAAACCCGGCGCCTCGTCCAACTCACTCTCGAAAACAATCCGACAGCAAAGAAGAAGAGCGGTACCTTTGAAACCATGGATTTATTGCTTGCCAAGAATCGTGCACCTGACCGCAAGGAGTGGCTGGAAACCAGCGGTAATCTGGCCGACTATGCCGACTAAATCACGAGTAAATCATGAATCAAGATATCACAGTAAATGACGACGGCGTTGAACAGATCGCCCTAAAGACCTATACCCAACAGGCTTATCTCAACTATTCAATGTACGTGATTAATGATCGTGCATTGCCGAACATTGGTGACGGATTGAAGCCGGTGCAAAGGCGTATCGTTTATGCCATGTCAGAACTTGGATTAAAGGCCAGTTCCAAATTTAAAAAATCTGCGCGCACGATTGGCGATGTCATCGGCAAATTCCACCCCCATGGGGACTCTGCCTGCTACGAGGCCATGGTGCTCATGGCCCAGTCATTTACCTACCGCTACCCCCTTGTTGATGGTCAGGGTAACTGGGGCTCGCAAGATGATCCAAAATCATTTGCGGCAATGCGCTATACCGAATCCCGCCTGCAGAACTATGCCAATGTTCTGCTAGGTGAGTTGGGTCAGGGTACTGTCGACTGGAAGCCTAATTTTGATGGCACATTAGAAGAGCCGGAAATTCTGCCATCCCGTTTGCCTAATGTATTACTCAACGGTGGTAGTGGCATTGCAGTTGGCATGGCTACTGATATTCCCCCACATAATCTCAATGAAGTAGCCAAAGCCTGTATTCACTTGTTGGACAAACCCAAGGCAAGTGTTGCTGAAATTTGCAAGATTATCAAAGGTCCGGATTTTCCGACCGAAGCGGAGTTGATTACCCCCAGGAAAGAGATAATAGAACTTTATAAAACTGGTCGTGGATCGCTGAAGGCTCGAGCTACCTATATTACTGATAATGGTGAGATCATCATTACCGCACTTCCTTACCAGGTATCCGGTGCCAAGGTGCTTGAACAGATTGCGGCCCAGATGCAAAAAAAGAAACTACCCATGGTGGTGGATATTCGCGATGAATCGGATCATGAAAATCCAACGCGCATAGTTGTGGTTCCTCGCTCCAATCGCGTCAATACCGATGCAGTAATGTCACATCTTTTTTCAACTACCGATCTTGAGAAGAACTATCGTGTGAATTTCAACATGATAGGCATTAATAAGCGTCCTCAAGTCAAAGACATCGCCACGCTGCTAAAAGAATGGCTGCAATTCAGAACCACGACAGTTAAACGCCGCTTACAGTATCGACTCGATAAAATTCTTGATCGACTACATATACTCGATGGGTTACTGATTGCATTTTTAAACATCGATGAAGTCATCAAGATCATTCGCAAGGAAGATAAACCTAAACCGGCGTTGATGAAAAAGTTTAAGCTTTCTGATCGTCAAGCTGATGCTATCTTGGATCTGAGATTGCGGCAGCTGGCCAAACTTGAAGAAATAAAGATAAAGGCTGAACAGAAAGAGCTTAGTGCAGAAAGAAAAACGTTGGAGCAGTTACTTAAATCTTCTGCTCGCTTAAAAACATTAATCAAGAATGAAATCAAGGCTGACGCAGCTGAGTTCGGCGATGAGCGACGAACGCCGATTGTAGAAAGAGAGGAGGCCAAGGCCTTTAGTGAAACCGAGCTGCTATCTACTGAACCGGTGACCATTGTGTTATCCGAAAGGGGCTGGATGCGCGCGGCAAAGGGTCATGATGTGGACCCCACGAGCCTGCAATACAAATCCGGTGACGGATTTAAATTTGCAGCACGCGGAAAAAGTAATCAGCTTGCCATCTTCCTGGATTCCACTGGCAGGGCGTATTCCCTTGCGGCTCACACCTTGCCATCTGCCCGCGGCCAGGGAGAGCCGGTATCGGGGCGGGTAAATCCACCTTCCGGTGCAAGCTTTGAAGGGGTAACCATAGGCGAGGACGAGAAAGATGTATTGCTCGCCAGTGACGCTGGCTATGGCTTTGTTGGCAAGATCAAGGACTTTGTCAGCAATGCGAAAAAAGGCAAGGCGGTAATAAGATGTCCGAAGGGAAGTAAGGTGTTAACGGTATTACAGGTTAATGACTATGACAACGATCTGATTGTTTCGGTGACTAACGAAGGGCGTATGCTGCTTTTTCCCATCAGCGACCTGCCAAGGCTCGCAAAAGGTAAAGGCAATAAGATTATCGGTATCCCATCTGCCCGTGTTGCTGAGCGGGTGGAGTTCGTAGTCGCTATGGCAGTGCTCTCCAGTGAAGATTCATTAACGGTATTCGCTGGACGCAGACATCATAATCTTAAACCTTCCGATCTTGAACACTATCGTGGTGAGCGAGGTCGCAGGGGGAGCAAACTACCAAGGGGATTTCAGAACGTGGATCGCATTGAAGTGCTGGTTAAAAATAAAGCCAAGGACCCAGAGAAAGAAGCTGAAGAATAATTTCAGGCTAGTTGCTATATACAGTGACTAGTTGTATTGCCTGTCTTTCCAGCAATAAGCGGTATTCAGACATTGGCTCCAGGCCAATAAAAGTTCTGGTTTGTTCTTGCTCACCAATCTCACCGTATTCATCTGCTTCAATCCGTGTTCCAGCGCCTGCATGCTCGAAGGCAGCTTCGCTAATCAGTACGGAGTTATTAGGGCATTCATCGCAAATATCCCGGGCTAAATCAAGAGTCTTACCGGTGAGGTTGTCAGTGTCCTGGGTAATGGGTGAATACAGACCGCTAACTGTCTTCCCGCTGTGTACTGCCAGTTTAAATTTTGCATCAACCGTTTCGTCACCAATGTCATTAATATCGCCCACCAATTGCAAAAAGAGCTGCGCGGCACAAATTGCATAGAAAGCTTGTTCTTCGGCGAGTTGTGCAGTGCTGAAATTTATCAGCACTTCATCATCCGAACAAAAATTTACTGTGCCGTTATAGAGTTGGCTTACCTTGCCGGCATAGAAATAGTACTTATTCAATAATTCAACCATCTTGATTTCCCCAACGGTAGAAGCAAGATACTGAAAATTGCTCATTCTGATTACCAGTAAAGTCGCATCCTGCATACCCGCTTGGGTTTTGAATGTCTGTTCATTCGCTTCTGGTTGACGGGTGCCGAAATTATTTAGAAACGTATTCTGAGCAAGAAATTCAGCGGTAGCATTAAACTGCCTGATTGTTGTGCTGATTTCATTATTGGATGTGGGCTCGGGACAGGTTTCAATCTCGCCTTTGCGAATATTACTTAAAGAAAATGACAGGAGGTTTGCTGGAAAGCTGACAAGGTACTGGAAATAGGTAGAGGTCACCGCAACAGCAACAATTATTAGCAAGATAGTTGCGCCAATGATGAGAATCAGGCTGTCTACCATACCGGCCTCAATATAGGATAGGTCGAGGCGCAATCGCACAAATCCGGCGATTGAATCAGCCAGCGTAATCGGTGCCGAATACTCAGCTTGCAAGGTGGTTAAGGTAATTGGTAATGGGATCAGGGGTTGAATTTCAGCTTCATTGCCGGTTGCACTTGCAATAATTTCATTGTTCACATTGACTACGGATACTGCGGCAATCGACGAATCTCTTATCAGAGTTCCCAGCACAACGTTCATGCTGATTAAATCATTGGCTAACATAAGTTCGGTAAGTTGAGCTGCAGTTTGCCGTGCCAGGCTCTGTCCGAGCCCATCCGCTTGCTGGCGGAGTAAGTTTTGAGTGTTGTAACTGCTGATCAACCAGAATACACACATAGCCAAAACCAGAAGCAAGCAAATCGCTACGCTAAATTTGCGCGAAATCTGCTTACTCGAAGCTTTGTTAGTCGGGGCTGGAGAGGCTTCTTCTGAATGCTCTTCCGCTTCTTCGTTTTGGGTTGCGTCCACTTTTTGAAAAAAATCTGATCTCGTGTGCTGAGAGAATAGCAGGAGCTGGCTGCTTACCCAATTAGTTTATAGAGTGGATCTTAATGCATCGTGAGGGAAATGTTGGAGTTAAAGTGAAAGTCGATTTTTTCAGCAGGTGCCTGGAAGCAGTTGCCCTGAACAAAATTCACTTTTGCGCGCCACAATTCCGGGATAGAAATCATTTGTTCAATCATTCCTGCAACAACATTTAATTCGTGGTTATGTACTTTCGTTACGGTATCAGTTAGTAATCTCCTTTTACTAGCGCTCTCATTAATCCTTTCAAGCAGCGACACATCGAGCTTTACTTGCTTGGCAGTTAGTAATGGTAAGTAGCGAAATGGATCTGGCGTACAGCCGAAATGATTAATACCCAGCTTGATTCCTAACAAATCAAGCTGATCACAGAAGTGAGTCATGTGGTGCTGAGACGTGAGCACATCAATTTCACTAACCTGAAATACCAGCTTTTCCTGAATAAGCGGATTAGCACCTAATAATGCTGTTAACCATGACATAAATTCGGCACTGACCAGTGAGTTTTGGCTGAGATTTATAGTGAAGTGCGAAACCTCTTGCTGATGGGACTGCAATAAATGAACGGCCTGCTGGATAACCCACCGGTCGATGCGCTCTCCAAAACCGTTAAGGACAGCAAACTCGAACATGGTTGTGGCAGGAATTCCCGCATAGGATAAGGGGGGTGAACAACGAATTTCATAATGTTTATGTTGATCTTCTTGCAAGCTCACAATTGGCTGAAAGAAGAGACGAAAGCTGTCAGCCTTCAAACCGGTTTTGACGGCATCCAAAACAGTTTCTTTATCAACTGAGATGAGAAATTGATTCGGGCTATTGACGTCCTGGAGATAATAAAACTGGCTGAGATTATGGCGCGCTCTCGCCAGCAACACATCAGCCGATTGAGTCAGGTCATCGACAGTTGCTAGCCCAACACCACACTTCAATTCCAATTGCGGCGGTATTGCTGATGATGCAACTTGGCGCAAGGCGATTTTCAGACGTTCCGTAATTTTGACGGCATTCAGACTGCACTCATCACTGAGCAGAAGCGCAAATTCATAATGTGGACATCGACAGACCAGGACATTTGGCGGCAATGCGTTGTTCAATACCCGGGCAATATCGCGTAATAGCAGATTGGCTTCAGACTTCCCGACCCAGGTTCTAATCTCATAGAAATTTTCCAGTTGCAGTAGTGCCAGCGTGACCGCGATTGGCTCAAATTTCTTGGCTTGCAAAACTTGCTCGAGTTTTTCAGTGAAAAAAGACTCATCGAAGAATCCCGTCAATGCGTCTTGCTGAGCTTGATGGATTAATTGCAGGTTCTTGTCAGAATTGATGGCCAAGTTCCTTCCATGGAATTGGGGTTAACTTTGTTCGGTTAACGTACTCGGGTTTTGGCTGCTTTTCCGGGCTCCTCCACCACCAATTTAGGTACCAAATAGCCAGGCAGGCGATTCTCCAATTCCTCCATTAACTTCAGTGCTTCCTTACGCGAGACGTAAAAATGTGCGGTTCCGGCCACCTTGTCGGGTAAATGCAGGTAATAGGGTAGTACATTCAAGGAGAAAAGCGTCCTGGAGAGCTCTTCCAGGATCTTTGAATTGTCATTAATGTCTGCTAAAAGTACGGATTGATTGAGTAAAGTGACGGCATTTGTATCGATCTTGCTCAAAAAAGATCTGACTAATGCGCTAATTTCCCGGGCATGATTACAGTGCAGCACTAACACGCAGCGAAAGCGCGAATTTTCCAGCAAATCCCGTAAAACTGGCGTCAGTCGCTGGGGCAGGACGATGGGCATTCTGGAATGAATTCTCACTGTCGCAACATGCTGAATCTGCTCCAGTTGCGACAGCAGCCAGGCTAGCTGGCGATCTGATGCCGCCAGCGGATCTCCGCCACTGAGAATAACCTCTTCAATACCGTTATCGTCAGCAATGTAATCCAGAGCTTGCTGCCACTGCTGGCGGCTTGGGGTGTTGCTGGCGTAATCGAAGTGACGCCGAAAACAATAACGACAATGAATTGCGCAATGCGGGACCGCGGTAAGCAGTACTCTTCCGTGATACTTATGCAGTAATCCTGGCACTGGATTGGCATCAGACTCTAACAAAGGATCTGCGACAAAACCGGTGATTACTGCTTCTTCGGCCTGAGATGGCCAGATTTGAAGAAGCAAAGGATCTTGCCAGTTGCCGGGTTCAATAGCCGCAACAAATGGTCGGGTTACTTTCAACGGAAATTGTTCCATTGCCGCCAAGCTTGCGGGCTTCAGCGCGAGGTCCAGTTGCAGAACTTGCACTAATTCCTTTGGATCTGTAATGAGATCAGATAATATCTCTTGCCACTTTTTTGGCTGATCTGTATGAATGAGAGATAAAGCAGTTTGAGTCATCGATTAGTTTTGATTAAGCGCAAAAGTCAACGCATCATAGCAACAAATCGGAATCTGGGCAGAGATCTATTTAGTCTGAAACCACTTAAGCAATATATGAGGAAAACATGGCGAGTTACTCCACCAATGAATTCAAGTCCGGCCTTAAAGTTTTAGTTGACAGTGAACCTTGTTCAATTCTGGAAAACGAAGTTGTAAAACCAGGAAAAGGCCAGGCTTTTAACCGAGTGAAGTTTCGAAATTTGCTCAATGGCCGTGTCTGGGAACGCACTTATAAATCCGGTGAATCCATTGAAGCGGCAGACGTCATGGAAACAGACATGGAGTATTTGTATAGCGATGGCGAATTTTGGCATTTCATGAAAACCGACGACAGCTATGAACAGGTTGCAGCCGATGCCAACGCAATAACCGAAGCCCAGAATTGGTTAAAGGAGCAAGACATCTATCAAGTCATACTCTGGAATGATGCGCCTATTTCCGTTATTCCACCAAACTTTGTCGAATTAGAGGTCACCGCTACCGACCCCGGATTAAAAGGCGATACTGCTCAAGGTGGAACCAAGCCGGCAACCCTTAGTTCGGGTGCAATTGTTAAAGTTCCACTGTTTGTAAATATCGGTGATGTTTTAAGAGTCGATACTAGAACGGGTGAATACCAGAACCGTGTTAACAAGTAATGCAACTTACTTGTAGTAAAAGCCATGGTTAACTGGCAACCAGGCGCATCCCTCGACATTCTCAGAAAAAGAGCCGAGCTGTTGGCACAGCTACGGGAGTTCTTTGCAGCTAAAAAAATTCTGGAAGTAGAGACACCGGCTCTGGCAAATGCCCCTGTTACCGATCTCCATATTCAGTCCTTGATTTCGGCCATCGATTTCGGCCAAGGAAAGCAAACGCTCTACCTGCAGACTTCTCCGGAGTTTGCCATGAAAAGGTTGTTGGCGGCTTATTCCGAATCCATTTATCAAATAGGCAAAGTTTTTCGTCATGATCCTGTCAGCAGACAACATAATCCTGAATTTACTTTACTGGAATGGTATCGGCCAGGCTTCACTCTCGAGCAATTAATGGCTGAAGTAGCTGAACTTTTATGTCCTCTCTTGCGATGCGAGTCGATGCCACAAATTTCTTATCGTGAATTATTTGAGAAACATCTTGCTATCAATCCCCATAGTATCGATTCGAAAGAGCTGGCCGATATTGCCCACGGAAAGATTGACCTGAGCATGGTAGAACTAAGCGACACTGACTATCTGCAGTTATTGATGACTAATCTTATCGAGCCGGAGTTACCCGCTACATGCTTCGTGTTTGACTATCCCAAAGGACAAGCCTCACTGTCAGCTATCGACTATAACGACGAGCGGGACCTGGTGGCAAAGCGCTTTGAGGTCTATTACGAGGGAATGGAATTGGCTAATGGCTACTATGAATTGGTGGATGCCAGGGAACAGCGAGCCAGATTTGAAGCAGACAATGCAGCGAGAGAACGACTGGGGCTGGAGGTGTATCCTCTCGATGAAAAATTTCTCGCTGCTATGGAGGCTGGAATACCGGCTAGCGCTGGCGTTGCGCTCGGATTTGACAGGCTATTCATGGCAATTCATGGGATCAAAGATATAGATCAGGCCCTGACTTTTTCCACACCAAGAGCCTGAGTTTTATTCAGCTGCCTCAGCCAATACTCTCGCCTCATAAAGCTGTCTCAACTGCTGGGTAATCGGGCCTGGTTTTCCATCCCCAATAGTATGCCCATCTATTGATATCACTGACAACGCCATGGTTGTCGCACTGGATATAAAAGCCTCATCTGCTGCCATAGCTTCTTCCACTGTAAAAACTCTTTCATCAACTTCAATGCCGGCATCCTTGGCAATTTCAAGAAGGGTGCGACGCCGAATACCGGGAAGAATAGAATTTGATAATTGCCGGGTAATCAATACGCCATCTTTAACAATGTAGGCCGAAGAAGAAACTCCCTCTGTGATAAATCCATCTTCTACCATCCATCCTTCTTTTGCATTCTTTGATACAGCATCCTGTTTTGCCAGCACCTGACCAAGTAAGTTTACCGACTTGATATCCCTTCGCTTCCAGCGTAAATCCGGCGTCGTTATAACTTCAATGCCAGTTTTAATTTCTGGATTTTTAAGCAAATCCATAACAGAGGTGAACGCAACAAAACCTGGATCAGAATGCTCAGGAAATGGAAAGTCTCTGTCCGCGGCACCCCGTGTCACCTGGGAATAAATAATCCCCTCATGCAAGTCGTTTCTCGCAACCAACTCATTCATGACTTCCATGTATTCTTCTTTACTGCAAGGCCATGGAATTGAAAGTTCATTGAGAGATCGATCCAGGCGTTCCAGAAAATACTTCTTGTCCACGAGTTTGCCATTGATAACAGGCACAACTTCATAAACACCATCGCCAAAAATGAATCCACGGTCGAAAATTGAGATTACGGCATCTTCTTCTTTAACATATTCACCATTTACAAAGACAATTCTATTTAGACTATTTTTCATAATTACTACTTTCTAACTTTTATCAAATGCAGATGCGAAATCGGTTAAGGCCTGTTCATGCAGTCGTTGTACTGTCCATTCATCCATAGGTATCGCACCGATAGAACGATAGAATTGGATCGATGGTTCGTTCCAATCCAGAACTGACCATTCAACTCGAGAGCAATCGCGTTCGACTGCCAGCTTAGCAATATAGGACAGCATACATTTGCCAAATCCTTTGCCGCGCATTTCTGGTTTTACGTAAATGTCTTCCAAATAAATTCCAGGGCGACCGGTGAAGGTAGAAAAATTATGAAAGAAAAGCGCGTATCCCACAGGAATGTTTTCGTACTCGCCAATAAAGACTTCCGCATAAGCTTTTTCTCCGAACAAAGCTTCCGCAAGCCTATCGACAGTGGCAATTACCTCATGAGCCAGTTTTTCATACTCGGCTAGCTCTTTAATGAAATCCAGTATAAGAGGGCAGTCTTCTACCGTGGTCCCTCGCAACACGAAATTGTCTATGGATGTTGTTACATTCATGGAAGATTTACACCTATTCAACTTGGTTGAGGCCAAGATCCACGGCAAGTAGCGCCGAACGGGCTACTATTCGCGCATTCCCTTGACTGCTATAATACGCGCCTTTTTTTTGGGCTAAAAAAGCCTAATGCAAGGCAGAAAACAGAATTCTATCGAGAGTCAGGACAACTGGCTCCGTCACAGCTAAGGAAACATGATGTCAGACCAAAAATCCACAATTATTTACACCGAAACCGATGAAGCTCCGGCGCTTGCGACTTACTCTTTTTTACCGATTATCAAAGCGTTTACTGATGCTTCCGATGTGGATGTCGAGATCCGGGATATCTCTCTGTCCGGTCGAATCATTGCGAATTTTCCTGAATTTTTGACTGACGAACAGAAACAATCTGATGCTTTGGCAGAACTGGGTGAGCTGACCCAGGACCCAATGGCGAACATTATAAAGCTGCCAAACATTTCTGCTTCCATTCCTCAGATGAAAGCTGCTATCAAGGAACTTAAGGACAAGGGTTATAAACTGCCAGATTACCCCGAAGAGCCGGCAAATAATCAGGAGACTGACGTAAAGGCTCGCTATGATCGTATTAAAGGCAGTGCAGTGAATCCTGTTTTGAGAGAAGGTAATTCTGACAGAAGAGCACCGGCTTCTGTAAAGTCCTATGCCAAGAAGAATCCTCATTCCATGGGCGCATGGTCAGCAGATAGCAAATCTCATGTCGCAAGCATGCAAAGTGGCGACTTCTTCGAAAGCGAACAATCGACAACGATTGCTAATGCCACTTCCGCCACAATTACGCACACAGACGCTGATGGGAATTCAACGATTCTGAAAGAAGGCATCGCTTTGCAGGCAGGTGAAGTAATCGATGCTTCTTGCATGAATGCGAACAAGCTTCGTACTTTTCTGGCAGAGCAAATCGACGATGCCAGGAACCAGGGTGTGTTGTTATCACTGCATCTTAAAGCCACAATGATGAAAGTCTCCGACCCCATCATTTTCGGCCATGCTGTCACCGTTTACTATGAAGAGGTGTTTAATAAATACGCCGATAAATTCGTCGAGCTGGGTATTGATCCGAACAATGGTTTGGGTGATGTATATGCAAAGATTCAGAACTTGCCTGATGCAGAACGAGAAGCTATCGAAGCAGACATTCAAGCCTGTTACGCAAACCGGCCAGAAATGGCCATGGTAGATTCCGATCGCGGTATTACCAACTTACATGTACCGAGTGATGTCATCATCGACGCATCTATGCCGGCTGCATTGAGAACCTCGGGCCAGATGTGGGGCCCTGATGGTGCTCTGCATGATATGAAGGCAATTATTCCTGATCGCTGTTACGCCGGTGTGTATCAGGAAGTCATCGATTTTTGTAAAGCAAACGGTGCTTTCGACCCGGCGGCAATGGGTAGTGTTCCAAACGTTGGGTTGATGGCACAAAAAGCAGAAGAGTATGGATCTCATGATAAGACTTTTGAGATTCCGTCCAATGGCACCATGACGGTGAGCGATGCCGATGGCAACGTACTACTGGAGCACAAAGTTGAACGCGGAGATATCTGGCGTATGTGCCAGGTCAAAGATGCACCAATCCAGGATTGGGTAAAGCTGGCGGTAACTCGTTCACGGCTGAGCGATACTCCCGTGGTGTTCTGGTTAAATGAAGCCCGGGCCCACGATGCAGAACTGATCAAGAAAGTGAATCAGTACTTACCAGACCATGATACTAATGGCCTGGAAATTCACATTAAAGCACCAACCGCTGCAACCAAATTTTCTTTAGAGCGAATCAAAGAAGGGAAAGACACAATCTCCGCAACTGGTAACGTGCTACGTGACTATCTTACCGACCTGTTTCCAATTCTCGAACTGGGCACCAGTGCAAAAATGTTATCTATCGTACCTCTAATGAATGGTGGTGGACTTTTTGAAACCGGAGCTGGTGGGTCTGCTCCCAAGCATGTACAGCAGTTCGAAAAAGAAAATCATTTACGCTGGGATTCTCTTGGTGAGTTTTTAGCACTGGCAGCTTCACTGGAACATCTGGCTAATGCTACTTCTAATCAGCGTGCGCAAATACTGGCAAACGCATTAGATGCCGCCACTGGCAAGTTCCTGGACAATAACAAGTCGCCTTCAAGAAAAGTGAATGAGCTGGATAATCGCGGCTCTCACTTTTACCTTGCTATGTACTGGGCTCAGGCTTTAGCTGAACAATCTGACGATACCGAATTGCAAGCGCGTTTCGTACCAGTTGCTGAAGCAATGGCTTCCAATGAAAATAGAATCGTTGAAGAGTTGAATGCTGTTCAGGGCATGGCGATGAATGTTGGCGGATACTATAAACCAGATACTGAGCTGGCTTCTGCGGCGATGAGACCAAGCGCAACGCTTAATGAAATCGTGGCAAGTATTTAAACAATATTATTACAAACTGCAGGGTTTCGAATTTAAATTATTCGAATTTGTGGAGGCGAAAAAATCTGTGTGATTGGATCCAAATTGTGGATTTGTATGTGCTCAATAGCATTGTCACCAATGATAATCAAAGTTTGAACAACAACATCTTGTTGCGCACATTAATCCCATAGAGTTCCTGCGTGTCGCCATTCGTATTCTTTGGTATTGGATAGTTGGCACTGCCTCTCTTGGTGCGATAGCGCATTACTGTCTGATCTTATTTTGTGTTCTGCAAAATGATGATTTTCCGTTTTTTGCTAAATTTATAAATCGGAAGCGCACACTTTTTGCATCCCTCATTTTTTTTCGGCCTGAAAACTGGTTGAAAATATCTCAACGGCCTTGGTGCCAGGAATAATTAAAAAGACGCTTAAGATCACAAGAAAAGATTCCAGGTGACCTGTATCCAACATTCTGTTCTTAAGTGCGGCGGGTTACGACAATGCCAAACTCATCGATTGCGACGAGTACGTCTTCAAAGTCAGTCACATCAACTGGCGCCGCCGTTGATGCATCATGCTCAGCAAAAATAAAAACCTTCAACGCTTGATTTCGCCTTTGCGGAAGGCTGGCAGTCTCTGAGTTGAAACCCTGGGGAATAAATACACTGCGTAGATCGATGCCATCATCGGCATCGGCGATAAACTGACGTTGGTTAGAATACCACTCGGTTTTTGTGGCTGGAAAACGATCTACAATTTCCTGCGAGTAAACAAAAATAATATCGACTTGAGTAATGATGATGGCATTTGGGTCAAGTCTTGATTCGATATGAATCGAATTTACTTCAGCGATGCCTGACAGTGTAAATAACGCTACCCATACAATGCACAAAGTTTTTGCAAGTCTGGAATTAATCATCTGCGTAATTAAAAAGGCCAGTAGGTTTTTCCCTACTGGCCTCTCTTATCCTTCATTTTAGAGGGGTTTTTAGTTTTCCTCAGTCTCAACTACTCCGGTGTCGGACTTTGGTGAGCCGTCGCCATTATTACCGATGGACTCCTGGTATCTCCAACCAGCCAGAATTCCGACTAGACCGTGATTACCTTCGTGACAGGCATATTCATAAACCGGATCAGGGGATTCACGCAGAGGAAACTTTGCTGACCAGGGAACATCCCATGAGAGAGGATCGGTTACGGTAAAATCATACTCGAGCGTGTTGGCGTCAGTACGCGTAAATCGCTCAACCACTTCGGCTTGATCTGACATGCCACGTAGATTGTAATCGTGGTACCAGTTTTGGGTATGTACTACCAGCGTATCGCCTTCCCAATATCCAATGGAATCACCTTCCCATTTTAGTTGCTTGGTGTGGTGTTCACTGTCGAGACGAATAACCCGCACTGAATGAACCATCTCATTCAGGATCATTACGGAGTCTTTGGTCTGAACCAGCTGCATGTTGTTGTTGTAGGAACCAGGAATCATTGGCGGTCCACCAACAAATCCCACAATACAGCGGTCAACAGTGGTTCGGCCTTCGGGACCGGCGCTCTCAAAAACCATCTGACCGTACTCGGCGCGGCGCTGGCGCCCAATTTCATTGGTTTGAGGCATGCGACCATTGGGCGGATCGTAAATTAGTGAAGTTCTGCGGTCGGCCACCGTGTTTTCACCACGCTCATACCAGAAATTGTTATAGGAAATTACGCCCGGTGGATAACCTGCTCCACCAACAGAGTCGATAATGAGGTCACGATTCTGTCGTCGTAATTCAAATTCTTCCCATTCCGCGGCCTGTTCAGGAGTGAGGGTCTCCAAATGCTCCAGTTCTCTGGGGCGATTCAATGGAGTAATCGTCCTGAATGTATAAGTGCCTTGTAAGTCTGGATGGCCGTATTCAGTGCGGGGAAAATCATCGGATTGACCCAGCGCTAAAGGCGCTACCAAGACAGTGGCTATGGCCAAAGACAGTTTGGTTAGGGCTCTGTTAATCATTGGAACCTCCAAATCTTGTACTAATGCTGAATTCTGGGTGGATACCACCTAATTTGCTGAAATTACGCGTGATTGGGCGCTTTTTCAAGGAGAAATTAGTCACCAATTGTTGCACGAAATCCGCTATTTACAGTGTTTTTGGGGGTTTCCGGGGCAATCGCTTCCGCGCGCATTCTCCGGTGACACATTCCATGCCAAAGTTCAGCTCAAATTAATATTGAAACATTTATGGTACTGGTGGCGTCTTAAATCTGAAGTTAAACAATAACCAGGACACCTTATGCGGGTGACGAGTTGGGAGAGAAACATGAAAATTGCAAAAATGGCCGTTGCTGCAGTACTGACTGCCTCATTGACAGGGTGCATTGGTTCGGTGATCGGAGTGGCAGTGGATACAACGGCGGAAGTAGTCAAAGCACCATTTCAGCTAACTGGTGCCGTCATAGGAGTTACCGCCGATACCGCTGGCACTGTAATCGCGGCGCCCTTTCGAATGGTGGATGCGGCTGTAGGTGGTGGGCACGACCATCATGATCGGGATCATCGCCATGATCATGAACGTGATGGTGAGGAGGAACACAGCGCGCCCAATTAGATCGAGCCAAAGGGAGGCTTCAACAACCGCCAAAATTGGTGCAAAAAGCTTCTGATTTGGCGGCTGTTTGCGGGATTATATGGGTGCTGCAATGAGCTGACATGCAGGGCTTTGACAGTCGGTTGTTCATTTATAATTTCGCCGTTCCATCTGTTACGAATTGATAGCGCCAGCTACTTCGAAACTGCTGCATAAGGCACTATTTCTGCTAATCCTACTAAATTGAATTGCCACAGGAGCTGGTTTATTCTTCAAAGCCAGTAAACTAGTGACGGATAGCAGATCGAAGTATGGTAAGTAAAGCCAAGCGTAAGCGCAGCTCATCCATGGAGAGTTCTGGAAATAGCGCAGTTTTGCAGCCTGTTGCCAATGCAGGGTTCAGCCTTGGAAATTTTAAGATTCCCTTTGCCCTGATTATTGCCCTCGCCGCATTAGCAATGACACCACGGGTTCAGGCTAATGAAATTCTCTTCTACTCATTCGCTGGCGCCGTCTTGTTTTTGCTCACCTGGTTTGTCTATTTATTCATGCAATGCCAGCGTTCGGGTGAGGAACGTTCGTTCGAACTGATCCTGCGGCAGCAGCACTATATTCAGGCGATGGTGCAAATAAGTGTCTATTCCTATTGGGGCTACTTTTGGCGACCAGTCTATGACCATGCCTGGTTAATTGTTGGACAAATTCTGTTTGCCTATACCTTTGATATGTTACTGGCCTGGTCGCGGCGCCAGAAATACACCCTGGGCTTTGGTCCTTTTCCTATCATCTTGAGCATTAACCTGTTTCTCTGGTTTAGAGATGACTGGTTTTATATGCAGTTTCTAATGATTGCTCTCGGATTCATGGGCAAAGAATATGTGCGCTGGCAAAGGGAAGGGCGCAATGTTCACATATTTAACCCATCAGCTTTCGCTCTTGGATTGTTTTCTTTAGTTTTAATTCTCACTAACACGACGCATTTAACCTGGGGTCAGGAAATTGCATCAACCTTAACGCTTGCGCCGAATATATATACCTTCCTGTTTCTTATCGGCCTGATCGTGATGTACTTTTTTTCGATTACGCTTGTGGCTGGGATGGCAGCGATTTCGTTATTTGCATTAAGTGCTCTATACAATGCGACAGCTGGCGTCCCTTATTTTCTGGATTCAGAAATTCCCGCTGCTGTCTTTCTTGGCCTTCATCTACTAGTAACAGATCCATCTACTTCCCCCCGCACGCCATTGGGTAAAACCTTATTTGGCATTCTTTATGGGTTTAGCGTATTTGCACTTTACACATTGTTAGGGGCTTTGGGTGCGCCCACCTTTTATGACAAGCTATTGGCGGTACCAATACTGAACCTGAGCGTTATTGCCATTGATAACGCAGTTCGGTCAATAAAGTCCCGGGAACTACTCAATGTCTGGAATGACAATTGGTTTGGTGGAAAAGCGAACCTGGCGCACATGAGTGTCTGGGTATTTGTTTTTCTCCTTATGTCCGGTTTGGGAAAAACTGACAGTAAACATACCGGGGACAGCCTTCCTTTCTGGCAAGAGGCTTGCTTTAGTGAATTGCCCAATGCCTGCGAGCGCCTGGTGCAACTGGAAAGCACTTACTGTGCGGATAATTCTGCCTGGGCATGCAACGAATTAGGTTTGCAGTTTCGGGAAGGAATTATCGTAGCTCGGGATAACGCCATGGCGAGAGACTACTTTGCTCAATCCTGTGAGCTGAAGTTCAAAGCGGGATGTTTAAACCTATTAAATGATGACCTGTTAGCGAAAGAAGACCCTCATGAACTGGACTTACGTTTGTTGCTAAGAGAAGGCGGCCTGAATCTAATGGAGAACCCATTGGATGAATTGTATGACCGAGCCTGTGAACATAGTTGGGCATTTGCCTGTGAAAACATTTAGATTCCTATTCATGCACTAAGATGAATCGATCAGAATCAGACTTGGCGGGTATTGGTAATAAGACTGAAGCTACAGCCCCAAGCAGAACTGTTGGTTTTACAGCCATGAGCATAATAATTTTTTTTGTTGCTTACTGGATGAGTTCACAAAGTTCGATTAGTTCGTCTGTAAATTCTCAAATGAATTCCGCTGAGTCCCTTCCAGGATTTAATAAGCAAGCATGGCTGTTACCAGATGATGCGCTATTAGGGTTTGTGGAAATACCGGCTGGTGAGTTCACCATGGGAAGTAATCCAGCATTGGATCGCATGGCTTATGAAAATGAACGTTGGTCCAACTTGCAAAGGCAGGGGAGCGTTCAACTCTCATCTTTTTATATCAATCGCTATGAAGTAACCATTGCCCAGTTTAGACAATTTGTTGAAGACACAGGAATTGCAATTGACCCCGCGGCCTTGCAGGGTGACCCCTCCACGCCGGTAAGCAGCATTACATGGCCTCAGGCTATTGCCTATACCCAGTGGCTGGAAGGAAAAATGAGAAACTCGCCCCAGACACCGGCGCCTTTAATGGCCTCGCTCGAAGCCGGAGCGAAGATCAGTTTGCCTACAGAGGCCGAGTGGGAAAAAGCGGCCAGAACTGATGATGGCCGAACTTTTCCCTGGGGCTCTCAACCTACCTCTGAATTTGCCAATTTCGCTGGAGAGGGAAAGCGAAGTGTTGGATTCTATGCCTGCGCGAGTTGTGCCTTTGGTCTTTCTGATATGGCAGGAAATGTCTGGGAAATGACTCGCAGCCCTCTGCAGCCGTACCCCTATGATGCTGAAGACGATGATGAAAATCTGGCCGAGGATGCGCTCTGGGTGATGCGGGGCGGTTCCTATGCCGATACCATAAATAATATTCGTAGTGCTGTCAGAGGCGGCGTAGATCCTGGTGTGCGTAACAATACCATAGGCTTTCGAGTCGTCATTTCACCCCACTGAAAATTTTTTCTAACCCTGTAAACCAAATATTTTGCTCCGCGTTTTAGAGTGTAAGCAAACGAATTGTTTTGTTTCAATCAGGGACTATGGGAGACCATCATGAAACTTTTTACAGTACTAAGTGCAGCATCGTTTATTTTCTTCATAAATATGGACTCGGTCTATGCAGGTCCTCATCCAGGTCATCAGCATAAGCGTTTGGTAATTGAACGAAACGTTGTTGTGCACAAACCAGTACCGGTTAGAACCACAGTTAGTCGAGTGATAGGTGCAGTCTTGCATTCTATTCCTGCTAATCATGTCCGTGTGGTACATACTGGTAAGGTCTACTATGTTCATGATGGGGTTTACTATGCGAAACGAGCCAGTGGTTATGTTGTAGTAAATCCGATAGCCGGGATTCGCTTGGCTTCATTACCACGGGGTTACAGGACTGTGGTAGTCAATGGAGAAAGGATGTATCGCTATAGAGACATTCACTATCGAAAGATTAATGGAAGGTATGTAGTAGTCTAGGGATGGATTCAGGGAAGCAGTAAAAAAGGGAATTGGAGCAACACGATCTAGTCTCCAGATCGAAGGCGCAAAGCTAGAAAAAGGCAGTGAGTTTAAAACTCGCTGCCTTTTTATTTGCAATCCTCTTGCTAATCAGTTTACCTGATACTTTTTAAACCAGATCCAACTCATCCTGTGCTAGCGACAATTCACTAACAGCAAAACTGAGTGCAATAGCAACACTCAATGAGAGCGACGCTTTATTGAATTTTTAATGCACAGGACTGATGCTCCCCAAGGGGAGGACTGCGCTAGTTGCGTTCCGGTAAGGCAAAACTGAGAATTAAGTCGCCGCCGCGGCGGCCACGAGAGCCCCCACCAGAGGCAACTGTAATAAATTCTTCTCCATCGATTGAGTACACCGCCGGTGACGCGAAGACGCCGGAGCCGGTATTAAACTTCCAGTATTGTTCGCCAGTTTCGGCATCGAAAGCATAGAAGTAACCCGCTTCATTACTGCCGGCACCCACAAAAACAAGACCACCTGCTGTTACAACTGGCCCTGCCTGTCCATATCCTTCAAAAATCTGCCGCCAGATTAGTTCGCCGGTTGTTGGATCATAGGCTGAGAAATAGCCCTTCGGATCGCGCCCGGAATTAAAAGGTTGGTCGATGGCATTCACATACAAATAGCCAGTGTCTTTGCCATAAGCAAGGGGCCCATAGTTGGAGCCGCCGCCGAAACCTGGAGAAAAGATCTGGTTGGGCCCGATGGGAGTAAATTGCTCAACAAGGTTGTTCGCTTCCATATGCTGCGCTGGGATATCCGTTGGAAAAACCGGTGATACCGGTTCCATGCGCTCTCCATTTGCTTTATGGGGGATCGGTTGAGTAGGCCAGGGCTCTTCTCCTTCAACATCGGTTTCGGTTGAAACTGGTGTTTCAATAATTGGATGAACCGGATCACCGGTTTCGCGATTCAATATATATAGCCAGCTGTTCTTGCTCGCTTGCGCCAGGGCTTTGACCGGCTCACCATCTACTTCCATATCAAACAATACCGGCTGGTTACCGGAATCGTAATCCCATACATCGTGATGAACCTGTTGGTAATACCAGACCAGTCTGCCTTCATCGAGGGTTAAAGCAATCAAGGAGTCAGTAAACAAATTCATGCCGTCACGTTTGGTGCTATCACCAAAGGGATTACCCACGGCGAAATACACCATGCCCAGTTCAGGATCGATTGAAGGCGTTTCCCAGATACCGCCGCCATTGCGTTCGCCGCCAACCCAGGTTGGGCCGGCAATCTCCCATCCCTGGTCGTTTTCATCCTGGGGTATGGTATTGAAGTGCCAGATAACTTCGCCAGTTTGGTCATCAATGGCTAACACATAGCCACCCTCGATATGACTCTCACTGCGGGTTGTGCCAATGTATATTACGTCGTTGTAAATCTGCGGCGCAGTTGTGAACCAGTAACCAACTGATATGGCTGTTTCGATAGTTGGATCGCGTTGATGCAATACATCGAGGATTACCGAAGCCTGGCCGCCATCGCCAAATGATTCAATTGGTTCGCCGGTTTCAGCATCAAGTGCAAACATAAAGGATCCCGCCGCCGTATAAACAACGCCTTCGTCATAAACTACACCGCGATGTCTGAAAATATAGCCTTCACGGCGCCCACCACCGAGTAATCGCGTTACGTCATATGACCATAGCAAGTGACCGTCCCTGGCATTGACGGCATACACGCTGCCGCGTGAATCGGTTATGTACATCACTTCATCGACTATTACCGGAGTGGTCTGGTTGCTGACTCCATCGATTACACCGTGCTGAAATAACCAGCGGGGCGTTAAGGTCGCAACATTGTCTTTGGTAATCTGATCGGTTGGCGCGAATCGAGAACCATAAAGGTCAAAATTATGCAGGGGCCAGTCCAGGTCAGTTACAGCGGAGAGGCTGCTTTCCTCAGGTTCGACTGCACCCCCAGTAGATTCGCTGCTGGTGGCGACAGTTATTGAAGTCGTTTCATTTTCTGAGGAGCAAGCGGCTATTAGAAGCAAGCAGCTGGCACACAAAACTCGAAAGAAATCAGTGTAACGACTGATTGCGGATTTAAACTCTGGCATCTGTTTGCTCCAATATCCTGATTAACTCTCTTACTTTATTTACTTTCTTCTAACATGTATTCAACGATGGCGCGTAGTTGCTCATCGCTGCAATCCGCGCAAAGACCTCGGGCTGGCATGATGCCATTAAGGCCATTAATGGTATTCTGCACCAGGGTTTCCATGCCCTTTTCGGCCCGAATTTCCCATTCAATTACATCGCCTACAACTGGTGCATGAGCCTGACCTGTGCCATGGCAGGCAAAACAGGAGGTCTGATACGCTGCAGCTGCGTCGTAGTTTTCCGACTCTGCAGCAAAGCTAGTCCACGAAACCAAAACGCCGATAACATAAAGTGGCCAATACTTCATACATTTCTTCATAGAGGAATTTCTAATATTTTTTCCTGACGATATTGAAAAAATCGACAAACTTTTGCATATGCTCGCTGTTTTGTGAAATTAGGAGCGAATGATCTCCACCCTGAATTTCGGCATACACATGTTGCATTCCCAACTCTTCCATTTTGCTGACCCATGCTCTGGTCAGCGTGACAGGTACTGCAGTGTCTTCGTCGCCTTGCAGGACGAAAATGGGAATATGTTTTATCTTGCTGAGAGTTGCTTCGATATCTGTACTTGTTTCCGGTGCCGGTGCTGCAACCCCTAAACCGGCGAACAAATCAGGATTCTTCGCCGCAAGGTGATAAGTCCCTGCACCACCCATTGAGTGACCCCATAAATAAATGCGATTGTTATCCACTGCAAACTCATCACGAACAAGCTGAATGACTTCCATCACATCCTGTTCGCTATACGCGCCATCCTGTGGATCTTCTGTTTTCCTTGAGCCATACCAACCTCGACGAATATAGCCCAGGGGTGTAACTACTATATATCCACTTGCTTCTGCTTGATCCAGAAAACCGTGATACCCCATTAACCAGTCATAGGAGCGACCAAGGCCATGCAAGGAAATAATTAAAGGTGCCGGGTCACTTTCATTATAGGTAGAAGGGACAAATAGCGCGTAAGGAATCTCTTCTCCGGTAGGGGGGAATGTATAGCTACGATGCTGAATACGTTCATCGTCTATATGACTTTCGTCATCGGAGACTTGCCTGTCAGCCCAGGCGGCTGAACTGAAAAAAATGAGCGCCAGGGAACTCAAATAAAATCGACTTAATGATCTTGCTATTGTTATTCGCATGTTTTCCTCCGGCAGATTTGCAGGCGAGGGAAAGAGAGCATAAACAATTCATGGAACAGACGCAAAGCCACAGCCTTTGCAAAGTCTGGGGCTATTCTTTAGCTAGACGAAGGATTCAGTTAATGGTCTGATCGAACAATGCGCTCTCAGCCAGAAGCCTGATCATGGCAATTGCGTCGCGATCGAGCTGAACGTAAGCAGACTTCAGGTGTTCACCCACATCTACTCGTTCATCCGTTATATCCAGTTCGCGCTTATAATAGAAACGCACGAACAGCGAGCCCTGTTCTGGTTCCTCAATAGTAGTGGTGCTTTGCGCGGCGATCTGATCGAATTCGGCGATGGTTTTTGTGCAAATTTTCTGTTCGGGATAAAGAATTACCCGTTCCCGGAAACTTGAACTACCTGCTTCTATAGTACGGATAAATTCGTTATTTTCTGGAGCTTGCGATTCGCACTGCAGCGCATGATTGAATTTTTCCGGACTCCTGGCTCTTAGCACGAGTCCCTGCCAAAGCTGGTTTCTGGTCAGGGCTATAATCCCCTTATTACTAAGGTCATTTACCTGAACAATATGCTCAAACTCTAACAACTAAGCCACCAGATGATGAATTGAATTACCAGTTTACCGATAACTGATAGAAGTCGACAAGAATTTACGCAATGTCTAGAATGGCTGCGTTATAAAAAACTGAAATAACATGAAGTAAAAGCGAATGAGCAGAAGAAACATAGTGTTGATTGTTGTTCTGGGCCTGGCGGGACTGGTTTCCATCTGGCTTTTTGCGCCACCCAACATTTCTTCTGCTAATCAAATCCCTGATTCAGTTGAAGCAATTGAACGTGGTGAATATTTGCTGATTGCGGGCGGCTGCATAAGTTGCCATCGGGGGCAGACCGAAGACACCAGTGAAGCACTAAGCGGTGGTCTGGCTTTGGAAACGGATTTTGGAACTTTTTATGCGCCTAATATAACTCCTGATATTGAAACTGGCATAGGTAGCTGGCAAGCCAGGGACTTTATTGCGGCACTTAAACATGGGCGTACACCCACTGGAAATTTCTACTACCCGGCGTTTCCATACCGGGCCTATTCCGGCATGACCGATGAAGATGTGCTGGACATGGCTGCCTATTTAATGTCGTTGCAACCCTTGAGTAACGTAGTGCCGGAGCCAGAAACACCGGCTTGGTTATTTCGCCGGATTGTCGCTGGCTGGAACGCTCTGGCAGACATCTCTCAGCCGGAGTTAGAGCAGTTTGACAATGAACTGTTGGCACGAGGTGCTTATCTTGCCCGTAATCTGGGTCACTGTGGTGAATGCCATACACCACGTAACGGGCTTGGTATTCCAGATTACAATCGTGAGTATGCCGGTGCAGAAATAGGCGAGGAAGTAATCGAAGCCATCGATGCTGAAGCTCTGGAAGAGTGGACTACAAACAACTTCGATATATTTTTATTATTGGGTTTAAAACCAGGGGGTGAGTTTGTAGGTGGTGATATGAATGAAGTTATCGAACATAACACCAGCAAACTTACTGATGAAGATCGTGACGCGCTGGCGGCCTTTTTTACTCGTCAGCGCTCAGAGGAAGACTAACTGCTGCCACTGAGATAATTATCTTCCCTTTATGACTTGCCTGTTTCAATCTCCTAATGGCAAGCGGTGTTTGTTCTAAAGGATACCTGCTGTCGATGGCTGGAATAACTCTTCCGCCTTCCACGAGTCCGGTTAAATACTCCAGGCCTTTATTGGGTTTTAATCCCAGTACATGAAATTGTCTGTTTTCTTTATTGCGCATAAATCTGCTAAGAAAGGCGATCTGAAATATTCGATTCATATTGCCGCCTACGGTCACGTAGATTCCATTTGGCTTCAAGGCCCTGGCTATTTCAGCAGGAGAGCGAGTTGACTTGGTATCGAGGATGACATCGTATTGTTTGCCCAGCTCGGTGAAATTTTGCCTGGTGTAATCGATCACTTCATCGAAACTGAGCAAGGCCATATGTTCGAGCTTTTCCGTACTATCAACACCTGTTTCGCGCACGTTCTTATGCATCTTCGCCAGCTGAATTCCCAGGCAACCAACACCCCCGCCTGCACCATTAATTAGCAAGCTCTGGCCTGCTCTGAAGTCAGCTATGTCGCGCAAAGCTTGAAGGGCTAATAGTCCGGCATGGGGGATAGCGGCGGATTGATCGAAGGAGAGGTTAGTTGGCATATGAGCAACAGCGCTCTCCTTGGTGCACAGAAATTCGGCGAAGGCACCAAACTTATGTGCGCTCAGATCACCATAAACTTTATGACCCGGGCGATACTTGAGGACGTCTTTGCCGACAGCTTCTACCACACCCGCAACTTCAGTTCCCATAATCTTGAGCTTGGGTCTCAGGAATCCCAGGAACAGACGCATGAAGAGGGGTTTGCCTTCGATGATGCCCAGCTCCCAATCATTTACTGCCGAAGCATGGACTCGCACCAGCACTTCATCGTCCTTGGGAACGGGCTTCTCAATTTCCTCGAAAGTGAGGTCATTCTCTGTTCCGTATTTGTGGAGGAGGATTGCCTGCATGGTCATGGTGCCAGTCTAGCTTAATTTCCTCGAAAGTTTTATTTACTAAAGATCCAGGTCTACACTCCCAAGTTACTGATGAAAGGTTTCAAAAGGAGATTGAAATGAGAGAATTAACGCAAAGTGAAATTGAACAGGTGAGTGGGGGCTTTGGAATACCAGGCGCAGTGATTGGCGGTATTACTGGTGGATTGTCTTCCGCCGCTGGTGGTGGAAACGCGGGACAAATAATTGGCACCGCAGCTACTGGTGCAGTTGGTGGCTTTTTTGGTGGAGTGGCTGGCGCAACAACTGGCTTTGGCAGGTATATGTTTGGAGCTTATGCAATCGAAATGGGAGTTATTGGGGGAGCAATTAATTCATAAATATGGCTAGTAGCATTTTCTTAATTAACGGATTCATACTTAGCTTGTTTGCCACCTGGTTTATCCCAAGTGCAATTCGAGATTCCAAATCTGGAATTTATAAAGGATTTCGAAACAAACTCATATATTGCCATTTTGGGTTTTTACTAATATTTGAATGGAATTTATTATTTCCCCAGATGGGAATGAGTTTAATGACTGTAGCTCGCATTCTGTTCTGTACTTTACTTCCATTTGCCATGGCATTTTTGTACGTCAAAATGACACAGAAACAAATGTTTGGTACTGAATTCAGCATGAAGTCTAATGAAAGCGAAGGAAAATAAAAAAGGGCGACTAATGTCGCCCTTTTTTATTGCAACTGGAATTCTTCAGTCAGTATCTACACGATAAGTATCATGGCAGTTACCACATGAACCGCCGAATGCCCTGAATGCACCCATGGAAGCACCGAAGTCGCCGGTGGCTGCCGCATCGGCAAATGCGTTTGCATTATCGATTAAGGCCTGTGCCTTGGTAGCAATATCACCCTGGTTATCCCAGATGCTGTCGAGTGCTGTAGTTTCGATATTATCAAAAGCGCTGGTGTCCACAGCCAGCATTTCTGGAATCATGGTTGCCATAACTGCGATTCTTCTCGCATTGCGTTCAGCAACTTCTGCGTCAAATGGTGCACCTTGCGCCATACCAGCGATCGGTGCCAGGTTATAACGAATGGTCTTGAACAGAGACTTGCGTTGATCGACGGCTGCCGCCGCTTGTTGTTCCGGAGTCATGTCCTGAGCATATGAGGTAAACATTATGCTGGATACAATCATTGCTGCCGCAGAAAGCAGAACCGTTATTTTTTTCATCATTACTTCTCCAACCCTTTATTGAAATTCTCAAACAAGTTATGCAGGAATTCGGGGTAGCGTGCAACTAAAGCTTACCCACGGAACCAGTCAAGGACGCAATATATTACAAAGGACAAAGAAATGTCACTGTAACTGTGACACGTTACTTAGTAGTCATAGTAGTAGCGATTTTTTGGTTTAAGTGGCGCCAGGAAGAAATAAAAGATCCAGGCAAACCAGGAAAGACAAATTATAGCCAGCAGCCAGGCTATCTTTTCAAAGCCCGTTGTTTTATCGGATGTTGCAATAATCCAGATGGGCAGCAGCCAGATTGCGAATATTGCCACCGCACAGACAATTGCGAATCCAAAGGTCACTAGCGGGATTACCGCAAGAATCCCCAGGATCACCAGAAAAATTACGATAAGGTTTCCGATTACTTTCATGACATCATGCCCTTGCGCTTGTTATTGTCGTATTTCACTGTTTTCTAATTTCTCTATTCCCCATATGAGTTGCGAATACTGTGCCAACTCACAATATCCATTAAAAACAATAACTTATATTATAAACAACTGTGTCTAATTGGGAAAAATCGAGAAAATTAGCGATTTTCGCCACAGAGAAAAGTCACGAAAAATGGGGGAGACCAGGTAAATTTACTGGCTTGGCATAGAACGCCAGGCAGGCTCGCCAATTAGCCCTTTTTGCCAGTCTTAATTAACTGGACTGTGGAATGGTGCTGCTGCGCCGCCCGGAAGCCAGATCGTCAAGACCACGGCCGGCTCGTCGCTCTCAACAGAATGGATAATCGTGTCGCCTGGTCGGCAAATGCCGATATCGCCGGGTTCCAGAATCGCGGGTACTCCATTTACGTTATGGCCAAAGCGCCCACTCAGTACATAGAAAATTTCTATGGAATCATGGGTATGGGGTTGAGGATCGTAGCTGGGATGGAATGTTAACTCTGCAATTCGAGTTTCTTCTCCACCAAGATTTGCTGCATCGACAAGCACTTTAAAATCGATTGGGCCGCCTCCAGCGGATTCGCGCAGCGCTTGCTGGGTGACAGGCTGATATTCAACCTGCGCATTGAGAAATCCAGGCAACAAAAAAATTGCAGTTAATACTAGTCTTGAAAAATTCCTCATAACAAACCTTATCGGATTTCTAGCGGGTTCCAGTATAACCGGGGCCGTATACTATTCGCCCTGGTCTGGCCCCAGTGTGTTGCCCATCTTCCACGACGAGAGTGCCATTAACAAATACATATTTCATACCCACTGCATATTGATGAGGATCTTCGAATGTCGCCTTATCGATAATTTCGTCGGCATCAAATATTGCGATATCAGCGAAATAATTTTCCGTGATCAAACCGCGGTCATGAATTCCCAGGCGTCTGGCTGTCTGGCTACTCATTTTTCGTACTGCTTCTTCCAGAGAAATAATCCCACGCTCCCTTACATACAATCCTAAAACTCTGGCAAAGGTTCCATACTGCCTGGGATGAGGGGCCCCTTCTCCAAATATACCTACAGGACCATCAGAACCTATTGCTGTAGCCGGATGCTGCATGATGCGATCAACATCATCTGGCCCGATGGCATGATAAACAGCAGTCGCGCCACCACCACGAATAATGTCAAATACCACATCAGCCGCATTTTCTGGAGTGGGCTCCATACCTTTTTCGACGGTAAGTTCGGCCAGGTTTTTACCGGCCATATCCGGGTCCCAGGAGTTGCGAGAAATAAAAACATTTTCCGGATGCCCACCGCCACGGTCATAAAGAATTTTAAAAACTACTTCGTCTTTAATGGTTGGGCGGGTTTCGTCGCTGTTAATTCTCTCCAGCATACGCTCCCGTCCACCTTCCTGTGCCCATTGCGGAATCAGTGCGTTAATTCCAGTCTGAGAAGCTGTATAGGGATATTGGTCGATAGTGATATCTACTCCGCGGCTGCGGGCTTGATCAACCAGAGCTAAACTTTCAACGGAGGATCCCCAATTTTCTACACCGATGACTTTGTGATGAGTCATTTGCACAGGGATATTGGCTTCTTCGCCGATGCGAATTGTTTCTTCTACTGAATCGATTAACTGAGCCGCTTCTTCCCGCATATGAGAGATGTATATCCCATTGTATTCAGCGGCAACTGTGGCAAGTTCGATGACTTCTTCGGTGGAGGTGAAACTGCCGGGTACGTAAAATAAGCCAGTAGAAATACCCAGAGCGCCCTGCTCCATGGCTTGCGCCACCATGGCTTTCATCTGTTCCAATTCAGCCGCAGTTGGCTCGCGATCTTCAGCGCCTATAACTTCGGAGCGAATAGTGCCCTGGCCTACAAACACTCCCCAATTAGGGCTGATTTGTCTTGCTACGATTGCTGCGTAATGTTCATCGATCGGATAGGGAGAACTGCCATCATTACCTTCAGTGAGGGTGGTGACTCCTTGCAGTAACGCACTTTCTGCATTGGGAACATCGAAAATTCCCCTAAGCGCATGGGTATGGGGATCGATAAAGCCGGGAGCCACCACCAGCCCGCTTGCATCGATTATTTGGTCAGTATTTGCAGCGGAAAGATCACCAATCTCTACGATGCGGTCGTCAATAATACCCACATCGCTCAGGTACCAGGGATTGCCGGAACCATCGACAATCTTGCCGTTACGAATAATCGTATCGAATTGCTGTGCGCTACTCAGTGCGGGAGAGCAACAAACCAGGAAGCACAATATTCTCGTTATTAATTTCCTCATACTGTGCCTCCTATTCCTGATGTTAGTTTGTTACCAGATACGAACTCGATCCTCAGGTGCCAAGTAGAGTTCATCTTCAGCTTGTACGTCAAATGCTTCGTACCATTCATCGAAATTTCGTACCACACCATTAACACGATATTCTGCTGGAGAATGCGGATCGGTAGTCAGCCTCTGAATTAGTGCATCCTCCCGATACTTGCGCTGCCATACCTGGGCCCAGGACAGGAAGAAACGTTGATCGCCGGTGAGCCCATTGATGATTGGAGCTTCTTCGCCATTCAATGACATCTGATAAGCACGATAGGCAAGGGACAGTCCGCCCACATCACCGATATTTTCACCCAGGGTAAAGTTGCCATCGACGAAATAACCTGGAACCGGTTCGAACTGATCATACTGCGCAGCAAGTGCGGTAGTCAGTACCTCAAAGTTTGCCCGGTCTTCATCGGTCCACCAGTTTCTCTGGATGCCAGCAAAGTCGGATTTCGAACCCTGGTCATCGAAGCCATGTCCCATCTCATGGCCGATAACTGCTCCGATTCCACCGTAATTTACTGCAGCATCGGCCAGGGGATCGAAGAAAGGAGGCTGCAAAATACCGGCAGGAAAAACGATCTCGTTGAATGAAGAATTGTAATAGGCATTAACGGTTTGCGGCGTCATACCCCACTCTTCACGATTAGTGGGCTGACCCAGTCTGCCGATTTCATCTTCATAATTAAATTCACGTATGTTTTGTGCATTGGCAAACAGATCATCGCGGACAATTTCTATGGAGGATAAATCTTTCCATTCGTCGGGATAGGCAATCTTAGGCCTGAATGACTGCAGTTTTTTATGGGCCTCCTCTTTGGTATCGGGTCCCATCCAGTCAATCTCGTCGATGCTCTGGGCAATGGCAGCGCGCAGGTTCTCGACCAAGTCTTCCATCTGCTCCTTGGCGGACTCGGGGAAATGGCGTTGGACATAAACCTGGCCAACAGCCTCGCCAAGGCTACTCAGGGCACCAACTCTTGCGACTCCCCTCTCCCAGCGCTCCCGTTGTTCCGGAACTCCGTTGAGCACCGTTGAGTAAAAATGAAAGCGCTCGTTATCCAACTCCTCCGACAGTACCGGCGCACTATCCACAATGTAACGATAGGTCATATAACTCTTCCAGTCTTCCACTGGAGCGGAATTAACCAGTTCGATAATGGGAGACATGGCACTTGGATAAGAAACGTTTAAATCTTCGAGTTCCGAAATGCCTGCGGCAGCGAAATAAGCGTTCCAATCCAATCCGGAAAACTCGCTTTGAAATTCTTCAAAGCTCATGGGGTTATAAGTCAGGTCTCGATTGCGGCGTTGATCTCTTGGCCACAAATACTCAGCGATCTGGGTCTCCAGCGCGAGTATTGCCTCCGCTTTGGATTGTGAATCTTCAATTTCTGCGAATTCCAGTGTTCGCGCTATATGAGCCACATACTCCGAGCGCACATTCTGAAACTCTTCGGTATCGAGCAGATAGTAGTCACGATCTGGAAGTCCGATACCTCCCACAGACAAAACGAGCTGATGCCTATCCGGATCACTTCGATCCGCACCCACATAAAAACCAAATGGTGTCGCCGTGTTGTCGATTAAGGCACGACCAAATCCCTGGATCAGGTCTTCCCGAGTATCGATTGCATTCAGCGCCGCGAGGCCAGGCAGCAGAGGATTGATGCCGCGCTCATTAAGTCTGTCAATATTCATGTAGCTGAGGTAGTAATCACTAATTTTCTGCTCGATAGAATCCTGGGCAGGTTCGATATTGGTCAAGTCATCGATAATAGCGCGCACGCGCCGATCTGAACGATCGCTGAGAACTGTGAAACTTCCATAATTACTTCTTGATGCGGGTAATTCGAAAGTGTCTAACCATAACCCGTTGGCATAGCGAAAGAAGTCATCGCCCGGTCGCGTATCAGGATCCTGGTGACTCATGTCTATCCCGAAAGAACCCAGTTCAGGCCCTGTCGCGGGCGAAGCTGGTGCCACAGCTTCGGTTGTAGCTGCAGTTACCGCTTCTGTTGCAGTAACTGGCGTACTCTGATTCTCCTCAGAACCACAGGCAGTTAGAAAACCTGCGAGCGATACGCCCAGAGCGAGCGAAATGTTTTTAGCAAACAATGACATTTAGTACCCCCATTTGTCCTTCGCCAAGTGAAACCGGAGTATACCTGATTTGTTTTGGCCGATAAGCCACAGTCTTCTCCAGAAAAAGTCCGGCCGCAAAACTTAAAGCAACAAATTGTTGTAAGAGATGACCGAGACTGTAAACTCCTTGAGTCTAAGAGGAGTCCTCATGGGGGTTGGAATTTTCCAAACTTAAAATGAAACACGTGACAGTATCTTCAGACAGCATACGAAAGTTTTTCGTTACCGCTGCATCTGCAGTGTTACTAACTGCAGTAATTGTAGTTTCAGCACAGGAAACCGCGACACCAAACGGAATCGCCGATAACCGCCTGGCTGCCTTCGCCTTTACCAATGGCAATTTCTATCAGCCGGATGGAACTTATGTACGAGGTGGCACTTTACTAATTAGTGAGGGCCTGGTGGTTGAGCTTGCTGTTGGTAACGATGTTCCCGCTGGCTATTTCGAAATCGATCTGGAAGGTAAGTATGTGTATCCCGGATTCATCGATGTTTATACCGATTATGGAATATCAGAATTGGAAAGGCGGGATGATAACGGCAATGCTGAAAACCTTTATCCCAGCGATAGGGCATTTAACGTTAATGACGCTATCCGTTCAAACTTTCGTGCCAGTACAGAATTTACTCCTGATACAGCGGAGCGAGATAAGTATCGAGAGCTTGGTTTTTCCAGCGTCCTGAGCCTGCGACCCGATGGAATAGCCCGGGGAACCTCAGCGCTGATTACCCTTGGAAATAAAAATGCCAATGAATCCATCGTCGCTGCTGATGCCGCAGCCCATTACTCATTGGATAAAGGAACCTCCAGTCAGAGTATGCCGGTTTCCTTAATGGGTTCTTTCGCACTCATTCGACAAACATTTTTGGATGCACAATGGTTTGGCGCACAGCAACCCCGACCTTTCACCGACGACACACTTGAGGCCTGGAATTCAACCCAGGCGCTGCCACAAATCATGGAAGTAGAAAACTGGCAGGAAGCATTAACAGTCGATCGAGTGGGTGATGAATTTGAAACCCAGTACATCCTGAAAACCACAGGTGATAGTTTCAGGCAGTCAGAGTTAATTAAGGGTACAAATGCCAGCCTGATTATTCCCATTGATTTTCCCAGTGCGCCGGAAGTAAATGATCCGCTGTTAGCGGATGGCGTCTCGTTTGAAGATTTGAAACATTGGGAACTCGCTCCATTCAATCCGCGGATTCTGGAGGAAAACGAAATCGAATTTGCCATTACCTCATCCGGTGGTAGCGATAAATTCTGGGAAAATCTTAATAAGGCGGTGGACAATGGCCTGTCGGAACACACAGCAATCAATGCAATCACGTCTACCGCTGCAGGCCTGCTGGGACTTGAAGATCTGGTAGGTCAGCTCTCGCCAAACTCCCTGGCGAACTTTGTCATTACCTCCAGCCCACTTTTTGCCGCTGATTCGCAGATTCTCGAAAATTGGATCGAAGGTGAACGCTTTGTTCTTGCTGAGGATTTTGATGACAGGGCTGGAACCTATGCGCTGTCTGCGGGCGGGCAGGTTTACTTAATTGAAATGGGATTCGAAAATGGTGAACCCTCAGCCGAGTTGGTGCTGGATGACAACGAGTCCAGGCGAGCGGATCTCGATTTAAGTGAAGACCTGATCACTTTAAGTTTTGCCGTTGATGAAGAAGGAAACCGTCTCCGTTTAAGCGGTTGGCCTATCGAAGATTCGAACGATTTTGGCTGGCAAGGCAATGGTCGTTCTCCTTCCGGTGACAGAATCAATTGGCGCATGATCCGAAACAGTGGAATCACCAGCGTCGAGTCAGATACAGAGTCCGAGACTGGAATACCGGCACTTCCCAGCGAGGTAATTTTTCCATTCACAGCCTACGGCAGAACCGAATTACCGGCCCAGCAGAACCTGCTGATTCGTGGAGCTACAGTGTGGACCAACGAAGACATTGGCAATGTGATAACCGATGTCCTGGTGCGTGATGGGCGAATTGCTGCAGTTGGCGATAACTTGTCTGCAGATCAAGTTACGGTAATCGATGGCAGCGGCAAACACTTAACGCCGGGCATTATCGATGAGCATTCACACATAGCCCTCTTTAATATTAATGAAACCCAGACCAACTCCAGCATGGTCCGCATGAAGGATGTTGTTAATTCTGAAAACATCAACATCTATCGTAATCTGGCTGGCGGCGTTGTCGCCGCGCAATTGTTGCATGGCTCAGCGAATCCGATCGGTGGCCAGTCTGCGATCGTCAAGATGCGCTGGGGTGCTTCTCCACAAGATTTACTGATAGAAGGCGCCGATGAGTTTATCAAGTTTGCTCTGGGCGAAAATGTAAAACGTTCGAGTAATCCTGCTTCAATCAGATACCCGCAAACTCGCATGGGAGTAGAGCAGGTATTCGTGGATGCGTTTTCCCAGGCGCAGGAATATGGCAAAGCCTGGGATCAATACAACAGTCTTTCACGCACACAACAACGGGACGCTATTGCGCCGCGAAGAGATCTGGTTGATGAAACCATGCTTGAAATTCTTAACGGCGAGCGCTTCGTGACGAGTCACTCCTACGTGCAATCTGAGATAAACATGCTCATGCATGTAGCAGACAGTTTCGATTTCAACATTAATACCTTCACTCATATTCTTGAAGGCTACAAAGTTGCCGACAAGATGGCGCGCCATGGCGCAGGTGGTTCGACTTTTTCAGACTGGTGGGGTTACAAATGGGAAGTGCGCTATGCCATTCCCTATAATGCCGCGCTAATGCAGCAGGCCGGAGTGGTAGTTGCACTGAATTCTGATGATGCTGAATTGTCTCGACGTCTCAATCAAGAAGCGGCAAAGGCTGTAAAATATGGTGGCGTGAGCGAGATTGATGCCTTGAAAATGGTGACCTTGAATCCAGCAATTCTGCTCCATCTGGATAGTCGTATGGGAAGCATTCGAGAAGGCAAAGATGCAGATCTTGTTTTATGGAGCGACCACCCTCTATCTATTTATGCTGTGGCAGAAACCACATGGATCGAAGGCATTCCCTATTATGACCGGGATAGTGACATGGCCCTGAGGCAACAAATTGCGAGCGAACGGGCTCGCATCATCGGGACTATGAGCAACAATTCAGGGAACGACTAAGGAGAATTGAGATGAAAAACCTACTAGGAAAATTGTTTCAGTCGATTCCTTTTCTGGCGCTTTTATACACAATCAACGTAAATGCCGTTGTACCTATTCCGGCGCCTGATCAAAGCGAACCTATCGCCATAACTGGCGCCATTATTCATGTGGGTGATGGACGTGTGATTGGCGATGGCGTCATTACTTTTAATGAAGGAATTATTACTGCGGTTGGATCAGCTGGTGATGGTATCAATACCGATGGTCACAGGGTAATTAATCTACAGGGCCAGCATGTATACCCGGGATTCGTGTTACCGAACACAATTTTGGGTTTGCAGGAAGTCGGCGCGATTCGCGCTACCCAGGACGTTATGGAAGAAGGCGATATTAACGCCAGTGTTCGTTCTGCTATTGCCTACAATACGGATTCTGAATTAATTCCAACCCAACGTTTTAATGGAATACTGACTGCCCAGGCCACACCACAGGGTGGCCTGGTTTCTGGCTCTTCTTCAGTATTTAAACTGGATGGGTGGAATTGGGAAGACGCTATGCTAGTCGAGGATGTCGGTATTCATCTTCATTGGCCCTCGCTGCGTATTCGGCGGCGCAGCCCGGAAACTGGATTATTCGAAACAGTCGATAACGAAGACTATGCCGCTCAGACTCAACTTTTGCACTCTTTATTTCAGGCCGCCCAGACTTACAGCGGCGAGCCATTAAATTTGAATCTCGCTGCCATGCAACCGGTACTGAATGGGAGTGCTAAATTGTTTTTGCATGTTGACCAGGCGAGGGAAATCATTAGTGCAGTTCGATTTGCGCGTAACTATGGGGTTGATGAGCTGGTGCTGGTGGGTGCTGCCGAAGCGATGCAAATTGTCGATTTCTTAATTGCCCAGGATGTACCCATAATCTATGAGCGTATACACGAATTGCCACTGCAGGAATGGCACGATGTAGATGCTCCATTTAAAACGCCATTCCTGTTGCATGAAGCAGGCCTAAAAGTTGGAATTGGCGGTGGTGCGACCTCGGTTGATAGACAACGTAATCTGCCATTTTTTGCTGGCACTGCTGCGGCATATGGCCTCGATCGTGAAACGGCCCTTTCTCTGGTCACGCTCAACAGTGCCGAGATCTTGGGAGTTGCTGATCGTGTTGGCAGTTTGGAAGTTGGTAAAGATGCAACGTTGTTCATTTCAGAAGGTGACGCCCTTGATATGCGCACGAGCCAGGTGCTGGGGGCATACATTCAGGGAAGAGATATCGATCTCTTTGGAACTCAGCAAGAATTGTATGAGCGTTTCCGAGACAAGTATGAAAGCCAGGTAGAGTTTTAAAGTATTAAATGACCACTAAGGCAGGAAGCGGCATTAATTCGAAATGGATAGGCTTGGTTGTGGTTCTGTTCGGCATATTGCTGCTCGCTCAGCATGGCAACGAATTACTTAAGCAATTGGTCATTACGCCGGGCTCGGTCGCGGCACAAGGTGTTGCTGCTGATTGCAGAGCTGATGAGTTGGAAGAAGAAGGTCTGAGCTTGCGGGAGTGCGAGCTGCTGGTAAGCAATGTTCAAATCACCCTGGTCTCTTCTCCGGACTGGTTCCGGCCAGCAATGATGCTATTTTCATTGCTGGGGTCGCTGTTCGCGGTGTCGTCGATCTACCTGGGAATTAGTGTAGCTGCAAATTCCAATACAAATTCGCTCTCATTGAAAACTTGTTTAGGCGTACTCTTGCTTATTGATTTGCTGGTCTTTGTAGCAGCAAGTAATACCGGCCCATTGCTTCGTGCCCAGTATTTGTGGCCAAGCTTGTTGTGGTTCTTTGTTCATGCGACGCTGCTCGCGGCCGCGCTGGCGCACCTGAATGAACAATCAGGGAGTGAGGCATAGTGGCTAAACAGTTGCCCCGATCAAAAGTCATCATGCACTGGATAACTGCCACCTCGGTCTTCTTTTTATTTGTCTCGAGTTGGTGGATGTTGTCCCTGCCACTACCATCCGATGTATTCACTTACCGACAGTTACCTTTTCAACTACACAAGAACATTGGTATTACCCTGTTAGCGATAGTCGTCACTATGATTGCGATGAGAGTGTATGGCAGGGAACAATCAATCCAGGCAAATAAAACTCGTTTGGAAAAATTGGCAGATGTGGACCACCTATTAACTTATTTTTTGCTAATCGCATGTTGTATTAGTGGTTATCTTTCTTCCGCATATAGCGGCTGGGAGACTACTCTCTGGTGGTTAGTGGATTTACCAGGCTGGTCAGAGGAAAACGATGACTTGAATATTCTCTTCTCTGATATTCATCTATGGACATGCTGGGCGCTGCTTGCCGTCGTCGCCTTGCATATTAGCGCAGCGCTTTACCATGCGTTTAAAGACGATGGAGTCATCGATAAGATGTTTCGCCTCTAGTTCGATGCGCTTACTTCAGGATTAAACCGAATGAAAGAGTACCCGACCTTTGTTACCCATCTTGAATGCAGTTATACCGGTAAAAAATATCCGGCTAATGAATTACATGGCCTTTCTGAAGCAGGAAAACCTTTGCTGGTTCGCTATGATCTCGATGCTTTATCGAGGGCAATAAGCAAGCAAGATCTCTTAAACCGGGCACCTGAATTCTGGCGTTATCGAGAATTTCTTCCGGTGAGGAAATCGGAAAACGTGGTAAGACTGGGAGAGGTGATGACGCCAATTCTTCCTGCCAATAATTTGCAGAAGGAGTTGGCCTGCGGTGAAATTTTGATAAAAGATGAAGGACGTTTACCAACAGGCTCCTTTAAAGCCCGAGGGCTTGCGCTTGCCGTTGCAATGGCTAAAGAGCTGGGAGTAAAGTGCATGGCTATGCCAACTAATGGTAACGCAGGTGCTGCACTTGCTGCTTATTGTTCGAGGGCTGGCATTGATACCTATGTTTTCTGCCCAGAAGATACTCCTGAAGTAAATATCGAAGAAATCGCTTTCCAGGGTGCCAGGACCTTTCTTGCTAACGGCTACATTAATGACTGCGGGAAGATTGTTGGCGAAGGCAAAGAAATCATGGGCTGGTTTGATACTTCAACGTTGAAAGAGCCTTATCGAATAGAAGGAAAGAAGACCATGGGACTGGAGCTGGCCGAACAAATGGATTGGTCTTTGCCGGATGTCATACTTTACCCTACGGGTGGGGGTACCGGCCTTATTGGCATGTGGAAAGCCTTCAATGAACTGGAAGCCATCGGCTGGATTGGCTCGAAACGACCGCGTATGGTGGCGGTGCAGGCGGAAGGCTGCGCACCAATTGTCAAGGCCTTTGAAGAGGGAGAACGACATGCAGAGCCCTGGCAAGATGCGGCAACAATCGCAGCAGGGATCCGAGTACCGGCTGCCGTTGGAGATTTCCTCATCTTGGATGCTGTGAGAGAGAGTAATGGTTTTGCCGTGGCAGTTAGCGATGCAGCTATCAATGCTGCTCATCAGGAGTGTGCCAGGAAAGAAGGCATCCTGTTATGTCCAGAGGGAGCAGCGACTCTCGCTGCATTAAAACAGGAATTGAAAAGCGGCCGAATTAAATCTGATGAACAGGTAATGCTATTCAACTGTGCTACTGGATTGAAATATCCGATGCAGTCAGAACACCAGACAATCGATCTATCGGAACCCATTGATTATGAGTTTATCAGGAATTCTTAACGCAATATCCTGCGTAATTCTTCGCGTTGCAAGGTGGAAACGGCTTCCATGTCGGCGACTCGGCGGCACACGCGCTGGGGAATATGACTTCCTACCGGGCGTTCATTTCGACAAACAATATGCTCACTCGGAGCTACTGAAGCATTGTATTGTTCGACTTCAGCATCAGTAGGCATTCTGTTGCTGCTGCCTTCGCCTGGTGCTGCACAGGCAGTAAGCAGCAGTGTTGCAGCTACGAATAAGAATATCGTGCTTGAAAATTTACTGAGTTGATTCATGCTGAGTAATGTTTAATGTACTAATTGCTGGAGAAAACCGGTATTCCATTTCAATATTATTCTTGCCTACCGGCATACCATTTTCAAACTTTGGCCGGAACTGTAACAAGTTTATCTCATTCCTGACCAAGTCTTTCACAAAACTATTGTCTGGTGTAGAGCTAATAACCTGTAAATCTGATAAGGCTATCACCATTCTCGCTGCCGATTCCGTGGCGCGCAAACTGCTGCCAAGAGAATCCAGGTTAAAGCGCACTAATGCGTTGTATTCTGGTTCAACCGGAATCAAGTTTTTTTGCTGCGAAGTTGGTGTGGCGGTGGCAACATAATTTGGGGACCAAGCAACAAATTCAAGCCGATTTTCCTCGCCGTTCTCAGCAAACTGGATCTGAAGGGTTTCTGCTGGCAGCACTGTGGTTTTTGCGAAGAATTGATTAACAGCCCCCTGCCTTACACCACTGTCTATAAATGCAGAATTGGCCGCATTATAGAAACTCAATGCACGGGTTTTATTACCGAACAGTATCTCCCAGTCACCAAGATAGACAAGGATTAATCCTTCCGTTTCTGGAATCGATTGGGGATTATTCTGATGAATCTGTCGAATTCGTTCTAACAAATCATTTCCGATGGAATAACTAATACGCATGGATTCGTTTTTCCGAAGCGACCAACCGCTGACAATTTTTTCATCATC
The DNA here is from genome assembly GCA_028818225.1 of Gammaproteobacteria bacterium. Lineage (GTDB taxonomy): Bacteria > Pseudomonadota > Gammaproteobacteria > Pseudomonadales > Pseudohongiellaceae > UBA9145. The sequence goes on along the minus strand of JAPPOG010000045.1, from coordinate 95,306 downwards.
AGATTTGTATTCATAACTAGTCATTCCGCGTCGCTTGGTAATACTGCTCTGGTAATAATGAGCGAGCACGATATTGTAAAGCCAGGGAGTCAAACGCAGACTATTTTTGCCAAGAACAGATTCAATCGCATCTACCGCATTCCAGTTCAAATTTTTTGCCGCGATGAGATATCGAACACTTCGAGGGTTATTAGTATTTGCGGACGCGGTGAGCAACAATCGGCTCATCCCTTCGAGGCCAGACAGATAACTATCTAAGTTATTTTTCTGGCTGAGTCGGTTTAGCCAGCCATAGTATTCCAGCTGAGAATCCACAGCGTCCCAATTACCCTGTGCAATCAGGGTTTCAATCATCAACTCGAGAGCAGGAATTTGTTCTGCGCTGTTCAGTCCATAATTTACTTTGGCGACTTGAATAGCTTCAGAAAATCGTCTTTCTGCAGAAATTATTTCATTATTGCGCAGTGCCAGTTTGCCTTCCTCTACGAGTTGCTCCAACTGAGCATGGGCGAAATTGTTTGGCCAAATCCATGCATTGGGATCCCCTTCACCCTGAGCTATACCTGCGGCACTGTTTAAAGCCAGAGTCAGGGAAAAAAGAGACTGCACACTGTAGGATAAGGCTTTACGCATGGTTTCAAGGCTGAATGGCAGGGTTACTCAGGATACTCAGAAATACAGAACCGGGCAATCGCCTTTAGATTACCTGATCGGGGCAGCCATTTCCTGCTATTGAGTAACTGGACATCAGCTTTAGACCACTTGTTCTTGGGCGGAGGGAGCTGGATTTCTCATTGCTCAGTAACCCAGCAGGATTTTACTTTTGTTTAGCGAGGCTGCATCCTGTTTCGCTTGTGTAAAAAATTTTCGATGTTTAAGACAAACAGAGAGAGCAATCGTAATGGCAGAAGACTATAAAGGTATTGACTTATATACCTGGGCAACACCGAATGGACGCAAAGTCTCGATCATGCTGGAAGAATTGGAATTACCTTATCGGGTAATTCCTGTCGATATTACCAAGGGCGATCAGCTCGATCCGGCTTTTGTTGCCTTTAGCCCGAATAACAAGATTCCGGCAATCATCGATCATGAGACCGGAGCGAAGATGATGGAGTCCGGCGCCATACTCATGTACCTGGCGAATAAGACCGGTAAATTAATGGCAGCAATGGGGCCAGAATACTGGAAGCAGATGGAATGGTTAATGTTTCAGATGGGGCATATCGGGCCAATGCTTGGCCAGACCCATCACTTCGTAAAATTTAATCCAGGTAAGGCACCATACGCGGAAGAGCGATACAGCAAAGAAAACGCGAGGCTCTATCAAGTTCTTGAGGATCGGCTAAAAGAAAGAGATTTTATTGTGCGAGACTACTCCATCGTTGATATCGCCACCTGGCCATGGATATCCCGCTACGAATTTCAACAAATGGATTTAAACAACTATCCGCGACTCAAAGATTGGTATATTCGAATCGCGAATAGGCCAGCGGTACAAAAAGGCTATGCCGTCCCTCAGGACTTATCCGTGCCGATCCCTGATTAAACTACTTTGCCAGGCTGTCGTAGATTAGATCAACCGCTACCTGGCGCATGTTGGCAGCACCTGGTCGGCGTTGTCCCTGCGCTTGAATCATTCCCAACCAGAACATGTCCTGGGTTGGATCAATCCAGAACCAGGTACCGGCAGCACCACTCCAATAATAAGTACCAGGGCCCTGTGCAGTGCCTGCCAGTTCCGGATCGTAGACCACGGCGAAATCAACGCCAAATCCAATACCCGGTCTTCCAGGTCGATCTCGGCCACCGTTAAGATTTAGCTCATCACGCAGGCTATTGGTACGCATGATACGAATAGACTCTGGTGTCAGGATCCGTGCCCCATCCAGTTCCCCTTCATTGACCAGCATTTGCAGGAATCTTGCGTAGTCATGGGTCGAGGAAACCAGGCCCCCTCCCCCGGATTCCAGTCGATCAGGATCGAGATAGCTCGGTCGGTCAGTACGATGGGGGCGTTGCACCAAACGATTGCGCTCTTCATCCCAATTGTGAACTTCGGCAAAGCGATATTCGTCTTCATCACGGACATAAAATCCTGTGTCACTCATACCCAGAGGTTCGAAGATACGCTCCTTCAGGAAGTCTCCATACTTTTGACCGGATAATTCCTGAACGATGTAACCCTGCAGGTCGACCGCCACAGAATAGTAGTATTGTTCACCGGGTTGGGAGAGAAGTGGAATGCCGGCTACTTTCTCCACCAGTTCATCGAGATCTGCAGATGCTAAAACCCCCTGATCCCTGAAGGCATTATTGACCGGGTCGCTTCCGCCAAGACCATAGCCGAAGCCAGCCGAGTGATTAAGGAGCTCCCGCATTGTCGGTTGCCGTTCCAAGGGAACCAGTTCGACATTTCCTTCATCATCATAACTTTCCAATACATTCAGATTGGCGAACTCCGGAATGTATTTACTGACAGGGTCATCAAACTGCCAGAGACCTTCTTCATAAAGCATCATTAACGCAACTCCGGTAACGGGTTTCGTCATCGAGTAAATTCGAAAAAGTGTGTCTTTTGTCATAAGCGTTTGATCATTGACACGAGCAAGCCCAGCAGTTTCGAAAGTTGCCACTTCGCCATCTTTTGCGAGCATCCAGATCATGCCAGCAACATCCTGATCGGCGACAATTTGTTCCATGGCCGCATCCAGCTTGGCAATTCCCTCTTCGGAAAATCCGGCAGAGCTTGCTCCTGTTTCAGTTTGTGGCCAGGAGGTATCGGCAAAGACACCGCCAGTAAAAAATAAAAGAGCTGTAAAAAAGGAGAGGGCAACTTTGTCAAGTTGCACGGGGGAATCATTTTTCATTATTTTTCTCCGCGCGTTGTTTTTATCCAAACATTATCTGTTTGCTATTCTGGACAGGTGCTTGATATTAACTTGAGTAATCGGCTCTTAGCTACTGGCTAAGCATTGCCTGTCGGATTGGAAAAGCTTCCCGACCTAAGAGGTCTGAATGTAGTTTAGTGGGAGCGCAGTAGTGAACTTGATTTGTTCCATGGCAAAACTGGAAGAAACATCGGCGTGTCCGCTGGACTGAACGAGCTTTTTGTAGAAACTGTCAAAGGCAGGAATATCAGGAACCACGACCCGCAGCAGGTAATCAGACTCTCCCGCCATACGATAGAATTCAACCACTTCATCAAATTTCGATACTTCGGCCGAAAATTCCGATAACCATTCCAAGTTGTGCTGGCTTGTCTTCACTGCCACAAAAACATCAATTCCCAGATTTAGCTTTTGTCGGTTGAGCAAAACAACCCGATTTTCGATTATTCCTTCCTGCTCCATGCGCTGTATTCGACGCCAGCAAGGGGTCGTGGAAAGGCCCACAGCCGCAGCAATTTCAGCGGTTGAGAGCTCACCATTCTGCTGTAATAGCTGTAAAATTTTATTATCTATCTTATCCATAGTAAAAAATTCTAAAAATAGCTTAATTTTAATAATAAATTCTCAATTTATCGTACTCTATTAGAATATTAGCAAAAAAATTTAAAGCAAGTTTGCTATGCTGGCACACATTGGATGCAGCGTGATTCAAGGAAACTGAATCACTGATGAGGGGGAATGTGAGTAAGTCGTCGACGCGAGTTTCTTTAACTGGGGCTTTCGGCAGGCATTTAAAAAGTGTCGACGAAACTTACTTTCAGCATATGGTGCATGCGCTTTCTTTTACTTGCGCACTTTTTCTCGGTGCCGTCATGTGCTTGATCCATGCCTTCCTGCCTTTTCTGTTTGCGAAAAGTGGCAGCAACATTGTCACTCGTCTGCATGATCGTATGGTGATCAACAGAATGAATTTGAGCTCTCGAAATGCTGAGGCTTCATTGCAGGCAATGCACGAACCGAGTGAAGAGTTACGACTGTAGTATCAGCTCAGGACTTGGCTCCACGCTTAGTCCTGTATCTTGGGGTTGCTGAATAGTCTGCTCTTCGCTCTTCTATTTTGATTTGTTAGCTGCCGTGCCTCTTATTGGTGCAGTGCTTTGGTGCGCCCTCATTCCTGCACCAATTTGTTGCGGATCATGCATGCGTTTTTTGCGCTAATTCCCATAAACCCAGTAAATACGCAGCGTTCAGAATTTTGGCAAGCTCTTTGCTAAATCCTTTAGGTTACTAACACGATTTTTGTCAGCAAGCCTGGCTTGTTGCATCGCTTATTTATCTGGAGGAAGAAATGAAGAAATTAACTCACCTGTTTGCTGGCTTGATCCTGGCATCGAGTGGATTGCTTGCCAACTCAGCGTATGCGGAGTTGTCCTATAACATCGGCTGGGCGTCCGAATACTACTTCCGCGGAATCCTGCAAAAAGAATCCTCTGGATCTGTTGGAGTTGATTGGGAAGATGAGAGTGGCTTCTACATTGGTAGCTGGGCTGCCGATGTTGGTGATGGATTAGAGGTCGATGGTTATTTCGGCTACAACTATGAGTTCGACGGCGGCTTCACAGTAGGCGTTGGCTTCACTGGTTACTACTACACTGGAGAATTCGACGACACCTATGAAGAAGTTAACTTCAGCCTAGGTTACGGGCCGCTTAGCCTTGGCTATTCAGTTGGGGAATGGGGCGGCTTTGGTGCGGAACAGGATTATGATTTTCTGGAACTGACCTACACTGCGGAGAACGGTATATACGGAACCTTTGGAACTTTTGGTGATGAATTCGATGGCGACTACATAGAGATCGGTTGGGGCACTACCATCTCTGAAATCGATATCGGTGTCGCTGCAATATTCAGCAGTGATGAGCTATCAGACCAACTGGATTCTGCTGGCCGACCAGATGAAAGTGAGGCAGTTATATTTACTATCGGTAAATCTTTCTAAGCGAATATCGCCCTGTTAGCTAAAACTGTAAGCCTGAAAAGGGCTCCATGAGGAGCCCTTTTTAGTATGCAAAGGAAAGTGACGATTGCCCTACAGTTGATTCCTCGGCCAAAAGGCACTACCGTGATCTCAGGAAAATCCTAGTGAACGCGGGGGATCTGCAATGAAGAATAATCTTCTCTTGGCACTATGCGGCGCACTCCTTGGTGGGCCGTTGCTTGCCCAAGATAACTACATCGCACCCAGAACTGAATGGGGTCATCCTGACTTACAGGGGGTGTGGAATTTTTCTTCCAATGTGCCAATGCAACGGCCGGCACGTTTTGGGGACAGGGAGTTCATGACCGACGACGAAGTAGAACAACTTCGTGCTCGACTCGCTGCCGCTGATGCTGCATCGGATCAGGCGGTACCTGGCATCGAGAGTGAATCTAATCCTGGAGGCTATAACGACTTCTGGGTAGAGAGCGCCGGTATTACCGATCAAATCAGAACTTCCCATATCGTCTATCCCACCAATGGCCAATTTCCGGACCTGGTGGAGGGCATCAGACCCATCGCCGGCGGTCTTGGCCCAGACGTGTCTGGGGATCGACCAGTTCGCTTTGTCGTGGGTGGCATTAGTAAAGATGGGCCGGAAGATCGGGGTCTGTCTGAGCGTTGCATTGTTGGATTCAATGCGGATCCCCCATTTCAGCCCAGCTTGTACAACAACAATTTACAGATCGTGCAGAATAAAGACCATGCCGTGATCCTGATGGAAATGATTCATGACGCACGCATTGTGCCTATTGTTGATCGGCCACAGCTGGATGACGGAATCAGGCAGTGGTCGGGTGATTCTCGAGGCTATTGGGATGGCGATACCCTCGTGGTAGAAACTACCAATTTCACTGGATTCACCCAGAGCTACCCGGGTATGGGTACTGCCGAGAATAAAAAGTTAACTGAGCGCTTCACCCGTATCGATCCATTCACAGTGAATTACCAATGGACCATCGATGATCCCTCTACGTTTACCGATCGGGTTACCGCGATTATTCCGATGACTAAAGTTGCCGGGCAGCTTTATGAATACGCCTGCCATGAAGGTAACTATGGGATGGTGAATATTCTTCGGGGTGCAAGAGTAGAAGAAAGGCTTGCCGAAGAATCCGGTAATTAGTCGATACTCACTAAAAACCGGAGCGATGCTCCGGTTTTTTTGATTCAATTTTTAATTCTGCCAACCAAGCCAGCCGGGGCCACGTACAACTTTTCCTGGCAAGGCGCCGGTATGTTCGCCATCCCTTAATACCACTTCGCCATTTACAATTACATGATGCATGCCAGTGGCATATTGATGTGGTTGTTCGAACGTCGCATGATCTTCTATCTCAGAGGGGTCAAATATCACAATATCAGCATAAAAACTTTCGGTGAGTTCGCCACGGTCTCTGATCTTTAGATTCGTTGCAGGTAACTTGGAAAGTTTGCGGATAGCATCCGGAAGTGTAAGGACTCGATCGTCCCGCACATACTTGCCAAGCACGCGGGCAAAATTCCCATAGGCCCGGGGATGAGTGCTTTGTTGCAGAAAGCTACCTTCAGTCGCCATGGAAGCCGCATCGGAACCAAAACTAACCCAGGGAAGCGCAACCCCATTTGCCACATTCTCTTCGGACATCAAGAAGTAAACTACCTGAACTCTACTCCCATCGGCGATAACCAGATCGATGGCTGTGTCGGCATAGCTCCTTCCTCTCTCCTCGGCGACTTCAGCCAGGGTTTTTCCAAGGTAAGGACGTAATTCAGGATTGCGAAAGCCCACTAATAATGTGCCTTCAGGACCAGCTGACAATAAGAGGTTTTCCCACTCATCGGTCGGTGTTGTCATCTCTTGTTTGACCTGCTCGCGAATAGCTGAATCCTGTAGCCGCGATCGCCAGGCCTCGTAACCTCCTTCCTGTACCCACGGTGGCATGCCTGCATCCAGACCCGTTGAGCCAGCAGTGTAAGTGTAGATATCCGCGGTGATATGTAACCCCTCTGCTCGCGCTGCTTCAACACGATCAACAACATCGTCAAACTTATCCCAGTTCTGCTGCCCGGCCATTTTCAGGTGATAAATTTCAGCACCGATATTTGCCTCTCTGGCAATTTGAATTAGTTCATCGACTGATTCCAACAAGCGATTACCTTCGCTGCGCATATGAGAGATATACATGCCATCGTATTCACCAACAACTTTCGCCAGCTCAATTAGTTCTTCGGTATCTGCATAAAATGCCGGGGCATAAATTAACGAGGAACCCAGCCCCAAAGCACCATCTTCCATGGCCACCCTTACTAACCCTTTCATGCGTTCTAATTCTTCCGCTGTAGGTGGTCTGTCTTCATAACCGATTTCATGCACTCTTACTGAAGTGGCGCCGATGAATGAAGCAATATTGGGAGAGACTCCTCGCTCTGCCAGAAATTCCAGGTATTCATCGAGGGTGGTCCATTCGACTGGCCATTTTACGTCTCCCTGTCCGGCTATTGCCTGTGCGCGCATGGCCTCGTTGAGGGGACCTTCCGAGCGACCTTCGCCAAATACCTCCAGGGTTACACCCTGGCGAATATCCCCCTGGCTGCGACCATCGATAATCAATGAATCGGTAGCCCAGCTCAGCATATTGATAAAGCCCGGTGCCACTGCCAAGCCTTGGGCGTTAATCACTTCATCAGCTGACGCTTGCAATTGCCCTATGGCAACGATGCGCTCATCGATGACGCCGATATCTGCTACGTAGGCTTCGCCACCATTGCCGTCGTAAATCGTGCCGTCTTCGATTAACAGGTCATAATGAATAGATGTTGCTGTACAGGCACTTAGTGCTAGAGCCAGTAGTGCCAGCATTAGAATCCTTGGTCTTTTTTTCATGATCTCGCCTTGCTATCTCGTTATGCCAAAGTACCCGAAAGGGAACTTATCTAGCTACTGTTTATTCAACTTCTTGTTGACAATTTATTCGCATAAAAATACTGTATAAAAATACAGTACATTAGACCTTTATTATGGCCCCAAAGCCCCTCGCAAAAACGGAGCTCGAGCCCCTGGCTCTGCCTGCTTATGCAGAATTGCACTGCATTTCCAATTTCAGTTTTTTGCGGGGTGCTTCCTTCCCGGAGGAGCTGGTGGAGCGTGCTGATGAGCTTGGTTATGAAGCGCTGGCCATAACCGATGAGTGTTCGTTTAGCGGTGTGGTGCGAGCCCATGTGGCTGCCAGGGAACGGAATATCAAGCTCATCATCGGCAGCGAGTTTGTCATGGATAAAGGCTGTCACCTGGTTTTGCTGGCTTGTAATCGCAAGGGTTATGGTCACCTGAGTCATTTAATTAGCTGTGCCAGACGAGAGGCGGATAAAGGAAGTTATTTCATAAACCGCCAAATGCTGGAAGAAAGCTTACCGCAAGATTGTCTGGCCTTATGGCTTCCCGATTTGTCACAGGAACCTGAACAAATTGCCTGTCAGGCGGTCTGGCTGAAGCGGCAATTTCCAAACAAGCTCTGGATTGCGGTCGAGTTATTACTGCGTGGCGATGATCGCCAGAGGCTAAAACACCTACAAGAGCTGGGAGCACAATTCGATGTTCCGCTTTGTGCTGCCGGCGGAGTTTATATGCATGATGCTGGTCGACGCATCCTGCAAGATACAGTTACCGCCATTCGTTTAACCAGACCTATCGAAGAATTAGGTCTGGATGCTGAGAGTAATGGCCAGCGCCATCTACGCACTCGTGAACAGATAAATAAATTGTTTCCTGCCGAGCTCATGGCGGCCACCATAGAGATCGCCAATCGTTGTCACTTCGAATTGGACGAACTGCGTTATGAATATCCACAGGAATTAGTTCCTCCGGATTACACCCCTCACGGTTGGTTAAGAGAGTTAACTGAAGCGGGTATTCGTCAGCGCTGGCCTGCAGGAGCAACAGCCAAAGTTCGCAACATTATCGAACACGAATTGGCGCTGATTAAAGAACTTAACTACGAACATTATTTTTTAACTGTTCATGACATTGTTGCCTTTGCCCGCAGCCAACACATTCTTTGCCAGGGCCGAGGTTCAGCTGCGAACTCTGCCGTGTGTTATTGCCTGGGCATTACGGAAGTGGATCCTGCTCGAGTGGAAGTTTTGTTCGAACGGTTTATTTCCAGGGAACGTAATGAACCACCGGATATCGATGTGGATTTCGAAAATGTGCGGCGGGAAGAAGTTATCCAATATATCTATAAGAAATATGGACGTGATCGCGCTGCCATCGCAGCCACTGTTATTACCTATCGTTCCCGTAGCGCTATTCGCGATGTAGGAAAGGCCCTTGGACTCACCGAAAAACTATTAGACCATCTGGCAAAATCAATTTACTGGTGGGGATCGAATCTGAAAGAACAGCTGGCGGATGCTGAGATCGATTACTCCGATCCGAAAATCCAACAACTGATATTTCTCGCCCAGTCCATCATAGGTTTTCCCCGCCATCTTTCGCAGCACGTGGGTGGTTTCGTCATCAGCCAGGGTTTGCTTTCTCATCTTGTTCCCATCGAGAACGCCACCATGGAAGACCGCACTGTTATTCAATGGGAAAAAGATGATCTTGAATCCCTCGGCTTATTAAAGATCGATGTGCTTGCTCTTGGCATGCTGACTGCTGTTCGAAAATGCCTGGATATAATTAGCGATTACAGTCGTGAGCCATTAATCATTCAAAACATTCCGCCGGAAGATCCCGGGGTTTACGACATGATGGCTGAGGCGGACACCGTGGGTGTGTTCCAGATTGAGTCCCGTGCACAAATGAGCATGTTGCCGCGCTTACGACCACGCAGTTACTACGACCTGGTAATTCAGATCGCAATAGTGAGGCCCGGACCTATTCAAGGTGACATGGTGCACCCCTATCTGAATCGGCGTAATGGTAAAGAGCCAGTATCTTATCCCAGCGAGGCGGTGAGAGATGCGCTGGATCGAACTTTGGGCGTACCCATTTTTCAGGAGCAGGTGATGCAACTGGCCATGGTGGCTGCCGGTTTTTCCGGTGGGGAAGCCGATCAACTCAGGCGAGCTATGGCAGCCTGGAAACGCAAAGGCGGCTTGGAACCTTACAGGGAGAAGTTGGTTAAAGGTATGCTGGAGCGGGGATACGAACTCGAATTCGCTGAGAAATTGTTTAAGCAAATAAAAGGCTTTGGCGATTACGGTTTCCCCGAATCCCATTCCGCCAGCTTTGCCTTGATTGCCTATGTATCTTCCTGGCTCAAGCGCTATCACCCTGCCGCGTTCTGTTGTTCGCTTTTAAATAGTCAACCCATGGGTTTTTATCCGCCGGCTCAGTTGATTAACGATGCACGGCATCATGGTGTGTCCATATTACCGGTTGATATTAATAAAAGTTTCTATGACTGTGCCCTGGAGTTTGATCAAAATTTTGAAAGATTAGAGTCCCCATGCGAGGAAACCATGGAGCCCGTATTAAGAATAGGATTCAGATTAGTCAAGGGGTTGTCTGATATTGGTGCGCAAGCAATTACCGAAGCGCGGCAGGCGGGAAAGTTTGCAACTATTCAGGAACTGGTGTTTCGCAGCGGTATTAATAAGAAAGATCTGGAGTCACTAGCTGCTGCCGATGCCCTGCGGGGATTAAGCGGGGATCGTCATCGCGCTTTCTGGCAGGCATCGGGAACACAAGGAGAAAAGAAGTGGGGTCAGGGTAATTTGATCGGCAGGCACCATGGTGATGAAAAAAACACTGGATCAAATTACTCTGACCCCTTTGATACCGGGTTCGCCGACGCTGACTTCGGTATCGATGTATTACTGCCGGTTGCCAGTGAAGGTCAGAATATTGTCGGCGACTATGGCTCCACGGGGTTTACCCTACGTCGCCATCCCCTCGCCCTCTTCCGTGAACATTTGAATATGTATCAGGTTTTGCCAGCCAGCGAATTGTCTAACATCGATAATGAAGCCCAGGCAAAAGTCACTGGCCTGGTAACCTGTCGGCAACGCCCTATGACAGCAGCAGGTGTCACATTTTTAACTCTGGAAGACGAGAGTGGATTTGTCAATGTTGTGGTCTGGCCAAAACTTGGAGAATGCTTTCGGCCCATCATACGGCAGGCGATGCTAATGGGAGTGGTTGGGCATATACAAAAAAGTGAAGGAGTGATTCATTTAATTGCCAGAGAACTGGTCGATCTCAGTCACTGGCTAGGGTCGATGGAGCTATCCTCCAGAAATTTCACTTAGCTCAGGGAATGTAATCCAAACATTCCTTCGGTATCTTTGGCATGAGCGACAAAACCGAATGCACTAATAGACATTTTATCTCTTAGCAATTCGCCACCGCGCGCCTTCCTGCTCTTGATTTTCATATAAATTGTTATCGATTTAAGCGAAATAACCGTGCAGATACCAATTCTTTTCGCCGCTGCGTTCGCGGTATATCCAGAGACGACTGCCATTCTGTTCCAGGGCTACATAATAATCCCTGCGCACATCGGAGCCAGACCACCAGTAGGATTCGATCCGTTCCGGTCCGCTAATAATAGTAATAGGCTTGCTGTGATAGAGCTTGCCGTTTTTGAGAATGAGTTGCTGTGGTTCCTGTAACAGCAGGAAGGGGCGAGGTGTTAAAGGGATCGATTTCTGCTTATCCCCTGCCCTACTCGTTATTTCCATTTCATCATAGGCGATTTGCCGGGTAGCATATTCGGGACAATGCTCTGCTACGGTATTGATGCTGTTGACGAAGTGTCCCCCTAGTCTGGCTTTTAATTGCTCCATGAACTGGTACAGATTGTTGTCATGGTATTGCCGCCCATTCGGTTTATCCTCTGCCAACAATGATTCGCTATGACTCATGAAAGCATCAAACTTCTTAACTTCCATTTTCATAGCAATTACTGGTGCTGGAATCATCAGGTTAGTGAAATGGGTTTCCAGCAGCATTAATAAATGCTTATTACAACGACTTGCCTGGCGCAGGCTCATATTTATGTCGGTGCCATTACGCTTTTCATGTTTAAGATAAAATACCAAATGACTCATGCTTAAGTCCCGGCGCCGTAAAAATTCACAAAGATGACTTAGCATTTCATCGGCTATGGGTAATAGACGATCTAGGCTTTCTACTTCGTAAGGCAAATCATAACTGGTAGAAAAGGCGGGCGGCGGCAGATAATTTTGAGTAGGGTCTGGTGCTTCCCCTAAAGCTTTTTTAAGCAAGTTCATGAACTCGCTACCGAATCGTTTGCGCAAGCCATCGGTAGGAAGGCGCCATATGTCCCTCAAATGGCGTATGCCCATATTGTACAGGCGACGGTTTTGTTCTTTGCTTAAATGTAAAACTTCAGTAGATAGTTGTCCCAGTGCTGAACGCAGGTTGTCCTTTCGGTAGACTAAACCGTTGTGGCCTGATCGGGCTAACAACAAACTGCCGGTAACCGTTGGGCAGGCGGCATGAAGAAAAAATTCCGGCAGCGATAATTGTTTCAATGCTTCCTTCAGTGGTTCATTAACTTTGTTGTGAATAGCATTGATGCCACCAAAGTATTTCAGGCTACTGCGAATTTCACAGATCAATGCCTGGGGATGAAAACTCACAGTGGAACTAATGCTTTCCAACACAGCAGCCAGTTCCTTGAGATGTTCCTGTTGCTGCGATTCAGTTAGTTGCGCTAACTGTGGAAAATAAACCGCATACCAGAGATTGTCTGGCTTTTTCGCTTGAAACTGAGTTGAATCCTGCTTGGATTCCGAGGCAGGTTGCCCGGGTAGAGGCAGCTCAATTACCTCGGCTTTAGCACCGAACGGGGACGGAAGAGGGAGTTGTACTGTACTTTCTGGGTCTTCCAAGCCGGCCCCCGGGTTATGCGTGATGCTGATAAAGCTTTAGTCGGGTAGTCAGAGGCCGGAAATTACCCCGCGCCTTGATAACGGTCACATCTGCCGTACTAAAATCTGCACTGCTGGATGAAGAATCCTTTATTTGTATGCGTAAACGTGATGGTGAGTACTTACTATCACGATGCTTGAAAAGAACACCGAGAGTGCTTCCAGTCTCTGCTGCTAACTGTAAACGGCGTAAGACTTTGCCTGGGAGCCAGGTCTGCCAGGCCAAAACCAGGCCGCAGTTTTTGGTTTGCAGAGCCTTTTCCATACTCCACAGAGCGTCTTTACAGGAGGTGTCCAGATTTACCACCAGGATCTGATCAGTATTAATGCCAGCCTGGGTTAAGGCTGGCGCATAGAGCAGGTGGGGTGGGGAGATCCACAGAATCCATTGGCCTCGCGCAATGACCGAGCGCATCAGGGGAATCAACAACTGCAATTCTCCCATGCCCCAGTGGGGGCTGATTATTTCCATCAGGCCATTTTGTGGCCAGCCTCTTCCTGGCAGAACTTCATCCAATTGGGGATAGCCGGTGCTCTGGCCATGAACACCCTGGCCAGCCATGTCGCAACCGCGCCAGAGATCGGCATTGCGCTGGAGTAATTCTTCGATGCTGGGTGCTGGGAGACCGTCCTGCTCGATACCGTCTATATGGCTGTATGCCCTATCAAGCAAGGACTCTGGGGCCTTCGTCGAACTTTCCGAATAAGTTTTCATTGTTGTTTTTAGGATTTAGCAAGAATAAAAACTGTATTTTTATACAGTATTATAGAGCGCTGATTTCGGAAAGCAATAGCCGGGATTCATGATCTGAGGGTATCAAGCTTGCTTGCCTGGATCGGAGTCTTAATCCACTACGCGATAAATTGGCGACCCCTTCTGTTTCAGCGCTTGCAGCCGTCCCGGCTCCCCTCCTTCTCTCGAGAGCCTGAAAAGCAACTCTCTCGGCCAGTCGATGCTGCGCTCTTATGCTGAATCAAAGGGGTCGCCAATCCATCGCTGGTGCTGATCATTTTGCAGATTCTTACTATTCCAGGCTGGCGCTGAATTGATCAGGTCAGGGCCAAGCAGGGAATTTTCGTGACTGGCGCCCAGGGATGGCCCACCGGAACGAAAATCACTGCCCAACCCCAATCATTTTGAATGCAGTGCCATCCCCCAAAAGAAGAAAAGGCAAATTATTAGCACGAGCACAGAACTGTCAGTCCCTATGGCGTCGCATAAAAACGCAGGATCGACTGACCGAGGGGAGACAGTATTACAGGGCTCCCGACCGAAGGAGAGAAGCCGGGACGGCTGCAAGTGCGAGCCACAGGGACTGATAGTTAAGTGCGGGATCGCTTAAAGGAAAAGGCCGACATTAAGTGCACATTAACTATATTCAGTAGTCTGTTGTTTTTTAGAGAAAATTAGGCCTAAAGCTTTAAATAATCGGGCCGTTAAGGCACTTGTACGTTGAAACAGCAACGGAGCGGGACATGAGTAAGAAGCCGGATATGGTTATGGTAGTGGTCACCCTGTTTGTGGTCAGTGTCTTGGCCAGCAGCGTCGCTCAAAGCGCCTTAATGTAAGCAAGAGAAGAATTAAGGAACCTCAATTGGTTGGGTTCCCGGATAATGACAAAGGAAAGCTTAGCCACGGATAGGTAGTGAAGTAGCTCAGTATTCCGCCCTATGCAGTATCAGGGCGGTATATTTTTTCGTCGGTGATCACCGCATCCAGTCTCACATCCCAACTTTCAGTCGGAAACGAATCGGTTAGCTGGCATTTGTGGGCCAGGCCAATCAGTAGAGGCCGACTGCGTCGATTAAAGATCTTGAAACTGAAAGTGCGATCGTAGAAACCTTTACCCATCCCCAGGCGAAAACAGTTTTCATCGAAACCTACCAGGGGCACAAAAACCACATCGAAGTTGGTAGGGGAAACATCTTCATCGGTGATAGGGGGTTCACGAATACCCCATTCGTTTTCAACTAATTCAGTAGCACTATCGAAAGATGCGAAGGACATTTGATCAGGAGTGTTTTCTGACAATGTCGGTAGATAACAGGTTTTCCCTTGAGCTAATGCTTTTTCCAAAAGAAACCCGGGATTTATCTCACCATCTACTCCTTGATAAAAAGCTATATGCGAAGCATTAGTAAAGAAATCCTGCTCGACCACGAGATCATGCATTCCTTTAGCAGCTGCTTCCTGTTGCTCCGGGTTTAAATCCCGCCGGGCTTGTCGAAGCTTATCCCGTAATTCCTGGCGTTCTTCAGCATTCATAGATTGAGATAAAACAGAACCCTTGCGAAAAGAGTCAAGTCCCCCGGAACACCGCTATCAAACTTGCCCTGAACCCAAAGGTTCAGGTGGTGGCTCCCGCGATGCATAAGGCTTTCCGACTTGCGGACATGCACACCAACATCTGACGAGTTGCCTCCGGTTATTACGATATCGGCTCAAGAACACTTTTGATTGGCAAATGTCCTAGGGAACTCTTTATTTAGTATATATCGCGTTCTCGGAGTAGGAAAGCTGTTCTAAAACAAGAACATGAGCATACAAGAACTGTGCAGTGACACACCGCTGTGTCACAAAGAACCAAGCAGGAATATTCGCTAAGTGAGGTGCAGAACCAATGAATTCGAGAAGCGTCAGTGAGGAAGCTGAGACGAGGCAAAACCCGGTGAAAGGAGGGAGTTTATCGTTCTCTAAGTGACCGACTGAAACGGTTTTTAACGAAGTATCAGCAACGCAACTAGCTTCGTTACAGTTAGATTTCGAGTTGGCGTGAGGTGGCTAACGCGGTATCGATTTTGTCTTCCAGGCCTTTAACCTGTTGCGCAGTTACGTGTCGCGTCTCATTTATCAATCGATTTTTTCGCAACATATCATGCGTGATATTGAGGGCTGCCATTACTGCAATTTTTTCCGCGCCATGAATATTGCCACGACCTTTTATCTTGCGCATATTTTCATCGAGATAACGAGCAGATTTTAACAGTGCTTCCTGATCAGATGGTGGGCAATTTACCTGATACTCTTTGTCCAGGATTTTAACTTGTACTGCAGAGGGCGAGTCACTCATGATTCAGTCCGGAATATTAAGAGTTGTCCATGGCTTTTAATCTGACAAGGATAGATTCCAATTTTGATTTTGCTTCTCGATTGCGCTCTAAAAGTTCTTTACGCTCTGCTTGCCAGCTGCTTTCGTTGGCTTTAAGTGCTTGATTTTCGCGCTTCATTTCTACACAAAGTTCGATTAGATCATCGACTTTCGCATTCAGGGAATCAAATCTGTCTTCGCTAATTTCGGCCATTTTTTTCTTAATTTTTTGTTATCTAAAATCCAATAGCCGCAATAGACTATTGGCATAAGTTTATGATTTACATTAAAAGTGCTGTAACTATAGAGCCGCGTGGAAAATCGGTCAATAATGGAATTAGAAAAATTGGGGCTTGGTTCCTGAATCAGTCCCTTATATGCTTGGTCGCTTGCTTTTTAAGTTGTATAAAAGCAAAGACTTACAGGCATACGAGCATAAAGATTGAGTTTTAAAAGTAGGGCGGTATGGGAATCAGTAAACGGGAATTTAGTAAGCGAAGAAAGGAATTAATGGGTCACATGGAATCTAATAGCATTGCACTATTGGGTTCCGCACCGCCGCGTGTGCGTAATAATGATGCTGAATATCCCTATCGCCAGAATAGCGATTTCTACTATTTAACCGGATTCTCCGAGCCTCATGCCTTGCTAGCTTTAATTCCCGGAAGACGACAGGGCGAAGCCGTTTTGTTTTGCCAGGAAAAAAACCGCGAAAAAGAGTTGTGGAATGGCTATATCCTTGGACCTGATGCAGCCATTGCAGAGTTAGGAGTAGATGACGCTTATCCAATTGATGATATTGATGACATTATTCCAGGATTAATCGAAGGACGTGACCGAGTTTATTATTCGATGGGTAAGGACAATGACTTCGATAATCGCGTAATGGATTGGGTAAAGGTAATTAGGAACAAGACTAAAATTGGTCCGCATCCGCCCAGTGAATTCCTGGTACTGGACCACTTGCTGCATGAACAAAGGCTGCATAAAAGCCCGGCGGAAATTAAACTTATGGAAAAAGCAGCCAGGATTTCAGCGGAAGGGCATAAGGCTGCAATGACTCGATGCAGGCCCGGGGTAATGGAATATGAGCTGGAAGCTGAGCTACTGTATGCCTTTACTAGAAATGGCAGTCGCTCACCAGCCTATGTATCGATAGTCGGGGCCGGGGACAACGCCTGTGTGTTGCACTATGACACGAACAACGCCGAGGTTAAAAAGGGAGACCTAGTACTTATAGATGCTGGCTGTGAGTACCAACATTATGCGTCTGACATTACTCGCACCTTTCCTGCGAGTGGCAAGTTCAGCGAAGAGCAGAAAGCAATCTATGAAATCGTTCTACAAGCACAAGAGGCAGCGATAGCGGCTGTTAAGCCAGGCACCCCCTGGGATGCGCCTCATAATGCATCGGTCAAAGTGATCACCCAGGGACTGGTAAAACTGGGGCTGTTGCAAGGGCGACCAGCGCAGCTAGTTAAAAATGGAGCCTACAAAGATTTTTATATGCATCGCGTTGGCCATTGGTTAGGCATGGATGTACATGACGTTGGAGACTATAAGATTGATGACCACTGGCGGCTTCTGGAACCTGGCATGGTTACAACGATTGAGCCTGGAATCTACATCTCACCTGCAAATTCCAAAGTACCAAAGAAATGGCGCGGTATTGGCGTTCGCATAGAAGACGATGTTCTCGTTACCAAGACTGGCCACAAAATTCTAAGTACTGGAATTCCCAAGACGGTTCAGGAGATTGAATCGTTTATGGCTGCTGCTTACTGAGAAAACATGGATATTGAAACTCCTGCGGAAAACTACGATATCGTTGTCGTCGGTGGCGGCATGGTGGGGGCGAGTTTCGCCCAGGCATTGAGCCAATCGCTAAAAGAAAAATGTCCTTCAGTGTTAGTGATTGAAGCAGCCGGGCCAGACACTGCTAAAGAGTTACAGCCAAGTTTCGATGCACGTTCAACGGCACTCTCCTTTGGTTCCAGGCAAATCTATGAATCAATGCAGCTCTGGGATGGGTTGCAGGACTGCGTAACGCCGATCCATGAGATTCAGGTTTCTGATAAAGGACGTTTGGGTTCTGCGCTTCTCAATAGAGGAGAGCAAAACGTGGAAGCCCTTGGTTATGTGGTTGAAAATGCAAGTTTAGGCGTGGTTTTAAACGCAAGAATGCAAACATCGTCCGTCATTGAATTTCTCGCACCAGCAACAATAGAAAACATTTCGCCAGTTCCCAATGGTATGAAATTATCTGTATCCAATGGTGAAGGCAGCTATGCAATTCATGCCGGGCTGGTGGTGCTCGCTGATGGTGGGCGTTCACCGATTTGTCAGCAACTTGGTATAGAGCAAGCAAAAGAAAGCTATAGACAGCATGCAATAATTAGCAATGTTTCTTTTGAACAAGCACACAACAATATTGCTTTCGAACGGTTTACTGATTCAGGGCCGCTTGCAATTCTTCCCTTAAGAAATTTCGAAGGCGAGAATCGATGTTCCCTGGTTTGGACGGTAGAGGATGAGAACAGTAATGCACTAATGCAGTTTGATGACGAAGAATTTATTGAAGCTCTGCAACAAAGTTTTGGAAATCGCCTGGGTAGAATTACGGGAATTGGGGATAAATTTTGTTATCCCCTGAGCCTGTCAATCGCTAAGGAGCAAATCAGGCCGGGCATAGTTCTGCTGGGCAATGTTGCCCACACTTTGCACCCAGTGGCTGGGCAAGGTTTAAATCTGGCTTTGAGAGATATTAGCGCCCTGGTGGACGCACTGAAGCAGGCAGTTGTTACCCAGGAATCGCTGGGGAGCATGAATACGCTTCAATCCTATATTGATAGACAAGATTTCGATCAACAGAAAGCTATTCTGTTCACCGATAGCCTGACGAAACTGTTTTCCAGTAACCGGGGAACCAACGTTGCAAGCAGGAAACTTGGATTATTATCCCTGGAAATAATCCCAGCGGTCAGGAAATCCTTTGCCGAACAGGCTATGGGGCTGGTAGCACGCTAATTAGCGAGTCAGTTCTCGTATTCTCTCGATTCTCGCCCTGTTAGCACCCAAATCACTGTAACCAAGCCTCGAGGCTGAACGCACGTGGGTAATGCCGTTGTTCTGGTCATACAGAAACTCAACATCATCGACATAACCTATTATGCGACTGGTAAATTCTGCATACAGGTAATTGTCCGAAGCGCTGACAATGTTGGCCTCGTCGAGACTGACCAGGACTCGTTCAATTTGCTCAAGGTTGGCAGTCAATGGTTCGATGCCATGCTCCTCATCATCTGCAAAACTGGAAACGCAATTAGGTGATTCGGGGCAGGGGGTAAGTCTTCCTTCGCTTACACCGATATTCTGAGGTGGTTCACCAGCGCAGCTAGAGAGAAACGGGATAAGTGTGAACAATAATTTTTTCATCAATACACCAATTTAGTCGTGTAACGGTCTCTAATAAGCCTTATTAATTAAGCAACTACACTCATACCTAACCATTCGGCAATTAGCGCCGGCTTTTCTTCACCTTCAATTTCAACCGTCACATTATGTTTAAGCAGGTAGTGATTGGGTTTCTTTTCTTCCGCGCTAACTAATTCAAAACGAGCGCGAATCTTACTGTTTGCTTTAACTGGATTTATGAAGCGAACTTTATCTAAACCGTAATTGATGCCCATTACGGAATTTTCAAGTTTTAGACCGCCGCCCTTTTGACTGAGTTTACTTAGCAGTGACAGGGTAAGGAATCCATGGGCTATAGTTGCGCCAAAAGGTGTTTCTGCAGCGCGCTCCTCATCAACATGAATGTACTGAAAATCACCAGTTGCTTCCGCGAAATTGTTAATTCGCTCCTGGTCAACTTCAAACCAGTCGGTCAGGCCAACTTCCTTGCCAAGGTAATCGCTTAATTGATCTGTACTCACAACGTTACTCATTTTTCTACTCTCCAGCCCAAGCTGCCGTCTTCTAATCAACTGAGCGCAGCAGTCTAACAATACAAGCTACCGGGAAACAACAGGAAGTTAGAGACTTTGCTTATTGCTGCTTATAATAGCAATCCATGAATACAGGCAATGAACAGCACTACGATATCGTCATAGTAGGTGGAGGCATGGTCGGCTCTACTATGGCCTGTTTGCTACGGGAATCACCTTTCCAAATTGCGCTGGTAGATCGAATGGACATTACTAATCGGCAAGCAAAGTTTGGTGCGGATAGTGAAAAGCTCGATCCAAGAGTAAGTGCACTAACCGCCGCAAGCAAAAAACTTTTCACTGAGCTTGGTGTATGGGGTGATGTTGAAAAACAGCGCTGTTGCAATTATTACGACATGAATGTTTGGGATGCAGATGGAACCGGAAGTATCAGTTTCGCCGCTGCTGAGTTAAATCAGCCCGAACTGGGAACAATAGTGGAAAACTCAATTCTGAACGAAGCGCTTTATCGCCATATTTCTGAACAGGAAAACCTCAGTTTTCTGGCTCCAGTGCGAATTGAGTCACATCGGGACGCGGATAAATTCTCCCGGCTCATAACTGAAAGCGGAAACAGCATAAGTGCAAAACTGGTCATCGCCGCCGATGGTGCCAATTCGAAAATTCGAGAACTTTGTGGCTTCAGAACGCGGGAATGGGACTATAACCACCATGCAATTGTAACGACGGTTCGAACCGAGCTGCCGCACCAACAGACAGCGTTACAACGATTTATCGAAACCGGCCCCCTGGCGTTTTTGCCACTGGCAAAAAGTGCGGTGGATCATGAACAAAATTATTGTTCAATTGTCTGGTCGGCAATTCCCGAACGAGCAGAAGAGTTACTGGCATTGGATGATGAGGAATTCTGCGCTGAGCTAACTCAGTGTATTGAAAGTCGTTTGGGAACGATCCAGTGGTGCGACGAACGCTTCTCCTTTCCTCTGCGCCAGCGACATGCAGTGGATTATGTCAAAGGCAATGTCGTGTTAATTGGAGATGCAGCCCACAGTATCCACCCGTTGGCCGGTCAGGGAGTTAATCTGGGATTTCTTGATGCCGCCGTGCTAGCGAGAGAGCTTGTGCATGGGCAGCAGGTGGGAAGAAGTGTAGCCGATCCAACAGTATTGGGTCGCTACCAGCGCAAACGCATTGGACACAATCTCGGCATGATGTGGTTGATGGAAGGATTCAAACACTTATTTGCTGAACAGGCACTGCCAATAAGATGGCTCAGAAACATCGGTATGAGCGGCGTGGATAATGTGTCAGCGGTTAAGAACCAATTAGCCCGTAGAGCGATGGGTTTAGATTGGTAAGCTAGTGATGGCTATCAGCGTGCTGAATATTCAGTATGGCGTTGATTGTCATTTTTAGATGATTGCGAATGAGTCCTTCTACTTGCTCATGGCTGACCATAGAACAGGCTTCGGGCCAATCCTGATAGACTATCGCTGCCTTAATTGAACCTGATTTCTTTAATGCCACAATGCCATGTAGTTGAGCCCATATAAGCAATGTTGTATTCACCACATCTTCTTCACTGCAAGGCACTTTATATTTATCATAAATATTCAATACCAACCCGCGAGTTTTTACCAGGGTGCGGCAGGAAATCTCTACCATTTCCGGAGTAGACCATTCCATTGGCAGTATAGAGCTGAACAAGAAGTGAAACCGTGAAGGGTATTCCTGCGAAAAGTGATAGTAGGCAAGGCAGATTTCCAATAGACCCTGTTCAGGATCATCAGACTTACTGGAGCGATTCTCAAAAAACTTATTGAACTCATCGTAGAGGCGAATTTTGATTGCCAGCATCAACGCATTTTTATCCGAGAAATGATTGTAAACCGCAGATGGTGTAATGCCCACTTCTTTGGCAAGCCGACGTAACGACAACAATTGCACTTCATTGGACTCAATGAGTTTCATTGCTATATCTATCAGCGCTTCCTTCACATTTCCGTGATGGTAAGGTTGGGATTTATTTTCTTTGTCTAGCATAACCTGTCTACCAGCCAATTATTTTTCTTATATCCCATTCAACTCAAAGTTGAAAGTTGTATCTGAGCTGCAATTGCAGCACATCGTTGTTTCGATATTCATAAAAAATGGAATCATTGTTGCTATCATAGGCAACCCACAGCAGGCCGAAGTCCAGGTTGTCGGAATAGTTGTATTCCATGGAAAGTCGTGCCACCTCACCTTCGTTGTCGGACAGATTATTCCACACTCCCAATACCTGAAGCCTTTCGTTCAATGCTGTCCAATAGGCGCGCATCCAATGCTTCTTCGGTAAACACATCGTCAGCATCGCCCGTCGCTTCGACACCCACTATCAGATATTCGTTGTCACCAAATAAATCCAGCAGTCGATCGTATTCGAGCAAGGTTGGATCGCTGGCAATAAAGTAGCGTTCAGTAGAATTGTCGAAAGGAATAGTGCCGCCGGTAAAAACGACTAAGGGGAGCAAAGCAATTGTTAGAAGAATAATAACGGCGCGCTTGGCTAAGACAAAATTTGCCCAGGCGTTAATTAGTGCGGTCAATCTGACTCACCTTTATTGTAAGGAATCCGCGAGGGATTCCAGTTCGGACCTTTAATAACCCGGTTTGACTGTTATTCCAGCGAATCTCAGCGGCTCCTTTGGCAACTGCGCAAGCCAAAAAACAGTGAGAATTCACTAAGTTTAACTGCTAGTGTAAACCTGCATATTAACCGCGTAAAGTTAATGGTGTTCATATCATTTTTAAAGCTTCGAAAGTGGAAAAATTCCTTATTTTAGAATTTCTTATGAAGATTTCTTAAAGTCAGTCGATACTACCTGTTGCGAACTTGGACCCCCTTAAAATAGTGTATTTCAGCAGTTTCGCAGATACAAAGTTCGGCAGTTTGGCAGTATGGAGCATTGTGGTATGGCTAAGGAGACAAAATTCCCATTCGACCTGGATCTCAGTACTCTGGATACGGGAAGCATTACAAATATTCTCAATGACATTGAGCAACACATGCCTCTAATGGAAGACGAAGGGGATAGAACACAACTTCTGCAAGTAAAAGAGTTTTTCGAAGAGGAACTCAAAGCTGTGAAGCGCTTGCACTGACTTGCCTTGTAGATCATTCCTGGATCTGACCAAAGAATTCAGTCGAAACAGCAGCATTTCCTGTCGAATTAGGTGTACTCACCTGATTGCCGTGGTTTATTCTGCAAGGCCGTTTTGGATCACTGCGCGTTCAATCGATACGGTGGAAATTTGTTGGGCGCTTAACCCGATTAATTGGTAAAAGGCTTAATCTATGAATATGAAAATATTTCTCCCCTTTATTACATTTTGTCTGGTTTGTTCCACGGCAACTGCACAATTGGATACGGACGTATTGGAACGAGCCATGGCGAATCCTGACAGGCCTGCGGCAGAAAAAGAAAGAGATGCTTCTCGCCGGGCTCCACAAGTGCTCGCTTTTGCCGGTCTGGAATCTGGTATGACTGTGCTGGACATCATTGCTGCTGGTGGATGGTATACCGAAGTACTTTCCTATGCTGTCGGCGATAGCGGCAAGGTCATTATGCAAAATGGCGCCAATGCGGCAGACAGATATGGTGACGCAATCTCTGATAAAGAAAGTCGCTTGGGAAACGTTGAATCTCACCTTGGAGCTGTATCCGATATTGCGGCAGGATCAGTAGACTTTGCGATTACTGCACTTAATTTTCATGATGTGCACAATTCAAATCCTCAGGCTGCCCAGGGTTTACTCGGACAGATTGCTGCTTCGCTAAGAACCGGTGGTACTTTTCTTGTGATTGATCACGAGGGAACACCGGGAGCTGATAATGCGTCCTTACATCGCATCGCATTCGATGAGGCCGTAAGTGCAATTGTTAATAGTGGTCATTTTGCCTTAGTCGGTTCAAGTGACGTCCTGGACAATGCAGCAGACGACCACACCGTAGGGCCATTTGATCCTAGCCTGGGAAGAAATACGGATCGAATTGTTTTAAAGTTCGTCAAGATCTAGCGTCTTTCTGAGTTAAAGAATAAGAGCCCGGTCCGAAAAGGCCGGGCTTTTTAGTGTGTTAATATCTGCCGTAGTTTTTCATCGTATTTGCAGACAAGCGTAGTGTTTACTCTCACTTCATCAAATCAGTTTTAGACTTGGATAATCAGGAATCAACTAATCCGGCACGTAAGTTTCTTTCTGTATTTCAATACAGCAAGGTTGCTATTGAAATAGTTTGGAGTACCAGTGCTGCGCTAACCATTGTGATGGCTATTTCTACATTGGTTGCCGGGGTATTACCAGCAGCAATTGCTTCTGTTGGTGGCTTATTTGTGGATGCAGTGGCCTCTGCATTTCAACAAACCGGCGCAGCAGCTGAGCAGGCCCGTAATGATGTTTTGTTTTATGTGTTTATTGAGCTGGGACTGGTTGTTGTAATGACCGGAGCACAAAGACTAAACACTGTCTGCCAATCCATTTTACGCGTGCTACTCGGTAATAAGATCAATGTCATGATCCTGGAAAAAGCGCTGACCCTGGAATTAGCTCACTTCGAAGATGCTGAGTACTATGACAAGCTGGTGAGAGCGCGCAGGGAAGCCTCGAGTCGGCCTCTGTCACTAGTAATCAAAACTTTTGATCTACTTCGAGACATCATCGCATTAATAACGATTGGTATCTTCCTTTTCCAGTTTTCTCCTTGGGCAGTGGGGTTACTGGCCGTAGCCGGGGTACCGGCATTCATTGCAGAAGCGAAGTTTTCCGGTGAAGCCTTCCGTATTCATCGCCGTCGCTCCGCTGAGAGGCGGATGCAAATATACCTGGAGATGGTATTGACCCGGGAAGACGGTGTTAAGGAAGTGAAACTTCTGCAATTGGGGAAGTTATTTCTTCAGCGTTACGTTGATATTTTTCGGAACATATATAAAGAAGATAGAAACCTGGTCTTGCGGCGGGGGTTTTGGGGTTACGTACTAGGCCTGCTAGCCAGTGCCGCATTTTATTTTGCCTATGGTTGGGTCGGATTCGCGGCAATTGCCGGGGCAATTACTATTGGACAGATGACTATGTACATTGCCCAGTTTCGACTGGGACAAAACGCGGTGACGAATAGTCTAACTGCGGTAAATGGAATGTATGAAGACAATCTTTACTTATCAAACTTAACAGAGTATCTCGAACATAAGGTTCCTGAACAAACCGGTAATCAAGAAATAGGTCCCGATCCTGATGATGGGATTCGATTCGAGGGAGTGAGCTTTACCTATCCTGGGAGTAATTCTCCGGCACTGAACAATGTGTCTTTACACATTAAGCCAGGAGAGTCTCTTGCCATTGTGGGCGAGAATGGTAGCGGTAAGACCACATTAATTAAATTACTCACTCGTCTGTATACACCTGTTTCAGGAAAAATCTTTCTGGAGGGGCTGGAGCTAAAAGAATGGGACATTGAAATCTTGCGCAGAAAGATTGGCGTTATCTTCCAGGATTTCGCACGCTATCAGTTAATAGTCGGAGAAAACATCGGTATTGGTGACGTAGAAGATATAGAAGAAGAACCATTGATCGAAGAAGCGGCCAGGAAAGGGATGGCCGATGTGTTTGTTAAAGACTTGCCACGATCTTACAAAACTCAATTGGGAACATGGTTCAAGGATGGTAAAGAACTTTCTGGCGGCCAGTGGCAGAAAATAGCTTTATCAAGGGCGTTTATGCGCAGTAAAGCTGACATACTGATATTGGATGAACCAACTGCAGCTATTGATGCGAGAGCCGAAGCTGAAATTTTCAGTCATTTTCGCGATCTTACTGCGAATAAGATTTCCATAATTATTTCCCATCGCTTTTCTACAGTACGAATGGCTGACCACATAATTGTTTTGGAACATGGTGAAATTCAGGAAGAGGGCAGTCACATTGAATTGCTTGCAAACGAAGGACAGTATGCGACATTGTTCAATCTGCAGGCTCAGGGATATCAATAGTTATTTACATTTTTAGATGGAAAATCTATTCCTCTATTTAGTCGTTGGTCTGCTCGCCTGTTTCATTGGCACCATCCCTTTTGGCCCTATTAACCTTACCGTTGTAAAAATCACAGTGGATTTCAATCAGCGACATGGTACAGAGGTCGCGTTAGCTGCATCTATAGTCGAAGTCTTCGAAGCACTGGTAGCGATCTGTTTTGGTCTGGTCATCAGCACGTATCTCGAATCAAATATTGTCATCAAGCTAATCATAGCCGCTGTATTTATTTGTCTTGCGGGCATTGTTTTTACCAAAAAAACAGATCTGGCATTAAGGGATGCTGGAAAAGAAGAGCAATCTTTTTTCAAAAAAGGGCTGCTAGTTGCAACGCTAAATCCACAGGCTATTCCATTCTGGATTTTCGCCTTGGCCGCAATCAGTCAATACTTCGAGTTCCAGTACATCGGTATTTATCTGATAGCATTTCTTAGCGGTGTATTTATCGGTAAATTTTTTGCCCTTTACGGCTTTGTCATTGCCAGTGGCTACCTGAAAACTCATCTTAAGGAAAGTAGTCAGCTTGTTAATCGAACATTGGCGGGAATTCTGTTTTTTATTGGAATCTCGCAAGCCTGGAATGCTATTGGTAGCTTGGTTCTTCAGTAGTGACCGGATTTGTGATTATTTCACTATACATTAACTCTCTGCTTGCATAGAGTTAGACTTGTTTTACAACATTCTGAAGTCTTAACCTAATGAATCCACAAGAACCGCAATCCGACGATTCAGTTATCACTCCAAGGCGGCGCAGTAGTCCCGATCACAAACCTACAATTAGAAAAATCTATAGGGCTCGCACTCGATTGATTGTCTGTTTGTGGACTCTTCCGGTTTATATTCTGACCGTGTGGATTCTGCTAAGTAACAGGCAACCCATAGACTTGTTTATGTTTTTCTACTTCGCGCTGTGCGCAGGATTCTGGTTGGACATGGCTTGGCGCAAATGTCCGGCCTGTGACAAACAATTCTATGTTAAATCAATTTTATTGAATCTTATAACTCACAAATGCGTGCACTGCAGCCTTGATATGGCTGCAGCAGAGCCGGTAGTTGAGGATAAAATTGAGTTCTAGCCAGTCTTGGTGTTAGTGCTTGGCGCGCACCAATCTGAATAGCTCCAGAATTTTTGGAGGCTGACCCGTTCGCAACACGCCCAGTTTAAACACTTTTCCAGAACCCCATAACACCAGCAAGATACTGGCAACCAACAAAATAGTTGTGCCAACAACGTCAATCATGGGTGGATCTGCCGCCGCTCGATTCAGCATGAGGTATGGCGTGAATAATGGAAACCAGGACAATGCGCGGACGATAGCATTGTTTGGATCTAAAACTACAAAAGCCATCATCGCAATAGGCACGATTTGAATCAGTATCATTGGCATGATAAGGGCCTGAGCTTCTTTTAGCGTGCTACACAAACTGCCAATAGCAAGAAATACTCCGGAGTAAAGTGCGTATCCAGCAAAATAGTAAAACACAAACCAGGGAATTAATTCTGAACTCAATACCACTTCCAGTATTTCAGAAATAAGTTCTGTTTGATTGCTGTCATAACTGACTATGAAAATATAGAAAGATAAGAGCCAGACGGCGATAGTAGTTAATCCAGCAAGGCCTATTCCAACCAATTTTCCCATCATTAGCTCATCAGCGGTCACCGAGGCCAATAGCACTTCAATAATACGATTGGACTTTTCTTCTATGGTATTGGATAGCAAGTACTGCACGTTCTGCATGAGTGAGACAAACATTAGATAAACAAAAGCTATCGGAGCGAATTGCCGAAATGAATCTGCCATGCTTACTGCTTCTTCGCCCGCTTCGGCAGATGGGTCTAATTGGTTTAGTGGCAGTCTTGTGCGCTGAACATTACGGATAGTATCGGAATTAACTCCAAGCTGATTGTATTCGCGTTCCCGAATCTCAGCATTGATGCTCGCACTAATTGCATCGGGTAATCGTGAGTCAGTTAGATTGCGCGCCCAATACTGTACTCCGGCAGTCGAATCAGGGGCTACGGGGGTTGTGCCAGGTCTTGAAATATCTTGATTAACATTTTCAGGAATCAAGACCAGAGCAAACAAGTTTCCTGTTTCGCCATTGGCGGTTATCAGGCGATCACCAACCAGATAAGGACGAAGTTGGTTAATTATTTCCTCCGGCGATACATTTAACTCGACAGACCGGGGCAGGTCTGCTTCGATAAACTGAGGGTCGGGCTGTTCATAGGGAGGTGCATCGTCTTCGAGATAAGGACTGGCCATGGTGAGGGCAAAATTCAAGCCACCACTGTCGAGCCATTCATCGAGTGCGGCAACTTCGTCGGCGTCGACATCATCAATTAACTGATCTACTGAGCTGGATGTGTTTGCCGCCGTCAAATCCAGATCCATATCGGTACGATTCTCCAGCAGGTAGCTGACAAAGTCCTGCAATATTCTTCGTTGATGTTCCCGCTCGATAGCAATATTAACGGCTTCTTCATACTGGCCTGATTGATCTATTAGCAGGTAATAACGGGTTGGCGTAGCATTAGAAAGCGCTGTTTGTAAGAAATACATACCGATGAAAATGACTGGAAAGATAAGGATTGTGACCCAGAATCCTTTGGTCTTAACGTTTTCCTGATATTCACGGTAGGCGATCAGCTGGATCATCTTAAACATTATTACCTGAACTCCGCTGCCTTCGCTTCTTCGCCAACCAGGTGTACAAATACGTCATGCAAGCTCGGCTCATTGAATTCGAAGCGATTTAGATTAATGCTTTTTTCAAAACAGGTTTTCAGTACTACTTGAGGATTAACCTGTTCAGCGATCTGAACCTGCCATTGGTTAGCGGAAACTTCATTGTTATCCGTATCGAATGGCTCAATATTATTTACACCTGCGATACTTCTGAGTGCGTCGATACTGTCATTGGTTTCCAGTATGACTCGTCTGGGTATAGTTGCTTTCGCTTCGCTAATTGTGCCGTCGAATATTTTCTTGCCTTTGGCTATGAGTAGAATGTGATCGCAGAGTCGTTCGGCATGTTGCATAACATGGGTTGAGAAAATTACTGTTTGTCCGTTGTTGGACAAATCGTTGATCAGATCTTCCAGCACAGTCTGGTTGACTGGATCCAGGCCTGAGAACGGCTCATCAAGAATAACCAGTTCCGGATTGTGGGCAACAGCTGACAGCACCTGCACTTTTTGCCCCATGCCCTTGGAAAGCGCTTCGACTTTGGCCTCGGCAAAGTCCTTTAAGCCATATTTTTCCAACAATTCCCAGGCGCGATCTTTCGCCTCTTGCTTTTTCATTCCTTTGAGCATGGCGAAATACTGGATGATTGCCCACACCTTCATCTTTTTATACAAACCTTTTTCTTCTGGCAGGTAGCCAATGCGGTTGCGTACATCCAGCGCTGAAGGGTGACCGAGAATAGAAATATCGCCACGGCTGGGTTTTATAATTTCCAGGATCATGCGAATGGTCGTGGTCTTGCCGGCACCGTTAGGGCCCAGTAAGCCGTAGATAGATCCCTTCGGAATGGAGATGCTGACGTCATCTACCGCTTTGAAATCGCCGTAGTTCTTCCCAACGTTGGTGAGGCTGAGTACTGATTCCTGCATTAATCCCTGCCTGGAGCTGCATGCCTAGAGGAGTATGTCAGAAACTTAGGTGGGCTAATAGCAATAAAACAAGACTATTACAGCGACTTTTATTCCTGAGAGCATCTGATACTCTTCGTCTACCAAAAAGGAGAGAGCAATGTCATCAGCTGACAACGATGCATTCGAGCAAACCCATCACCAATCTTTGTCAGACCCTGAAAAATTCTGGAGATCTGCAGCCGAAGAAATTCACTGGACTAAAAAGCCGAACAAAATTCTTGATACCAGCGAAAGCCCCCACGGCAAGTGGTTTGTCGATGGGGAGCTTAATACTTGTTATAACGCCCTGGATCGTCATGTGGAAGCCGGTCGTGGTGAGCATGATGCTCTTATCTATGATAGTCCTGTTACAAACACCATCAAGAAATACTCTTTTGCAGAATTACTGGAACAGACTTCAAGGTTTGCAGGCGTATTAAGATCAGCGGGAGTAGAAAAGGGCGACCGCGTCATCATTTACATGCCCATGATTCCGGAAACCGTAATCGCCATGTTGGCCTGCGCCCGTATCGGTGCAATTCATGGGGTTGTATTTGGTGGGTTTGCTGCGAACGAGTTGGCAGTAAGAATTGATGATGCAGAACCAAAATTAATAGTGACCGCTACTTGCGGCATTGAAGTTAATCGCGTTATTCCCTACATGCCACTATTAAATGGTGCAATCGATATAGCAAGCCATAAACCTTCTTCAGTTATTGTGTTTGCACGACCGGAAGCAGACGCTGAATTGATAGCAGGCAGGGATATAGACTGGTGCGAAGCAATGGCAATGGCGGAGCCTGTTGAATGCGTGCCGCTTAAAGCCACCGATCCACTCTACATTCTCTACACTTCGGGAACCACAGGAATTCCCAAAGGAGTTGTGAGGGATAATGGCGGTCATGCGGTAGCACTTAACTGGACTATGAAGGCTATCTATAACGTCGAAGCTGGCGATGTTTATTGGGCAGCTTCCGATGTGGGCTGGGTGGTTGGACACTCGTACATTGTTTACGGACCTCTTCTAAAAGGCTGTACAACGATACTGTTTGAAGGAAAACCAGTAGGCACTCCGGACGCTGGTGTGTTCTGGCGTGTAATTGCAGAGCACAAGGTGAAGTCCTTATTCACTGCACCAACTGCTTTTCGTGCGATCAAGAAAGAAGATCCCGACGCTGAATTACTCAAGCAGCATGATTTAAGTAATTTTGAAATTCTGTTTTTAGCAGGAGAGCGAACCGATCCGGACACCTTGCATTGGGCGGAAGACAAACTGGGCAGGCCAGTTATCGATCACTGGTGGCAAACGGAAACTGGCTGGTCTATAGCAGCAAATTGCATGGGATTGGGCATGTTGCCCGTTAAAGCAGGTTCTCCGACCAAAGCTGCACCAGGCTGGCAATTGGATGTACTCGATGAAAACTGTAATCCTTTACCAAGTGGGGAAGTCGGCGCGCTCTGCGGCAAGTTACCAATGCCACCCGGTTCAATGTTGACCTTATGGAATGCGCCGGATCGATTCGTCGAGAGTTACTTTGCAGAATTTCCCGGCTATTACAAAACCGCCGATGCTGGATTTATCGATGAAGATGGCTATGTCTTCGTCATGAGCAGAACTGATGACATTATTAATGTAGCAGGACATCGTCTCTCTACCGGAGGCATGGAAGAAGTGTTAACCGGTCATCCTGATGTTGCCGAGTGTGCGGTCATTGGTGTTGCCGATCAGTTAAAAGGCCAATTACCGGTCGGTTTCCTGGTACTAAAAGCAGGCGTACTAAAAGAATCAGAAGAAATAGTCGCCGAATGCGTGCAACGGGTTAGAGAGCAGATAGGTCCGGTTGCTGCGTTTAAACAGGCCGCAGTAGTTGCACGACTGCCAAAGACCCGGTCGGGTAAAATTCTTCGAGGCACTATGCAGAAGATTGCAGATAATGAAGCGTACAGAATGCCGGCAACAATAGATGATCCGATTATTCTTGACGAGATAGATGAAGCTTTGCAGGGACTGGGGCTTTCTAAGGCGCGTGACTAGCTATCAAGAAAGGAATCGATTGCAACAGCTGCTAAGCGACCCTCGTCGATTGCGCGCACAACCAGTGACTGGCCTCTGCGACAATCGCCCGCCGCAAAAACCTTTTCGTGTGAAGTATCAAATTTACCGTATTCGGCTTTGTAATTGGAACGCTGATCCAGTTCCAGGTTAAGGGGTTCGCAAACGTAGTGTTCCGGCCCAAGGAAACCCATGGAGAGCAGGATTAGATCGGCTTCCCAGAACTGCACGGTACCTGGGACTTCCTGAAAGTTCGAATCCACTTCTACAGTATTAATGCCCAGCAGTTGGCCGTCATCATCCCGTACAAATTCCTTGCCAGAGATAGAATAGACTCGCGGATCTTTGCCGTCACGAGCAGCTGCTTCCTCATGTCCATAATCAACGCGAAAAATAAGCGGCCAGGTGGGCCAGGGGTTATTATCCGCTCGATCAACTGGTGGTTTTGGCATGATCTCGAAGTTAATCAGGGTCTTGCAGCCATGGCGAAGGGAAGTACCAATACAGTCAGTTCCAGTATCACCACCACCAATTACGATTACATTTTTATCTTTTGCAGCAATGTAGTTGCCATCTTCAAGATTTGAATCTAATAAGCTCCTGGTGTTCTGTAACAGGAATTCCATGGCGAAGTGAACGCCATCACCAGCCCTTCCCGGAATCTGTAAGTCTCGCGCCGTGGTTGCACCGGTAGCGAGCAACACAGCATCGAAATCATTTAACAGTTGCTCAACAGGCATACCATTTTCACCACTGCCTCCTACATCCGTGTTAACGACGAAGTTGATACCCTCTTCCTGCAATAGGTTTACCCGACGATCAACGATACCTTTATCTAACTTCATGTTCGGAATGCCATACATCAAGAGTCCGCCGATGCGATCGTCTCGCTCGTACACTGTTACTTTATGGCCTTTCAGATTTAGTTCCGCGGCAGCAGCCAGTCCCGCGGGCCCGGAGCCGACCACTGCTACTGTTTTGCCAGAACGAAAGTGTGGTGGATTCGCTACAACCCAGCCCTCTTCGAAGCCCTTATCAGCTATAGCACATTCGATGTTCTTAATAGTTACTGCTGGTTCGTGAATGCCTAAAACGCAGGCACCTTCACAAGGAGCCGGGCAGACTCGGCCGGTGAATTCAGGAAAATTATTAGTCTTGTGCAATCGATCCAACGCCTCTTTCCAGCGCTTGTGGTAAACCAGGTCATTCCACTCGGGAATCAGGTTATAGACCGGGCAACCTTCGTCGGACTGACAGAAGGGAACACCGCAATCCATGCAGCGGGCACCTTGAGTGGCAAGATGTTCTTCCTGGTGATCGGTATAAATTTCTTTGAAATCGATAAGGCGCTCCATCGCGTCGCGATAGGGCTCTGTCTTTCGATCAAATTCTTTAAATCCTGTGGGCTTGCCCATCTATTTTTCTACACTCTATTCAATGTTGATGGTCAAACCATTAGGCCGCAGTTGCCGCAGCTCTTTCAGCCAACACGCGTTTGTAATCTGTTGGCATAACTTTCACAAACTGACCAAGGGTAGTTTCCCAATTATCTAAAACTCTTTTCGCCACAGGTGATTCCGTGTAATCCAGGTGATTTTGGATGAGGGATTTCAACTGCAAGATATCATTCGCCGCCGAGATTGACTCCAGTTCGAACGTTTCCATATTGCATTGTTTATGAAAATCTCCATCAGGATCCCAGACGAAAGCGATGCCACCACTCATTCCGGCACCAAAGTTTCTACCTGTTTTACCCAGAATGACTACGCATCCACCGGTCATGTATTCGCAACCGTGATCACCAATGCCTTCGATTACGGCGCTGGCGCCGCTATTCCTTACCGCAAAGCGTTCCGCAGCAATACCGCGAATGTAGGCTTCACCGCCGGTAGCGCCATAAAGTATGACATTACCCGCAATTATATTTTCTTCTGCTTTGAAGCTGCTCTTCTTGGGCGGATAGATAATTATCTTGCCGCCGGAAAGGCCTTTGCCAACGTAGTCATTAGCATCGCCTTCTACTGTTAGCGTCACCCCTTTGGCTAGCCAGGCACCTAATGACTGACCGGCAGAACCGGTAAACTTAATATTAATTGTGGCATCTGGAAGCATCTCCTCTTTAAAGCGTTTGGCTACTTCATTAGAGAGCATGGTTCCCACTACACGGTTTGTATTGATGATTTCATGTTCGATAAATACTTTTTCGCCAGTGTCTAATGCGGGTTGTGCCAGACGAATTAATTCATTATCCAGTGCTTTGTCGAGGCCATGATCCTGAGCTTTATTGCAATAGAATCCGGTGTTTTCGAAAACAACTTTTGCAGGCTCCAGTATCGCACTTAAATCCAGGCCGCTGGCCTTCCAGTGTTCGATTGCTTCATCGGTATCCAGCAGATCTACTCGCCCGATCATTTCATTAATGGTGCGCAAGCCAAGTTGTGCCATGATGCCGCGCAATTCCTCTGCAACCATGAACAAATAGTTCACTACATGTTCCGGCTTGCCTTTAAATTTTTTGCGTAAATCTGGATCTTGCGTAGCAATTCCAACCGGACAAGTATTCATATGACACTTGCGCATCATGATACAGCCGAGAGTAATTAAAGGCGCCGTAGCAAAACCAAATTCTTCTGCTCCCAACAAAGCTGCTACTGCAATATCCCTTCCGGTTTTCAACTGGCCATCGGTTTGCAGCACTACCCGCGATCGCAAATTATTCATTACCAGGGTCTGGTGAGTTTCAGCAATTCCCAGTTCCCATGGAAGTCCGGCATGCTTAATAGAGGTAAGGGGAGATGCTCCCGTTCCCCCATCATGTCCCGCGATTACAAGATGATCCGTTTTCGCTTTGGTAACGCCGGCGGCAATTGTGCCTACACCAATTTCAGAAACCAGCTTCACGCTAATGCGTGCTTCACGATTCGCGTTCTTTAAATCATGAATTAGCTGGGCAATATCTTCGATAGAATAAATATCGTGATGTGGAGGAGGGCTGATTAGTCCCACGCCTGGTGTTGAATGGCGAATGCGTGCGATCTGCTCATCTACTTTGCGTCCAGGTAATTCCCCACCTTCGCCGGGTTTCGCTCCCTGTGCAATTTTTATTTGCAGTTCATCAGCGTTGGTCAGGTACCAGGCCGTAACACCGAATCGTCCTGATGCTACCTGCTTAATGGCAGAACGCTTGGAATCACCATTCGGCAGTGGGTCGAATCGAACAGGATCTTCACCACCTTCGCCGGTATTGGATTTGCCACCAAGGCGGTTCATGGCAATTGCCAGGGATTCATGACTTTCTTCTGAAATAGAACCAAAGCTCATGGCACCGGTTGCAAATCGTTTTACGATTTCGCTGGCAGGCTCAACCTCATCGATTGCAATTGCTTCATTAACCTCAGTGCGGAATTTCAATAAACCACGAAAGGCGCAGCGACGCGTTGCCTCTTCATTAGCATGCTTCGCAAAAGCCTCATAAGCTTCGACGCTGTTATTTCTTGCTGCCACCTGAAGATTAAAAATTGTATTGGGATTCCACATATGGGTATCACCACCGGTTCGCCAGTGAAAATCTCCAGGGTTATTCAGTACAGGCACTAAATCGCTCTCTTTAGCAGGAAAACCAAGGATATGACGTCGATGGGACTCTTCGATTAAGACGTCGAAATTTACACCCTGAACGCGACTGGCAGTACCAACGAAACACTTGTCGATAATTTCATCCGCCAGTCCGACAGCTTCAAAAATCTGGGCGCCTTTATAGGATTGCAAAGTGGAGATTCCCATCTTTGCCATTACTTTCAACAAGCCTTTGGCGATGCCCTTTTTATAGGCAGCTACCAAAGAATCTTCATCTGGATACTGATCACCCAACAATCCTTCCTGCTGGGCCTGCCACAGTGCTTCAAAAGCAAGATAAGGATTTATGGCATCAGCACCATATCCAGTTAATAAGCAATGATGATGCACTTCTCTCGCTTCACCGGTTTCGAGAATAATACCGATCTGTGTGCGCTGTTCATGCTTAACTAAATGATGATGAACAGCACCACAGGCGACCAGGGCACTGAGAGGAATATGCGCTTTCGAGGTGTGGCGATCGGAAAGAATAATAAAGGAAAATCCATTTTCGATTGCCGCAGTAGCTTCTACACAAATTCTTTCTATGGCATTGCGGTAACCATTTTCTTCGCCTGCTGCATAGGTAATGTCGATCACTTGAGATCGCATTCCTTTGTAATCCATGTGTTTGATATCAGTAAGCTGCTGGTTCGAAAGAATTGGATGGTCAAGGCTTAGACGATGAGCCTGCTCTGCAGTTGACTCTAACAGGTTTCCTTCAGGTCCAATAAAGCAGCGCAGACTCATGACTACTTCTTCACGAATTGAATCAATAGCAGGATTGGTAACCTGGGCGAAGAGTTGCTTGAAGTAATCGTAAATCATCCTTGGTTTGTCTGATAAACACGCAAGAGCAGAATCGTTACCCATTGAACCCAGAGGATCTCTAGCTTCCGTAACTAACGGGATCAACATGAACTGCATTGTTTCTGTGGTGTAACCGAAAGCCTGCATACGGTGCAGCGTGTCGTCTGCATCCAGTGAATGTGCTGCGTTGCTCGAAGCAATGTCAGCTAAGGAAACTTTTTGTTCAGCAAGCCATTCGCCATAAGGACGCTTCTTACAAATTAATTGTTTTACTTCTTCATCTGGAATTAATCGACCCTGATCAAAATCCAGCAAGAACATCTTACCCGGTTGTAACCGTCCTTTAGATTTTACATTCGCCGGATCGACCTGCAGCACTCCGACTTCCGACGCCATGATGCATCTGTCATCGTGAGTGATGTAATAACGACTCGGCCTCAGGCCATTGCGATCCAGTACAGCGCCTATGTATTGACCATCGGAGAATACAATGGATGCGGGACCATCCCATGGTTCCATCAGGGCAGAGTGATATTCGTAAAAATCTTTCTTCTCCTGCGCCATGTTGGCATCAGACTGCCAGGCCTCTGGAATCATCATCATGGTTGCTTCTGCGAGTGAACGACCAGACAGGAGCAAAAATTCCAGTACTGCATCGAAACTACCAGAATCTGACAGGTCATCATCGATGACTGGGAATATTGCATTGAGTTTGTCCCCAAACACATCGGTAGCCACTTTGCCCTGACGGGCCGCCATGGAATTTACATTACCGCGCAGCGTATTTATCTCTCCGTTGTGGCTCATGAAACGATTGGGTTGGGCGCGATCCCAGGAGGGGAATGTATTGGTGCTGAATCTTGAATGCACCATAGCCAGATGAGTTTCGAATGCTGGATCGGTCAAATCTTTGTAAAAAGGAAACAACTGACCCGGAGTGAGCATTCCTTTGTAAACGATTACTTTTGTTGAAAGGCTGCAAGCATAAACCTGTTTCCTTTCTGTCAGCGATTCGTCATTGCGGAGCAAATGAGTGAAACGTTTGCGAATTACGTAGTTCACTCGTTCGAATTGATTGTGTTCAAGATCATCGGCGGCCGCGATAAACAATTGCATAATGAAGGGTTGAGCCATTCTTGCAGCCGGTCCAACGTCGGCGCCATCTGCATCAAGGGGAACTTCTCGCCAACCAACTAGTTGTTGACCTTCTTCGGCAATTATTTGGTTTATTGCTTCCTGGCAGCGGACTCTTTCTTCTTCTATCTGCGGCAGGAAGATATTGCCGACCGCATAATGACCAGGAGAGATGTCAATATCGAATTGCTCACTGGCAATCTTCTGGAAAAAACTGTGGGGTAGCGCCATTAAGATGCCGGCACCATCACCGGTATTGGCTTCGAATCCACATCCTCCGCGATGATCCATGCGAGAATTTATATGGTAGGCATCCAGCATGATTTGATGACTGGGTTGACCTTTAATATTGGCGACAAAGCCTACTCCACAGGAGTCTTTTTCCATTGCTGGGTCATAAAGTCCGGTCTTCTCGGGAAAACCAAACTTCAACGGCATTTTTTTCATGTCGCTCATAAAATTAAAGGTCTCAATCTTGATTCGCTATCCAGTTCTTCTTGGCCTATTACGCCCCAAATCCCGGATTTTTATCCGCTATTTCCCATCCCGTCGATGGCACTGCCTCTCGGGTTGGTCGGCGTTACGCTGCTGAATTTTGCCTGATAGGACTTGGCGAATTACTTGTATCCCAATCCGCTTTTTGAGCTTCGCTGAGCTCAAGGGAAAAGGCTGCTCAAAATAGCATTACGACAGAATATGTCAAGGTTTACGCGGGTTTCCGCAGATTCTTCGGCGAACTAAGTGGCTGATTTTTGGTCGCTTATGAACTTTTT
Organism: Gammaproteobacteria bacterium; assembly: GCA_028818225.1. Lineage (GTDB taxonomy): Bacteria > Pseudomonadota > Gammaproteobacteria > Pseudomonadales > Pseudohongiellaceae > UBA9145. The sequence goes on along the minus strand of JAPPOG010000045.1, from coordinate 57,362 downwards.
CCCACAGAAATTTTTGAAAACAAATTGTCATGTGTTGGCACTAACTCCAGGGTACTTTTTTAATGGTTTTGATTAAAAATTAAACAAATTTCCACTGTGCCGGAAATTGTTGCTGCTTTAAAAATGGTCGAGACGGAGGAAAAAACGCGAGTGTTTACGGCGTTTTTATGCGCGCATTTTCGAATTAAAAACGGCAATTTTTTGTGTACCCGCGAGCGCGCTGAATCGGCCAAAATACAAGTTATTGCCGGAGTTGGCTTGCTTGATTCTGGAGTAGAGCTGATTTACTCTAAGCCTCTGTATGTACTGCAAAAAATTGGGTTTTGTTGCGAACAATTCTCATTTAGATTTGCAAGATCTTACGAGTAAGCAGAACACTAATAACAAGAATTAATTTTCTCTAGAAACCTGCACAAGATTTTTTCTTAAAGCCTACTAAGGAGGCGACAAACCCGTGAATCCAAAACTAACGAGAAGACGCTTCATCAAGGGGGTCATTGCCTCTGGTGCAGCTGCGACTACTACCGCCGCGTGGTATTCCGCAACTGGCCAGGAGAGACCTTCCGGATTTGTTGAGCGTTTAGTTCGAATCAATGTAAACGGCCAGGTCCGTAACGTTGATGTTGAGCCTCAGGAAACTTTGGCCTCGACCCTGCGTTACAAGCTTGGCTTGACTGGAACCAAACTCGGATGTAACCGAGGCGAGTGTGGTGCCTGCACAGTGTTAGTGAACGATGTACCAACTTATGCTTGTTCAGTGCTGACCCACTCATTCAAGAACGATCGCATTGAGACTGTAGAAGGTCTGGAAAGTGCGAACGGTGATTTACATCCAGTACAGCAAGCGTTCGTAGAAGAACTTGCACCACAGTGTGGTTACTGCACACCTGGACAAGTGATGGCTGCCGTAGGATTGCTACGGGAAAATCCAGCACCAACCCGAGATGAAGCACGGCATGCCTTGTCAGGCAATATTTGTCGTTGTGGATCTTATGACTCTTACCTCGATGGCGTCATGCGCGCTGCCGAATTAATAGGATAACTATCATGGCATATATGCATATTGGAAAAGATTTTACTCCGCCAGATGTGCCAGGTAAGGTCACTGGTCGGATTAAGTATGCAGAAGACTACACCCGCGAAGGGATGGTCTATGCAAGACTACTAACAAGCCCGATTCCCCACGCACGTGTTCTGGACATTGATGCCTCTGCAGCTTTGGCAATGGAAGGGGTGCACGGGATTCTCACCGCGGACGATGTGTATCCGGATGGTGAGCCACAAAGTACCGGCTTAAAAATTCTCACCAACGAACCAACTCTGGTAGGTGAGCCTATTCTGGCGCTGGCAGCAGACAGTGAAAAAATTGCTGAGACGGCCATTGCCGCAATCTCGGTGACTTTTGAAAGACTGCCATTCGTCACAGATCCACTGGACAGCTTGCTTCCCGACGGTGCCGATGCCTACAACGGTGGTAATACGTTTGTATTCCGTCAGGGTTTTGCTCAGGAGAAATGGACCGCAGACCAGGTTGCCAGCATGCGAGCCGGTAACGAGCCGACTGCCGAGCCACAACAGACTGTTGAATACGGCGATCTTGAAGCCTCTTTCGCTGCATCCTCGTATGTTTATGAAGGTACATTCACTAATGCCGGTTATCCACACATGTCCATGGAGCCGAGATCGGCACTGGCCTATTGGGAAGATGGCAAGTTGTACCTGTATGGCGGCTCCCAGAGTCTGACGGCTTTTGCAGACGGTATTGCCGGCATCATTGGCGTACCAAAAGCAGACCTGGTCTTCATTAATGAAGCGACAGGTGGTGGTTTCGGTCAGAGAGCCCGGGCAGGTTCAGTGCCTGTATACGGGGTTCCGGCCAAGCTTTCGCAAAAAATTAATCGCCCGGTAATGATGCGCGTCACTCGCGAAGAAGAATTCACGATTGGTGGTGCTCGTCAGGGCCTGACTGGTTGGATCAAAGTTGGCTTCAAGCCTGACGGCGTCATGGCAGCTTGCGATCTCTGGATTGTTTCCGATAATGGCGGAAAAGGTGGTGGTGCTGATGCCTACTCGGCTGCCGACTGTATCAGTGTACTTTACCAGGCTGATGCAGTTCGCTTCCGCGGTACTGCAATCGGCACCAACACTGCACACCGCGGCGCGCAGCGTGGTCCAGGTCAAAACCAGATCGCGCCAATCATTTCACCAATTCTTGACGTTGCGGCAGACGAGTTGGGCATAAGCCGATTTGATATTCGTAAGATCAACACACCAATGAATGGTGATGTTGGTGGCCCACAGCGAACGCCTTTCACTTCTGCTTACATGCCAGAAGCCCTGGAAATGGCGCGAGAACAATTTGGCTGGGATGAACGTCAATCACGGCGGCGTCAACAGAATGGTAGCAAGGTGATAGGTCTTGGCATCGGTCAGGGTTATCACAACGCAGGTCGCTCTGGCATGGATGGCATCGTCATGATGGGTGCAGATGGTCGACTCAAAGTTCACAACGGTGTGGGTAACTTAGGTACCTATTCTTATGCTGCTGTTTCACGGGCTGCAGCTGAAGTACTTAAGATGCCTTGGGACCGCGTGGACATTGTTACCGGCCGCACGGACTTGCATCTGCCAATTACTTCGCCTCAAGACGGCAGTAACTCAATCTTTACTAACACCCGAACCTTTTATGGTGCAGCGCAAGATATGTTAGCGAAGATGAAGGAAATAGCAGCGAACGATCTCGGCGGTGCGCCTGAGGACTACGACATTTCCAACGAGCGCGTGCATCAGATTGCAGATGATTCTGTTGGTATGTCATTTGGTGAAGTCGCTGCCCGCGGCATGGAGCTCGGTGGTAAATACACCGGTGAAGCTGAACTTCCTGAAGAACTGGCAGAGTGGACTCAGATTGCAGCCGATCGTCTGGCTGGAACTGGCTTCATGGGAATTTTCCATGATCCGCGCCATGAAGGAAATCCTCCGGGATTTACCGTGACTTGCTGTGAGATCGAACTTGATAAGGAAACTGGCAAGTTTGAAATTCTTGACATGATCCAGATCGCGGAAGCCGGAACCATCATGCATCCGAAGGGCATGGATAACCAATTAGTTGGTGGTGCGGTTTGGGGTATCGGGCTCTCTGCATTAGAGCAGCACTTGTACGATCCTCAGAATGGCATTCCAGCGAGTACCGGTTACTGGCAGAGTAAGGTGCCAACCTATCTCGATTGCCCATTGAAAATTGATACTGGCTGGGTGGATCTACCCGATCCAGAAAATCCGGTGGGTGCTCGCGGTGTTGGTGAGCCAGCGCAGGGTTCTGTATCTGCAGCGCTTACCGCCGCAATTACAGATGCATTGGATGGGCATATATTCGGCGCCTCGCCAATTACCACCAGCATGATTCTTAATCACATAGCAGGAACTGCGGAAGAAGCCGTAGAACTTGCTCAGAACAATTACAGAGGTTGATATGGTAGCCACATCACATGACGTAATGCCTGATATTGAGCTTTATCAGCCAGCTGATGAAGCAACAGCTCTGGACTTGGCAGCCAGATTAGGTAACGAGGGTTGGTTACTAGGTGGTGGTCAGGATACTTACGGCTGGTTGAAAGACCGCAATAAGACTCCTTCCGCCATGATTGAGCTAACCCAGATTGATGCCTGGAAAGGCATCACGGAAACAGCTGATGGAATTGAAATCGGTGCGGTCACTACATTGACTGAAATCGCCAGAAATCCATTAGTTCAATCCCGCTACGGCTTATTGGCGAAAGCGGCAAGTATCGTAGCCAGCCCACAGATCCGCAATGTCGGTACATTGGGCGGTAACCTGATTCAGGATACTCGCTGCTGGTACTACCGTCGTGGATTGGACTGCTACCGCGCGGGAGGCAACATCTGCTACGCAGACTCGCCAGAAGGACTGAACCGCGAACATGCACTGTTTGGTGCGAGTCGCTGTGTCGCGGTATCGCCTTCTGACACTGCACCGACATTGGTTGCCCTGGACGCTACTATGGTTGTTGCCAGCGCTGGTGGGCAGCGCGAAATTCCTGCTCAGGATTTCTTCGTTGGACCAGACAGGGACATCCTGAACATGACAGTGCTTAACGAAGGTGAAATTCTTACTGCAGTAAGAATTCCAAACACCTGGGCGAACGCCGAATTTTACTTTGAGAAAGTTGCCGATCGAAACGTATGGGACTTTGCACTGGTAAATATTGCGGCTGCCTTCAAAACTTCCGGTGGCAACATAGAAGACGCTCGCATCGTATGCGGTGCCGTTGAATGTGTGCCACGGCGCTTGGAAGACGTTGAAAGCGCGATTCGCGGTCAGGCACGCTCGGAAGCTACAGGAAACTCTGTGGCTGAAATGGCGACGGCTGGAGCACGACCTTTGAACTACAACAACTTCAAAGTGCCTTTAATGCAAAACCTGGTTAAAAGAGCGATCCGAGGCTAAGCCTCGGATCTTCTCCGTTAGCTGAGAAAAACTAATTAGAATAAGAGGGTAGTACAGTGGGAGAAATAGTCCGCTATAAGAGAGACGTCTGGGGTGAAGAAGTTATCCTGGGTGTGTCTTGGGATTTACTCTATGTCGTTTTCATGGCCATTGTCATTCTATTGATTGCCCATGCAATCGTAATGGCAGCCCTGGCCAAGAAAAATTTAGACAGACCAACAGGTGACGGTCGTCGCGTCGTAAGACACGAATCAATTGATCGGTGGTTTCATTGGTTAATGGCGGCAAGTATTTTGGTGCTTATTTTCACGGGTATAGCACCAATACTTGGATTGCGCATTGCCTGGTTAGACATTCACTGGATCAGTGGTCTGATTCTTACGTTCCTGGTGATTGCGCATATTATTCGCGCCTCTTTCTGGCAAGACTTCAAGTCGATGCTGCTATTGCCAAAGGATTTTGCTGAGCCGTTTGACTCTGCTCGCAAACCCGGCAAATACTATTTTGAACAGAAAGGCATGCATTGGGCTGTGACAGTTGTGGTATTAGCTGTAATCGTCACTGGAGTTCTCATGTTTATGCAGATTGATACGCCTTTCTGGGATCGGACAAATAGCATGCCGGAAGATCAGCTTGGACTTGTGTTCCTGTTGCATGGTCTGTCGACTCTGGCGCTGGTAGCTCTGGCAGCAACCCATATTTACTTTGCATTGCGTCCAGAAAAGATTTTCTATACGCGATCAATGATTTCTGGCTGGATGTCAGAAGATGAGCTAGCTGCCAATCATGACCCTGCGAAGTGGTCGCCGAAGGAAGCAGACTAATTCGTCGGAGTTCATTCAGGAAGTAGTGCAATATGGATGTAGAACAGAGTATTGAAACCATCGAATCTGGTTATGAGTTCCTGCTTGCCTATGCAGCGCAGGGGCGACCTCCGTCTCTCGAGAAGGATGGCCCCGGACCTCACGCCAGACCCACCATAGAAAGCATGGCCTCTGCAATGAAACATCTTGCTGGGGCCTTCGCTGACAGCAAGGACGACTTCGAACGACTCATCGCCGAGGACTGCACAAAGGCTGGTGCCGCACTGGCCTTTATGTTGGCGCAGGAAAAGATTGGTTCGGAAGTAGTCGACAACCTGAACGCATCGATTCATTTGCGCGCCGTACTCACCAATCTCTTTCTCTATAGCGAAGCGCTTCGGCCTTTAGCCACGGAAGAAGAGAGTGGTGTAATGGCATACGATGCAATGAAGAAGAGTTAGTGAGCTGATATCTTTACTACTCGAAATCTCAGTTGACTAAGCTCTGCTATTTTTAACCAGACAATAATGGCAGTGTATTGCGTCGACAGAGTCGCGACGCACTGTGTTACCTTCGCAAGAGTTTGAAAATGAAAACTGTCCCTGGTGGATAGTTACGACCCGCACGTCCTAGTGCGATCGCAAAGTCCTGCCAAAGCTCTGCTTTGACTCGCAGCGCGGTCGGACTTTGCCTTTTTGATTCAATTGGCACGCCTCTCTTATTGTCGACTCCATAATCAGCCATTTTTGTGCTCAAAACATTGCCAATCGAAAAATCAGTCGCTCGAAGTTAGTAATATTCCAAATCGCGAATCTGTTTGGGTACAACGGTTTGCTGCGTACTCATTTATGGGGGTAGACAGAAATATGGCCGAATACTCGATTTTTGTAGTCTACTTACTCTGGCAAGCTGAGACTTCAGCAGAATGGCCGCCGGCGCTGATAAACAGGAAATAGATACCCAATACAGAGACGATAAAAGCGCAGCGCCGAGTGCAGCGAAAAGACTTACGCTCTTCAGCAAGGCTTCTTCGCGAAACGAGGGTAACGCGGAGCGTCGCGGCTCTGGCGAAGTATTGGATATCTGTTCCTGTTAATTACAGACTCTTCCTTTATACTGCGCTCCACACCCAAAAGTTCAATAGCTATGAAATATCCATCACGACTACAACTCGCCAATCTGCCGACCCCGCTCACCAAACTGGAAAAGTTTAAGGTGGAGGGCTCCGATGTGCAGCTTTGGGTTAAGCGCGACGAACTTACCGGAACCGAAGTTTCCGGTAACAAGATTCGCAAACTGGAATTCACCATCGCTTATGCCCTGGATGAGGGCTGCGATACCTTAATTACTTGTGGTGGCATTCAATCCAATCACTGTCGAGCAACCGCGATTTTGGGAGCACGACTGGGTCTTAAAGTGCATCTCATTCTGCGGGGTGAAAAACCTGAGCACCCCGAAGGGAATTTGCTGATGGACCTTCTGGCTGGCGCCGATATTTCTTATTTACCCCCAGGCAAGTGGCGCACCCATGTCGATCTGGCCCGTGAACTGCAAGCGCAGTATCTGCAGTCAGGCGCAAAAGCCCACTTCATACCAACCGGCGCCAGCGATGAAATCGGTTTATGGGGATACATTGCAGCCAGCGAAGAACTGCAAGAGGATTTTGTAGCCCTCGGTATGGAACCGGACTATATCGTTATGGCGACAGGCTCAGGAGGCACTCAAGGTGGACTGCTAGTTGGCTCAAAATTATTTGATTTACCGGGTAAGGTCGTGGCCTTTAACGTCTGCGACGATGCAAAGTATTTCGAAGATAAAATCATTGAAGATGTGACTCTCTGGAAACAGCGTTACAAAATGGAGTTTGACGAAGGAGATTTAGACATCCACACCATAGAGGGTTATGTAGGACCGGGTTACGGAATTGCCGACCAGGAAGTCTTCAACACAATCGCCGAACTCGCTCAAAGCGAGGGTCTATTCCTGGACCCGGTCTATACAGGTAAGGCCTTTCATGGCATGGTAACTGAAATTCAGAAAGGCGAAAAAGGCCAATTTTCGGGCGCAAGCGATATAGTTTTTGTGCATACCGGAGGTCTTTTTGGTGTGTTTCCACAACAGGAAAATTTTAGATTTGGCTAAGGGGTCAAATCTCAACAATGGGTATGCGTAATGAAAACTCTTAACAAGAAGGGACTGGTTTGCATCAGTACCTGTATTGCATTGCTAATCTCGACCGCTGGTCTTGCCCAGCCAGATGGTGCCGCTGGGGCATCTGCATCTTATTCACCGGATGGTGTAGCCGGGGCGTCAGCTTATGCCGAACCATCCGCGGCAAACATGTATGACACCGAGTATGAATCAGAGTTGCTGACGGGAACTTACCAGTTAATTACAGACAGCCTGAGGTCCGGTGAAGGCTATTTCTCAGCCGACGGTGAGCAATTTATATTTCAAAGTGAAGTTCCCGGCGATAACCCCTTCTACCAAATCTATCTTCGAGACCTGGCAAGTGGTGAGACACATCGTGTGTCTCCGGGAACAGGACTCACTACCTGTTCCTGGGTTCATCCGACACTTGATCGGGTAATGTTTTCTTCAACCCATGAAGATCCCGAGGCAATGGCCAAGCAAGCGGAAGAAATCCGCATTCGGGAAAGCGGCATCGAACGACCCTATGGCTGGGACTACGATCGGCATTACGAAATCTACCAGGCTAACGCAGATGGCTCAGATATCGTGAATCTGACTAATACTGACGGCTATGATGCTGAAGGCTCTTATTCCGCTGATGGTTCAAAGATCCTGTTTGCTTCCAATCGCAATGCCTATAATCGCGCCTTGAGTCAGGCCGAACAGAAACTTTTCGATGACGATTCTTCCTATTTTATGGATCTCTACATAATGGATGCAGATGGTTCCAATGTGAAACAGCTTACCCATTCTCCCGGTTATGATGGAGGCCCATTTTTCAGTCCGGACAACAGCAAGGTGGTGTGGCGCCGCTTCAACCCGGATGGTATGAGCGCCGAAATTTGGACTATGGACATTGATGGCAATAACCAGCGTCAGCTCACTGCAGATGCCATGGTGGCCTGGGGCCCTTATTTCCATCCCAGTGGTGACTACATCATCTACTCAAGCAATATTCTCGGTCATGCCAATTTTGAATTGTTCATGATCGATCCAGAAGGATCGAATCCGCCGATACGGGTCACTAATACGGAAGGGACTGATATTCTTCCGGTATTTTCACCGGATGGTAGCAGTCTTGCCTGGAGTACTACCCGAACTCCGAATGGCACTTCCCAAATTCATATGGCCAACTGGAATCATCAACGCGCCCTCGAACTGCTGGGCCTGGACTAGTTGTTAGCAAGAGAAGGCAGATTTGCCACCATGAAGCGCCTAACGTTTTTCTTTCTTCTCTTTATAGGATTGCCTTCAGTCGTTGCAGGGCAACAACCGGTTCAATTGCCAGCGCCGCAAGAATCTGATCCGCCTATTCATCATAGCCTGAAGGTCTTGCTGGATCCGATTGGTCGACAGATTACTGTAGAGGATACGATTACTTTTCCGGAGCATTTGCAGAGTCAGGCAATTCGTTTTGAGCTTAACAGCAATTTAGCCATATCCAGCGTCACGGGTACTCTGCAACAGCTCAGTAATAACGAACCGGAAAGCAACGTTGGCATAAATGCCACCGGTGGACTTGCGGCTGCTACCAATGATTACTCCCTGAGTGTCCCGGGCACTGATTATGGTCAGGCACTGCTAATCTATAGTGGGTCTATTTACGATCTGGCAGAACAATCCAGTCCGGAATATGCCCAAAGCTTTTCAGAGACATCCGGTATTATTGGTGAGCAGGGTGTCTACCTGAATTACGGCAGCGCCTGGTTTCCAATTTTCGGTGATCGATTAGTCACCTTCGATATGGAAGTACAGTTTGTCGATACAGCATCTACCTGGAAATCGGTAAGTCAGGGAGATCGCTTTGGGGAAAATGGTTGGCAAAGTAGGGACCCCATGGAGGAGATCTATTTAATTGCTGCCAATTTCACTGAATACGCTGCGCAAGCAGAGGATGTAGAAGTATTGGCTTACTTGCGTACCCCGGATTCCAATCTGGCTACTCGGTATATGGATGCTACCGAGCGTTATCTGAAACTCTACGAACCTTTATTAGGCGACTATCCTTATTCCAAATTTGCTCTGGTAGAGAATTTCTGGGAAACCGGCTACGGCATGCCTTCATTCACTTTGTTGGGTGAACAGGTCATACGCTTTCCATTTATTCTTGAGTCTTCTTATCCTCACGAAATTTTACACAACTGGTGGGGCAATGGTGTTTATCCCGATTATGAATCAGGCAACTGGAGTGAGGGGCTTACTGCTTATCTGGCAGATCATCTTTTTCGCGAAATGGATGGGGCGGGAGCGCAGTACCGCAAAGACATGCTGTCTCGCTATAAAAACTATGTTGCAGAGGACGCTGATTTTCCACTGACAAGATTTACATCTCGTAACTCGGCTGCAACGCAGGCGGTAGGTTACGGCAAGACGCTTATGCTCTGGCATATGCTGCGCATTGAATTGGGAGACGAACTGTTCGTGGAAGGGCTACGCAAGTTCTATTCTGATTACAAATATAAGCGGGCATCCTATGCCGACATTGAGCGATTGTTCACTGAACTTAGCGGTCTCGATTTATCGCTGTTTTTTAACCAGTGGGTTAATCGTATCGGCGCACCGCAACTTTCCCTCTCAGTTGAGGAAGCAACGGGTAACCGTGCCCGAATTATGTTTGCCCAGACGCAATTCGGTGATCCATATAGCTTGAAGGTTCCTGTTGCACTCTATTACGAGGGGGAAACCGAACCCCAGATTTTTGACATCGCGCTTTCCCAGAAACTGGAAGGTTTTTTTGCTGAGGACTATGGGCGACTGCAAGCTGTGCTGGTGGATCCTTACTTCGATGTATTCAGGCAACTGGATCGCGAAGAGACTCCTCCAACCATCGGCGAATTATTTGGCGCCGGCAGAATCAGCTTTGTATTGCCAGGCTCCGAGCGACAGCATTGGGCACAGATGGCAGAGTCTTTTGGTCAGGGAGTGGAATTCGACATTCTGTATGCCGATCAACTAGAAACAATCCCCACAGATCGGTCCGTTTGGATTTTGGGCAGAGACAATCCATTCACTGATTTAGTAAATACTGCAACTGAGCTTTATGGCGTTACGCAATCTCCAACTGGCGTGCAAATAGCAGGGAGTGAGGTGGAGTATCAGGATAGAAGCACCGTGCTGATCGGCCGACATCCTGCCGACCCGGAGCTTGCTATCGGCTGGATTCATATCGAAGACATGATCGCCATGCCCGGAATGATAGAGAAGCTTCCTCACTATGGTCGTTACTCCTATCTCAGTTTCATTGGCAGTGAACCCACAAACGACTTGAGTGGAATCTGGTCAAGCCCGAACTCACCAATGCAATGGAAAAAAGCTGACTTGTTGGCAGAGATTAATTGGGAAGCTCTTCCAGCTATGCCTCCGCTTACAACGCTGCCACCCAAATATCTGCCAGAACAATTGCTGCGTCATGCTACTCGATTGACCAGCGATGAATTGGAGGGCAGGGAACTCGGCAGCAAAGGCGCAGATATGGCGGCTCTGTACATTGCCGATCAATTCAGAACTGCTGGTCTGCAACCGCTTGATGGAACCTATATCCATCGCTGGCGTGATGCAGTACCGGGTTTTCGAAATCTCGAGTTGGCTAATGTGGTTGGAGTCATTCCGGGGGCTAACCGTAGTGTCAGTGCACAACCGATTGTAATTGGGGCTCACTATGATCATCTGGGGATTAATGAGGCGGGCGAGCTTTTTACAGGTGCTGATGACAACGCGTCCGGCGTCAGCGTATTAATCGAGGTTGCCACGAAAGTGGCAAGAGCGTTTACTCCCCAAAGGCCAATCATTTTTGTTGCGTTTACTGGTGAAGAGTATGGACTCCTTGGTTCCGAATACTTTGTTCAGAATCCGCCAGGCGGATTCGTTCCCGAGGACTTGTTTGCCATGATTAACCTGGATGCGGTAGGTCGATTGGATGGGCGCACCCTGCAAGTATTTGGCACCGAGTCGGCATACGAATGGCCGTTTATGGCACAGGGAATTGGATTCACCATCGGCGTGCGTTCGGAATTCCCCACTGAAACTATTGCCAGCAGTGATCATGTAAGCTTTCTTAATGCTGGCATACCGGCTATTCATTTATTTAGTGGCACCCATCTCGATTATCACCAGCCCACGGACACTCTGAGCAAACTCGATACTCAGGGAATGTCGGACATTGCTCTATGGTTGGAAGAGGCAGTTATTTATTTGGGAAGCAGGATCGATCCACTGAGAGTAAATCTGGAAGGGGTCGATCAAATTGAAGTGGCTCAGCAGCAGGGCGAACGTGAGGCCAGCCTCGGAACCATACCGGACTTTTCTTATGCGGGAGACGGAGTGCGAATTTCAGGCGTTACACCCAATGGAGCTGCTGAAGAAGCTGGCCTGCAGCCAGATGATGTACTGTTGAGTTACAACGGTGAAACCATTGTGGACATGCAAAACTATTCCAACCTGTTACGAAATTCAGCGCCAGGCGATATTATCGAACTCATGCTAGAGAGAAATGGCCAGCAAATATCGATTCAAGTGACTCTAAAATCAAGATGACAGGCCATACAAACTCATCGCAGGACGCTAAATAAAATCGCAACAATTACAAACAGCATAGACAAGTAAACCAGTTTACGGTTTACGCTGGTTCGCGCCGTCGCCCAATTGTAAGCTTCCTCATCTTCAACAAAGAGTACGTTCTGGGATTTCTTATTCCACTTCACTTCAGTTGCTCCTGAACAAAAATAGGTTAGCTTTTATTAGAACTTAACAATTGGGTACCAAAGCGTTAGGAATATGGCGAAGTAATGGAGAATTATGATGAAACATGGCAAGCGCAAAGTTTTTCCCACTTTTTGACCCATTGTTTCTCTGAAGCATTTGCAATTAATTGTTTCCATTAGAGAAAGCCAATAAAGATTCCGTTATATTTCCCAGCGAAATTTTTGCTGTAGTTCGAGTTCAATGATTATCAATTCCTCTTATCGTGTTGCCACAGCGGTATATTTCCTTTTGCTCCTGGGGCCCGGCGCTAATGCCCAGGCACCACTCCCACAGATAACCCGAGTGGATGAAGCGGCAGCGAGTATTGAACTTGATGGCTTTCTGAATGAGTCGGTATGGGTAGATCTGCCAGTAATCGATGGCATGAAAATCATCGAGCCGGATACTCTGGAAGATGCGCCTTATAAAACTGACATTCGCTTCTTCTATACTGAACAGGGAATGTACTTTGGCATAGTGAATCACCAACCACCCGGCTCGCTGGTAGCGCGTATGACCAATCGAGACTTCCGTCTGCCTCGTGATGGTATCGAAGTGCTAATCGATGCATCTGGTGACGGACTTTACGGCTACCGTATTCGGCTTAATCTGGGTGACACCATGACTGATATGTCGGTGCTGCCGGAGCGGCAAATGAACCTGCAGTGGGACGGCTCCTGGGATGGCCGTACGCAACCTATTGAAGAAGGTTGGAGTGCAGAGTTCTATGTGCCATGGTCCATGATGCCACTGCCCCAGGTCGAAGGAGCTAGACGAATTGGGCTGGCATTTGAGCGGGAACTTGGTGTACGCGGAGAAAGGTGGAGTACTCCAGCTTTGCCCACAACACTGAATGTTTACTTATCAGGTTTCCAGAAATATGAACTCACGGATATTGAGCCGCGTCGGCAGCTAACCATCTACCCGTTTGCTTCAACAGGCTTTAACGCTATTCGTCATGAAGCAGAGAGTAAGATAGGCACGGATATTTACTGGCGTCCAACGACCAATACCTTGCTCTCTGCAACGCTTAATCCTGATTTTGGTACTGTGGAATCCGATGATGTGGTCGTAAACCTCACGGCATTCGAAACATTCTTTCCAGAGAAACGAACCTTTTTCCTGGAAGGCCAGGACATCTTCACCACTGCCCCAAGATCACAGGCCGGAAATGTGCGTGGACCGGGTGGACCAATTTCATTGTTGAACACAAGACGTATCGGAGGCGCTGCTAACTTTACAGTGCCCAATAATGTCTCAGTGGTACCGACAGACCTGAGTCAACCAACTGATTTACTCGGTGCGATCAAATTCACCGGACAGAGCGGCAGTCTTCGCTATGGCACCTTGCTGGCGTCAGAAGACGATGCAGAGATTCGTGGTACCCTGGCCGATGGTACTCGCGTTAATCTCAAGGCCCAGGGCAGAGACTTTTCCGTGGCAAGATTGCTGTATGAGGACACCAGCGCAGGAGGCAGACGCTCTATTGGCTGGATGGGTACCGATGTGTCGCATCCTGATGTGGACGCCACTGTAAATGCTATCGACATGCATTACTTTTCTGCAGATCAGCGCTGGGTACTGGATGGCCAATTCATGCACAGCGATGTGGAAGGAGAAACAGGTATTGGTTTTCTTGGTGATGTAAATTTCATTCCAAGCAGGGGAGTGCAACACAACTTTGCCTTTACCTATGTTGACGATGAATTCGATATGAATGACATGGGATTCCTGACTCGCAATTCCCAGATCAATCTTGATTACAATTTTGCTTTAACTCAGTCAGACATACCCGGGCTTACCTCGCGCACTACGACCATCACGTCGGTTAATCATTACAATACAGATGGCAGCTATGTCCTGGCAGGCCACTTTCTTGGCAGAAGCTGGAACTTTCTGAACAACGACAGCTTAAATGTGACCATGCAATACTTTCCCAAACGCGTCGATGATCGACTTGGACGGGGTACCGGAGATTTCAGAATTCCAGAACGTTGGGGCATACGCTCCGGCTATTCCTCTGACCCTGCCAAGTCAATTGCCTGGTCATTAAATCTCGAAGCCAGCCAGGAAGACCTGGGGCCGGGAATAGTGACTGGTGGTGCGGGGATTGTGTGGCGCCCTAATGACCGCTTCTCTTTCGATCTCGGTTTGAACTATACCGATCAGGGAGCATTACTGGTGCACATGGGTGGGGGAAAATATACCAGTTTCGAAGCCCATCAGTGGGCCCCAAGAATCGAATCAAACTATTTCATTTCTGCCAAACAACAATTTCGTATCAGCATGCAATGGAACTCACTTAAAGCCTTTGAAGATCGCTTCTGGCAGGTTGATTCGGAAAAGCTTCGTCATTTAAGGCCAGTCGCCAATCCCGATAATGAGCCAGATGATTTCGTCATCAGTCGCCTGACATTTCAGGCTCGTTATCGCTGGGAAATTGCGCCTCTGTCAGATCTCTTTATTGTCTATACCCGCGGATCGAACTTGCCCGGGAATAGCTTTTTCACCTTTCAGGACCTATTCGAACAATCCTGGAATGATCGTATTGTGGATTCTTTTGCCATTAAACTTCGCTACCGCTTCGGCAGTTAAGAGAAAAGAGTTCAGAGCAAAGTGCTAGTTTATTGCCACACCTCTCGGTAAACTCATTGTCATCAATACTTGCTAGTATTTACACTGAAAGTAATATGATGGTGATCCCATGCGCAGAACACTTACGCTCTTTCTCTTTAGTCTTACAGCTATGACATCCATTCAATCTGCAGCTGACAAAATAGTAATCGCCCATCGTGGAGCGAGCGGTTATTTACCGGAGCACACATTAGAAGCCAAAGCTATGGCCTATGGCATGGGCGCGCATTACATCGAACAAGACGTGGTGATGACTAAGGATGATCATCTAATCGTTTTGCATGACATCACCCTCGATCGAACAACTGATGTCGACGAGCAGTATCCGGATAGAGCGCGGGAAGACGGCCGGTATTACGCTATTGATTTTACCCTGGAAGAAATTAAAGGGCTTAATGCCAGCGAAGGTTTTCGATTAGAGAATGGAGAAAAAATCCAGGGTTATGCAAATAGATTCCCAATGGGCTTATCATCATTTCGTGTGCCTACCCTGGAAGAAGAAATTCAATTAATTCAGGGAATGAACAAATCAACTGGGAACAATATTGGAATCTATCCGGAAATTAAACAACCTGAGTTCCATCGTAACGAAGGAAAGGATATCAGTACTGCAGTAGTTAACATGTTAAAGCAGTATGGTTACTCAACTAAAGAAGACAAAGTTTTCTTGCAGACTTTTAGCTTTGCCGAACTGGAGATAATCAAGAACGATATTTTGCCCATGGCTGGGATAAATATTAATTTGATTCAGTTAATTGGTGGTGAGTCATCTTACCCATGGATGTTTGAAGCCGAGGGTATGCATACTCTTGCGGAATTCGCGGATGGCATTGGTCCTGAGAAAGGATTGGTAATCAGCCGTTCGTCGACGCGAGGGAATTTGGACATTACTCCCCTGGTTGAGAGAGCTCACGCCGCTGGATTGCAGGTTCACCCCTATACCTATCGGTTGGATCCGGGCCAGGTACCAGCCTATGCAGAAGATTTTGAAGACTTGTTACGCTTACATTATTTTGAAGCAGATGTAGATGGATTGTTTACAGACTTTCCTGACCGCGCAGTACAATTTCTGCAGCTTAATCAGTAATTGCATTTCTTTTTTCTGCGATTAAAGCCGCCACTTTTTTCCAGTCTTTACCTATATAGATACGGGCGATTAGTCCCCATTGTGGTTTCAATAGCTTGGTAACTGATGATTGCTTCCTGTTCTTATGCTCGACGATTTTTTCAATTAATTGTTGCTCATCAAAACCAGTCCATTCTCCGGCGATACTTAAAAGATTTGGCATACAAACTGGAGCAACATCGCGGTAAAGCATGCTACTTATTTCTTCGAGCGAGTAAGCTGAATCAGCGCACACTTCGCCAATTCGATCTAAGTGAAGCGCTGTATCTGAATCGAGAAACAAATCAGAGAGAGCAATATAAACCTGCTTCCTGGATTCATTCATAGTAAAGGCAAGCTTACAGGGAGAGTTAAATCCTAAAACGGTAATATTCGATAAACCACAGCAGCGAGTATTGAGCCCAAGATGGGGCCAATTACAGGAATCCAGGCATAACCCCAATTACTATCGCCTTTCCCTTTTATTGGTAAGAGGGCATGAGCGATTCTGGGTCCCAGGTCTCGGGCAGGATTTATGGCATAACCGGTTGTGCCTCCCATGGACATACCAATACCGAAAACCAGTAATCCAACTGGCAAGGCACTGATTGCGCCCAGTCCAACTTCCGGTTGGGCAATGTAGAGCACGCCAATAATAAGTATGAAGGTGGCAAAAATTTCAGAATAGAGGTTATTCAGCGTATTGGGGATGGAAGGAGCGGTGCTGAACACGCCCAATTTGGCACTCTTGTCTTCGGTGGCGTCAAAATGGTCTCGGTACTGAAACCACACCAATACCGCAGCGAGAATTGCGCCAATAAACTGACCAGCGATATACATTGGCACTAGTGCCCAATCGAAATTGCCAGCGGCAGCCAGTCCGATAGTAACGGCTGGATTGATGTGGGCACCACTGATGTCACCGGTAACGAACACGGCAACGAATACTGCTATACCCCAACCCCAGTTAATCACTAGGTAACCACTATCAAAGCCACCGGTATTTTTAAGTACAACATTGCAACAAACACCCATGCCAAGGGTGATAAGCAGAAAAGTCCCTAATACTTCCCCTATAAATAAATCCATTCTTGCCCCTCCAGTTTGCTACCTATTCTATGCTAAGGGGCGGGCACTGAAAATCAGAAAGTGAGTTTCAGTTTTATGAAAAAGCAATTAATTTGGAGGAAAGTAATAAATACAGTATCACTCACAATGTAAATCATGGGAGGGACTTGAACTGGCGACTCGCACTATTTGACCCGACACCGTAAACCATGCCAATACCAAAATTCCAACGCAGACGCTTAGGGCGATCCAGCTTACCCCACCTATTCTTTCCGCAAACAAGTTTAGATACTGACCGCCGGCAAGTATTCCCAGAGGTGCACTTATCAACAAAGCTATGGAAACAGGTTTGGTAAATTGCCAGGAGAGAAGTCGCAATAGATTGGCCACAGAAGCACCGAGCACTTTCCTGACGGCAATTTCGTGGCGACGCTGCTGGGCCAGAACAGATACCAGGCCATAGAGCCCGAATACTGCCAACAAGATTGAAACTACTGAGAGACCAATTAACACTTGATTAATACCGGCAAAGATCTGGTAGCGACTCCTGAATGTATCTTCAAGAAAAGCGATTTGTGGCGGAATCTCAATAAAGAACTCTCGCCAGACCCGATTGATATCGGCCAGGGCGGTTGCGCGTGCAGCAGGATCAATCCTGACTGATAGACTGGAAAAGCCTGCAGGCTCGAGCCTGAACACGGAAGCCTTGATATCGTTTGCCAGTCCAAGCAGGTTTGAGTCTTGTACGACACCGGCAACCTGAAACGCCTGCATCTGGGTATTTTCTTCATTAGAGTAAAAGATGTGGCCGATGGCCGCTTCTGCAGAGTCCAAATCTAAACTGCTAACGGCGCTTTCATTAATGACTACGGTTGCCATGTCATTCGTGCCTGTTTCGATAAGATCACTTCCCAATACTCTGGAAAGCCGCCTTCCACTGACCAGTTCGATTTCGTAAAGACCAAAGAAACTTTCGTCGATAGCAAAGCGATAGAGATTGACGGTTAGGTTGCAATTAACACACTGCGGATGTGAGGAATAAATTAGTGGTATTTACCAGTTGTTGGCGAATTTAATCCATTCCCGCCTGCTGTCGAACCCATCTTGCCGCTTCCTCGTGGGTGCCAAACCATACGTCTTCTCTTGTTTTGATATGATCGATCAATCCTTCCAGCGCGATCATGCGAGAGCGATGACCAATTACATGAGGATGCATAGTGAGCAGGAACATCGTGCGTTCTTCCCAGGCTTGATCAAACTCATCGATCCACACTTGCATTACATCACGGGGATTCATGTAGCGAGTACCCAGCGGATTAAACAGTGGGGCATCATCGAGAATCCATTCTACCGGCAGTTCAACCATTCCAGTGGCTTCGCCATTTTGTAGAAGTTCGTAAGGCCGATCATCGTGCATTAGAGAACTTTCATAAAGAAAGCCTAACTCTCTTACTATCTGTAAAGTACTTGCACTGTGATTCCAGGAAGGCGCACGAAAGCCAACAGGCTTTATGCCAGTAATCTCCTCGATTGATTCCATGGAGAGTCTTAACAGCCGCTCTTCAGTTTCTGCATCCAGTGCTGTGTTCAACTCATGAATCCAGCCATGAACGCCGATTTCATGACGGCCGGAAGCGAGGATAAGGTCTGCCTGCTCTGGCGCAATCTTTAAACTCCAGGCGGGAAAAAAGAAAGATGCGGGAATTTCCTCTTCATCCATTAAGTTAACGATGCGAGGAAGTGCGGCGCGAGCGCCATACTGACCTTGTGACAATGGACCGATGTTAATCTCGCCATTACGCAATCCTTGAGTAGTTTCATTATCCACATCAAAAGAAAGTAGTACTGCGACTCGCGCTCCGTTAGGCCAGGAATCGGGGGTTAAGTCACGGCCGGCACGTACCTGATTCACTTGTTCAAGTACATACTCCTCGGGCCAGTTCCAGGGTTCATCAGGATTAATGGTTTGGGCACTAGTGAGTTGTATTAAACTGACTAACGCCAGTAGAACCGCCATTTTATATTTAAAAAGAATATCGCCAGAATGAGAATTCATTTTGAACAGCCTTAATCGATTGCCAAGTTGTAATCAGTATAATACTGTTCAAGCGTGTAAATCACAGCCTAATAAGACCAATAACGACGCTATGAAAAACCCCTCCTCCAGCTCGAAAGCTATTGCAGCGGCCGCAATTTTGATGATTGGCTCCCTGTGCCTTGGTCAGACTGATTCAAGTTATACGGTTCCTCTGACTGAGTATGGTCATCCTGATCTCCAGGGTTTGTGGTCAGATCGATCACGTACACCATTGCAAAGACCTGGAAGTTTGGGAAAGAAACAAGTTTATTCAGAAAATGAAATTATCGAGCTAACCCAGGCAGCAAAACTAGGTGCCGAACGCGCGAGTCAACCAATAGACCCCAATCGAGGAGCGCCACCTGCAGGCGAAACAATCACTAATCAACCTGACGTTAATTTCAATGGAATGATTACTGATTATGTTCCTGTGCGAGGCGAGTACCTAACGTCAAGAATTGTCTCTACCGAAAACGGCAGGTTGCCATTTATCGACGAGCAGCCAATGGATATTTTTGCCAGGCGAGCTGTCTCAGGTCATGGAGAGTTTGATGGACCAGAAAATCGCCCAGCAAACGAACGCTGTCTTGGCATTCCCGGTCAACTACCCCTTATCGTTCCGTTACCAATCGATGGCCCCTGGCGCAATATGCAGATTGTCCAGAACAAAGATTATGTTTTGATATATGGTGAATATCATGTAACGGCTCGCATAGTCAGATTAAATACCGACCATCATGAGCCCGAATTTCCAAGGTTTTATGGCGATTCGGTTGGTCGCTGGGAAGGTTCAACATTAGTCGTACACACTAAATCTTTTAAACCAGACCAGTCCAATCAACGCCTGCCTTCAAGTGGTGAACTGGAAATTGTAGAACGTTATACGCCAATCTCAGAGTCAGAAATTCTCTTCGAATATGAAATTACTGATCCTGAGATTTACCGAGAACCTTTTTCTGTTCGACTTACTTTGCTTCGCATGCCCGCTGACCAGAAACTTTACGAATCTGGTTGTCATGAAGGCAACTATTCTCTTCCGAGCATTCTTGCAGGTGCCCGCCGTCAGGAAGCCGATGCGCGCCAGTCGCAATAAGCATTCAATATGGATCAGCAAGCTCTCCCTCTTTCCCGTTATACCGTACTCGACTTAAGTATCGCGCGAGCCGGGCCTACAGCGGTGCGCTTGCTAGCTGACTGGGGCGCAAACGTTATTCGAATCGAAGCACCAGTGGAAGGGGATATTGCCGGCAGTCGTCATGGTCCAGATTCCCAAAATCTCCACCGCAATAAACGCAGTCTCTGCTTAAATTTGAAGAGTGAAAAGGGCAAGGCGGTGTTTATGGGCCTGGTAAAAAAAGCCGATGTTGTAGTTGAAAACTTTCGCGTCGATGTTAAACGACGTTTAGGTATCGATTACGAATCTGTAAAGAAAATTAATCCTTCTATTATCTACGGCAGCATATCCGGATTCGGACAGGAAGGCCCTTACGCAGAGCGACCCGCAGTAGATCAAGTCATTCAGGGCATGAGCGGACTAATGTCGATTACCGGAGAACCTGATAGAGGGCCGATGCGTGCAGGGATCGCTGTTAGTGATACCTCGGCTGGCATGTTCTTGAGTCAGGGCATATTGCTGGCATTATTACATCGCGAGCAAACCGGCGAAGGCCAGTGGGTGCATACCTCCTTGCTGGAAGCGATGTTGTGCAAACTGGATTTTCAGGCGGCGCGCTACACCATGAATAAAGAAGTCGCACGACAAGAGGGGAATAATCATCCTACGTTATCACCCATGGGCGTTTTTCAAACCGATGATGGTCTGGTAAATCTTGCCGCCAGTACCGATAAAATGTGGAATGCATTTTGCGCAGAGACCCAGGCAAAGCAACTTGCCAATAATGCAGACTACAAATCAGTAGAAGGAAGACTCAGAAACAGAGAGGCAGTTTGGAAAGAGGTGAACAAGATCACCTCTCAACTAAGCACTGCTGAACTGGTTGAAAAAATGAATTCTGTTGGCATACCCTGCGGACCCATAAATACCATTGGCGAAGCATTCGGCGATGAGCAGGTTAAATTTCTAAACATGACCAAGACCGCGAGTCACCCGAGTCTTGGTGAGTTTGAGTTATTGCGATCACCAATAAACCTTTCAGCTTTCGTGCAGGGAGGTCGATTTGAAAAACCAGGGCCGGAACTGGGAGAACATTCCGCGGAAATTTTGCGAGAGTTCGGCTACAGCGATCAACAGATAGCCGAATTACAAGATAACGGCATAATTAAATAGCAAGCGAGTAAGAAGGTACGATATGGAAATTCAATCGCCTACAACAAAGATGCAGGCAGAGGTAACAGGCGGAATCGGCTGGATTACATTCAATGCGCCTGAGAGACGCAATGCCATGTCCCTGGATATGTGGCAGGGGCTCGCTGAAATACTCAGACAGATGGAAAATGAAGAATCTTTACGAGTAGTGGTATTAAAAGGTGCAGGTGATAAAGCATTTGTCTCAGGTGCTGATATTTCGGAGTTTGAAGAAAAGCGCTCGAGCCAGGAAGATCGAGACATTTATGAAGCCGCCTTTGACGAAGCTCATAACAGATTGGCCAATTTCCCCAGGCCGGTAGTAGCCATGATTCAGGGGTTCTGTGTTGGTGGCGGATTGGCCATTGCTTTGAATACTGATATTCGCATCGCAACAGAGGACTCCGTCTTTGGTATTCCTGCTGCGAAACTGGGCCTGGGCTATGGCTTTGAAGCCATAAAGACATTGGAATCCATTGTCGGACCTTCCCATGCAAAAGACATCTTGTTTACGGCACGCTTCCTCAATACAGAAGAGGCCTTAAGGATTGGATTGGTTAATTTCGTGGTAAGCCGCGATGAACTTGAGAGTACTGTATCGCAATACATAGAGCGTATCGCTGAAAACGCGCCACTAACAATCAAGGCAGTTAAAGCCACCGTGGCTGAGGTGGTCAGGGATCCCGGCCAGAAGAGCCCGGAATATATTGCAAAACTGGTTAATGATTGTTTCCTTAGCGAAGACTATAAAGAGGGAAGAACAGCCTTTCTGGCAAAACGTAAAGCAAACTTCAAGGGTTCGTAATCCAGAATTTAAAATGGACAGACTTTTCAAACCGCTGCTGCTAGTTATTTATGCAGGTTTTTTTACCAGCCCTGTCATTAGCCAGGATTTATCTGGTGATCAAATTATTGCTGCTCTGCAACAAGGTGGATATATTATTTTTATGCGCCATGCAAATGCGCCCGGAGAATTGCCCACTGCGGCTACTGCCGATGCGGGTAATGTTAAGCTGGAAAGGCAGCTCGATGACAAAGGCAAACGTGACGCAGTAAGTTTTGGTGAGGCCATACGACGTCTAAATATTCCTATATCATCTATCGAGAGCAGTCCAAGCTTCCGTACTCGTGAAACGGCCAGATTGGCAGGCTTCACTAATGTCGTCCTGCGAGAATTTCTGTTACAGGAAGCCAGTGAAATGCCGGACGCAATCGTCAACAGCTTAAGATCAGAGCTTAAGCGTCAGCAAGAATCAGGTAACCGACTGATGGTCAGTCACTCGGGAAACATAATGGCTATCTTTCCGGATCTTTATCCCTACATTGAACAGGGCGAGGCGCTGATAGTCGATCCCACTGGAGCTAACTACGTCCTCGTTGCGAGAATCCCAATCACAGAGTGGCAAAATTTCTAAAAGTTTAAGTGCTTTCGAAGAACTGCTTTAACTTTGCCATGCCTTCGTTGATGTCTTCCACATCGATGCCAGAATAAGCAAAGCGTAAATACTGATTCGTTTCGTTTTCGAGCATACGACCAAAATGTTTCCTGGTGCAGAATGACACACCGGTTTCAGTTAACGCTTCTGTCATTAACTGATTCACATCAGTCATCCCTTTGCGCTCAAGAACTTCATTGACATTAGGAAACAAATAGAAAGTGCAGTTAGGTGCGCTAATGGAAATTCCATCAATTGCGTTTAGGCCTTCTACTGCTGCATCTCTGCGTTTACGCAACTCATCCAGAATTAGATCAGGGCCAGTTGTATCACCGCCAATAATATCGACCATGCTGCGTTGGATAAAATGCGCCGTGCAGGATTCGATGTTTGTATTGAATTTACTGAATGCATCCATTGCCGCTTTCGGTCCGATGGCAGCCCCGAGCCTCCAACCGGTCATGGCATAGCGTTTAGAGCAGGTATACAGAATGACAGAGCGCTCCTGCATGCCCGGCAGACTGACGATAGATCGCGGCGTGCCGCTGTATTGAATCTCAAAGTAGGCTTCATCACTGAGTACCCACAAATCGTTTTTAATACATAACTCTGCCAGCTCTTCCATCTCTTCAGGAGATGATTCAGCACTGTTCGGGTTTTGAAAATCGTTATAGATGAGGGCGCGGGTGTTTGGCGTAATGGCATTCCTAATAGCATCCATATCGAGACTGAATCCAGTCTCCGTTTGGATGTAGCCATAAGGCACGGCAATGCCACCCTGGTATTCGATCTGGGATTCATAGATGGGAAATCCCGGGTTGGGATACAAAACTTCTTCACCGGGATTCATTACCGTTGCAATAAACTTGCTGATTACTGGTTTCCCACCGGGTTGGACCACGACGTTTTCGGCGCTGAAATCAAGATCGCGTTGGGCGCCTATTGCTCCCGCGATAGAGTCTCGTAGCTCGGGAATGCCAGGGCCAGGACAGTAACCGGTATAGCCATCGGCAATAGCTTTGTGCATTCCTTCTACGATATTGGCGGGTGTTGGTAAATTAATATCCCCTAGATGAAAGGGATAAACCTTATTGCCTTTGGCTGCCCAGGCTGCAGCGGCGGCGGAAACAGCAAATGCTGTTTCCGTGCCGAGATGTTGTAACTGTTTGGCTAATTCCAAGGAAATTCCTCTTTGCTTTCAGAATCTGTAACGAACTCCGACAAACGCTGCTCGAGGAGGAGCAGCACCAAGAAATAATGGCACTTCAAGATCTTCAATAATAGGTACTTTAACCTCGCCTGGTTCTTCGCCTAACAGACCAAAAGTTTCAAACTCTTCGTCGAACAGGTTGTGCACGCTGGCAAAAATTTCAAGGTCAGCGTTTATCTCATAACGCGCACGCAGATTTACCACAGTATAACCATCGATCTCATCCAGTTGATTGGATTCGTCACCACGCAAGTACTGGTCACTGTTACTTAAGATGTCCAGGCCAAGATTAAGGCCGTCCATTATTTGATAGTTGGCGAGAACCTTAAACTGGTTTTCAGGGATACCAGGTATGCGATCACCGCTGCGTACCATGATTTCGCCTTCATCGTCGGCAAAGTCATGATTCGGACTCAACACATTAAAGCTGTCTTCAAAAGTTGCCTCGACATGGGTATAAGCTACCGTCCAGTCCAGGTTCTGAAATTGCCCACTTAAAGAACCTTCAAAACCCCGGCGACGGGTCTTGTCTACATTGGCGAACAAGCCAGTGGAACGACCAGTGGTCTGGAACAGGATGTCGTCATGATTAGTCGTGTTAAACAGACCGACTGAATAGCGCATATCATTGACATAGCCGCGGCTTCCCAGTTCGATGCTCTTGGCTACAACATCGTCAAGCGGAGGATCGGCCAGGAAGGCATTAGGCAATCGACATTCGAAATCTACATCGTCTGGGTCTTCTCCATCTTCGATCGCATATTGCACGGCCAGGTCGAATACACCTTCGTTACAGGCAAGCTCGATGGGAGTGGGCGCACGGGATGATTCCGAATAGGAACCATAGAGATTATGGTTCTCATTCATTTGCCAGGTAAGACCGATGGCAGGATTGATTCGGGTAAAACGATGGTTGCCGTTTAGCTCAGGTCTTTCTCCTGATCGATCTTTCAAATCCACTTCGGTGATATTGCCCCGAGTCGACAGAGTCAGTGCCACAGCATCATTGATATCCAGAATATTGGAGAAGTAGAGACTGGTGGATTCAGTCTGGGTAGCAATAGAGGTGGCTCCTTCATCGACAAAGGTTCCAGTACCCAGTCCGGTGGTAAGCCGCGTAAGTGGGTCAATGTCTGCCAACTCAACTACAGAGTTGAACGTAGACTCACCATTAAAGTAAGCGCCACCCACTACCAACTGTCCTTCATATCCGAAAAAGTTGCCGAGAAAAGTCCATTGAAAATCTGCGCCGGTGCTTTCCTGGTTGCGATTACTCAGATTGTTTATGGCTTCATCGGAAAGAATGCCGGTACCGGATAGTTCATCTGCTTCGAATCCTTCGATTTCAAATTCTTCATCTTCACCCAGGTTCATTGCGGTCATGTTCAGAAAGTCTTCGAGATCATCTGCATCGCCAAACTGGGATTCACAGATGTCGTCGTCATCGAGACCTAACTCTTCCAGGCCATCTTCTTCAATTCCTTCGATAAGAGTTGCCATGCCACCAAATTCACAAATACCGAACTCGATGCCATCCCCGTTAAAGGAATCTGTGTCATTTTCTCTATGAAAAATATTGCCACTGAAACTGATGCTTGAACTGACTTCATGAGTAAAGTCCAGGCTCACCATGTTCATATCGTTTTCAGTAATGTCCGGACCGGTAAAGATTGCTTCACGGTCTATTTCGATTAATTCAATTGGCGATGAGCCATTTCCAATTAGTTCGGATTTGCCATGCTGGTAATTTAAATTGATTTGCGTGTATTCCGAGCGCCAGCCAACACTGCCGTAGAGATTCATGGCATCTGAATCAGAGTAGTCACGCCATCCGTCTTCTTCGAAATGTTCAATATTCAGGTAATAGGCTAATTGGCCATCGTTACCGCCAAACTCAAGATTGGATACGCGTCTGCCAAAGGAGCCGGCACTCACTTCAATGTTTGCTCCCTGGTAATCGAAGCCGTTCTTCATATCGATAACCAGTGATCCGCCCAGGCTGTTCAAACCATAAAGAGGATTGGCACCACCGCCCAGGGAAATCTCCTGGATTGCTGACTGTGGCAACAAGTCCCAGTTTACTGCGTCACCCAGGGGCTCGTTTATGCGCACGCCGTTTTGATACACCGCAATACCCTGGGCTAGCCCCAACAGGGGAGACGCTGTGAAACCGCGGTACTGCAAGTCCGGCTGCATGGGATTGTTCTGGGCGTCATTCAGGGAGATGCTGGAAAAGCTTTGTCTTAGAAAGTCGGCGATGCTCAGCGCCGCCATGTTCTCCAGGTCTTCGGCCGTGGCGGTCTGCACCGGGTAGGCGAGCTTGTCGGTTTCAATGCTGGATCCGGCAGGTACAACGCCTACAACAACGATCTCTTCGGCCTGTTGAGCCCCGGCACTGGCAGATACTGCGAGGACCAATAGTGATACAGGGAAGGTCTTCATCTCTCTCTCAAATTTAAGAATCTTGGGCTTTCTCTTCTATGGTGGCGAAGCAGTATAGCAAACAGGTATAGGCTGCATAAGTTAGCACGAGAGGGGGCTACACAAAGTTACCAATTTACTGACAACGAATCAGGAGTACATTCTTTGACCTGAGGCCTGTACGCAGGTAGATTACTTCTCTCTCTGCAACCACCCAATTGAATAGGAAGTGAGCATGGCAACGGTACTGGTCATCGGGGCAAATCGTGGCATTGGCCTCGAGTTTACAAAACAGTTTCTGGCACGAGGTGACAAGGTCATTGGAACTTGTAGAGATGGGTCCGCAGACCAAGAGCTAAATCGATTGCAGGCGGAGCAAGCTGATTTGCAATTGCTAACGCTCGATGTATCCAGTGACGAGTCAATAGCCGCATTCCCTGCCCAATTGGGTGATACCGCTGTCGACATATTCATCAATAATGCCGGAGTCTACGGTCCAAGGGATTCTGTGTTTGGTAATGTGGACGAGCAAAACTGGTTGCCGGTCCTCCGAATAAATTCCATCGCGCCAATGTTGCTGACCCAGTCGATCATCAAAAATCTGCGCAAGGGCCAGGATAAAAAGTTGCTTTATGTGACTTCCAAGATGGGCTCGATTGATGACAACAAGGGTGGTGGTTCATATATATACCGAAGCTCAAAAGCCGCGTTGAATGCCATCGTAAAAAGCATCTCAGTGGATCTTTCGACTGAAGGATTTACGGCTGCCGTGCTTCATCCCGGCTGGGTGCAAACTGATATGGGAGGGCCTAATGCACTGATTGATGCTCAAACCAGCGTGTCAGGCATGATAAGCGTAATCGACAATCTCTCCAGTTCCCATGCAGGATGTTTCTTCAATTACGATGGTGACATAATTCCCTGGTAACACGAAAAGCCTATTCGAAAAATGACAAATTTACTGCATAAACTGAATGCAGTTATAGTTGCATTGTTAGCTATTACTTTTTCAGTCTCTGTTACTGCTCACGGCGGGGTAGCTTTCGAGGAGGACCTCTGCGTTATTTCCATTAATTTCATGCAAGCACACTTCACCGTATTCCAGCCTGAAACACGGCAGAATGATGAATTCTGTGAAGACATTCCAGACGTTACCAATTCAGTTTTTGTCATGGAGTATTTGCACGAACTGTTAAATGAAATGAATGTTGACTTTCGCATAGTGCGAGATGTAAATAACGCGGGTCAATTTGCAGACTGGGAAGATATTCAGGGCATTGATGATCTGGCGGCGGCCACGGTCTATTATCAAGAACCTTCCATCGAGTCCGGCGGTTATTACCGTGCCAGTTACCAGTTTGAAGAAGCAGGAACTTACATCGGTGTGGTCACTGCCGAGCATCCAACAGAGGCGCGCAACTATAATGCAGTGTTCTACTTTCAGGTAGGCGGAAGGGATTGGGGAACAATTCCGCTTTTTATTGCGCTGTTATTAATCGCACAAGGTGGCTACTGGTTCACCAGTGGCGGATATCAGAAATACAAAGAAAAGAAAAAATCATCGGGGCTTGAAGCTTAACTCAAGTCGATTTTTGACCATTCTGTAAAATTTTCAAGCAAAGAATCGTCAAACGCTTTGAAACACTCTGTAAGTTTCAGAGTTTGCTGTTTGCGCCGATAAATTTTATGTATAGAATCTGAACCACGATTGTTGTCACAGGTTATTGAGCATGAATGCCAAAATTCTGCGATTGAACAAAGCTGGTATTCCCATTAGCTGGCTAACCCGGGAAGAGACTGCGACTCTTGTGGTCAAGGATCTGGTTATCTGGTCACTTGGCGATACAGTTATGGAGATTCGTGGCGGCTATAATCGTAATGGCATTCAGTCAGTTCTCAAACTCCCCAGCATCGTTGCCTGCGAGGGCAAAGTGCATAAAGAAAATTTCGACCCCCCATTAGAGAACAAATTCTTATTCAGAAGAGATAAGAACATCTGTCTTTATTGTGGCGGGCAGTTCAGCATCTATGATTTATCCCGGGATCATGTAATGCCGCTGTCCAGGGGAGGGCGCGATGCCTGGACTAATGTAGTCACTTCCTGTCGACGTTGTAATAACCGCAAAGCTGATCGTAGCCCCGAAGAGGCGAACATGGAATTGTTGGCAATTCCGTTCGTACCCAATCAATATGAATTTCTCTATCTTTCCAACCACAATGTGTTGGCTGATCAAATGGAATTTTTAAGCGCTCGCTTTTCCCGACACATTAAACTTTCGTAGTCAGTGCAATTAAAAGAGAGTCATTAAGCAGTTCTAGTGTGCTAGCATGCTGATCCGCTTAGATTGAACATTTTTTCTTTAATGAGTGCGAGCAACCAACACCGATTCCTCGGGTTCTTTCTATCTCTCACAACCGCCGCACTGTGGGGGATGCTTCCGGTCGCCCTCAAGGAACTGTTAGCTGGGATGGATGCCTGGACTGTGGTCTGGTATCGCTTTCTGGTAGCGGCCCTGGTTTTGTTTTTCTGGTTGTATTTTCGAAAAGAATTACCGAACTTAATGTCAGTTAGCAATCGTACGCGGTGGTTTCTGCTGTTCGCTGCGTCAGGTTTGTGCATTAACTATTTTACCTTTGCTGATTCATTAAACTACGTTAATGGCGAGACTAGTGAAGCACTAATTCAACTGACTACATTGTTTCTTATTCTAGGTGGTGTAATTGTTTACAAAGAACCTTTTGTTGCAGTTCAAAAAATTGGCACTTTGCTCATCGTCATAGGATTGTTATTGTTCTTCCATGACCGTTTGGTAGAGTTCACCAGTTTTGAAAATACCCAGACCGTAGGTGTTTTTATTCTGGTTAACTCAGCATTTGCCTGGACGATCTATGCGCTATTGCAGAAGCAACTGCTTGGTTCTTTTTCTTCACCGCAAATTCTTCTGCTTATATATGTGTTTTCTGCACTGGTATTGGCGCCATTCATCGCGCCGTCGCTGCTTTTCTCACTAAGCGAGTTTGAGCTACTTTTATTACTCTTCTGCTGCGTAAATACGCTGGTGGCCTACGGTTGTTTCGCTGAAGCGCTAAAACTATGGGATGCATCAAAGGTGAGCGCAGTCTTGGCCCTGGCACCTTTATTTACTATTGGCACACTAAAAATAGTCGTCTATTTCAATCCTGATTATGCCTTTTCTGATCGTCTGACCTGGCTATCTCTGGTAGGCGCTTTACTGCTCGTAGTGGGCTCCGTACTGACTGCCCTAATGCCGGTGCTGACTGAGAAAAAGGCTGTTGCCCCGAACTCCAGGGTGACGGCTAACTGAGCCCTGTCTATTCATGGCAGCCTTCCCGTTGACTAAGGCGCCGAAATGCGAAAAACTCGGTGTCTCTTGTTTTAAAGCTTCCTGGCGCCAATCCTTTAAAGATTGCAAATATAGAAAATCAGAACAACAAAGCGAGTAGCCCATGAATAAGCCCAAGTTACAAAAATTTCTCTTTGCGGCGATTTTAGCGTTAGCCAGTTCACTGTCACTTGCCGAAGTAACTCGAATTGAGGTGACTGATGAAGAGACCCTTTCTGATAGTGCTGTGGATTTTTCTTACACCAGAATTAGTGGTGTCGTGTATTTCACTCTGGATCCAAATGATCCAAATAATGCCGCTGTCACTGACATACAGTATGCACCTACCAATAATGATGGCCTGGTAGAGTATTCGGCAGACTTCAAGTTGGTGGTTCCTGATGACTCGGTTGCGAATGGTGGTTTACTTTATATGGTAAACAATCGTGGTCGTGGGGGAACTCCTCCTGAAAGTTCTTTACAGGATCCCCTGTCCGGATTGGGCTACACCTATTTACTAACCGGTTGGATTAACGAAATTATAGAAAGCCCCACTGGCTTGAGATTACATGCGCCGATTGTTGGTAGCTTGCAAGATCCGATAACCGGTGATGTGCGCTATGAAGTCAGCGTGACCCAGGCAGCGAATGATGTGAATATTGCCGGTGGTGGACACCTGGCCTATGAACCCTCCGCAGAGGGTTTAGCGTCCGCCAGTCTCAGTGAGCGACTTTACCTGTCAGATCCTCGCGTACCTATCGAACGTTCGCAGTTTGATCTGACTGTTAGTGATTCACCAAACAGTAATCAAAAAGAAATAGTCCTTAACGTCGACGGTGGTTTCAAGCCCGGCTACATCTACGAACTAATTTATGAGGCGAAGAATCCTGTGCTTGCCGGAGCGGGCATGTCAGGTATTCGTGACCTGGTCTCACTGATTCGTTACGGCGGTGCAGGCAGCGATCAATTAGCTCAACTTGATCTTCCAGAAATCGAACATACGGTTGCCTACGGTTTTTCCCAGAGCGGGCGCTTACTGCGGCAATACATGTACGATGGATTTAATGCCGATCTCGAGCAGCGCCAGGTTTTTGATGGTGTAGTTCCGTTTATTGCTGGCGGCGGTTACGGCATGTTTAACAATCGCTTCGCCATGCCCACTCGCACCAACGGTCAACATTCCAACCACTTATTCCCCAATGATCTGTTTCCATTTACCTATGGAGACAGTACCGATCCGTTCACGGGACGAACCGATGGCATATTAAGGAAGGCGAGGGAGTCCAGCACCGAACCAAAGGTAATGCACATCCAGACTTCGAATGAGTATTGGATCCGAGCTGGATCACTTCCCCATACTAATCCTGAAGGAACTGAAGATGCAGTTCTTCCGGATGGGGTTCGTTTTTACACCATCGGTGGTTCCCAACATGGCTCTGGTAATGGTATTCCGCGAACCGCTACATCTGGGCAGTTACCACCAAACCCCGGCATGTGGAACCCAATTGGCATGTCACTGGTGGTTGCCATGTACGATTGGGTGGCAGAAGGTAAAGAGCCCCCTGCCTCACGTTATCCTCGCATAGAAGATGATTCCCTGGTGGCCTCCCATGTCGATGATCGAATCAACCGCGCTGCATGGAATCGACTAAATGGAGTCAATCATCCGTCTGCTATTTATAAACCGAGCCATAACAATTATGGCAGCCGTTGGGATGAAGAAAGGATTATTGATGAGCATCCCACTGCTTCTGATCATTTATACAATGCCCTGGTGCCGGCAGTAGGGGCAGACAATAATGACCTGGGGCACAGCACTATTCTGCCGCCGGCTACAGCCGTGCCACTCGCTACCTTTACTTCCTGGAATCTGCGCGCCCCGGCTACAGGTGCTGAAAGATCTCTGGCCCGGCTAGCGGGTGGGTATATTCCTTACGCCAAAGATACCGTCACAGCATTGGCTAACCGAGATCAGCGCAACTCCATCGCGGGTTTGTATCGAAATTATGATGACTACCTGGAAAAGTATGAGGCGGCAACTGACCAGTTAATAGAAGAAGGTTATCTACTGGCTGGATTCAAAGAGGCCTACATTAACATTGCCCATGCAATGGCAAGCGTTTTTGAATAACTAAACCATTAAAGTACTGATAACTTATCCTTTTAGGCTCAGCGCCCACTTCTGTGGGCGAGCGGGTTTTTGCGACTACCAGGTTTAAGATTTAGACAGGTTACTTTCTCAAGTTAATCCCATACTCCAGGTAGGCCTTTAAGCACATTATCATGTGCTGCCAGCCACCACAGTTGTCATAACTGCCGCGAATACTTTCCGCGTCTTCCTGCCAGCCGTCCTCGCTGATACTGAACATGGTGCTGTTTTCATTTAGTGCTTCGAACTTCATGGTGACAGTAACTTCATAGTCAGGAACCTCGTTTGTCTTTTGCCACTCCTGAGAATTTATAGTGAACTCAATAAGCGTGTTTTCTTTTACGGTCTTTACATAGACTGGGTGGTCACCATAGTTTTCCCACCAGAAAATGCTGGTCTCTCCTTCCTTATAATCCTGACTGCATTTGTCCGTGAAGTAGTTGCTCATCTCCTTACTGGATACAACAGCCTTGAATACTTCCGCTATGGGCTTATTGATCTGGGTGCTTACGGTGAAATTTCTCGCCATTTTTCTCTCCTCCCCACCTTTATCTTCAGTCAGCGCTTGTCAAATAAGTTATATCAAAATAACTTGTTTTCCCAATGGTCAAGCGTCCTTTAAAAAATAGAGCAGATGAGCAGGACGAGTTGGTAATCAAAGCTATCACCAGCTCGGATCGGCGCCAGATTCTGGATATATTGCGGGATGAGCCCCGGACTACCGGGGCTATCTGCGGGGAACTGCCCTGGCTCAATCGCTGTACCGTGATGCAGCATCTGTGGGTTTTGGAGAAGGTACGCCTGATAATTACCAGAAAAGCAGGACGGCAGCGCTGGAATTACCCGGATGTGAGCCCCATCCAGCACTTCCATGAGCGCTGGATCAAGGCCTATGCGGAACCGTCTGCAAGCTTTCTGAGTCGCTTGCGGACAGATTTGGAAACTTCTTAATCGTCTCCGGGGAAATCAAATTCCACCGGTGAAAGCCTGGGCAGGGTGCAACGGTGGGGTGCCGGGTCGTAGCTGACATCGGCCGGATCGTGGCCGCCTTTTAGATTGAGAAAGGAGGCATCGGAGTCTAATCCGAGGCAGATGATGTTCGAAGAGTCACTACCCTCTTTAACCAGTCCTCCCCATACTATGTTAGGCGTGTTTACCTGAGCCACTTCGTGCCATGCCATTAGTAAGCGATGCCTTGGCGCGGTACCACCGCCACGAAACTCATTGTCATGAATATAAATCTGTTCAGGGAAAGGATCATAGTTTGGATCATTTACGGTTCGGCCACCAAGGGTAAAACTATAAACCATGATATTCACGTTGCCGTTATCCCAGAATTCATTCTCAAATACTTCGATGTTGTCGTTTGCTAATACGAGAAGACCGGTTCCCGGAGGAACGTTGCCAACAATAGCTCCCTCGGGTGCGAAGTTTTCTGTGTTATTGCGATAGATCTGGTTATTGAAAACGCGGGTTGCCTGGCCACCTTGTACTTCGAGATTGGGTAAATCAAAAACTAAAACGCCGCCGGTGTTATTGGTCGCGACGTTGTCATAAACATCTGCATAGGTTGAATTTTCAATTTCGATTCCAGCGACATTGTATTCGGCGCGGGAATTGCGCACTACAATTTGACTCGATTGCCCAACATATATGCCAGCGTCTGCCGCACCGATTGCTACTGATCCTTCGATCAGGATATTTCGAGACTGCACCGGGTAGATGCCATAGGCACCGTTTTCTGAATCCGGCCCGTTAGTCCACTCGGTTCGCACCCGGCGAATGGTGACATTAGTGCTTTCATTTATTTTAAGTGCGTCGCCCACTGTATCTTCGATAGCTAAATCTTCGATGACAAAATCATCCGCTGTAACCAATAAGCCTTCCGCACCCTGAACCTGATTAACAAAAGACAGAATCGATTCGTTCATGCCTGCACCACGAATGGTTACGCCTGGCACGGTTAAGGAAAGACTACGGCTAAAATTGTGAGTACCCGCCGGGACTTCAATCACATCTCCCTGCTGAGCTTGTATAAGTTGCGTCTGGAAGCTTTCTTCAAAACTTAATTCCGGAGTGGCTACCTGGGCAGGTTGCTCTGATTCGCCGCAACTCACCAGAAATAAGGCAATAATGGACGAAATGGTAATTGTGTTGATTGTTTTCATAGTCCTTCCCGCTAGATCAGGCACTGGGGCCTTTGATGATGTTCCTATATTGGCATGGATTGCCACCAATCCGCATCTCAAATTTGCTGCTATGAGCTGTATAAAACAGTCCTATCTGGATACCACCTCAAACATCCAGGTATCGCCATTAGTCACGGTTTCAGCCGATCCCAGCCCACTGGCTCCACCGAAATATTTGCGCGCCAATTCGTTTAGCACAGGTACTACTTCAGGCCCCTCCATGATTCTTTCCAGGCGCTGCTCATAGAGATTACCGTCAATCCTGAGAGTGATGCGATCATCTTCTTCGAGATAATGAGGCCATTGTTTCCAGATAGCTCCAAAGCCCGTGTTCATGTAGCCGCTCACGATAAACAGTCGGCTTTGATGTACCGCCAACCATACGGTGCGGGATCGGGGCGGGTTCATGGTCTGAAATTCGATAACATTCCTATCAGTCAGATAGGACCAATCCGTTGGAGCAACCGCCAGTTCTCCACTACTGAAGGGGCCACCAGTAAAAATTTCTATGGGGCCATCGGTGAAGCGCATAGTAAAAAGAAATAGGCCTATCGCCACAACTAATGTTGCAATGACGATTCCAAACCACTTAAAAAATTTCTTCATGTGCAATCCTCTGTTTTGATTGTGAAAACTTACTCGTTCTTTAGATTCAATGCCAGCACCTGTTAAACCATTACAATTTTTTTAATGTAGTATGTGTCGAGTTGAGAAGGGGGTTTTCTATGAATATTCTGCGCTGGATAATGGGTTCCGTGGTAGGACTGGTTTTATTGTTATTCGCACTTCAGTATGTGGCATCTGAGCGGGTGGAAGTAGTAGAGCTCCATACGCTGGATGAGCAGGGTGAAGAAGTAACTACCCGACTTTGGGTGGTTGATGATGCTGGTTATCAATACCTCAGAGTAGGTGCAGCCGGTTCAGGCTGGTTCAGTCGGATCTTAGCAAATGATCAGCTCGAATTAACTCGCAATGATCGCCGTTATCGCTATACAGCTACACTCCGGGAAGATAAGAGTGATCGAATCAACGAGTTAATGCAGACTAAATATGGATGGGGCGACAGCTTAATAGGAACCCTCTTGGGTAGTCGAGAAAACTCGATTCCAATCGAATTGCACTTGGCAAATTAAATCCCGATTCTGCTGAGGGAATTAACCAATTCGCGAATGATTTTTTCTGCTACCGGATGAGTAGCGGCGAATGATGCTTCGAGTGCAATTGCATCATCTAGAATCGTATTCTCTGCTGTGTCTATCTCTGGATTTACAAAATCATGTACGCTTGTTTCGAGTTTGCGGGCAGACTCAACCACGTCCTTGTCTATGGAATCTGTTTTTTCCAGCTCTGCGATAAGTTCGCTTAATAGTTCTTTTACTCGTTCTTCGCTCACATTTCGCTCCTTATAGATAATGTGATTATTATGTTACGCCTGACTAAAGATTTACTGGAGCTAGATCAAAGATTGCAGTACTTGAGCTTCTGTCATTCTGGCGTAATCGCAGCTTCATCTCCAGATGCTTATTGTCAACAATTTCGTAGCTTAGTCCACTGAGTGCCGCTCTGTTTGCAGAAACAGACTCCAATTGGAAAGTATCATAGTCATTCTTCTCTTACAGCCAGTTAAATCAGGATTGAAATGTTTTTGCTGTAAGGTTCTACTTTTGTTCAATCTGTGCGTTCATGGGCTTTGCCCCTTCAGGTCAAATTGGTTCATTAAGAATACCAAGCTAGTTTGCACCAATGACCTGAATAGCAGATGCGACAGATGGTCTTTTCTCGAGTCCCAATTTGACAGTGACACCGGGATAACCGTCTCAAATCCCTTCAAAGTGCCCGAATTTGGTGTTAATTTCGCTTCATGCCTCCGCGCCAAACCATCCAATTCGTGAAAACCCCAGACAACGTTCAGCTTGCCTGCTTATTCCACCAGGAAGGTAGATTGGAAGATGAATATTGGGATACACGCTTTACTAGAGTACTGCAGTAGCTTGCAAGCGACAGAGCCCTGTAATTCTATTCGCATGATAAGGGTATTGGCAGTCTGGACGTTCGATTCATTCAATGGTTGGATGAGCAATTGAGAATGAGAGATCGAAGAACAAGTTAAAATGTGTAAATTGAAAAGAATAATAAGGAGCAGGACATGAGGAAAATACTGGTTGCGACGATAACTCTATTGTTCGTTTCTGCCGCAAACGCTGGACCTAAACTCTATATATTCGACTGCGGTCATCTCAGCTTTGCTGATGTCAGTAACTTTGGCATAACTAACGAAGAAACTGATGTCAGGGAATTGTTCGTTCCCTGTTATCTCATTGATCATCCCGACGGCAAGATGATCTGGGATGCAGGATTACCACTGGACATGGTGGGGCCGCGGCAGGCTGATGCGACCAGCTGGTATGAAGAATCGATAATCGATCAATTGGCAGCAATTGGCGTATCACCTCGGGATATAGATTACACGGCTTACTCTCATTTTCATTACGACCATGTAGGTGCGGCAAATGAATTCGCCAGCGCAACCCTGTTAATTCAGGAAACTGAATACCATGCAGCATTTTATGATGCGGAAAGCAATCCGGTTTTTCGACCACCGCTTTATACTGAACTTGCCAACTCCACGAAAGTTTTACTGCAGGGCGATCATGATGTGTTCGGTGATGGCAGCGTAGTAATCATTTCTGCCCCCGGCCATACTCCTGGGCACCAGGTATTGAAACTCGAGTTAGAAAACTTTGGTCCTTTGGTGTTGTCAGGGGATCTCTATCATTTCGAAGTCAGTCGCATGTTGCGGAGAACGCCGGTATTCAACACCGATGCCGCAGAAACCTTGCGTTCGATGAACCGGGTGGAAGTATTGACCCAGGAAGCAGGTGCGACATTCTGGATTGAACATAGTCTGGAGCTGGCTAATTCCCTTAACCTGTCTCCTTACTATTACGATTAGAGCCGATAACTGAAAAGATTCGTCGCATCGGGTTACTACGTTTACATAAGCCCGGATATTGCGCGCACGCGATGGCTCTCGCTATCGGTGACATAAACGATGCCTTCATGCACGCATACGCCATGAGGGCGATCGGTCATGCAGTTTAAAGGATCGCCATCGGGGCCATCACCTCTTTCTCCATTACCCAAAACCGTATCAATAATGCCGGTAGAGAGAGCCATGCGTCTTATCACATGGTTTTCTGTATCCACGATATAGAGGGAATGGTCCTGGCGTGAATAGGCTATCCCTTTGGGGCCATTGAAGGTGCAGTTAATTGCGGGGCCGCCGTCTCCGGTGTAGCCCTGTTCGCCAGTTCCGGCAATGCGCTGCAAGCGATTTCCCTGAATATCGAGTTGATAGACGGCGTTGCCTTCCCGCAGCACGAGGTAGGCATTGCCATCCGGATCGGTGTCAATCGAACGTGGCCCGAACAATGGTGTGCCTTCAAGTGGAGCTGAATCCGGCGGTCTTACTCTCTCCCCTGTCCCTGACAGGGTTCTAATAATTCCTGTGTCCCGCTCGACAATCCGCAATCGGTGATTGCCAATATCACAAATAAGCAAGTTGCCCAGTGAATCGAAGGCAATACTATGGGGTCGATTCAATTGCGACAGTACCGCGGAACGGCCATCGCCACCGTCTCCCGGTTCACCATTGCCTGCCAGCACTGTCACTAATCCAGTTCTTGCGGCGATGCGGCGAACGCTATGAGAATCTCTCTCCACGATATACAAATTGCCTTGTTCGTCCCAGCGAATTTCATGGGGCGCATTGAATGATGTTTCCAATGGCCGGCGGGATTCTGTGACAAAGCCTTTCTCGCCATTACCCGCAATTGTAGTCAGGCGATTAGTTTGCAAATTGAGACGGCGAGTTCTGCCGGTATCGACCTCGCAGAAGTAGAGGGCTGCCCCTGGTCCTATCACCACGCCATAAGGATTATTAACCGGAGTTTCGGTGGCTATAAGACCCTGCCTGCCCTCGAATTCGTATCCAGCGATACCTGTACCCGCCACAGTGTAGACGCGCCAGTTTTGTTGAGCGAGTGTAAATTTCGGGATAGAGAAGGCAGCACCAGAAATTGCCACCTTTTGTAAGAATATCCGCCTGCTGGTATTTGCCATGGTTTAATCCTTGCTCGTTTGATTGATTAGGCCAGGAGTGTATTTACGGCTGTCTTAAGCTTTACCTTTAATTCTTCATCAGTCAATGCTTCAGCATCGCTGTCGAAATTGGAATTAAAACTTGGTATTGAAAGACTGGCTTTTATATCGCCACCAAAGAATGGGATCGCCGCCAACGCAGTCGCCAGTACTGTTTGCCCGCCGCGCGCACCGGGAGAGGTCGCCAACAGCACCATAGGCTTGTCTTTATAAACCTTTGGTTCGATACGGGAACACCAATCGAACAGGTTCTTATAGGCAACACTGTAGGTAAGATTATGTTCCGCCAAAGATATAATAATGGCATCGGCCCCCTGGAGTTTTCGCAGAAATTGCCTGGCTAATTCTGGTTGTCCAAGTTCAGCTTCGCGGTCAACGCTAAAAAGCGGTAGCTCAAAATCATTGATATCCAGAATTTCTACATCACCGGATTCCAGCAGACTGGCAGCGTAGGTTAGCAGTCGCTTATTTATTGAATGCTTGCTGCTGCTGGCAGCAAAAGCGACTACTTTCAATTTCTTCTCCATTTTTCCGTCCGTTCTACCTCAAACGCCTTAGTCCACAGTCAACACGATGGAAGGAGATACATCTCCGACATTGGACTTGTGTTTTGTGCGCGTCCCAAATACTCTCATATTCCTGCAATGGTAAAAATAATAGAAACAACTAGCGAGAGAATCAAAAGCACAACACTTCCAACGCCATCGTTATGAGCAGGGCGATCAACAGAGAAGTGGCAGAAAGAGGAGAATAGTCATGTGCGATAATGATACCCAGACAGATGTAGAGGAATATCTAAGCCGCCACCCCGAAATGACCCGCCGGGATTTTACCAAACTGGCGACGGGAGCTGGACTGGCAATGATGTTTCCACCCATGGCCAATGCCCAGTCCGTATCTGAGCGGGATGTGGAAATCAGAACTCCTGATGGCGTGGCTGATTGCTATTTTGTCTATCCATCACGAGGCGCCCATGCGGCGGTATTAGTATGGCCAGACATTCTGGCCCTGAGACCAGCCTTTCGTGAAATGGGCAAACGCCTGGCACGATCAGGCTATGCGGTGTTAACGGTTAATCCATTCTATCGCGATGCCCGATCTCCGGTGGTGGGAAGAGGAGCCAGTTTTGGCCAACCAGAGACTCGCGCAATCGTTTTACCAATGGCGCAAAATCTCAATGCTGATACTCACTTTACTGATGCCCGAGCCTTTACTGAATGGCTGGATGAACAGCCGGAGGTCGATACCAGCCGAGGTATTGGAACAACTGGTTATTGCATGGGTGGTCCAATGGTGATGAGAACTGTCGCAGCTGTGCCGGAGCGATTTGCAGCTGGTGCAACATTCCATGGTGGCGGTCTTGCCACCGGCAATCCTGATAGCCCTCATTTGTTGATTCCAGATACACGCGCAGCCATGCTCCATTGTGTTGCTGAGAACGATGATGAAAATGATCCCCAGGCCAAGGTCACCTTGCGCGAGGCTTATGATGCTGCGGGAATTTCGGCCGAGATCGAGGTGTATGCAGATGCATTACACGGTTGGTGTGCCATAGACTCGCAAGTCTACCATCAGGCCCAGGCCGAAAGAGCGTGGAGTCGATTACTCAACTTGTTTGAGAACAATCTGGGGTAATTTCAGTACTCACAAAAAAAGGCGATGAACCCATCGCCTTTTTTTACGGCTCCAATTTCAAGGAGTTCTGATATTGGCCTTCTTGGTCCAAAAAATATCAAAGCTTCCCAGATTGTTATCTTGCCTGGAAGAGAACCAGGAGAATGAATCGGTACCGGGAGGTAATGCTGGACACATATCTTCTGCCGAAGTGTTTATTTGCGGTCCAAGGTTAAATGAAGGTCCCCATTCGTTGGCACCCAATTGCATGGCGCCATAGATGTCCCTGCCACCATAGCCCCCTGGTCGCGTAGAAGTGAAATACACCATGCCATCTTTATCCTGGGTGAAATGAAATTCTTCGGCTGCAGTATTTATGTTGGGACCCTGGTTAATGGGTTCCATCCAGTTTCCATCTTCATCTTTCTGTGTGCAGTAAATATCAGACCCACCGTAGCCGCCAGCGCGCATGGAAGCAAAACACAAAGTAACACCGTCTTGCAGTACTGCAGGACAATGCTCGTTACCTTCATCGGTGCTAACGGGATAGGGCAATAACTCAGGTTCTGTCCACACGCCATTGACCTTGTTGGTAACAAATAGATCGATAGGATTACCGTCAGACGCATTGCGGTCGGATCGAAAATAAATGGTATTGCCGTCAGCGGTGATCCATGGCTCGCGGTCATCTCCGGCTCGCAGTGGATGAATGTCTGTTGCTGGCGCTGCGTTTACAGGTATGCCCATATTCACCGG
This sequence comes from Gammaproteobacteria bacterium, assembly GCA_028818225.1. Classification (GTDB taxonomy): domain Bacteria; phylum Pseudomonadota; class Gammaproteobacteria; order Pseudomonadales; family Pseudohongiellaceae; genus UBA9145. Next base: position 16,689 of record JAPPOG010000045.1, on the reverse strand, counting down.
TGTATTCCAGCTTCCTGTCTCTCGATTGAAGGTAGCAAGATATAGATCCTTGGGATCTCCCTCCGCCACCGCCATATCCTGCCGGGCACTGCAATAAACCATGGTGCCATCATCGGCAAACGATAACTCACCTTCCGCCCACATGGTGTTAATAGGTGCGCCGAAGTTATGCACAGCCAAATCGATCCAACTTTGTTCTTGTGCCTGAATGGAAGAATTGGCAAAACCCAGTGTAATGCTCAGGCTGAAGAGAACTAATTTTGATTTCATCATAACTACCCTTAGCTTCTAGACGTAATTTGAAAAGTCCACCAACGCTCAGGGCGCACTGCATTAGGATCTGGTGCAGGATTCCCCAGTGCCTGGTGAACTTGTAATTTGGCTACACGTGCGCGCCAGGCACGATCAAGGGTGGCCGAATCGGTAATGCGATTTACATACACTGGATAAGTCACACCATCCAGCCGCATTATGCCAACCTCATCAGACTCCACCTTACTGGCCCAGTATTTGGTATCGCACACTGAACAACTTAAAAACATTTCTCCTTCAGGCGTCGCCATGCAATTCAGGTTAATAGAGTGAGGGCGTATACCCGCATAGATTTGTAGCTGACACAAGGGAACATCGTTAGCAAATGTCCAGTCTGTGACAGGCGCGTCGTTTGACGCACCAAACAGAAATCCTCCGGGAGTTCGCTCGCAGGGACAAGTCGCAGAATAAATAACGAATCCAATAATGCCGATGGCGAGCAGGGCGGCGAGTGATCCACCAACAAGTACTTTAATTTTTGAATTTCCTGCTACAGCTTGTTCTTCCGACATAGCACTTCCTCTCTTTCTTCTTTTATTGGGGTTATTGTCTAAGGCTTAATTGAAAATCTAACACCATCTCTTCGCTAAGCGAATGACCAAATCCTGCGGCACTCGGTGCGACCACATATCCGTTCTCTACCTGGCAGGACATGGCATCGAGAATGGCTGATCCTTCCGGAAAGCTCTCAGCCATAGTACAACTCGGAGAGGTTAAAGCAATAGGGAATCCCCATGAACTGGCGCCCCGATGGGGAATTAGCTCAAGATTCGCGGCTTCCACCAGCATTGCTATGCGCCGTCCAGCGGTAGTCCCACCACACCAGGTTATGTCTGGTTGCAGAATTTCCGCCGAACCCAGGCCCACCAGCACGCGAAAACCATGTTCTGTGTATTCGTGCTCTCCGCAGGCGATGCGAGTCCAGCCCTCTCCACGGCCGCCTATTCGATCAACCAGCTCCGCATAGCCAAACACATCATCCGGAGACAGCAATTCTTCCATGAAATAGAGATTGGCATCCCTTAATCTTTCGCAGAATGGTATTGCCCATTCCACCGTGCCATCGCGAGATACGCAGTCGGTCATTATCCGAACATCGGGACCTAAACGATCCCGCGCTTCTAATACTGAGTTAATAAAACTGTCCATTGCAGACTGTGGGGCACGGGGACCGCCATAAGTGGTTCGTTTAAAATTTTTCACTCCGCGGGATTGTGCTTCGAGAAAATCACCGTTGGTTTGGTAAATTTCGATTCGATCGCGATCCGCACCGCCGATGAGTTCATGCACGGGCATTTCTGCATATTGGCCAGCGATATCCCACAGAGCATTGTCGACAGCGCTTAGCGCCATGGTGAACACCCCGCGTCGTCCGTAAAAAATCCCAGACGTATACATTTGATCCCAGAGCTGTTCGACGTTAAGTGGATTAGTGTTCATTAACAAATGTTTTAAGTGACCGTCGATAATTTCAACAGCAGCACTTCCACCAGCTCCCATTCCAAATCCGGTTATGCCTTCATTGGTTTTGATAATGGCGATAATCGCCGAAGGAAGTTGTTCGAAGGGACCTCCATAACGCCAGCGACGGGGATCATTGTCACCATCAAAGCTTGGCGCTTCCAGCAAACCATCCGAACGCTGGTTGATGTAGATCGGGTAGGCACTCACTTCCCGAATACGCAGGTTTGAAGCTTGAGCCAGGAGTGAAATGGGTGCAACCAGGCTGCTTCCCGCAGCTGCTATCGCTGCGAATGAAGTAGTGCGATTCAATAGTTGTCTTCTGGTTAGTTTAGCGTTCTTCATAATTGCTTAGTCGAGCGCTTCCTCTTCAAGCGCAAATAGTTGACGCAAAATTCTACGCCACTGTATGTACTGCTCTTCCATGGTGCCGCTCAGGCCATGGACCTGTTCATTAAGTTCGAGGATTGCCGGGGCGATTTCGTTGTTAAACCCAACGGAAAGATCACGATATTCCATTTCAAAAATTTTACTCCAGCGATAACGATCATAGCGTTGAGCAAGGGTAAGAAAACCACGAGAGCGACCATAGTTACTGAAGTCATAGGCTCGCGACTCGGCTATAGATTCTTCTTCAATCTGGTCGTAAGAATACTTTCTCCACACTACATAGGGTGCCTGCATCTCTTCATAAAGAGATGCATAATAGTTGTCGACGGTGTCAATAAACACGTGATGTCTCAGGCGCATATCCTGCACACGACTGAATTGAGGGTCGCCGTCGGCTGGTAAGGATGTAATAGTTAAAAAACCATTCTCATCTTCACTCAGGTTTTCACTAAACGACTCCGGGGACAAATCCCGGGCATAGACCAGTTGAGAGATACGCTTTATATTCGTTAATTCCTCTCGTGTCAGCCCATTACGATATTGAACAAGATCATTATTGATCTGGTTATAAATATCCTGAAAAGGCTCGATGAAGGCTGTCGAATCAAATGGATTGCCGGGCGTATAGCGTGTCGACTCTGGATAATCTTCGAACTGGCTTTGGTCTGCATAGTCATTTTCGAACCAGACTTTTCCTGTGCTATCCAAGACAATAACGCGCATAGCAAGCTGTAAACCGTCGGAAAATAAAACCGTACCGGAAACGGTTAAATCCATGGAAGGATCATCTGTCGGCAAAACCCTGACAGGCCCCCACTGGTTCGACGTTAATAAGGTATTGCGCAATACATAGGGAAGATAGTGGGTTTCATTCTCACGAATTTCCGTAAAGATCCATTCGCCAAATTCCAGGGCTTCGTCTGATCCGATTTCGATGTCGAATACTTTAACACCGATATCCAGAAGCAGATGTTCTTCAGGATCTATAATGGCGGAATCGAGATCTACATTTCCTACCTTGGGAATTGGTGGAGGTGCAGATTCAGGCGGCGGAGCAGAACTGCAGGCAATCAGTGAAACAGTAATCAGACAAGAAATCGCTATTCGATAGATTACCATAGCTGTCCTGTTGTTAATTTAACGGCGTTCGTTGACTGCAGACTCGGCCGCGGGTCACAGTCTGTCGACAATTATACTGATCGGGTGGAGCCTGGTACTTATTAAATGATTGCACCAGGTTAAAAGGCACCGATCCATTGCTTGAGATACTGGTGATCATTTGTAGAATCTGGCTGTCAGCGGAAACACTGAAGCGATGAATGATATAGAGACCAGCGGGCAGCGCCATTTCAAACACCAGCTGATTTCTGTCCCAGCCACAAATTTCTGCGCCATGCTGGCTTTGAAAGGTCTGGGTTGGGCCTGTTTCCATTCCGCAAACCAGGGGTGCTTCACCTCTCCGTTCGATGCGAATCTCGTTTCTGTCCTGAAAAATTTCCATGGTGCTATTACGATTGATGTATTCGGAAAGGCGCGCGAGCTCCAATAAATTGGCCTGACGCCGACGGGGCTGGTTCAGGTTTATGTTTCCCAGGGATACCGTAGGCCCACCACCCAAACCAATCCCGGAACGCTGCAGTGCAGCATTCTCCTGCCTGATCCGCATACGTCGGCTTAACTCATCTTCCCAGTTATCGCTGCGGGCAAAATCTTTCTCCCAGTTCCCGGAAAAATTCATGCGAATCGGCGTATCGAGATCGAGTACTGGAAGCTCGTCATCGATATTCTGGGCGACTACTCTCGGCTGCAGCAAAAGCAGCGCCAGGAGGCCGATTAGCTGCAATCCCCAGTGCATGATTTCTTCTTTGTCTTGCTGTCGGTGTGTCATTGCTACAGGACTCTCATGGCTACTTTACACCGTCGCTGATCCACATGAACCGCCGGCATGGCGCCAGGCTCTGAGTCTAGATGCTCCAATAGGAACCCGGCTTAGTCAATACGGTAAATGGGATGGGGAGCCATTCTTTCGTAGACATTCGAGCATCAGGCTCTTATTCTCGAACACCAGTGAAACTCACATAGAAGGAGGTTCCCGCCATGATTAAAACCCGGTTTTTAAAGCAGATCGTTATTGCTATGCCTTTTAGCCTGTTAATGAGCTCAACTGTGCTGGCACAAAGAGATTTCAGCGATGTCGAAATCATCCCGCACCATGTGGCGGGATCTTTTTACTATTTGGAAGGCGCGGGTGGAAATATTGGTTTAAGTATTGGCGAAGATGGCGTCGTTATGATTGATGACCAGTTTGCTCCCCTCACTGACAAGATCGTCGCCGCGATTCGTGAACTCAATGATGGGGAGATTCGCTTTGTAATTAACACTCACGTGCACCCGGATCATACTGGCGGAAACGAAAACCTGGGAAAAATGGGAATCGTAATTCTGGCGAGGGATGAAGTAAGAGTGCGACTCTCAGCGTCTTCACCAAAGGATGCGCTACCGATATTAACCTACAGTGATTCCATCACTATTCATCTCAATGATGAAGAAGTGCATGCTTTCCCGGTGCCTCCAGCACATACTGATGGCGACACATTCATCCACTTTCGAGATTCTGATGTAATTCATACTGGCGACGTGTTTAGAACAACCGCTTTTCCAGTTATCGATACCAATAATGGCGGTACCCTTGCAGGAACCTTGCAAGCTCTTGCTATTCTGGTTGGCACAGCCGGGCCCGATACGAAAATAATTCCCGGTCATGGTGTCGTATCGGATCGCATGGATGTAATGGGTTTTCGTGACATGATTATTGACGTTGCCGATCAAGTGGAAGAAATGGTTGTAAGGGGAATGTCTTACGAAGAAGTCGCTACCGCCAACCCCACTGCAGCCTATAATGATCGTTATGGCGATCCTGATCGTTTTCTGCGCGCCGTTTACACCGAACAAGGTGGTGAGCTATCGCCTTGAAAATCAGCAAATTAATAAAACATTTTGCCCTTAGTGCGGCGCTGCTATACGTTTCAGGCTTTCTGGTCGCGGCGGAAAACCCTGCACTTATTAAGCAATTCTGGGCAACAACTTCAGATGCGGAAAGACTACAGGTAGCGCAACAATTAGTCAGTATTGCTGATGTTGACACGCTTTATGAATGGTTAAAACAAGGCCCGGAATACTCGGCAGATGTTCCGACAGGACAACAGGAAAGTATCAGGATTAGTGACGATGGCATGCGTTTTCCTTATGTCTATCTGATTCCTGAAGAATACGACCCGAGTCGAAAATATCCTGTTGAATTCATGCTTCATGGCGGTGTCAGTCGACCAGAATGGGAACCTGGCGGAGGATGGTGGCGTCGTGGTTTCGATTCATTGAAACAGGAAGATCGAATCATTGTGGTACCTGCATCATGGGTTGAAGCTTTCTGGTGGCATGAGAATCAAGCAGTAAACCTTCCCGCTATTCTCAATATCTTGAAAGGGACTTACAACATCGACGAAAACCGGGTAACCATGACGGGTATTTCAGACGGTGGTACCGGCGCCTACTTTTTTGCTTTTAAACAACCAACTCCCTGGGCAGCGTTCCTTCCTTATATTGGCCACCCTGGCGTGCTGCGCAATCCACAAAGCGGTGGAGGATATCGCCTTTATTTTGAAAACCTGATGGCCAAGCCACTCTATATTGTTAATGGTGAAAACGATCGGCTTTATCCTTCTTCGTCATTACAACCATTCATTGATGTCCTGATAGATACCGGAGTGGACCATATCTGGAAAGTAATTCCGGAAGGCGGCCACAATACCAACTGGCTTCCGGAAGAGGCACCACTAATTGAACAATTTAAGCGCGATAATCCCCGGGATCCTCTCCCTGATTCTATTAAATGGGTTGCGGATCGCACCGACAAATTTCAGCGCAATATGTGGATTCGAATCGACGAACTCTCACAGACTCCCGGGCTTCTAGAGATCAGCCGTAGTGGAAATGAAATTGAGGTGATAGCACGAGGAATAGGGGAATTCACCCTGCTTCTGAATCCTGAAGAAGTAGACTTTTCCCGAGCTATTCGTGTTAACGTAAATGGTGAGACTAAATTCGAAGAAAAAGTAGATCAGGACAGCGGCACGTTGTTGAGTTGGGCGGCTCGGGATTTAGACCGCTCCATGCTATTTACTGCTGAGCTCAACCTTTCTGTCGAATAGTTGATTAATTATTGGTTTAAAACTGTGCTGTTAGTAACCTTCCCGCTTAAATTCTTCTGTACATGCGGTTATGAGGGGCTTAGCATTTCACGCCAATATTAAGGGGTTTAACAAAGGATTAGGCAGAGGTATACGTGAACAGAAAAATACGCAGAAATATCGATATCATGCTCACCGGTTTAGGTATTGCATTTATCTTTACTGCCGTCTTACTCGGCACAACTTTATCTGTACGTGTTCAAATGCCAATGGCACTGGTGGGCGTACTACTTATGGAAGCGGGAGTCTGGGGCCTTTCAAGTAAATTTTTTCCCAGCGACCGTCGTTTTTCACGTCTTCGAGTTGAAGGCAATCGCATGCTGGATTTAGTGCGAGAATTAAACTCGGCAGCTATCGCAAAAGATACGGGACAAGAAGATGCCAAGAGATTCCAGGCAACGCTTGAAGAAATGCATAATTCTGTAATAAAAATGTCAGAACTTGCTGGAGTCGAAGATGGTAAACAAATACCTATAAAGGACAATCGAGTCTAAAGAAACAGTGACCACAGCCAGGAAAGCAAAAACACTTTTCAATCAAAAACCCATACCAGCAATTGAGATTGTGATCTCCACAGTCGCTTTTTGCTGCTAAAAAATTAAAATCAATATGACAAACAGAACAACGATTGGGCAATTACAAATTGCAAGTGAGCTTGCAGACTTTGTAAATAATGAATTGTTACCAAAAATTGGTATTACGCAAGAAAAATTTTGGGGCGTATTTGAATCGATAATCAATGAATTTTCAGCGCGCAATACTGAGCTTTTGCACGACCGCGACAAATTACACGCTAGTATTGATGATTGGCACAGACAGAATAGGGGTCAGGGCCACGATACTTCTGCCTATAAAAAATTTTTACAAGACATTGGTTACTTAACAGATCAGGGCGAAGATTTTGAAGTTAGCACGGCAGATGTTGATTCGGAGATCGCTACGCAAGCTGGTCCGCAACTGGTTGTACCGGTTAAGAATGCAAGGTTTGCCCTGAATGCGGCCAATGCTCGCTGGGGTTCACTCTACGATGCCCTCTATGGCACAGATGCGATTGCGGAAGAAGGAGGTGCAGAAAAATCAGGTGGATATAATCCTGTGCGTGGAGAAAAAGTTATCGCCTTCGCCAGAAACTTTTTGGATAAAACCTGCCCACTGGAGAGCGGTTCCCATCAAGATGCTGCTGCTTACGCAATCGTAGATGGCAAGTTGGTGGTCAGCTTGAGCGATGGAACATCAAGTTATTTAAGCAATACGACCCAGTTAAAAGGGTACCTCGGCGAGCAGACTGACCCTTCGAATGTGTTGCTGGTTAATAATGATCTACATATCGATATTCAGATTGATCGTAATTCAGATATCGGTGCCGGTGATGCCGCGGGTGTAAAAGATGTGGTTCTGGAGGCGGCGATTACAACGATTCAGGATTGTGAAGATTCCGTTGCTGCCGTGGATGCAGAAGATAAAGTCGAAGTTTATCGGAACTGGTTGGGACTTATAAATGGCGATCTGGCAGATACCTTTCTGAAAGGCGGTCAGCAGGTGACTAGAACACTGCACAAGGACCGGGAATTCAATGCCCTTGATGGAAGTCGCTTTAGTCTACCCGGACGCAGTATGTTGTTAGTGCGAAACGTTGGCCACCTGATGCGTAACAACGCAATTATCGATCGGAATGGCGAAGAGATATACGAAGGGATAATGGATGCAGTTATTACCAGCGCGATCGCCACTCTCGATCTGGGTAATAAAAATTTACTACGCAATTCACGAACCGGAAGTGTCTATATTGTCAAACCAAAAATGCATGGCACTAAAGAAGTGGAATTTACTTGCGAGCTGTTTTCTGCGATTGAAAAATATCTGGGAATAAGAAGTAATGCGCTAAAAGTTGGAATCATGGATGAAGAGCGGCGCACAACGCTAAATTTGAAAACTTGTATAAAGGCAGCGCGTGAAAGAGTGGTTTTTATTAATACCGGATTTCTTGATCGAACTGGTGACGAGATTCATACCAGTATGGAAGCTGGCCCAATGATTCCCAAAACCAAGATGAAAGGCGCTCAGTGGATAGCCTCCTATGAAGATAGTAACGTCGACGTGGGACTGGCCTGTGGTCTGCAAGGTAAAGCTCAGATCGGCAAAGGCATGTGGGCCATGCCGGATCTTATGGCAGCTATGCTGGAACAAAAGATTGGACATCCTCAAGCTGGAGCCAATACTGCCTGGGTTCCTTCGCCAACAGCAGCGGTATTGCATGCCATGCATTATCATCAGATTAATGTCTTTTCCCGACAGGATGAATTGAAATCGCGAATAGCGGCTAGCGTTGATGACATCTTGCAAATCCCTCTCCTTGAAGATCCTGCATCTTTGAGCGCCGAAGAGATTCAACATGAGCTCGATAACAATGCCCAGGGAATTCTCGGTTACGTAGTGCGTTGGATCGATCAGGGAATTGGCTGTTCTAAAGTGCCTGACATTAACAACGTTGGCTTAATGGAAGACCGGGCGACTTTACGAATTTCCAGTCAGCACATGGCGAATTGGCTCCATCATGGTTTATGTACAAAAGACCAGGTTCAGGAAACCATGGAGCGGATGGCTGCGGTAGTGGATGAACAGAATAAGGAAGATCCGTTATACGAACCTATGGCACCGGGCTTTTCTGATTCTGTCGCTTTTCGGGCTGCCTGCGAGTTGGTATTCGACGGTTTGAATCAGCCCAATGGCTACACCGAACCGATATTACATGCACGCCGGCTTGAGAAGAAAAGCCAGGCATAGGGCAAGGTCGAATTGTTGCAATTCCGGATAGATTCGTTTGATCAATTGAATAATTACTGACCCGATTAATATCAATCAACCCAGCATTCTAATCGTAAGCTTTACTTACAAAATGAGGTGGAATTCAACTGCACGAAATAGAGAATAGAAATTGCCTTAAAGATCAGGGGAACCTTCTAACAAAAAAGCCGAGACGAAATCTCGGCTTTTTGACTAAGGATCATATCTATTGTCCGCTTTCTTCCGCGGATTGCCTTTCCAGTTCTCTTGCGCCAGCCAGAATACCGATCATACCGTAATTCCCTTCATGGCAGGCATATTCATAAAGATTCTCATCTAATCGCGATAGTGGGTATTCACCATAAAAATCAGAAGCAAAGACAGATGGATCACTTACCCTGAAACCATAAATTAACTTGTTATCTGTCTCTCGGCGAAACGTTTCGGTAACGGTTAGATTATCCACTGGCAGGCCGCGTAGGGTGTGCCAGTCATTAAAGTATTTGGTTTCTACCACCAGGGTGTCACCTTCCCAGTGGCCGATAGAATCCCCCATCCACTTTTCATGGGCTTCGGCGGCTGCTTCAGCAGCACTATTTCTTCGATCGGTAATCTTGATTATGCGCGCATCATGCACCATCTCAGCAACAATGGTTACGTAGCCAGGTGATTGCACGAACTGCAAATTACTATTGTAGATAACGGGCATCATTACCGGGCCAGCAGTAGGACCGAATCCAACCAGGCAGCGTTCCGGGAGACCGCGGCCCTCGGGTCCGTCATTACGACCTGGCAAGTTGGCGCGGCGCTCCCGCACCTTGTCCATGACGCCAGGCATGATTTCCGGCATCCGCCCATTGGGAGGATCGACGATGGCAGAAGTGCGCATCTCGCCGTTTATGGTCGGAATAAACTGCGCATCCTCCCGCCAGAACAAATCATAATTACCAATTGGTGGCAGTGATTCGGCGACTTCCGGAGGTGGTCTGTTCGGGTCCAGCGGTTCATTATCCTCATCAAAGCGTTCCTGCTCGGCTCGCTCAATCTCCAGGGCTTCTTCTTCTGTGTAGAATCTTTTCTCACCTAATTCCCGCGGTCTTTCGAAAGGAATAATCGAAGTGTGTTTCCACACCGCCTGAAGATCGGGAACGCCCCATTCTGTGCGTGGCACTTCATAATCCTGGGCGAGTGCAGGCATTGCTATTAGCCCACTAATTAGTGAACAAAGATAAACAGATTTGGTCGTTGATCTATTGGTCATAGATCCCTCCAGTTTCTGAGCGCTGATGAAATCTCGTCGCTTTTTAGTTTATTAACAAATTTGATCCAAAGCTTATCACCCCTTAGCGCCAAGTCAATCTGCTAGAAGCCACGCATAATCAGGCCTGTAGCGCTATTTGCAACAATTTGTGATTTCCTCGGAAATATTGAACGAGGTACTAATAATTTGTCATGATAGGCTCCCTGATACTGAAAAATAAGAAAGCCTACGGGCTCCAATATAGAGGTTGTTTCTCCATGCGAATTTTCTCCAGGCTGGTCATACTAGGACTGGCGGTAATGTTGTCTGTCCATACTTATGCCCAACAAGGCAATGCCCGCGGAACTATCGGTGAAAGTCCCTATGACGTGATCCGCTACTGGGCTGATCCATTCCAGGAATTTGGTTTTGGTTTTGGTGGCAACTCGGGTGTCTGGGCAGAGTCACCGGATCGAATTATTATCGCCCAGCGCGGTGAAACCCATTTACCGTACCCACTGCCTGATGACTTCCATGGCTTTGCCGGTGAACTGGGTATTAATGTGCTTACCGACACAAACCGCCGCTATTGGCAGAACTGTCTTTATGTCGTGAATGGTGATGGTGAGCCGATTGAGATCTGGGATCATCTGGATTATCTCTGTGAAGGTTCTGATGGACCTGGTCCTCATCGCATTCGCATCAGCCCCTATGATCCAGAACAACGCATCTGGTTAATTCACGAAACGTTTCATCAGATTTACGTGATCGCCAACGATGGATCAGAAGTACTTGCGACTTATGGTGAGAAAGGCGTTTCTGGCAATGACGCAACTCATTTTGGTCGACCCCAGGATGTTGCCTTCTTGCCAGATGGCAGAATTCTTATTGCCGATGGCCTGGATAATCACCGTGTCATGGTAATGGATAATGATATGAACTATCTCGGCGAGTTTGGGGGCCCGGGAGATGGCCCAGGTCAGTTCAATACGATTCACGCTATCGGTATTGGCCCGGAAGGTCGGGTTTTCGTGCTGGATCGCGCCGGTGGCGAAGTTAATTTGTTCCGTACTACCGATGATCCAGCCGTATTTGAATTCGAGCGTTCCATTGGTTCACCGTTAACGCTGCCACTGGATATCATTGTTAATGAAAATGATTTCTGGATTACAGATCTAGGTCCTTTACGCTTTGTAAATTTCGATTTCGAAGGAAACCTGAAGTACACCTGGTTGGTGCCGCGGGATTTACCGGATGGTTACATCGAAGTTCATACTTTTACGGTGGACTCTGACGGCAATATGATCGGTGGCGATAATCAATACGGTCGTTCGCAAAAGTTTGTTCCAAAAGCCGGGGCCGATCCCGAACTGTTAATTGAAGCACCCTGGACTGCAAACTAAAGGAAGAATCGATGATAAAAATAAAAAGAAAAATCGTAGCTGTCTTCCTCGGTTTGATGTTGGCTGGCGTCGCTGTTAACGCCAATGCACAAAGACTGAATAAACTTATCGAATTGTTCGAAAATGATGAGCCAGCTTTCGGTGTATTGTCGTTTAACTATTCGCTAGATAATGCTCGTTCGCTCGCAACCTCGGGCCTGGATTTCGTTTTTATCGATATGGAACATGCACCATTCGATGTAGAGAGGTTGCGTGAGTTCTTGCTGGGCATGACTAACAAGCGCAGCCTCGTTGAGAGAGGCAGCCTCCAGCCAGACGTTGTTCCCTTCGTAAGAATTCCAGCGGCAGGCGGTGCCGAGGAGTTGATTGCTCAGGCTAAGCAGGTATTGGATGTAGGTGTATTCGGAATCTTTTTTCCGGCTATTCACACTCGGGAACAGGCAGAACTGGCTGTCAGAGCGACTCGCTATCCGCAATACAATAATGCACCAGATTATGAGCCTGCCGGGCTGCGAGGCAGGAATCCCTCCAATGCAGTCTGGTATTGGGGAATTCGAGACTATCATGCAAAGGCCGATGTCTGGCCTCTCGATCCCCAGGGTGAACTCCTGGCAATGATGTTTATCGAATCCGCCGAAGGGGTGGAAAATATCGATGAGATAATTACCGTTCCCGGACTTGGAGCGATATTCATCGGGCCATCAGACCTCAGTACCTCCATGGGTTATGCCAGCCCAGCTGCTCCACAGGTAGAAGAAGCAATTCAGCGAGTGCTTCAGGCCTGCCTGGATAACGATGTTCCCTGTGCCATTACCACTGGTGCTGGATCGGTACAGGAACGAATTGAGCAGGGATTCAGCTTCGTAACTGTAGGTGCTGACGGTGGACTAAATTCAGGAGCAGCGAATGCCTTGCGCCTGGGTAGAGAAGCTGCTGGTCGCGACTGAATTTTGGAAATCTCAGGAAAGGTTTTCCAGGGTTCGCTGAATTCTGGTAAAAGCCTCTTCTAATAATTCCTGCTCTTGTCCAAAAGCGATTCGCATATGGTGATCCATACCAAAGGAGTCGCCGGCACCAATAAATACACTTGCTTCTTTTATTAGTTTTAACATCAGCTCGGTCGAGTTGATGTCCAAATTATATTTAATAAAACTCACTGCTGAAGCTTGTGGTGCCGTGTAGGAAAACAATCCTTGCTGTGCGTCCATCCATTCCTGTAATACTGGAAATCCATTGCGTATGTAATTGCGTGCACGATTTATCAGGCGCGGTCTCACTTCCGGTGACAGCGCATGAGCTGCCAGATGATTGCTTAGCATGGTTGCAGCAATGTTGGTGTATTCGTGTCGGCGCCAGATAGCTTCTATTGTTTCCGGTGGCGCGACAACCCAGCCAATGCGCAGCCCCGGCAGACCATATGCTTTACTCATACTGCCTACAGCCAGCACTTTATCATAACGATTGAAAAATGAAGGTGTTACTTCGTCCTGCTCTCGTTCAGCGCCTCGATAGACCTCATCGGCAAGAATCCAGGCGCCAACTTTATCGGCTGCATTTATGATCGCCTGCATTTCAGCAGTCGTCAGAATTTTTCCAGTTGGATTGTTTGGATTTACCACTGCGATGATTTTGGTTCTTTCGCTTACAACAGCATCGAGCTCATCTGTATTGAGGGACCAAGCTTTATTTGGATCCAGTGAAAAGCATTTAACAGTATGCCCTGCGTTGAGTGCAATTCCCCAAACTTGTTTGTAGGTAGGGTTAAGCGTTGCAATCTCATCTCCCGGAGCAAGCATGGTTTGCATGATGATCTGGTTTGCTTCCGCTGCCCCGATTGTGACTAACACATTTTCTGGGGAAGCTTTGTCATAAAGTGATGCAATAAGTTCACGTAAACGAGGGATTCCATTGACATGGGGATAATTAATCTCCAGCCCCAGTAACTTTTCCAATAGCGCATCATCGTCAGCGATTAATTCCTGCAAAGTAATCGGATGTACACCACTTTCCGTCAGGTTGAAATCAACTTCCTGCTCCCAAACTGATTGGCTGTATTCAAGATCAAAGGGCTCGAACTTCATGACAACTCGGTAACTAACTTATTATGGATGAATAGGGCGCTACTATTCTGCCAGAAACCTCTGAATTTTGCGTCATTTGGAACCCTGGCCGTCGCTTGTTAGACTGGTTCCGCATGATAGAGCTAATAGATGTTCAAAAATCATTCGATGACGGAGCTACTCAGGCCGTCGCCAACACCTCTTTAACCGTTGCTGAGGGCGAGTTACTTGGGCTGATCGGAGAATCAGGCAGCGGTAAAACCACGACCTTAAAGATGATAAACAGGCTGGAAGAGCCCAGCTATGGTGAAATTCGAGTCAATGGTCACAACGTACTGGACCAAAAACCAGAAGAATTAAGACGCAATATTGGTTACGTATTTCAGGGGATTGGTTTATTTCCTCACTACACCGTGGCCAGAAATGTGGCTGCCGTTCCTGAATTGCTCGATTGGGATGAAACCCGAATTAGTCAGCGTTGTGCCGAAACCCTGTCAATGGTGGGTCTTCCCATAGAAGAGTATGGCGACCGCTATCCGTCCCAGTTATCTGGCGGGCAGCAACAGCGGGTCGGGGTGGCGAGAGCACTGGCTGCAGAACCCGCTGTGATATTGATGGATGAACCATTTGGAGCGTTGGATCCCATTACTCGGGTCGAGTTACAGGAAGAATTCAAGCGCATACAGACGGATTTGAATCTAACCGCCATCATGGTTACGCACGATATGACGGAAGCCTTACTGCTGGCTGATCGAATTGCGGTAATGAAAGATGGTGAAGTATTGCAAACAGGCACACCCCGGGAATTACTCAATCAACCACAACATGACTATGTTAGAGAAATTGTTGAAATGCCAAAGCGGCGCGCGGACAGGCTAGAGCAATTAATTCACTCCTCATGAACGAAAGTTTACGCGAACAATTGTTGCTGCTACCCGAATACTTCCAGGGTCATTTGATACTGACCCTGGCAGCCTTGTCACTGGGAATCGTTATCAGTATCCCTTTAGGTATTTGGGCGGCACAGTCCGTGGTAGTTAAGCGACCGTTGCTAACTATTGTCAGCATTATTCAAACCTTTCCCAGTGTGGCGATTCTGGCGCTGGTAGTTGCTTTACTGGGTGGGCAGATTGGAATAGTACCTGCAATTATAGCGCTCGTACTTTATTCAATGTTGCCTATTGTCCGCAATACGGTATCAGGACTGGAAACAGTAGCTGATGAAGTGGTCGAGGCTGCACAGGGAATTGGTATGAGCTCTTACCAAATTCTGACCAGGGTGAGGATTCCGCTGGCGCTCCCGGTAATCATCGCTGGAATTAGGACAGCAGCGGTATGGACAGTTGGGCTGGCAACACTTTCTACCCTGGTTGGTGCTACAAGTTTTGGCAACTACATTTTCACTGGCTTGCAAACTAGAAATCTTGTTTCGGTCACAGTAGGTTCTATTGCCGCGGCATTAATGGCTGTCGTTCTGGATTCCTTGATTGGAGGTATTCAGTGGCTGGTGGAGAATAAGAATCAGGCATCATCAGAAAAAAAATACAAACAAGTTAAGTATGCAATTATCGGAGCACTCATTTTAAGTATTAGCTTTTCTGCTTACAGTTTGTTACCGGAACCGGAAACAGATTTCACCATTGGAGGAAAGGGATTTACGGAGCAATACATTATCGCGGGATTGTTGAGTGCAGAGCTGGAGGCGGCAGGATTTAGCGTTGAACAGCGACTTGGAATGGGTACAGAAGTGGTTTACACAGCGACAGCCAACAATACGGTGGATGTTTACCTTGAGTACACCGGTACCGTGTGGGCGAATATCATGAATAACTCCAACAATCCCGGTAGAGATGCTGTATTAGCAGGCGTGACCGAATTTATCGAAGGACCAGAGGGTATGGTAAATATTGGCGCACTGGGTTTTCAGAATCGCTACGCACTGGCGATGCGCAAAGACCGCGCGCAGGAGCTGGGAGTGACCTCCATCGAAGACTTGATTCCCATCGCCAGAGATTTAATCGCGGCAGGCGATCTGGAATTTTTTGGCCGTCCTGAATGGATTACCTTGCGCGACACCTACAACATTGATTTCGCACAGAAGCTCACTTTTGATCCCACTCTGATGTATACGGCTATTAATGAAGAACAGGTAGATCTCATTGCTGGCTATACTAGTGACGGTCGAATCGCGGCGTTCGATCTCCTGCTACTTGAAGATCCTCGCAATGCCTTGCTTCCTTATGACTCTTTTCTGCTCGCCTCATCAACTGCTGCTGAAAACGCACTTTTCACGGAAACCCTTGAGTCTTTGGTTAATGCAATTTCCGATGATGAAATGCGCGCGGCAAATCGCATTGTCGATGTAGATGGTGGTGCTGTATCTGATGCGGTTGCTTACCTGCAATCAGTCATTCGCTAACACTTACTGAATAACGACTGGAATTCCTGTAGCGCTATACACGAATACCTCAGTATTGGCTATTGAGTATGCGAAATATACCGTCATTGAAGCTTCGTCCACGCCGAAGTCTGCTGGCACAAAATCACTAAAGGCGATCAGCTCTTCAGATACATTTAGTGCTCTGGGTTCAATATTTCCACCAAGTGTCTCTATAGTACCGTCCCAGGCAATATAGCCGCCCATAGAGTCTCGGAAGAATAAGCCAAGTCCGTCTACCAGAATGACAATATAAGTAGAACTTGTCTGGCCCTGGTGCTCAGTTGGGATTTGTAGAGTGGCGCGGACATCGATATTGTCTGACGCTGCAAAATTGCTCACCAGATCATCGGTA
>JAPPOG010000086.1 GCA_028818225.1 Gammaproteobacteria bacterium | reverse complement strand
ACAGAGAATCCGATCAGGAATCTATGTTTTTTGAGTGGCATATGATTGAGTCGTATGCTTTTTACACTCTTATTGTCATGCCGCCTCTCAGCATAATAGAGGTCCTTTCACGGCAAGGGTTTTATAATTAGATCAGTTCATGAAGGTTCTCAAATAGCAGTTTCAGAGCATCCGGGAATCAAAGGGGTCAGAATCAAAGGGGTCAGAGTAATTTGATATTTGGGCGGGGAGAACTGCGACCCACGTCCCTGTGGGTCGCCCTTCGGGCCGCCGGGAAACCCAGCGTCCAAAATCGCTCCCGGCGATTTTGTCGAACCCGACTATAAGAGTTCAAATCCAAGCGCCGACGATAAATAAAAAAGCCCTCTTTAGAGGGCTTTTTTATTTATTGGTGGATGGCGGGGAGAGTTGAAATAGAGAGCTAACACATTGAAATTCAAATACAAAATTAGCTTGAATGCATGTTGGTACTACTACTTGTACTACTAAAACGAAATGTCAGCAGGAGATGTTGCAGGAATGGTTCACTGCCATGAGCCAAAAATCGTATATGAGCCAATCGCAATAAATCCAAATCCTGCCACCAGTTGCAAGTAGCGCTCGTTGATATATTCAGACATGAAACTACCTGCCAACACTCCTATGGCGGAAGCAACAACCAACGCAGCTGAGGCCGCCAGGAATATAAGGATTTTCCCGGTGTCCTTGTCGGTTGCAAAAAGCAGGGTAGCTATCTGTGTCTTGTCACCTAGTTCAGCGATAAAAACTGTAGTAAACACTAGAAAAAAGGTCTTCAGTTCCATTTTTATTTACTCCTTCCATTAGCCAGTCAAATTAGGCTCACAAGACATTAGTCTTCATCTCTACAATCTTCGTGGGGAAATTCAAGTTCTATAGTTGTATGTGAAAACTGAAATTTTTGGAGTAAGTCTGCAATCTGTTTTTTCGCGTCTAGTTGTTCTTCTGCTGACATGGCAGAACCCATTTCCAAATGTGCTGTGTAGACCGTTGATTCTCCGTCTAGCGACCAGGCGTGCTCATGGTGAATCGAAGCAACTTGAGGGATTTTCGACAATTCTTCTCTTACCCTCTCTATTAATCCTCGCTCGGGTACAGCCTGAACAAAGAGTTTAACGGCGTACCATGTATTCCTTGTCACGTTAAACAAAATGAACAGAGTAAACCCGATGGCGAGTAACGGGTCTAATATCGGTGCTTCCACAACCAATAGTACGATTGAGACAATTAGAATTGCAGCCCAGCCCAATACATCTTCAAGTAAATGCCAATTGAGTACTTTTTCATTAAGTGTAGTGCCTGCGCTTAGCTTGTAGGCGGCAAAACCGTTTACCGCGACACCCAGAATAGCCAGCGCCAACATGCCTTCTGCCGCAGGCATAACTGGATCAAAGAGCCGAGGAATCGCTTGCAGTAACACCCATGAAGAGCCTGCTATAAGTACAAATCCGTTAATCAAAGCGCCAATCAAGGAGAGTCGCTTGTAACCGTACGTAAATGAACTGTCAGCTTCCTTTTTTGATAACAGGCTCAGAACCCACGCTGTTCCGATTGAAAGGCTGTCACCGAGATCATGAACGGCATCTGCCATAATTGCTGTGCTGTTGGTAAGCAAACCGCCCACAAACTCTATGATAGTGAATCCAACATTCAAGACAAAAGCCCAGCCAATCCTTTGGCTACTTTCATCGCTGCTGTGTGTGTGATCGTGCATCCTGACTATTTACTCTATTTCTAATTGGCGGTTCTTGTTAACTATCATATACAGTGCAGGTAGCAACACGAGGGTGAGCAGGGTAGAAGATACTATGCCTCCAATTACTACTGTAGCCAGCGGCCGCTGAACTTCAGCACCAATCCCGGTGTTAAGAGCCATCGGAACAAATCCGAGACTGGCAACCAGAGAAGTCATTAGCACGGGTCTCAGGCGAGTCATTGCCCCATTTATTATTGCTGGCTTCAGTTCACCGTGCTCCCTCCACAGCGCCTTTATAAAAGTTAGCATGACCAACCCGTCTTGCATGGCGATACCAGATAAGGCAATAAACCCGACACCGGCAGTGATTGACAATGGCATATTATTGAACCAAAGCGCGAGTACACCACCTGTAAGGGCGAGAGGTACGCCAGTAAAAATGATTAGCGAGTCACGAATAGAACCCAGAACAATGAGTAGCAATCCGAAGATCAATGCCAGTGTGACAGGAACAATAAGGGACAATCGCTGACTTGCAGACTCCAGTTGTTCAAAGGTTCCACCGTACTCAACAAAATAGCCGGGTGGAATGTCGATCTCACTACTGATGACGTCCTGAACTTCCGTAACAAATGATCCCAGATCGCGCTCTCTTACATTGGCGCTGACTACTACTCGACGCTGCCCATTTTCGCGACTAATACGATTAGGGGACGTAACCAATTCTGTTTCCACAACCTCAGACAGGAGTACATAGCCAGCCTCATTGGCAATCGTGGGCACCGGAATGGGCAGCCTGCCGATTCTATCCATGTCGAGTCGCATTTCTTCTGGCAAGCGCACGACAAGTGGAAAGCGGCGGTCGCCTTCATAGATCAGACCGACAGATTCTCCCCCGATGGCGGTGCTTATAAGGTGCTGGGCGTCTCGAACGCTGAGGCCGTAACGTGACAGAACTTCCCGTTTCGGCGTGAGAGTCAGCATTGGGAGTCCGTCAGTCTGCTCGACTCTGGCATCCTCAGCACCTTCTATTTGCTCAACGATCTCCAGAATTTCCTGCGCCGTAGCACTGAGCTGATCGAGATCTTCCCCGAACACCATGATGCCGAGGTCCGAGCGCACTCCAGAAATCAGCTCATTGAAACGCATCTGTATAGGCTGCGTGACTTCATAGATTTGCCCGGGTAATACTTCCAGAGTTTCTTCCCATTCTTCCAGCAAATCATTTTTCTCCCTTGATGGATCGGGCCATTCGGATCTGTCTTTGAGTATTACAAACGTATCCGAAATACTGGGCGGCATTGGGTCGGATGCGATTTCTGGCGTACCGATCCTGGAAAACACATCACGCACTTCAGGAAATTCCAACAGACGTCGCTCGAGAATGTCCTGCATCTCAATCGACTGTTGCAGACTGGTGCCCGGTGGGCGTAGTGCCTGTACTGTCACATCGCCTTCATCGAGTTGTGGGATAAATTCCGATCCCATAGTGCTGGCTAACCAGCCGGCGCCCCCAACTGTAGTTATTGCAAATAGCACTACTAACCAGCGAAACCGCAATGCAGTTTGCACGACGGGTTTGTAAACCCATTCAGCACCTCGCATAATTGGGTTTTTCTTTTCCGACACTTTGCCGGAATTGAAAATCGCTACCGCCGCTGGCACAAATGTTAGCGAAAGAATCATTGAGGATAACAATGCAATAATGACGGTGAATGCCATTGGGTGAAACATTTTTCCCTCAATGCCAGTGAGCGAAAAAATGGGTATATACACCAGAGTGATTATTGCTACACCGAATAGGCTTGGTCTGATTACTTCATTTGTCGCATCGTGAACTACCTGGAGCCGCTCTTTTAGGGTCAAGATTGTGTTCCCTTGAGTTGCTAAGCCAAGTCTACGTATCGAATTTTCGACAATTATCACAGCGCCATCCACGATTAATCCGAAATCGAGTGCGCCCAGGCTCATCAAGTTTGCAGACACTCCAGCTTCAACCATGCCTGAAATAGTCGCGAGCATGCTGATTGGAATGACTGTTGCTGTTATAAGAGCGGCACGAATATTACCCAGCAACAGAAACAATACAACGATGACCAGAAGTGCCCCGATAGCGAGATTCTCCTCAACCGTTGCAATGGTATTGTCTACCAGAACTGTCCTGTCATAGAGTGCTTCGGCCACCACACCTTCAGGTAATGTAGCGTTGATTTCCCCAAGCGTCTCGGCTACATCTCTAGCTACAGTTCGTGAGTTTTCGCCTAGCAGCATAAATGCTGTACCGATTACCGCTTCTTTGCCTGCACGTGTCCCCGCACCAGTTCGTAACTCCCTGCCGATAGATACTTCAGCCACGTCCTTGACAAGCACCGGTATGCTGTTGCGGGAAACTATACTTACTTGTTCAATGTCCTCTATTGTTCCTAGTTGTCCCGGAGAGCGAACCATTAGCTGTTGGCCGTTTCGTTCGATGTAACCGGCGCCCTGGTTAATATTGTTATCCCACAAAGCGGATAATAATTCCGGCAAGGATATTCCCCAGCGCAACATCTTGGCGGGATCTGGCATTACATGATATTGCTTCTCGAATCCCCCACTGGTATTCACTTCAGTAACGCCATCTACCAGGATCAATTGCCGCTTGATAATCCAGTCCTGTATCTCCCGCAGTGCAAACAGGTCATAGGGCTGGCCATTGGGCTGAACTGCGTCTTCTTCGGCCCGAACCGTGTACATGAATATTTCGCCCAGGCCAGAGGAGATGGGACCCATTTCTGGCTCTAGCCCAACTGGCAATTGGTTCTTGATTGCACTCAGCCGCGAGTTGACCAGGTTCCGGGCAAAATAGATGTCCGTGCCTTCGTCAAACACAACAGTTACCTGCGACAAGCCATAGGCAGAAAGCGAACGGGTATAAGAAAGTTGGGGTAATCCGGCGAGTGCTGTTTCAATCGGAAATGTAACGCGCTGTTCCGATTCCAGAGGTGAATATCCTGGTGTCTCGGTATTAATCTGCACCTGTACATTAGTAATGTCAGGAACGGCATCGATAGGAAGGTTTTGAAAATTCCACACTCCAAGTGCGCATATAGCGAGTACCGCCATCATTACGATCCAACGGCTTCGGATCATTACCTTGATAATTCTTTCAAGCATGTGATGGCCTCTTAGTGTTCATGCTCTGTGCCTTCTTTTTCAAGGTCGGCCTTGAGTATGTAACTATTGGAAACTACGTACTGCTCGCCGGCCTGTAAGCCAGCCAGAATTTCGGTCGAAAACGGATCAGAGCTACCAAGAGTGACAATTCGAGGTTTATAGGTCTCGCCTTCCAGCACGAATACAACCGAGTTGTTTTCATAAGTTTGTAGTGCGTCGTTCTTAACGGCGAGAGCAACCTGTTCGGACTCAACATGAACAAATCCTTCGACCAGCAAGCCTGGCGTCCATATCGCGTCCAGATTCTCAAGTGGCACCCGGGCTACGACTGTAGGAGATTCACCCTGGCTGGGATTGAGATAACGAATAGCGCTTTCCGCCACACGATCATCCATCCGAATTGTCACAGACATGCCCGAACGAATTTGTTGTGAGTCACCGGGAAAAACGGTGAGATCCACCCAGATATTGTCGTAGTTTGCAATCGTGAGTAGCGACTGTCCTGATGCCAGCTCTCCACGATTTGCGTGTTTTTCGACTGTTATACCACTGAGCGGCGCCCGAATTTCATAATTCTGCAAACTGTTGTTTGCTTCGATAGTTGCAACAACCTGCCCTTCTTCGACCCTGTCACCAAGCGCCACTTCCATTGAAACAATTAAGCCTGGATAGCGAGCCGAGACATGACTGATGCCTTGAGGATCAGGCATGGTCCTACCATAGAGAAGGAGACTGCGGTTTATCGTCCCTGGGCCTGCTGTTTCAGTTCCTATGCCCAATTCGCGCGCAAGAGCAGAGGCGATTTCTACTACTTCTTCATGCTCTGTACTTGCTTCAGCAGCCTGAAGGCTTTGGGCTGGTGGCACCGCTATCGTTAAAAAAAGCAGTACCAGTCGCCAATGGTTATAGCTAAAAACGCTTCTAAAAATGTTCATCGGTTGGTCCTCATTGTGGTCCAGTGAGAGCTAACCCACTGAGCCTTTCTATTTCTGCCCGCAACCTGTGTGCATTGCTCGCGTTAACTATCAATGCTAATTGCGCGTCAAGGTATTCTTGCTGGGCACTAATCAGGTCCAGGTAGCTGTAATTTCCTACCGAATATGCTGACAGAACTTGTTGTTGGACTCCTTCCAGAGCTGGAATGACTTCTTCCCGGAGAGTGCTTACTGCGGCAATACTTTGTTCCAGTTGTCGATGCAGTGAACGAATTTCACCTTCGATGGCGTTGAGTGCTGTGAGGCGTCTTATCTCGACTTCTTGCTGATTGGCAAGGGCAGTCCTCACAGCGCCGCTTGCTCGCGAATTATTGAAAAGCGGAATACTGACGCCAAAAGTAAAACCGGTATCATCCAGTTCTTTAAGATGCCTAATCCCTGCGGACCACTGCACATTCGCCTGGCGACGGGATTCTGCAAGTACGATCTCAGCATCTCTTAACCTGCTTTCAGCTGCGAAGATTTCAATATCAGGATTGGCATCAAGTGCCGCAAGAAGTGGATCGATTGGTTCAATTTGCCCGACCGCCAGTAGACTGCTATCGACATCATTAAATAGCGGTGAACTGCTGGTCCACATATTGGCCAGGCGAATTCTCGCACTATCCAGAGAAGCCAACGCGGCTTGCTCAGCAATTTCGGCACGTAGCAAAGCAGCATTCGCCCTATCGACTTCCAATTGCGGTGACTGGCCTGCCGCCACAAGCGGCTGAAGTAGCACTACTGTATTTTCTGCAAGTGCTGTGGCCTGTTCCTGTAGCTCAATTCTCGCTTGGGCCGATGCGACATCGATGAAGCGCCTGACTACCTCTACCAGGAGGTCAAGTTCAAGCACACGTTGTTCTGCATCCAATACATCGAGTCTTCGATTCACCACGCCAACTCGGGCAGGGCGTTTGCCCCCCATTTCGACAATATTGGACAACTGGAATGTAACCTCAGCACCAGTAAAATCACGCAAATCGCCAGTACCTAAAGCGTCTTCCAGAGACGCCTGAATTTGATAGGGCGGTCGCAGATTTGCGATTTCTCGTTCGCCCGCAAGTGATTCACTTCGCAACGGAAAGCTACGTAATCGAGGATGATTAGCCAATGTGGCCTCCATCGCATCTCGAAGTGATATTGTCCCTGTTAGGGATTCCTGTGCCAGAGATTGCGCACTCAAGCATGTGGCGGCAAGCACTGACACCAAAAATCTGGTGTACATGAATTTGTCTCCTGCAAACATTCATTAAGATCTACAGCGAGGATTAGAAAACCGAGCTGGTCTTGTCTTAGCTGAAGTTAAACTCTTACAGGAGGTGCGCGCGATGGGGGGAGGTAGTAGGTCCCGTCGTTGAGCAGGCTTGCTGGAGCCCGAGGCAAGGTTGAGACCAGGATTTTAGAAGAAGTAAAGAGAAGGAGCGAATTAGCTAGAGCATGATCAACAGAGTCGTCGAACACTTTGGAAAGGAGCGTGTCTAGTGACAGCTCGTTTTCTACATCAATGTCGTCTGTATGCTCTCCGGCATGAAGTTCCGCCGTCTCAAAA
This sequence comes from Gammaproteobacteria bacterium, assembly GCA_028818225.1. Taxonomy (GTDB): domain Bacteria; phylum Pseudomonadota; class Gammaproteobacteria; order Pseudomonadales; family Pseudohongiellaceae; genus UBA9145. The sequence continues at coordinate 40,232 of JAPPOG010000086.1, read as the reverse complement.
TGTATTGAAACAGGAGGTTCTTTACCATCCATGCAATATCGAACATGAATATGGGTAAAATTTGTGACTACCAACAGCACGACCGCCAGCAGAGCAAACGCGCTGCGGAGCATGGGTTTTCGGCTAGTGGCTGTAGAGAGCATAGACTACGTTTGCAAGTTAAGTTACATCCTTCTGCGAGATTCTAGCATATCCTTTTCGAATTCTTGTAGTATTGACTGAAATCAACTATTGATTCCGCCAGCTGTGGGATGAATTGCAGACTGTGAAGAACTATCAGAGTAAAAATACAGTAGTTCGGATTTGTGGATTTGTGGATTTGCGAAGGGAGTTGCGCTTTTTAGTCGCGGCTTCGAGCAAGCTGATAAGAACACTAGAGGTCATTGGTCGATATTGTTCCCGACGATTTCGATCCGCTCCCCATCCCTGAAGGGCGAATCCGACTTTGGCAGTTCAATTCTCTTGCGACGCCAATTAAAAAAGGGGCTGCACATTGTGCAGCCCCTTTTTTAGTTTGGGTGGGGGGGGAATTGAATTATTCTGTTAACGCGTTGATTTACAATTGCAAAATTGATGTAAATGTTTCGCAGCACTGCTACTCGTACTACTAAAACAAATTGTCAGCAGGATATTTAGGCGGAATGGATTACTGCCAAGAGTTAAAAATCGTATATGAGCCAATCGCCAAAAATCCAAAACCTGCCACCAGTTGTAAGTAGCGCTCGTTGATATATTCAGACATGAAACTACCTGCCAACACTCCTATGGCGGAAGCAACAACCAACGCGGCTGAGGCCGCCAGGAATATAAGGACTTTCCCGGTGTCCTTGTCGGTTGCAAAAAGCAGGGTAGCTATCTGTGTTTTGTCACCTAGTTCAGCTATAAAAACTGTAGTAAACACCAGAAAAAAAGCCTTCAGTTCCATTTTCACTCACTCCTTCCATCAACCAGTCAAATGTAGACGTCATCGACCAGGATCGTGGTGAGCTGAATCAAAGACTGAATCTAACGCTCAACTCGTAAGACCTCGGGTCTCCGAATATCCATTGATTTGGTACGTAGGGAGCCAGTACGTAATCATCCTCGTCGGTAAGGTTTCTTCCTCTAAGGGTGACCGTAACATCATCACTGACAAACCAGTTTACGCTCGCATCAAACACGGTATACTCCGGCAGCACTTCTGAATTGCCATCATTGGCAAATCGAGAGTCCACGTAGCGAAATCCCCCGCCAACCTGAACATTAGGTAAAACTGCCCAGTTAAGCCACAAATTGGCGGTCTGCTCTGGTACATTGCGCGGCGTGTTGCCAGCGAGTGAAACTCCGCCTGAGTAAAATTCGTCAAATTCTGCGTCGATTATGGCAGTGTTGAAATCGATACTCAGGTCTTCTCCGGGATTCAACCTCAGCGTAAATTCAAGTCCATCGGAGCTTTGCTGGCCAATTTGCTCGGTTACTGCGGATGCAGGAAGACGCGTCAGTATGTCTTCTTTTTCAATATCGAAGTAAGCCAGTGTGTATTCTGCTCGGCCATTCAGGAACTGTTGCTTGATACCTATCTCATACTGGCGGCCAGTGGCTAGATCAAAATTGGCATTGCCAGCGCTAATTGATATTGGCGAAGTTACCGGGTCAGCTGCAGTGCTGGCCTGGGCATAAAGACTCAGATTTTCACTTGGTTGATAAACCAATCCAGTGCGCCAGGTGAATTCTGAAAAATCTGTGGAGAATGCTGACGCTGGATTTCCACCGATTGCCAGATCGAATCGGTCGAAATCAATGTCATCATAGCGTGCACCCAGCACAAGGCTAAAAGAGTCATTTAGCTGCAGAGTGTCATCCACAAAGATGGCGAACTGGCGCGTATCGGTCTGATAATCAAGAATTGTAGGAATCGTTGCCTGTGGCAACAGCCCCGGATTGAAGCCGAATACCGGCACACTGTCTCCCACGCCGAATCCGCCGGTAGAGAAGTTATTCAGATAGTTCAATTCAATATCATTAATTTCGGCGCCGATGCTGATTGTGTTTTCCATGTCTCCCAGGTCGGAGTCGATAAGAAAATCGAATCTGGACCCGATCTGTTCTTCGTCATGAATAATGCCGAGATAGAAAGCACGATCGATCTGATTTGTGGAGGCATCATAGGAATACTCTTCCAGGTTCTGCCATTCTCGCCAAGCATCGAGCAGATAAGTATCGCTCCGAAATGTTACGTTGGGAGAAATGTTCCACTCGATATGGACCCGTGACCAGGTGTCTTCATACTCAACTTTTCCATCACCAAAGTTGTAATTATTCTCTCTGTGAGAGCGGCTTGCGCCGCCATTAATGAGTGGGGTTCCCCAGTAGGGTGATGCGTCGATGTCCGCGTAGTCCAGACTAAATCGTACGCTCAAATCTTCATTGGGCTGATAGAGTAACGATCCTGCCCACACGTCTCTCTGCTCGTCTGCTCTGTCAACGAATCCGTCTTCTTCCTGATGCGAACCATCTAGGCGGAAAGCCCACTGGTCCGAGAGTTCAGCACCGCCACCGAGCGCCACTCGCCGCATTCCGAAACTGCCAGCAGCAACATTTCCTGCAAACTCACTATCCCCAAACACAGGTTTCTTCGGTACGTAGTTAATTGTTGTACCCAACGCACCGATGCCGTTAATGACTGATCCAGCCCCACGAAGCACCTCGACACGATCCAGAGTCCAGGTATCGGCTGGAAATGTAACGGTTCCGGCAACTATGTATAAGCGAGTCCCATCATAGGTATAGACCGATGATCCGTGCCCGTTGAATCCTCTGGAGGAGATTGAAGTGCCTCCATTGCCTGGGCTGGCACTTGAAGAGATTCCTGCAGAGCGAGTAACGGCCTCCAACGCCCCATAATCACCCTTGGTCGCGATCTCTTCTCGACTGATGATGTCCACACTGGCAGGCAAATCGAAACTCGACAATCCCAACCGACTTCCCGCTCCGTTTTCCACATCAAGCCTTATCGCACCTACTCCTCCTTGCCCAGTAATAACAATCTCTTCAATTGATTGTTGAGCAATAGCAGCTTGCGTAAGAGATATTATTGCTGCACCAATTGAGAGGGAAAGAGGGCGCTTTTTCAGGAAGGTACCAACCAGACTTTGTATCACAGGTAAATCTCCATACTAATTTCGGCAATGATTTTCTGATAGATGGTTAAGAAAAAATTAGTCGGCGCAATGCTAGAGAAATTGGGTAGTAAGCGATAGGTTTATATGGCGTATTTAACAGTTTAATAACGATTGATTGGAGCGTAAATTGATGATTGTGCGTCATTTTTTGATAGTCTTCGGTTGATAGATTACAAATCCTAGTGGAAAATATCTACAAGAATGAATCAGAATGTTGTAACAATTCTTGCTCTCCGACCATCCTTCGTGTCGCTGACTTTGGGGCTATTTTTGAGCACATGCTCAACCGAAGACGTGGAATGGGTCGAAGTACCTCTGGGGGAAGATGTATTCTTCCAGGAAGAGCTAAAGTTTCGCTCAGATACTATTGAAATTCCTTTGTTTGCAGGGGCCGATCTCGAATACAAGCTGGGCATGAAATTGGGTAATGCCGTTTCATATAACTGGCAAGCTGCTAATCTTGAGTTGCCAGATGACTTACTGATTGAGTTTCATGGCCACACAATCAGGGAGTCCGATGCACCAGGTGATGTCATGTTCTATAAAAGGCACCGAACTGACTCTGCGTCTGGATATTTGGTAGCCCCTTTCGATGGGATTCATGGCTGGTACTTCGATAATCAGTCAAATGGCGACATTGTGATCACTCTAAACGTTTCCGGATTTTACGAACTGCAGTGAAACTAAAATCCGCGCTATTTTTTGTGCATCGATGGATTGGCATCTGCATGTGCCTCCTCTTCGTGTTTTGGTTCGCTAGCGGAATCGTGATGATGTACGTGGAATACCCTGAGCTGACAGAAGAGGAGCGGCTTGAAAATCTGCTGCCGATCGATTTCGATGGAGTGCGAATATCCCCTCATCAAGCCTGGGAATTAGCAGATCGTTCCGGAAAATTCGCAGCAATGAATTTGGCAACGATTCTGGGCCGCCCTGCATACCAGATTGAGACTGACTCAGAAATACCCACAACAGTTTTTGCTGATGATGGCTCTATTTTGAAGGGATTGTCTGAATCTCAGGCATTGATTGCTGCTGAACAAAGCGGCTTTTATCAGCCTGGATTAGAACTGGAACATGACGGAATCAGAGACTACGACCAATGGACACTATCTTCCGGGCTTAATGCCAGCCGACCTTTGCACAGAGTCAAACTTAATAATCCCTCTGGGACGGTCCTCTATGTGTCTGACAAGTCTGGGTTGATTGTCCGCGATACAAATAGGGCTGAAATGCTATGGAATTGGATTGGTTCGACTATTCACTGGATTTATCCAACGCAGCTGCGCAAGAACGTAAATCTCTGGATTGATGTAATTGTCTATCTCTCTTTAATCGGAATTTTCTCCGTTTTGACTGGCGCAATAATTGGCTTCTTGCGTTTAAGAATTCGCAAACCATACAAGGGAAAATACTTCAGCCCATATGTCGGAATGATGAAATGGCATCATGTATTAGGGTTGCTCTCTTTGATTTTCGTTTCTACTTTTATCTTCAGCGGCCTGATGTCGATGGGACCATGGGGAATCTTTGAGTCATCAGTACCACAGTCACGGCAAGTGGCTCGATATCACAATCTTGATGCAATATCGGTAAATATCCTGCCTGACGCGCGAGAACTATCTGGAGATGTGGGAATTAAGGAGGTTCGGTGGAGCAGCATTGGGGGAGAGCCTTACCTAGTAGCCTTGCGGTCTGATATTGATAGATCGGTGAAATTTAAGAGAGTTAGTGATCAAGAGCAGGAGCAGATCCTGTTAACCAAACTTACCAGCGCGATTCCCTCTCTTCTTCCTGACTCCGAATTGGTAGGATTGGAAATGCTTCAACAATACGATGACTACTATTACTCGAGGCACAATCGTTATCGACCATTGCCGGTTTATCGAGCAATGTTTAATGATCAGGAAGAAACCTGGTATCACATTGATCTCACTACAGGGGAGATTGTCAATCGAGTAACTAGTGCAAACAGAATCGAACGCTGGATTTACAATGGCCTCCACAGCCTCGATTTTCAAATACTCTTAAATCGAAGACCGCTTTGGGATACCGTTCTAATTTTTCTAAGTATTTTAGGGTTAGCGTTCTCTATAACGAGTGTCGTTATTGGGTGGAGAAGATTGGTAAACTAGTGAGAGAAATTGTTCTTATAATTTCTATACCTCTAATTAGCTCTTCTCTTTTCTGCTAGCTTCCCATCTGTCAATCCCTGAGATAATAGAAGAAGGACAGTGATGCTCCTTTGTATCTCGATTAGTTAGCCTCCCAAATAGTTCTGGAATAGCTCGCATTTCACAGCCTGGCGTCGCAAGAATCGCTGCAAGTACGAAAGAAATACCGAGATGCGCATAGAAGTAGGCCATCCATAAAACCATTGATCCTCCCAGCAGCATGGAACTTGGCGTTCCACTTACCAGGTAGCTGGCCGCGGCTATTACCGTAAAAATTAGGACAGAGACAAAAACCGGGTAGCGGTTCCAATCCTTTGAGAATCCTATATTCACAACATAGTTGAATATACAAAGAACAACTAAGATCATGAATGAAAGGTTCGGCAGCAATTCAATCGGTCGTTCGATAAAAAATGGTGCTACTGCAATTAGTTCCCAAAGGCCGTAAAGGCACGCGATACCCAGAGATAGACGAACAAACCTCCCTATGAGACCGGGTCTGGTTAAACTGCCTTGATCAACTAAATCTAAAGACATTTAGTGCCTCCTTCCGATTTTCCTGGGCTAGCAGCACTCACCTGCTTGAATTGGTGGGCAGGGGATCGTCCCATACGAACAATATACACAGCAGTCCCCTTCTTCTGGTTTTAACAAAGAACCGCAATTTTCACATTTGTAGAAAAACTGACATGAATCCGTCGGCATTGTTTCATTGTACTTGGCATCACAATGAGGGCACGTCAGAGTGGATTCGAGTTTTATGTCTGGCATAACTTTTCCTGTTTGCGACTCGCTAAATGACCCAGAACTGCTGATACAAGAAGCCCCAGCATGCCGATGTACATCAAAGTAAGCTGCCAACCCACGTAAAAACCAAACAAGATCGACAATCCTGATACGGTACCGACGACAGTAGGGACTAGCTGTTTGTGAAATCGATAGGCTTGAATGACACCTAGGATGGAAATTACAACGAATGGGGGAAACACGTAGTTCATCAACACTCCTTCCCACGGCAATAATACACCGAGACCCAATGTACTCCCGGCGGTTGCGAACAGCGGCCAGCAAGCTGGGCATGCCATAGCCGTAAGCAAAGTACCTGCAACTCCTAGTTTTTGGAAAAGCAACAACTTCATCCTGGCTTTCAACTCCTTTCGATTACGATGGGTATGTACGTTACATGCCCCAATTGTGTATCCTGTAGTAACTACAGATTCAAGGCTTATTTGGTGAACGAAATGACTAAATCATTGCCCATTGGAGAATTAGCACGAAAGTCAGAGGTGAATATCGAAACCATCCGATTCTATGAAAAGCAGGGCATATTGCCCGACCCCGCTCGCACGGAATCGGGGAGGCGAATTTACGATCAAGATGATGTTAAAAGGCTCAGCTTCATACATCGCTGCCGGGGGCTAGGTTTTTCTCTAAAAGAAATAGAGAGTCTGCTCAGTCTGGTGGACGATGGCGACTACACGTGCAAAGAAGTCCGCGAAATAACAGCTTCTCATGCTCAAGACGTGAAGCAGAAAATCTCAGCGCTGCGAAAAATGGAATCTGTATTGGACGCAATGGTTGAGCGTTGCGGTAAAGGCGATGTGCCTGAGTGCCCAATAATAGAAGAATTATTCGGCAGCTAACTGGGAGAGTTTTGCTGCCAGGTCGGTTTCCTGAACTTGCCCGACTGAACGATACAGTTCGTCCCCATTGGCATTTAGGACAAGTAATGTGGGCATGCCAACTACCTGATATTCAGTTGCAACATCGGCATATTCATCTGTATCGATCTTGACGAATACGTATTCTTCCAAAGCTGCCTGAACTGCATCTTCAGCTAACACGAGTTCTTCAAGTGCCTTGCAGGCAATGCACCACTCTGCGAAGAAATCCACAAATACAAGTTTGTCCTCATTCGCAGCTTGAATTAGAGCTATTCGCAAAGGTGACTCTGAAGATACTTCGGAGGACTGTGAATCAAGAGGAGCACCTGGCTCGAGTCCAGGAGAGTAACCTAAACTCTCTATGGCCTCGTACATCTGTTCGAGATTTACACGAGCGGGATCGTACCGCAGAGTAAACGCATCTCTCTCCAGATTAACTTGTATATCTTCTTGTATTCCAGGCAACTCTGACAGAGCTGCTACGACGCTATCGGGTCAGCTCATTCAGGTGACGCCGCCGCGGCTCTTCATCATCCCTTCGACAAAGAGCGTTACCTGCGACATCTCAGCATCGACTGCAGCGGCTTTGACTGAGAACGAGATCAACAGTCCTGCCAAAGCAAGGATGGCGATAGAGCTGAGTTTGGGCTGGATATTGGTCACTTTCGGTCCGTTGTTGTGAAAATAACTCTCTAAGTATAGAACCTCTACCTACTACAGGTTCAACAACGTAAAAGCAAAAAATGAGGTGTTCGAGATTAGGTTTCGGGCTTAATAGGCTGCGCGAAGTGGAGCAATACTCCGACAGGGTCCCAAACGAATGTTACAAGAGAGCCGTAGCTTTGCTCGCGTGGCGGATCGACTCTTGCTGCTCCATAGTCCACTTCAGCAAGGACCAATCTAACTCTTTCATACCAAGCGTGAGCGTCTTCCACTGTTATATGCAACATGGAGTTTTCACACCAATTTCGATCATAGTAGCGTTGAAGATAGAAAAAATTATCTCCCAGTCGCATTTCACAAATATCTTGTGAATCGAAGGTCATTTCCCACCCAATGGCCTGATAGAAAGCCTTAGATTCATCGTAGTCGCGAGAACCAATAAAAGGCTTAATCTCAGAAACCGCATAGTTTGGCATTGATATAAGCCCCCATAAGAATCAAATTTGAGATAGAAAATATCTGAAAGTCTTTCTGAATTAAACAATCAATTCATAGCGTGGTTTCGCGGAACGCCAAGAAAGTACCGCTTTATGAGGATGTTCTATCAAATGTCCTGCTGAACAAGCGCAAATTGGTGAGTTCCATGCAAATATCAGTAGTTCCGAGGATATACTAAGCAATCTAATAGTCCCTGGGATGCCTTATAGATGAGCAAGTTACTTAGACTCAAAGCCTGGCTGACTCTTGATGAAGCAGTTAGCCACATTTCAACCGTTTTGGGCGAACCAGCGACAGTAGCTGATCTGTACAGGTTTGCCTTGGATGGGCATTTAACACTCTCTGTTGACTTCGTGAACCATGCCAACGCAAGGAAAGGGAAATGGGTTAAAACCGAGGAAGTGCAATTCTACTTAATGGAGACCGACATACTAACCGGAGAAAAGCTAGAAAACCCAATTTCGATGCCTCTAAACCATGAGCTATTTGTTTCCGATGACAATTGGATAGCTTTAGAAAAACCTGTCGAGTACATTTCTGGAGTGTGGGACCTTGCGATGGTAGGGGCAGAAACATTGGATATTGAACATCTATATCAACAATCTACATCAGGACTAGAAGTTACTTTAGTTGCAATAGATGGCGCGTTCGTTAAGAAAGGAGATGTGATTTGCCAGTTGCAAACGGACTATGATGATAATGAATATCAAACTGGATCGAGGGCGCAGAGAAAAGACATAGATCGATATATTATTGACGAGAAATTGTCCGACGAAGAAGCCAAGAAAATTATTGATAAATACAAGGAAGATAGGAAAAAGTATCTGGAGGACAGGAAAGACACGCCCAGGGAAAACTTATTCTATCCTTCAGGGGGGCTAGGCGAGCATGACTATGTCTTGGTCATTCGTACGGAGGAAATTACACGTTTTATTCAATCGTTAGAAGGTCTCTCTGAAACTGAAAAACCCCTGACCTCTAAAGAAAGAAACTCTCTTCTGGTCCTTATAGGGGCACTGTGTAAAGAAGTTGACGTTGATCCTGGCCAACGTGGTGTAGCAGCATCTTTAGTCGCTATGACTGAAAAGCTCGGTGCTCCTTTAACCGATGACACAATACGCAAAATATTGAAACAAATTCCCGATGCGGTTGCACTAAGAAACAGATAACCGAAATCGGCAAAACCATTTCCGATTTCTTCCCCGCCTGTTCTCCGTCTCGATAGTCTCCTAATTGTTCTAAATAGCAATTAAGAGGCTTAACAATGACGCATACGATTCTACGACTTCCGACAGTTCTAAACCGCACGGGTTTATCTCGTAGCAGCATCTACTTGAGAATTTCAAATGGAGAATTCCCCAAGCCCATCTCACTCGGTGGGCGAGCGGTGGGGTGGCTTGAATCCGACATTAACCAATGGTTGGCCGACAGGGTTGAGTTTAGTCGAGATGCTGAGTAATGCCGAAAACCCTAAATCCTAATCGGGTGAAGATGCATCGAAACTATACGGTCGAGGAAGTGGCGAGCCTGCTGCTCGTTCACAAGAATACAGTACGAGCCTGGATCAAGGACGGCTTACCGGTCTGTGATGAGCGACGGCCCACACTTGTTTTGGGTACGCAGCTTCGTGCCTACCTTCAGGAAAAACGGCGCTCCCGAAAGCGTAAATGTCGTATTGATGAGATGTATTGTATGAGTTGTCGCTCACCAAAACGGCCAGCAGGTGACATGGTCGATCTTGCCCCTGTATCGGCTTCAGCCCATCGCCTCATGGGGCTTTGTCCGACCTGTGGCTCGCTCATGAATAGATTCGCCAGTGATACTAGTTTGAAGCGGATCAAAGACAATTTGGATGTCCGCATACCGAAAGCACTGCAACACATAGGCAAGAGTAATTTATTCCCCGTTAACAGTGACTTCAGCTAGAGGTATGAATCAATGAGAAAGCACCACCCCGAAAATGAGCGAGTGAAGCGAAAATATTTCATTTTTCTGAAGGAGGCAAAACGCCAAAGCGATGCTTCAGTAGATGCAGCGGCTAAGGCCATCAGCCGATTTGAAAAATATACAGGGTGGAAAGAATTCAAAGCCTTTCACTTTCAACAGGCAGTTGGATTCAAACGGTTTCTGGCCAAGCATCAGAATGCCAGTACGGGAAAGGGGCTGAGTAAGGCCACTATGAACTCAACGTTACGGAGTCTAAAAGCATTCTTTCAATGGCTGGCGAGGGAGTCAGGATACAAGTCACGCATTAATTACTCTGAAGCGGAATACTTTAACCTTTCCGAGAAAGACGCCCGCGTTGCGACTGCAAAGCGCCGAGGTCGTGTGCCGACAATGGAGCAGGTCAGGAAAGTTATTAAGTCCATGCCAAAGGAGACTGTCATTGATCAGCGCAATAGAGCATTGATTGCATTCGCCATGCTCACCGGAGCCAGGGACAGTGCAATAGCATCCTTCAAGTTGAAGCATGTGGATACAGAATCAGAATGCGTTTATCAGGATGCGAGAGAAGTGAAAACGAAAGCCAGCAAGACATTTATGACCTACTTTTTTCCGGTCGATGATGAATTTAAACAGGTCGTACTGGGCTGGATTGGCTTTCTTAAAACTGAGTTGATGTTTGGTAACGATGATCCCTTGTTTCCAAAGACTGCGATTGTAAGGGGGGAGCGAAATGTCTTTGAACCTTCAGGTGTGTTGCGAGAGCATTGGAGCAATGCAACTCCGATTAGGAAGATTTTCAAGGATGCATTTCTTACAGCAAACCTGGAATATTTCAACCCGCATAGTTTCAGGAAAACACTAGTGCAACTTGGACAGACTGTTTGCAGAACGCCAGAGGAATTTAAGGCATGGAGCCAAAATCTAGGGCATGAAGGTGTGCTGACTACGTTTTATAGCTATGGCGAGGTACAGGAGAGTAGGCAATCGGAGATATTTAAGTCACTTGGATCGACACAGAAGAATGAATCTTCCGCCCAGGTGGAAGAAATTGCAGCGGCAGTACTGCGTCAAATGAACAAAGCAGGAACTTGCGCTTAGCCACTAACCAATTTTAGGGCTGCAGTGCCGGTTAAACTCATATTACCAGTGGCGGCTTGTTCGATATGCTTACTCCACCAGTCCATCATAGGCTTGCGCCTTTCGATGTACTGGGCGCGGTTGTACGCGTTGCGAACTTCATTCTTGCTGGTGTGAGCAAGAGCGGCTTCGATAATATCTGGATCGAATCCCTGTTCATTGAGGACTGTGCTCGCCAAGGAACGTAGGCCATGTGCGACTAACTTCTTAGCATAGCCCATTCGTTTTAGCGCCATATTAGCCGTCTGTGAATTGATATGCGTTCTTGGATTACGATCCGAAGGAAAGACAAATTTACTGCTACCGCAAATTGGGCGCATGATTTCCAGCAATGCTATGGCCTGATTAGACAATGGGATTGCATGGGCTTTGCGCTTTTTCATACGCTCTGCCGGGATGGTCCATACCTGGTTTTCTAGATCAATTTCATCCCAGCGGGTACCCGCGGCTTCACTAGGCCGGACCATTGTGTGAAGTTGCCATTCAATCAAACAGCGTGTCGTAAGTTTGATGCTCGCGACTGATAAATTTTGCATGAGTTCTGGCAGTTCTTCTGGTGCCAATGTTAATTGGTTAGTTCTTCTAGGTGGCTGGAAAGCGCTGGCAATTCCGGACAATGAATTGGTGTCAATGAATCCAGAGTTGACAGCAAACGTCATTATCTCGTTTAGGCGCTGACACAAACGTTTCACTGTTTCCAGGTTGCCTTTTGCCGCAATGGGTTTGATGGTTTCAATTGCCTTTGTTGCAGTGATCTTGTGAATTGGTAGCTTACCCAGATCAGGAAAGATATGTAGTTCCAGCGAACGCCATGTATCAGTGGCATAGGCTTCTGTCACTTTACTTCTTTTGATTGCCAGCCATTGTTCAGCGATAGCGTGCAATGTGTTGCTGAGAGCAGACTGTTCGGTGCGTTGCTGCTCGTCCCTGTGTTCCTTCGGGTCAGTCTGTTGTGCCAATAGTTTGCGTGCTGAGTCGCGATTGGACCGGGCTTCTGCGAGCGAGACTTCTGGAAAAGTGCCAAAGCTGATTGAAGTACGCTTTTTAGTGTAGGGGCGGTAGTAGTCTAGTAGCCAGGTTTTGGAACCATTGGGTTTGATCCGAAGCTGCAAGCCGCCACCATCAGACAGTGAGTAGACTTTATCGCGCGGTTTAGCCTTGCTGACTTCAGTATTGGTGAGAGGTTTGGCGATTCTGGGCATCGTAGTAGTACCAAGTAGACGAATAGAATAAGTGTACTACTACCTATACTACTAAAAAAGTTGGATTTGACGGGATTTCTCTAAACTCCATAGGAAAGAAAAAGCCCGTATTTTGGTTGAAAATACGGGCTTCCTGGTCTTTTTTGGTCTTGTTAGGATTTTAGTTTGGTGGAGGCGGGGGGAGTTGAACCCCCGTCCGTCAGTTCGCGGCCTAAAGATCTACATGCTTAGCGTCGTCTATTGAGTTAGCCCTTATCGACCCGACGGGCAGGGTGAGTTAGGGCGAGTCTGGCAAGATTTGACTGTTAAAAGCCAGACACTTTTAGCAGCGGTCCCGTTCTATATGACGATTGCAATCACTGGTTTACGGGCATCCCCGTGGCAATCGCTAGCCGGCTATATTAAGCAGCTAGAGCGTAGTTGTCGTCGTTGGCAACTAAGTAATTGCAGTAATTTTTTAACGAGAGTTACTACCCTCTCGACATGCACCTCAGGTGTTGATACCGGCGTCGAATCCGAAGCGCCCCCTGCGATGAAACCAAGAGTTTACCATACTTTTCGATTAGCACTGCCCGGCTACAACTCACAGTATCAGCCCAATCAAAGTTTATAGGGTATTCGAAGTTACAAAGATCAAGACTTACCGCCTCAGAACCCCATACTCAATTAAAAAAGCCAAAAGCGCCTTTTTATAACTGTCTGTCCTCCCATGCTGTCGCATCTTTGGCAATCGCTTCCCTTAATGCTTTCAACATGGGCTCACGCAAGCGTGCCTTACTATTGTTATGGGCGTCCATATCCAGCTTGAGAATTTCTTCGGCCTTTAATGTCGCATCCGCGAGAACCTGATCCGGCTCTGCGACCTGATCGAGAAAGCCAGCTTCCAGTGCTTCATCGACATCATAAAAATGGGCGAGGCCAACGGTCTTGCTGCGGTGTTTATTAGTAACGCGATTCTTGACCACTTCAATGGCGAAATAGGGGACGGTTAATCCTATGGCGACCTCGTTGGCAGCAAACCTTGAATTGCCGCTGGCGCCGATTCGATAGTCACAGGAGAGCAGAATAAAGGTACCCATGGCAATGGCATGGCCTGTACAGGCAGCGATAATTGGCAGTGGATAACTGAGCAGACGATAGGAAAGCTCGGCCCCCAGTGTCAGCATTTCCAGAATCTGTTCCTGGTCTCCTGTCTTGAAAACTCCCAGGTCGAAACCACCGGAAAACATGTTTTCCCTGCCGGCAAGAATCACCGGGCTACCAGCAGTCTCTGCCTGATCGAGTGCGCTATTCAATTCCTTAAGCATTTGCACTGACATTGCGTTGGCTTTGCCATCGTCCATGGCTATCAGGGAAATATTGTTCTCGTGTGAGTATGTGACTAAATCGCTCATGATATTCCTGCTTTATTTACATATATTATTTCTATCGGTTCGAGTGCCTTACAATGCGCTGCTTATCAATGTTCCATTCACGTTCTTTCACTGATGCACGTTTATCGTGTGACTGCTTTCCTTTGGCCAGGGCAATCTGGCATTTAACCAGGTGCCCCTTCCAATATATTTTCGTGCAGACGCAGGTATGCCCTTTCTGTTGCGTGGCAGAGAAAAGTTTCGCCAATTCCTTTTTGTGCAGGAGCAATTTTTTTGTGCGGCCAGGATCGGCAATTGTGTGGGTGTTGGTAGTATCCAGTGGCGTAATGTTGCATCCCAGTAAAAATGCTTCACCATCTTTAATCAGGACATAACTATCCACCAGCTGTACCTTCTTCTTGCGCAGACTCTTAACTTCCCAGCCCTGTAATGCAATGCCTGATTCAATACTGTCTTCGATAAAGTAATCGTGTCGTGCTTTTTTGTTTTGCACGATGGTTGTATCAGGGACTTTAGCCGGCTTGGATTTGCCTTGTGTGTTATTGGACTTGGCCATGGGCGGCGATTATAGCGCTTATGCTGGAGCTAAGTGAGGTGTCAGGAATAAATAGTTAGCGGGGCTAATTGGCTGGATTTTTTAGCATCGTTGTACAGCGTCAGACGCATTGATAGAATCCCCTGACGCCAGGCAATAATAATAAGCTAATTTGTTGAAGTTAAAGGGGTTTTCATGGCAGGTGAAAGAGGGCAGTTCAGTTCGAAATTAGGTTTTATTCTGGCTGCCGCAGGCTCGGCCGTAGGGCTTGGAAATCTGGTGGCGTTTCCGGTGATGGCTTCCAAGAACGGGGGTGCTGCCTTCCTGATTATCTATCTCTTTTTTATCGCCTTTATCTGTTACCCAGTGATGATGGCGGAAATCTCCATGGGGCGCCATACCAATCGCAATCCCGTTGGTGCTTTCTCCCAGTTATCAGATGGGCATAAAGGTTGGCGACTGGCTGGCATGCTGGCGATTCTTACGCCTTTTATGATCGCTGTTTTTTATACGGTGATTACGGTTTGGCTGGTGATTTATATAAAAGAAATTGCAACTGGTGGATTGGAAATGTTGTCTACCGAAGCAGCCTTCGGTGAGATTGTGGCAAGACCTTCCCTGTTTGCTTACCTGGTGGGCTTACTGGTTTTAATTTTCTTTATTTTGTTAGGTGGCGTTAAAGGTGGTATTGAACGCCTGGCAAGAATTCTGATGCCAACTCTCGCTGTTATGCTGGTCTTATTGACACTGTTTGTTCTGACTCTGGATGGTGCGGTCGCTGGTATTCGCTATTATCTCGTTCCCGATTTCAGTCAGATGGATTTATCCGTAGTGAATGGTGCATTAAGCCAGGCATTCTTTTCACTCTCACTGGGAATGGGAATCCTGATTACTTATGGATCTTATTTCAGTAGGGAAAATAATATCGCGCAGTCAACACGCATGGTTGCCATTGCCGATACCAGTATTGCTTTTTTCGCAGGCTTACTAATTCTTCCAGCAATTTTTGCATTCGACCCTAATACCAATACCGATGATTTATCTACATCAAGCGTTGGACTGATTTTCAGTTTCTTGCCACAGATATTTTTGTCGATGCAGGCGGCGGTGGGTTATGTAGGAGCCAGTATTGTTGCCATTGTCTTTTTTACTCTGGTATTTTTTGCCGCTCTTACCTCGCTGGTGTCGATTATTGAAATTCCAATTTCTTGCTGGATCGATGAGTTAAAAATTTCCCGCAAAAGAGCTGTAATTTTACAAGCTATCTTACTCACCTTGTTTGCAGTGCCCGCAACCATGTCTTTAGGGATATCTGAATTTTTTACCAACTTTACGAGTTATGGCGGTGTTACCAAATCTTTCTTCGATTTAGTCTCAGACGTTTTCTATGAAACGATACTGCCGTTTGTTGGATTTACCGTCTGTATTTTCTGCGCCTACCGCTGGAAAGTCAGTGGCCTTAAATCGGAACTGATAGTCGGCGATCCGGGATACGATGGATCGTTTCTTGAGAAATACATTAATTTTGCCCTGGGAACGGTAATACCGGTTGTGCTCTTGTTGGTATTCATCAGCACGGTTTCACAAATCTATTTTGCCTAAGCAAAAAGACAAGCTATGACCTCCATAAATCGCAGTGCCCTGGTGGAATACTCATCAGAGCAGATGTTTGATCTTGTCAATGATATCGAAAAATACCCGACTTACATGGATGGCTGCAGAGAAGCTATTGTGTTAGCGCAGAGTGAAGATGAGCTCACTGGCAAGCTTGTCTTGAGCAAGTTTGGAATCAAGCAGGTATTTACTACCCGCAATATACTTAATCGACCGCGCTCCATCGATATGGAACTGCTAGAAGGAAATTTTAAGACCTTCAGTTCCCGCTGGACCTTCGAGTCTCTGGCAGAAGATGCATGCAAAGTTTCTCTCGACATGGAATTTGAATTCGATCTTGGCCTGGCAGATTACGCGGCGGCAAAACTACTAAGTAATTCTGCTAACAGTCTCGTTGATTCTCTTGTTGCCCGAGCGAAAAAGATCTATGGCCAGGATTCCGGCTGATGGAATTAACAGATGACAAGCAATCCCTGATAAATGTCGAAGTCGCCCATGGCACGCCGGAAAAGCAACTCATCATATCGCTAAAAGTTCCTCAGGGAACAACAGCCTCAGAGGCTATCGAGCTTTCTAACATTGTAGAGGAATTTCCGGCTATCAATTTACAGAAAGATATCATCGGCATTTTCTCCAAGCCACTTGATGGAAAATCCCGCCCATCGCCAGAAGAATATGTGCTCGAAGAAAAAGATCGCGTTGAGATCTACCGACCATTAATTATTGATCCCAAGGCAGCAAGATTAGAAAGAGCCGATAAAAAGAAAAATTCGAGAACCCAGGCGAAAGTTAAAGGAAAGAGCAAGTAACACGCCTTTATGAATCATTTATCATCCCGCATAATGGAATCATGACTGAGAAAGAGAAAGAATCGTTTCTTAAAAAATTGGAGAAAGGGCTTCACGATTATTACGTTGCTCCCTACCGTCGTTCCTTCGCTCGTGCCCAGAGGGACGAAGATGATTTGTTCATGATGTTAGTCTTTGCCGAGAGTATGGGGCTGCCCAATCCTGCTTCTTATTACACGCTCGAATTACTTCCCTTGGTTTATGATCGCTTCCATGAATGGCATTTGCGCATGGGTATGGAAAGATCACCTCTGGATCATATCGGGTGCTGTTAGAACTCGCACAGTCAAAGAAAATTCTTTTCTTTGGTGGCAAGGGGGGCGTAGGTAAGACTACGGTCTCTTCTGCTACCGCCATGGCCCGTGCCAATGCAGGTGGCAAAGTGCTTTTAGTTTCCACTGATCCTGCCCATAACCTTGGGCATCTTTTTGATCGTAAAATCGGATCGAAACCAGTTCGAATTACAGCAGGCCTGGATGCTTTAGAGCTGGACCCTGGTGAGACTGTAGAAAACCATCTCAAGGAGATAACCGAGTCGCTATACAAACTTATGCCGGTAAATCTTCATAAGGAAATCGATAAACATATTTCATTATCGAGAGGCGCACCGGGCATGTATGAAGCCGCCTTATTGGAACGCATCGCTGATGTCATTGAGGACGGAAAAGACGAATACGATCTTATTGTGTTCGACACGGCACCTTCTGGGCATACGGCGCGCCTCATGGTGTTGCCAGAGATGATGTCGGCCTGGACCGAGGGACTTATAAAGAGAAGAGAGAAAGCCGATCGATTTCAGGAGTTCGTCAGGGAATTGGGCCAGGATACTTCTATGGAAGACAAGACTATCGGCGGCGCGACCATGAAAGAGCAGGAACGAGAGAGTCATATCCGAAGGATTTTATTACGCCGGCGCAGAAAATTCGAACAGCTGCGGGAGCAGCTATCCGATAGCGACATTTCCTCTTTCGTCATTGTACTGGCTGCAGAGAGGCTGCCGGTCCTGGAGACTATAGAGCTTCAAGAGCAGCTACAAGAGGCAAATATTACAGTTGAGTGTCTGATCGTTAATAAAAGAGCGCCAGCAAACAGCGGAGAATTTCTCGACGAACGACATGCCCAGGAAGAAATACACCTGCAGACCCTGACCAACGCATTACCTGCAATACAGCGCCAGGATATCTATTTACAGCCCCAGGATGTTGTTGGAATAGGGGCTGTCGAAACTCTTGCTCAAAAGCTTTAATGCAAATAAATCTTGACCAAAAGGAAGAGTGACTCTATAAAGACGGTCATGTTTACTGTGAAATCCCAGTCAATCCAGAAAAAACCTGCCGAAAGAGCGCGAAATCTCGCGGCTCATGCACTGCTGTGTTTTTTGCTGGTTTTCGTCCAGGGAGCGGATCTGGTTCACAGCCATGATGGCGATCTCCAGCAACAGTTCGACTGTGAAATCTGTCTAAAGGCTAATTCCAACGAAGATGCAGTTGCTTCTTCAGATCCATCGCGGTATTTCAATACAGTTGCTTCAGGCTATGGCGATTTAGTTGAGCAAAGACTCTTCGTCGCGGCCGTCCCGGCCAATTCTCGAGCCCCACCTCTCGTTTAAATTTCCTAATCTCAACGGAATTTTTATAGTCGTGAGTGCCTGCGCGCATGCGCATGCATTGCATGTCCGAATTTCAAAAAAACTTAAACGAATATTATATAGGGAGAGAAAAGTGGTCTCTTCAAAGAAGTACGTAACTGTTGTATCAATCACTGGCTTATCTGCTGCAATTGCCTGTCCAATGGAAGCAGCTGCACAAACCCATGAAGAAGATGAGCTGCAGGAAATTGTAGTCACGGCGCCATTCGAGCAATCGGAAGCCGAAACTGCCTTACCAATCGGAATCCTTTCTGGCGAAGCGCTAAGAGAGCAAGTGGGTAATTCACTCGGAGACACCTTAAAAAATGAAATAGGAATTTCGAGCTCTTCATTCGGTACCGGAATAGGTCATCCAATTATCCGTGGTCAATCAGGTAATCGAGTCAAAGTATTACAGAACGGTACAACGGTTACGGACGCGTCAAACGTGAGTCCTGATCATGCTGAAGGTGTGGAAGCCAATATGGCAGAGCGGATAGAGGTTATTCGCGGCCCTTCTACCCTTCTCTATGGAAGCGGTGCCGTGGGTGGTGTCGTCAATGTTATCGACAATCGAATCCCCGAGCGCTTAGTCGAAGAAACACTTGTTTCTATCCAGCAATCTCACAATTCGGTTAATGAAGAAAACAAGACCACTATCAACATCGATGCGTCATTTGGAAACTTTGGGTTTCACGTCGATGCCTTTAGGCGTGAGAACGACAATGTCGACATTAAGGGATTCGCTATCGACGAGTTCGCCGTGGAAGAGCTCGAAGAGTTAGTCGCGCATCACCTTGAGGAAGAGGAACACCACGAGGATGATGATCACCACGAAGAAGACGAGCATGAGCATGAAGATGAACATGGTGATGAGGAAGAGTTCGAAAATACTCGCGGCTTCATAGGTAACTCCGATGCGGAAGCAGATGGTGGCACCGTTGGATTCTCTTATGTAACTGATAATGGATTCATCGGTTTCTCAATGAGTGAATCCCATAGTGAATACGGCCTGCCGCCTGGTGCTCATTCTCATGCGCATGGTGACGAAGAGTATCATGATGAAGAAGATCATGACGAAGATGAGCATGAGGAAGAGGTGGAATTTGTTCGCATCGATATGGAACAAAGACGTTACGATTTTCGTGCAGGTTATGACTTCGATGCCGGTTGGATTCAATCGATTCGTGCATCGCTAGGCACTACTGATTACGAACATAGCGAAATAGAGATCTTCGAAGATGGCGGGCGAGAAGTCGGTACGCTCTTCTCAAATGAAGGTACAGATGGTCGTTTCACATTAACCCATGCGCCAATGGGTAACTGGACCGGGGTCTGGGGTTTACAGTTTGAAGACACTGAGTTTAGTGCAACCGGTGAGGAAGCGTTTATTCCCAAGTCTGATATAGATTCCCTTGGGCTTTTCGCGGTTGAGCGCTACCAGAATGGAAACTGGACAGCCGAGTTGGGCGTTCGCTTTGACAGCAATGAAATAAATCCTGGTGGTGGCTGCGATTATGATGGTGACACGACGAGTTTTAGCGGAAGTTTTCTCTATGACTTAAGCGACTTTGCTAATCTATTGTTGGGTGCAACAAGCTCACAACGTGCCCCAACAGTCGAAGAGCTATTCTCAAATACTTCCACTGCGACTTGTGCACCGTTTGCAGATGATGACGACCTGGTATTACACGCGGCCACTAATTTACTGGAAGTTGGAAATCCATTCCTGCACGAAGAAACTTCAAGAAACTTTGAATTTGGATATCGTCGTCACAGCGGAATGCTTACAGGCGAATTCAGTGCCTATCACAATGAGATCGATGATTTTATTTACCTCGATCTCACTGGAGAAGCTCATGAAGGCCAGAACTTAGCCAGCTATTTTCAACTTGATGCCACTTTCACAGGTGTAGAAGGTGAAGTGACATTCAATTTAGTAGATAGCGCTGATGGCTCCCTGGCATTAAGCCTGTTTGGTGATTTCGTCGACGCCGAGTTTGAAAGGGGTGGCAATATTCCTCGCATAGCACCGGCTAAATCGGGTGCCAAACTTCGCTATTTCGGTGACAACTGGAGTATGCACTTTCATGTTACCCGCTATTCAGAGCAGGATGATGTCGCGGAGCTGGAACTGGCGACACCCGGCTATACTTTGATTTCAATTTATGCGGATTACCACTTCCCGGTCGGTGATGGTGATCTTAAAGTGTTCCTGCGCGGTGATAACCTGAAAGATGAAGAAATCAGAAATCATACTTCATTGCTCAAAAACTTCGCGCCAGAAGCTGGTCGTGGTGTAACTCTGGGCATGCGCTACGATTTCTAAAACGCGCAGCTTTATAGCGAGTCTGGTATGTGGATTGATAATCTGCATACCAGCTGTTCAGTTAATCCGCTATTTATTAGTGATCGGGCAAGAATTTATGCCTAGCACAATGGCATCTGCTACGCTGACCCCTTGGTTAAAACCGGAGACTACGTTAGGGAAGGAACAACGCTGATTGTGATAACCGATTATCGCGGCAGCGAAGTACAAACTGTGCGCGCACTCGCATCGGGAGTATTGTTAATCTTGTTTGGTACGCCGCCGGTTACAGAAGGCGACAACATCGTCGTGATAGGGAGAGTGGCGAATTAGTTGGTAGCTTCTTCATCAGATTGACCAGCCGCTTCGGCAGTCGCTTCGGCGATTTCCGTAGGTACGAAATCTCCTTCAAATCCTATTAACTGATCGTCAGCAAAGAAGACTGTAATTTTTTCCTGGCCACGGACGCCGCCACCAGGTTGAAAGCTGTAGATATAGTCCCATCGATCCTGATGAAAAGGATCTCGCACCAGTGGCGTTCCCATGACAAAGATAACCTGGCGCTTGGACATGCCGGGGCGCAATTGATCTACCATATCCTGGGTAATGATATTGCCCTGGGGAATAGAAATTTTATACACGCCGGGAAAAT
The DNA here is from genome assembly GCA_028818225.1 of Gammaproteobacteria bacterium. Lineage (GTDB taxonomy): Bacteria > Pseudomonadota > Gammaproteobacteria > Pseudomonadales > Pseudohongiellaceae > UBA9145. Next base: position 18,829 of record JAPPOG010000086.1, on the reverse strand, counting down.
CCATGGAGCCGATATTATTGCAGGCTATGAGCGTGCTGCTTAATCCGGCGAGTGCGAGCTTGAGAATATGTTTCATCATAAAGTATTACGGGTCTGTCTCTTTGAGTCTTACTGGCCTCTGTGCCGAGGTGAAGGCATAATACCCTACCTAAAAAGGCAGGAAAACTATGCATTTAGCCAGAAGTATCCTGTTTCTCTAGGATTTATTGCGTATCTTCCGGATGCCGCGTGGATTTTAGACTTAACCCCTAAACTTGAGACAGCATTATGGCCACCGAAAATCAGGAATTGCGTAAAGCCGGTTTAAAAGTCACTTTGCCCAGAGTAAAGATTCTGCAAATTCTGGAAAGTTCCGAAAATAAGCACATGAGTGCTGAAGATGTCTACAAGGCGCTCATTGAGGCCGATGAAGATGTCGGACTGGCGACAGTTTATCGTGTGCTGACCCAGTTCGAAGGGGCTGACCTGGTCATGCGTCACCATTTCGAAGGTGGCCATTCAGTATTTGAACTTACCCCCGGTGATCATCATGACCATATTGTGTGTAATAAATGTGGCAGGGTCGAAGAGTTTTTCGATGAAATCATCGAAGAGCAGCAGGAAAAGATTGCAGAGAATTATGGCTTCAAGATTACCGATCACAGCATGTACCTTTACGGTATCTGTTCCAACTGCCAGAAAGAAGAAGAGTAGATACTACATGCTAGTTTGACGCTACCATCTGCTCCGCATGAGCGAGTGACTCTTCACTGTAATCATCCCCACCCAACATTCGCGCAATTTCCTTGATAACCGCATCATTGCTCAGTTGTTCTATCTGAGTGAGCGTCGAAGTGTTTTCGCTGTTCTTGCTTACAAAGAAATGGTGATTGCTCTGACCGGCTACCTGGGCCTGATGTGTCACGCAGAGAATCTGGGTCCGCTTGCCAAGCTTTCTTAGTAGCTCACCTACGACTTTTGCTACTCCGCCTCCTATTCCCACGTCAACTTCATCAAAAACCAGGCTTGGGATTTGTGATGTCTGCGCAGTAATTACCTGGATAGCCAGGCTGATACGCGAAAGTTCGCCGCCTGATGCAATCTTGATCAAGGGCTTGGCATCCTGGCCCGGATTAGTACTAACGAGAAACTCGATTGTTTCCAGTCCATAGGGAGAGGGCTTGTTATTTTCTTTTGCAGTCAGGTGAACTTCCAGTCGGGCATGTGGCATGCCCAATTGCTCCAGTTGCTCATTGATTTGTTGCGCCAGTTTCTTGGCACCGCTGGTTCGCTTCTTACTGACTTCTTTGGCAATGGTGACAAACTGCTGTCTTAAAAGTTTGTCATTAGCTTCGAGTTTTTCCAGTTCTTCATCCGAATTTTGGAATCGGCTAAGTTGCTTCCGCAAATCCTCGATTACATTGAAAAGTTCGTCAGGTTTAACTTTATGCTTGCGGGCCAAGCTATGCAGTTCACTCAAACGCTGGTTAATTTGTTCCAGGCGTTCCGGGTTTGCTTCAAATTCGTCCTGCAAAGAACGCAAATCAGACACCGCTTCGCTTAATTGAATCTCTGATGATTCCAGTAATGAAATTATCGAATCGATGCGATCGGTTTTGTTTGGCAATTCCCGTAAAGCGCCTACAGCCGAGTGCATTAACGACAGTACGGACTGCTCCTCATTTTCCTGGCAGATTGATAACGCAGTTCCAACGCCGGCCAGTGTTTCATCGGCACTATTTAGCTGCTTGAATTCCGCTTCCAGAGCTGAGACTTCTTTCTCGCCGAGATTTAATTCGTCCAACTCAGAGAGCTGGTAGGACAGTAATTGGGTTTGTGCTGAAAATTCTTCTGACTGTTTGCTTAGCTCATCCAACTCATGGAAGTTTTGTTGCCATTGTTTATAGGTAGAGCTCAGCTGCTCCCTCAGTTTTTTATTGATCGCGAATTCATCCAGTAGCTTTTGCTGGGTGTTACGTTGCAGGAGTGACTGGTGTTCATGCTGGCTATGAATATCCAGCAACATTTCCCCCAGCTCTTTCAAGTTAGCCATAGTAACAGCAGATCCATTGATGTAGCCCTTGGAGCGGCCATCGACATTTACCACCCGGCGCAGAATACAGATGCTGGAATCATCAGATTCCAGGTCATGTTCTTCAAGCCAGGATTTAGCTTCTTCAATGCGACTGGTATCAAATTCGGCACAAATATCTGTTTTTGAGGCACCGCTTCTTACCACAGTTTTATCAGCTCGGTCGCCAAGGGTAAGGCCGAGAGCACCCAGAATAATTGATTTCCCAGCACCGGTTTCGCCGGTGATAACTGACATGCCCGGTTGCAACTCTATTTCCAGTTGATCGACGGTTGCGTAGTTCTTGATGGAAAGCTGATGCAGCATGGGCTAACAGTATATTTGATCGATATCTGGATAGCAGCCAAATCCAGGAAAAAAGACCCCTGCAGCGCTTGAAATCAGCCCCCCCAACCCCATATTGCCAGCACTACCATAATACTCTCGGTCTGATAGCGAGAGCTAATATCAAGTCTTTGAAATAATTAAATATTTTTGAGTGAATCTCAGAGGGCGGTATGAGTAAACCCACTGCTGACGCAGAGCAGGACGCCGGGCAGGAGTCTGAAGTCGAAAATACATCGACTGCGGAAACGGAATCGTCGCTAGAAGATGACTCCGAAGAAAGACTGGATGCCCAGGAATTATCGTTGGAACAGGCGTTGGAAAAACTGGCTGATGCCGAAGAGGCGGCAGCGAGCGCCAAGGATGATCTGTTGCGAGTGCAGGCAGAAATGCAGAACCTGCGCCGGCGTACAGAGCAGGATATTGAGAAAGCCCATAAATATGGGCAGGAAAAATTCAGTTCTGAACTATTGTCAGTAATGGACAACCTGGAAAGAGCGCTGGCGGCAGCGTCCCAGCACGAGGATGAGGTGGTGAAAGCGATCTATGATGGTGTTGATCTCACTCTCAAGAGTTTCACGGACTGTTTCAATAAGTTCAATATCGAGGCTGTTGATCCCATGGGCGAACCATTCGATCCCCAGCTACACCAGGCGATGTCGATTCAGGACAATCCCGAAGTTGAACCGAACACGGTAATTGCCGTGATGCAAAAGGGCTACACCCTGCATGGAAGAGTAATCAGGCCAGCGATGGTGATGGTGTCGAAAGGACAGGCATCGAAGAGCGACGAGGAAGATTAAGCGCAGTCGAAACTGCAATTCTGGATTTGATTGATTAACCACAAATTATTTATGGAAATTTGCCTGAATGCCTTGAAATACATGGAATAGGGCCAATATTGAGAATTAGGTCGAAAGTGCAGCCATGTGGCAATCAAATCAGCACTTTCAGACCAGAAAACAATGGAGATATGAACAATGGGTAAGATTATTGGTATCGATTTGGGAACTACCAACTCCTGCGTCGCAGTGATGGACGGTGGTGAAGCCAAAGTCATTGAAAACGCAGAAGGCGATCGTACCACTCCTTCAATTATTGCTTACAGCAATGAGGGAGAAACATTAGTAGGGCAGCCAGCGAAACGCCAGGCGGTGACCAATCCGGATAATACGCTTTTTGCTATCAAGCGCCTGATCGGACGCCAGTTCGATGATGATGTCGTGCAGAAAGACATCAAAATGGTGCCTTACAAAATTATTAAAGCAGATAACGGTGACGCCTGGGTTGAGGTAAACGGCGACAAGATGTCTCCACCGCAAATTTCTGCGCAAGTCTTAATGAAGATGAAGAAGACTGCAGAAGATTTTCTTGGGGAAGAAATTAAAGAGGCGGTGGTAACTGTACCCGCTTACTTTAACGATTCTCAGCGCCAAGCGACCAAGGACGCAGGCAAGATTGCCGGCCTCGATGTCAAGCGCATTATTAATGAACCAACTGCTGCTGCCCTTGCTTATGGCATGGACAAGAAGACAGGTGATTCTACGGTAGCTGTTTATGACCTCGGTGGTGGTACTTTCGATATCTCAGTTATCGAAATTGCGGAAACCGATGGTGAACATACTTTCGAAGTATTATCGACAAACGGTGATACCTTCCTCGGTGGTGAAGATTTCGATTTACGTTTAATCGATTATCTGGCGGATGAATTCAAGAAAGAGTCTGGCATGGATTTGCACAATGATCCGCTTGCCTTGCAGCGCTTAAAGGAAGCCGCTGAAAAAGCGAAGATCGAACTGTCTTCTGCACAGCAAACGGAAGTTAACCTGCCATACATTACTGCTGACGCTTCTGGACCCAAGCATTTGGTACAAAAGCTTACCCGTGCGAAGTTTGAATCCCTGGTTGAAGACCTGGTTGAACGAACTCTCGAGCCTGTGAAAATTGCAATTAATGATGCAGATCTGGACGTGTCAAAGATCGACGATGTCATTCTGGTTGGCGGTCAGACTCGTATGCCATTGGTGCAGCAAAAAGTTGCAGACTTCTTCGGCAAGGAATCACGCAAGGATGTGAATCCTGATGAAGCTGTAGCCGTTGGTGCTGCGATTCAGGCGGCAGTTCTTTCTGGTGAAGTGAATGACGTGTTATTGCTCGATGTAACGCCTCTCTCTCTTGGTATTGAAACCCTGGGTGGTGTTGCCAGTACATTGATCGATAAGAACACGACTATCCCCACCAAGAAGACACAAGTGTTCTCTACCGCGGATGACAATCAGACGGCTGTAACAATTCATGTAGTCCAGGGTGAGCGTAAGCAAGCCGCACAGAATAAGTCACTGGGTCGATTTGATTTAAGTGATATTCCGCCAGCGCCACGGGGTATGCCGCAGATTGAGGTGGCTTTCGATCTTGATGCCAATGGAATACTGAATGTGTCTGCTAAAGACAAAGCGACTGGTAAAGAACAGTCAATCGTGATCAAAGCATCAAGCGGTTTGTCTGATGAAGAAATTGATCAGATGATAAAAGATGCAGAAGCGCATTCTGCTGATGACAAGAAGTTTGAAGAGCTTATCACTGCTCGCAATACAGCAGACGGTCTAGTGCATGCTACCAAGAAGACTTTGGAAGAAGCTGGCGATAAAGCTACTGATGATGAAAAGGATGCCATCAATAATGCAATTACAGCATTAGAGGAAGCTCTTAAAGGGGATGATCTGGCGGAGATTGAAGCCAAGACAAAGGATCTCACCGATGCCTCTACTACTTTGGCTCAGAAGCTTTACGCAGAACAGGCACAGGAAGCTGGAGCTGATGCAGGAGCAGGAGCAGGATCTGGACCTGAAACAGCCGATGCCGGGGCCGATGACGATGCGGTCGACGCTGAGTTCGAAGAAGTAAAGGAAGAAGATAAGTAAATACTTAAAGTTATAATCTTCTACTTAACAGTAATTGGCAAAAAACTAAGTCATCTCCATGGCTTAGTTTTTTTGCGTAAAGAGATTGAAAATTAAATCAGGGAAACGGTAAGTAAAGTGTCCAAAACTGACTATTACGACGTGTTGGGGGTAGCCCGCGATGCTTCGGAAGCTGATATTAAAAAAGCTTACCGAAAGATCGCCATGAAGAATCACCCAGACCGTAACCCTGATAACAAAGCAGCAGAAGATAAGTTCAAGGAAGCGAATGAAGCCTTTGAGGTACTTTCTGATTCAGACAAGCGAGCACGATATGACCAGTATGGTCATGCTGGTGTAGAAGGACAAACCAGTCACGGCTATGCCGATTTCAGTGACATTTTCGGTGATATCTTCGGCGACATATTTGGCGGTGGTCGCGGCGCTCGCAGCCACGTAAGAAAAGGTGCAGACCTTCGCTATAATCTTGATCTGAACCTGGAAGATGCGGTTAAAGGCAAAACCGTAAAGATAAGAATCCCTACTACCGTTAGCTGTGAAACCTGTGATGGTTCCGGTGCGAAACCGGGAACGTCAGCAGTGGATTGCAGCACCTGTAATGGGCATGGTCAGGTTCGTATGCAACAGGGGTTCTTCTCAGTTCAGCAAACATGTCCACGTTGTCAGGGAGCTGGCAAACAAATTAAGGATCCCTGTAACACCTGCCATGGTCGTGGCAGCGTCGATGAGACCAAGACTCTATCGGTAAAAGTGCCTGCTGGCATCGATACTGGCGATCGTATTCGTCTCACTGGTGAAGGCCAGGCTGGCGTGCACGGTGGTCCACCCGGTGATTTATATGTGGAAGCCATTGTGCAACCTCATGAGATATTTCAACGGGATGGCAGAGATCTTCATTGCGAAATACCAATCAGTTTTGCTGATGCCGCAATGGGCGGAGAACTGGAAGTGCCAACTCTCGATGGTCGGGTAAAACTGAAAATCCCTGCTGAAACTCAAACTGGAAAACTGTTTCGATTACGCAATAAAGGTGTAACACCAATCAGGGGAGGTAACCCCGGTGATCTTTTATGCCGCGTGGTTATCGAAACTCCGGTGAATCTCACCAAGCGTCAGAAAGAAATCCTGGAAGAATTTAAAGCGATCAATGAAGAAGAGGGAATCAGGCAATTGCCCCGTCGCACTTCCTGGTTCGATGGTGTGAAAAAATTTGTAGACGGCTTGCGCGCCTAAGCAAATATTTCCTTCGCAATCACCTCGTGTCGCCCGGCAGCCAGCCGTGGCCCAAAAACCGTAACTACTTCTGCAGAGGCTCGACTGGCCAGCTTGCCAGCTGCCTCAAAATCCATACCCTGGGTAATTGCATAGAGAAAAGCACCGGCAAACATATCACCCGCGCCATTAGTATCGATGGCCTTGACTTCATTGCCGGCAACGGCAATGTAATTCTCTCCATCATAAATCTGTGCGCCAAGTGCACCGCGAGTGATGGCAAACTGTCGCGCCTTTTTTTCCATGGCAGCGCAGGCTTCTTCAAAGTCTTCGGTTCCTGCCCACAGTTTTAATTCATGCTCATTACAGAACAATAAATCTACCCCTTCCCCCAGTACCTCATTTACATCGTCTTTGAAGTATTCGAGCATGGCCGGATCGGAGAATGTAAGGGCAGTCTTAATGCCGGATTTCTTCGCGAACTCTTTGAGCTTGAGAATTGCAGACTTGGCGCTGGGTGATGTCACCAAATAACCTTCGATATAAATATATTGGGATTTACCGGCTGCCTCAAAATCCATGTTAGCAAGGGATAAATTCTCGGATACACCGAGATATGTATGCATGGTGCGCTCGGCATCGGGACTGATCATCACCAGGCAACGGCCTGAAGTGCCGCTCTCTCTGGCGCTAACACTGGTATCGATATTGTGGTGACCGAGCTGCTCCAGGAAGAAGTCACCGGTCTCATCGTTGGCAACTTTACAGGCATAAAATGCGCGCCCGCCGAAATGAGTCAGGGCATACATGGTATTGCCGGCGGATCCGCCACCGGATTGTTTCTTGACGCCATAGGCTTCGGTGAGAATGCTTGCCAGATGCTCCTGTTGCTCATGGGCGACCAGGGTCATTAAGCCTTTTTCGATGTCGTGCTCGGTGAAAAAACTTTCTGGCACTTCGAATTCTTTATCGACTAACGCGTTCCCTACCCCATAGACGTCATACTTTGCCATGGCCTGTTAATTCCTTTTTAATTGATTGCTGCGAATGCATTTTCTGCTGCGTCCAGTGTTTTTGCGATCTCTTCGTCACCGTGTGCTGCGGAGACGAATCCCGCTTCGTAAGCCGATGGAGCCAGGTAAACACCGTTCTCCAGCATGGCGTGAAAGAAGGTTTGGAAATGCTCTGCATTACAGGCCATGACCTGCTCGAATTTGGTAATTTTTTCTTCGGTACTGAAGAAGCAACCAAACATTCCACCAACCTGGTTTGTTGTGAATGGCACTCCGGCTGCCCTGGCTCGCTCTTTCAATCCATCCATCAGTGCTTTGGCTTTAGCATGCAAGTCTTTGTAGAAATTTGGTTCGCTTATGGTTTCCAGCATGGCAAGGCCGGCGGCTACTGCCAGCGGGCTGCCCGCTAGCGTTCCAGCCTGGTAAACCGCGCCATTTGGTGCAATCTTTTCCATGATTTGTCGCTTGCCGCCAAAGGCTCCAATGGGTAATCCGCCTCCGATGACTTTACCCAGCGTCGTCAAGTCGGGTACCACGCCGGTAATCTGTTGGACTCCGCCGGGTGCAACTCTAAAGCCTGTCATTACTTCATCAAATATAAGCAGCGCGCCTGACTCGGTACATTTTTCCCGCAACAAATCCAGGTAGTCTGGAACTGGCGGGACGAAGTTCATATTACCGGCTATCGGCTCGATAATGACGCAGGCAGTTTCATTGCCATGGGTTTCGAAATAGTCTTCCACCGCTTCCTTGTCGTTATAGGGAAGAACATGAGTAAGCTCTGAATAAGCTTGAGGTACTCCCGAGGAATCCGGTTCACCCAGAGTGAGGGCGCCGGAACCCGCCTTGACCAACAGACCATCAACATGGCCGTGGTAACAACCTTCGAACTTAACGATCTTGTCCCGGCCGGTATAGCCGCGGGCTAATCGAATCGCACTCATGGTAGCTTCGGTGCCGGACGTCACCAGGCGTACCTGTTCAATGGAATGCACCATGCTGCAAATCTTCTTGGCGATTTCTACTTCGGCTTCTGTCGATGCCCCATAACCAATACCTTTTCCCAGTTGCGCTTGCAGGGCGCTGATGACCCTTTCATGACGATGGCCAAGTATCAGTGGCCCCCATGCTCCTACGTAATCGATATAGCGATTGTCATCAACATCGACAAGATAGGCGCCGTCGCCACCTTTGAAGAATAATGGATTTCCGCCAACCCCCTTGAATGCCCGCACCGGTGAATTTACACCGCCGGGTATGTATTGAAGAGCTGCTGCATAAAGTGCTTGCGATTTTTCTCGGTTCATTAGCGTTCTGTTAGTCGTTTGAACTGTTAAAGAGATTGATTAGTTTGCGCGTATTTTCCGCCACATTATCATCGGCGAAGATTGCATTGATGACCGCCAGCATGTCGGCGCCTGCCTTTACTAGCGACGCGCCATTTTCCGCATTGATTCCACCAATAGCAACTATTGGAATCCTTAATCTGGCCTTTGCCTCGGTCAAAACGTCTATTGGTGCCGGACTGGCACCGGGTTTGGTCAGGGATGGATAAAATCTTCCGAATGCCACATAGTCGGCACCTGCTTCCTCCGCTTCAATGGCAGCGTCGACTGAAGCATGGCAGGTAATTCCAATTATCTTGTCAGTACCCAGCAAATCGCGGGCTTGCCTGATAGGAGCATCGTCTTTGCCAAGATGTACACCCCCGGCATTAACTTTTCTGCACAGCTCGACATCATCATTAATTAGCAGGGTTGCACTGTGATTTGCGCAAAGTACCTGTAGCCGCTGTGCTGTATGTAGTCGCAAATCCCGATCTGCAAGCTTGCTGCGATACTGGATAAGCCGACAACCTGCAGTGAGCGTTTCTTCGACGGCTTGTTCAAGTCGAGAATTCGCTAATAGCGTGTCATCGGTAATTGCGTAGAGACCAGAAAGCATAATTAGGGTTGAAGTGCTTCAATAAAGGATTCAGGAAATGGCTTATAGCTTTTGCTTGTTCCAGTAACTTCGATTTGGCATGTGTTGTCCAAAACCCATACGCGAGCCATGGCTTAAGGCTTCCCAGGTAAAGCGTTGTGCCTGCTGGATTGCTTCCCGCATGTTTATTCGATGGGCAAGATATCCTGCGATTGCTGCTGCCAGGGTGCAGCCAGAACCATGATAGGCATATTCCAGCCGAGGCCAGTTAAAAAGAGTAACGTCCTGGTGAGTTGAAAACCATTTATTAACGACACCAGTTGTTTGAGCATGGGTTCCGGTTAACAAGATATTTTCACAACCCTGATCGAGAAGCTCATTGGCACAGGCATCATGAGAGTCGGACGTTGGCGCTAGCTTTATGATTTCATCAGTATTTGGGGTTAACACGCTGGTTTGAGGAATCAATAAATTTCGCATCGCTTCCAGTACTTCATCGCCACCGAATTCATAGCCGCCACCGGCATATGCTATGGGATCCAATACAACTGGAATGTTTGGATAGTCTTTAAGAATTGTGTGAATGACTTCGACACTTTGAACACTGCCAAGTAGTCCAATTTTAAAGCATTGCACGGCAATATCTTCCAGGATAGCTCGTGCCTGCTGCACTAACAGGGCTGCATCCGTGGCTTGCATGGTGATTGCGTTCTGGGTGTTCTGCACAGTAAGTGCAGTGGCAACAGGAGTACAGTGACAACCAATGCTAAAGAGAGTTTCAATATCCGCTTGCAAACCGGCTCCGCCGGTTGGGTCAAGACCGGAAAAACACATTACGGTTGGTTTATTAACAGACATGATTCGTTAGAGAGTTGGTTTTACGACGATTAGAATAACTGCGCCTGCCAACATGAAAACTGGTAACTCATTAAAGATACGAAAGAATACATGAGTTTTAAAATTCGAATCTTCCCGCAGTTTCATCATGTACCACCAGCAGTAGTAGTGATAGGCGATTAGTAATGCAACCAATCCGAGTTTTACATGCATCCACCACCAGGCCATAAAGTAAGACCAGTTAGCGATTAACAACCAACTGCCAAAAACAATCGTGGCAATAGCGGAGGGAGTCGTAATGCCCCAGAAAAGTTTTCTTTCCATAATAATAAATCTGTCTTTACTGATCTGATCTTCACTCATGGAGTGATAGACAAATAAACGGGGTAGATAAAACAGTCCGCTGAACCAGCAAACGACGAATATTATGTGGAAAGCCTTAACCCAAAGCATGCTCACTCCTTGCGGGGAAATCAGAAGCTACCACAGCTCAATATTGTTGTCTTGGCGTTAGCTCAAAACTATCTAAGCTATTGATTTTACGTGATGAAATCCTCGATTTTATTGCATTCTGCCTAAGATCGACTAAGATACAGCCCCCGTTAATTCGTCAGTTTTTTGGGAGAGGGTTTTGATAAGGGCTGGAATTGTTGGAGCCACCGGCTATACAGGAGTAGAACTCCTGCGTTTGCTGGCGCCCCGCGATGATGTAGAGCTTTCCGTGGTAACCTCTCGCGAGCTTGATTCTGTACCAGTAGCTAAACATTTTCCCAACTTGCGCAACCATGTAGAGCTGACTTTCAGTTCGGCTAATGATGAACAACTTAAAGCCTGCGATGTTGTATTTTTCGCAACGCCACATGCTGTTGCCATGAACACTGTTCCGGCATTGCTCGAAGCGGGTGTCAAAGTTATCGACCTTTCCGCTGACTTTCGCATTCAGAATATCGAGTTATGGGAACATTGGTACAACACTAAACATGCCTGTCCGGAATTAGTTTCTGAAGCGGTGTACGGACTCCCGGAAGTTAATCGAGAGAAAATCAAGACCGCAAATTTTGTAGCTGTGCCGGGTTGTTATCCGACAGCAATTCAACTTGGCTTTCTTCCTTTATTGGAAAACCAATTGGTTGATGCTTCACGTTTGATTGCAGATGCAAAATCCGGCGTAAGTGGTGCTGGTAGGAAAGCGGTGGAGGATTATTTGCTGACCGAGGCTACCGAATCGATAAAAGCCTACGGTGTAACTGGTCACCGCCATCATCCAGAGATCTGCCAGGGGCTTAACCATGCGAGCGCATCCACAGTGGGTTTGACCTTCATCCCCCACCTGACTCCCATGATTCGTGGCATTCTAGCCACCCTCTACGCGCCGGTTAAAAATGGGTTAAATGTCACACAAGAACAGTTGCAATCACTTTTTGAGGATCGGTATTCTAATGAGCCTTTTGTGGAGGTGCTTCCCGGTGGTGATTATCCCGCCACCAGGAATGTTAAAGGCTCGAATAGATGTGAAATATCAGTCACTTATCTGGATGACACGGATACCGTGCTGGTCCTGTCGGCGGAAGATAATCTGGTGAAAGGGGCCTCAGGACAGGCCATACAGAACATGAATCTTATGTTCGGCCTGGAGGAAACGGCGGGATTGCAAGGGATCGCGCTGCTTCCCTGAAACACTGCTGAAATACCTTTGTTGTGGAGCATGTTGAATGCCTGGCGTAGTTAAAGGCAGTAAACAAGAAAAAATGGTGGTCGTACCGTATCGACCGGGTCGCCGTTTGTTTTTCACCGCTGCGCTTTTAGCCGGTGTGGCGATTAGTGCCCTGGGTGGATTTGCTTATGGATATTACCAGACGCTGCTTACCCAGGAATCTGCTCGGGCCGATCGCGCCGAGATGGAACAGGAACTCGCATCAGTAAAGGAAGAAAACTCTGATTTAAATCGTCAGATCGCAATTCTCGATCGGTCCAGTGTCATGGATCAGCGCGCTAACGAAGAAGTGCAGCAAACTATTTCAGGTTTGCGCGATCGTGTTGCACAACTGGAACAGGACATCGTTTACTATCGTGGTGTTGTATCAGAAGAAATCGAAGACACCGGATTAATAATTAGTCAGTTAGATATTGATGGAACCGGTAACCCAGATATTTATCGCTACAAGTTAGTTGTCAGGCAGCGAGATGCTGATGGCGATACCTATTTACTGGGACATGTGAATGTAAACCTGGTAGGAAGGCAGGGTGATGAAGTTGTAATCATTCCCCTGCGTGATATTTCCGAAGAGCAAGATGAGTTAGACATACGTTTACGTTTTCGTTATTTCCAGAACATAGAGGGCGAACTGGCACTTCCTGAGGGATTCATTCCAGAACGAGTGCAGATAGCTGCAGTTGAGACAGAGCCCTTGGAGAAAACACTCGATCAAGATTTCAGTTGGGTGGTTGGAGAATAGCTCCAATCACAACTGTTGGGGAGAATACAATGTTTGGCAAGACTGAAGAAACCAGGGCACTAAATGGCCCGGCGAACACATTAATATCTCGGTCTACAGAAATTGTTGGTGACATCCACTTTAATGGTGAGCTGATTATTGAAGGGCGTGTAAAAGGAAACATTTATGCGGAAGATGATTCCTCTGCGCTTATCAGAGTTGCCGAAAAGGGCTCGGTCGAAGGAGAGATCTGTGTACCCTCTGCCATTATAAATGGATTGGTCCAGGGTGATGTCCGTTCCGCTACCCATATCGAATTGGCTGCCAAGGCGGTTGTGGTTGGCAACGTTTATTACAATTTGATTGAAATGGTAATGGGCTCAGAGGTAAACGGTAACCTGATGCACATCAGTTCCAATCATCAGGACACCAAACGTCTTTCTTCTTCTAAGAAAAAACTCCCGTTTGATAGCAAAAGCCTTGAGCAAGACTAGGGAGTCCCCCGGAACTAAACGACTAGGTAAAATCGGAGTGCTCAGGTTATAATACCCGAGTGTTTTCCTTGGTTATTTGCTTGCTTTACATTTAGGGATTCAACCCAATATTACTGGTAGAAAGTAGAAACATTATGTCAGTCGTACAAACCGCAGAGCCAGTCATCATGGCCTTCACCGATAATGCTGCCGACAAGGTGCATAGTCTTATCGCGGAGGAAGGCAATGACAAGCTGAAACTTCGAGTCTTTGTGACCGGAGGCGGCTGTTCGGGTTTTCAGTACGGTTTTACCTTCGATGAAGAAGTGCAGGAAGACGATACCGTCATCGAAAATAAGGGAGCAGAACTTTTAGTTGATCCCCTGAGTTATCAATATCTTGTTGGGGCAAAAATCGACTATGTCGAAGGACTGGAAGGTTCGCGCTTCGTCGTTGACAATCCCATGGCATCCACCACTTGTGGATGTGGCGCTTCTTTCTCTATCTAACCAGGACTTTTCTCTCTACGCAGGATAGATGCCGCCGAGCGATACCGGTTCTTTGGCGCCGGTGAACGGTGAAGTGTCGAGCTGTTTTTCTTCCATTGCCTGTTTGGCCATCCAGGCAAAAGCAATTGCTTCTACCCAGGCAGGATCGATCCCCAGTTTGCTGCTGGTAAAAACCTCGGTAGCAGGATTGGCACTTGCCAGTTTTGACATTAACGTACTGTTATATGCACCTCCGCCGCAGACATAAATTTCTTTGGGCGAGAACAAATTGCTTATTGCATTGGAAATTGAAATAACAGTGTACTCAAGCAGTGTAGCCTGCACGTCTATCGCTTCTATGGACTTGCCCAGTTCAGCAAGTTTCCGTTCTAAAAAAGAGCCATTGAATAATTCTCTTCCAGTACTCTTTGGTGGCGGTAATGCAAAATAGGGATCATTCAGTAGGCAAGCTAATAATTCTATATCTATTGTTCCCGCTGCTGCCCACTCCCCATTTTCATCAAAACGTTTCTGTTGATGTTTGTCGATCCAGTAGTCCATTAATACATTGCCCGGTCCGGAATCGAAAGCGAGACAGGTTCCCTGTGCTGGCAACATGGTGACGTTGGAAATTCCACCGATGTTCACAATGGCTCGATCGCTTGACTCACTCTGAAATACTTCGCGATGTAATAGCGGCGCCAGCGGAGCTCCTTGCCCACCGGCAGCAATATCTCTCTGGCGGAAATCGGCAACGGTTGCAATGCCAGTTAATTGTGCAATCGTATTCGGGTTGCCGATTTGTAAAGAGAAGGGGTTTTCGCCGGCAGGTTGATGCCAGATAGTTTGGCCATGGCTTCCTATGGCTTTTACAACTTTGGCGTCAACTTTTGCTTCGATTAGAAGTTCATTAACGGCGTGGGCAAACCACTTGCCAATGGCAATATCGGTTTCACCAAGTGAAGCAAGGTCAATACTGGTTCCTGCGCAGAGTGCAAGTACGCTATTGCGTAATTCTGCAGACGCCTCTTCAAAGTGGGTAGCTAATAAATAGGGTTTATTGTCGTTGAATGACACAAGGGCACAATCGACACCATCAATACTGGTGCCGGAGATTAGCCCAATATAAAGCTCGTTCTGGGACATAGCTTATGAATTCTGATCAATCAGCGCTTTGCTGATTCAATGATAACAGTCTTGAATCATTGAGTTCTTCGAATTGTCGAAGCAACGGCGCTATCTGATCGCGAAAGCGATCCATCTCTGCTGCTTCTATCGATACTGCCGTAGGTAGTTTATCAAGAATTGTGCGCGGGTTTTGGTGCACGCCGTTTACCAGGAATTCGTAATGCAGATGTGGACCAGTGGCACCGCCGGTAGAGCCGACATAGCCTATGACTTCACCTTGCCTGACGCGATCGCCGCGACCTATGCCATTGGCAAATCGTGACAAGTGAGCGTACTTGGTCTCGAAACCACCCGCATGTTGAATAATTACCAAATTGCCAAAAGATCCGTATCTGGAGGCCCGGGTTACACGACCATCACTGGTCGCACGAATTGGTGTTCCGGTCGGAGCAGCATAGTCCGTTCCTTTATGAGCGCGGATGGTGTTAAGGATAGGGTGGCGTCTTCGCGGATTAAAATTCGAGCTGATGCGAAACACATCAAGAGGATTGCGCAAGAATGCCTTGCGCATACTTTCGCCATCCGGAGAGTAGTAACCAACTTCGCCTTCTTCATTTATATAGCGAACTGCTGTAAATACTCGTCCCTGATTAACAAAGCGTGTAGCCAGAATTTCACCGTTACCAATGAACTGCCCGTCGAGGAATTGTTCATTGTAGAGAATGCTGAACTGATCACCCATTCGGGGATCGAGAATAAAATCGATAACACCGCCAAATATGTTTGCCATCTCCATTAGGTGCACTGCGGGAATTTGTTCTCTCTGGCCAGCCATAAACAGCGAGTCAGATATTTCACCAACTTTAAAGGCCTGGTGAATCTGTGCTTCTTTTATTATTTCCTGGACAAGGTAGTCATTATTCTCGCGGGTGAAGAGATAGCCTTCCAAAGGCGATTTAAGAACGCGAAGTTGTTCCAGTTCACCTTCGTCAGGTATCAGAAAATCCAGTTGGTAGCCCGGGTAAACACGATTGAGAATTTTTGCCTCTTCACTGCTGTTCAATACACGAAACAAATCCTGATCGGACAAACCTACTTTAGTAAAGATTGCCGACAAGTTATCGCCGCTCTTAATTTCAACATTTTGCCAGAGGTTAATTTCTGCCGGTGCCTCTGCAGTTACCACATAGTCGGCAAGATTCAGGGAAGAGCTTGGTTCTGACCCAGGTTCGTCGAGAGTTACCGGTATGGGAATCCGGGTAGTCTGATTAGGGACAGCTGGCCCCTTATCTTCTCCGGGAATAATTAATAGAAGCAGGAATAGCGCTGCCATGGAGCCAGCGATATACAAATGGTCCTTTGGGTAATACTTGAGAACAAACTGCTTAAAGGTCTGAACTATTTGTGTAAGGAACTGCTTAGGGTCCATAACAAGCTACTACAAACTTAGCGTTACCGCGTGAATGCGCAAAACTACAGCAATCAATTGACCATTTCAAAGGAGTTTTTATCCCGAGAACCGCAGTATTCGCGCACTTCAACGGCGTTTTGCTGTAAAATCTGCGTGTTTTTACCATGGTCAATGCGCCATTTCTCTTGCTTGGGTCGGCATTTCCCATGAATTTCTTAGTCTTGTGAACTAGTTAGGACCGCCAGATGGCCGCTTCCAGCCTCGATATAATCAGCGATCTAGAGCAGCGTGAGCTCATTTCCCAGCTCGCCGGCGGCGATGAGTTGCGTGAGCATCTGGCCAGCGGCAGTCGCACCGTTTATTGCGGATTTGATCCAACTGCCGAAAGCCTGCATGTGGGCAGCGTCGTTCCTTTATTAGTATTGAAACGATTTCAACAGGCAGGGCATAAACCTATTGCTCTCGTTGGTGGTGCAACAGGCCTCATTGGTGATCCAAGTTTCAAGGCCGACGAACGTCAACTTAATTCTTCCGAAGTGGTAGGCGAGTGGGTTGAGCGCTTAAAGCCCCAACTTGGCCAGTTCCTGGATTTTGATTGTGGTGAAAATTCCGCAGTACTGGCCAACAATCTCGATTGGACCCGGGGCTACGATGTACTCGGATTCCTGCGCGATGTAGGCAAGCATTTCTCAGTCAATGCCATGATTCAGAAAGAATCCGTCAAGCAGCGCATAGAGCGGGATGGGGAGGGCATCTCCTTTACCGAGTTTAGCTACATGCTGCTGCAGTCTTACGATTTTGCCGAGTTGAACAAGCGTTACAACTGCACGGTGCAGGTAGGTGGTAGTGATCAATGGGGAAATATCACCGGTGGTATCGACCTGACTCGCCGCCTGTATCAAAACCAGGTTTATGGAGTGACCACACCACTGGTTACCAAATCTGATGGTAGCAAGTTTGGCAAAACGGAAACTGGCACAGTCTGGATTAGCTCCCACATGACCTCGCCCTATGCCCTGTACCAGTTTTGGTTGAACGTCGCGGATGCTGACGTTTACAAGTATCTCAAATTTTTCACGTTTCTCCCGGTGGATGAGATCGAAGAAATAGAACGCAGTGATAAAGCCGCCCAGGCCAGGCCGGAAGCACAGGGAATTCTGGCCCGTGAAGTGACCGAGCTGCTCCACGGCAAAGGGGGCTTGAACGCAGCCGTAAGGATAAGCGAAGCACTCTTTTCCGGGGACATCTCCAGCCTGACCAGCGATGACCTGGCCCAGCTCGAGCTGGATGGCCTGCCATGCACAGAATTCCGGGGCGGCTCCAAAGGCATCGTCGAGGTGCTGGTGGAGACTGGACTGGCCAAATCCAACAAGATGGCGCGTGAATTCATCGGCAATAATGCCGTCAATGTGAATGGCCAGGTGGTGGATTCGGTGGATTTTGAGCTCTCCGGGAGCAATGCCCTGGAAGGTAAATTCTGCGTCCTCAGGAGAGGCAAGAAGCTGTTTCACTTGGCCAAATTTGTGCAGTGAAATTAGCTCTTGTATCTCACTGATTTTGTGTTAATTTTTCAACTCGAAAAATTATTGCAAAATCCCTTCTATAGCCCTTGCTAATGGGGCAAACACGCGTATAATACGCCGCCTCTGTGTCATTAGGCACTGGGGTTTTTTGCGCTGTTGAAAGTGCAAAATTGTATAAAAAACCATCGGTTTTTTATCTCTGTTCTTTAAAAATTAGGTCAAGCAATAGAGGTGGGTGCTTGCTGGTAAGGTGAGGGATCTAATTAATTAGGTCTCGTCTGTTTCCTCCTGATCCTTTTGGAGATTGAGGAAGACTAGACCCTTTCAAAGTAAGCAACTGCGTTTATTCATTTTGAATATATAGGCGTTGGTTCACCCCCTTGATGAAGATTCTTCGGAGTCTTTGTTGAGAATGAACCAACACAGTAGTTTGTAATCTTTGAGCACAACTTTTGTGGTCGTTATTTTTGTCAGATCAAGTAGTACTGACAGCAGTAAAATGGTGACCACTTTAAAACTCAAACTGAAGAGTTTGATCATGGCTCAGATTGAACGCTGGCGGCAGGCCTAATACATGCAAGTCGAGCGGAAACGATGGGAGCTTGCTCCCAGGCGTCGAGCGGCGGACGGGTGAGTAACGCGTAGGAATCTGCCCAGTAGTGGGGGATAGCCCGGGGAAACTCGGATTAATACCGCATACGCCCTACGGGGGAAAGCAGGGGATCTTCGGACCTTGCGCTATTTGATGAGCCTGCGTGAGATTAGCTTGTTGGTGAGGTAAAGGCTCACCAAGGCGACGATCTCTAGCTGGTCTGAGAGGATGATCAGCCACACTGGGACTGAGACACGGCCCAGACTCCTACGGGAGGCAGCAGTAGGGAATATTGGACAATGGGGGCAACCCTGATCCAGCCATGCCGCGTGTGTGAAGAAGGCCCTCGGGTTGTAAAGCACTTTCAGTAGGGAGGAAGGCTCGGCTGTTAATACCAGCCGGGATTGACGTTACCTACAGAAGCAGCACCGGCTAACTCCGTGCCAGCAGCCGCGGTAATACGGAGGGTGCAAGCGTT
>JAPPOG010000048.1 GCA_028818225.1 Gammaproteobacteria bacterium | reverse complement strand
ATTGATACATTAAAGAAAAGCTAGCCCTTGTATTGGGGACAAATTAAAATAGGATTTCGTTTAGTAGACTGCTGCAAATTCCATGCTTGGAGCATATAAACACAAGCAATGACTAGCTGGCGTACAGAGCTTAATCGTGTCCTGATTATTCTGGGCATTACGGGAATCATTGGCTCTCTGATGGGGGAACTATTGCTGGTCTGGCTCTTAACTCTCGCTGTTTTCGTCGTCATCAATCTTTATCAGTTACGACGCCTGAACAAATGGCTACTGAATACTACTGCTGAAAACAAACTCGATGCACCCCAGAGTCTTGGCCTGTGGGGTGACATTTTTGACTCCATTTATCGTATCCAAAAACAGGAGCGCAAAGCCAGCAAGGTACTAGAGCAGATTATCGACAAGGCACAAGAATCTTCGGCGGCCCTGGAAATGGCTGTGATTATGATTAACAAGCAGGGCAATCTGGATTGGTGGAATTCTGCCAGCGAAAAATTGCTGGGCTTAAAATATCCACAAGACCGAAACCAGTCAGTTACTAATTTGATAAGAGATCCACGCTTTACGGAATACTTTCATAGTGAGAATTATGAAGAGACCCTGAAACTCGAAGCACCTGGTGACTCGAGAAAGATCATTGAGTACCAGATTGCCTTATTTGGCGAAAACGAACGGTTAATGATTGTCAGAGATGTAACCCAGATTCAGCGACTGGAAAATATGCGCAAAGATTTCGTTGGCAACGTATCCCATGAACTGGGTACTCCCATTACGGTTTTTAAGGGTTACCTGGAAGCCATCATCGACAACATGGAGGAGATGGATCCAAAATGGGAAAAGCCCATGCTGCAGATGAAACAGCAGGCGCTGCGCATGGAAAACATCGTCAGGGACCTGTTAATGCTTAGCGCACTGGAAACAAAAATCCTGCCCAAACAACAAGATGAGATAGAGATCGCCAAGCTTATTAGTGAAATCGAGAATGATACTAAACAGATGTTTCTTGATAAGTCGCACCAGTTCACCGTCGACTGTGATGACTCTGCTGTTATAACCGGAAAGCGCAGCGAGCTCTACAGCGCCATTTCAAACCTGGTGGTAAATGCTGCCAAGTACACCCCGGCTGCTGGCAACATCAAGTTATTGGCAAAGTTAGGTAAAGACAGTTTTGATATTTCTGTGGAAGATAATGGTATTGGAATAGAAGCTCAGCATATCCCTCGCCTGACCGAAAGATTTTACCGGGTGGATGTGAGTCGTTCCTCAGATACTGGGGGTACCGGTTTGGGGCTGGCCATCGTTAAACATATTCTGTTGCGACACGATGCCGAGCTGGAGATATCCAGCGAAGTCGGCAAAGGGAGCCTGTTTATATGCAAGCTCCCTTTATATAGGATAAGTCAGGCTGAAAACTCTACCAGTGATCAGTCCCTAGACTCGGTTCACTGAGTACTGAAAGGTATTCCTAGAAAGTCCAGCGAAGCCGAAAGACCCAGGTATTGGGATCGTCATCACCGGCCATATCATCGGAATCGGCCATTACGTAGTTAAGTGCAAAGCGCAAATCATTAGTCATGTAGTAATTGGCACCAAGAGTAAAAGTATCGACTGCCCCGCCCATAATATCTATATTGCTTAGATCCAGATGACTAACTCGTGCTGCCAGCTCCCAGGCACCGCCGGAACCAGATGGTCTGACCCGATCGAAGGCTGCATTCGAAGAGGAATAGGGTCGAGTATCATTAGTCAGAAAGTAACTGACATAGGCATAGTAGCCATCGAAGCTCAAGTCTGCCCCCAGGTCCCGTTCTACATTCTGTCGGACATATTCACCCTGCGCCGAGAATCGTCCATCCACAAACGCAGCTTCAAGCCCCAGCTTGGAGTGGCTGTCCACTCCCCGGATGCGGTCGGTATTGACGATGCGATGGTCGTCCTGATGGGACTCAGGCCGTGCTCTAAACCTGATGGTGTCGCCATCAGGAGTTTCACGGGCAACATTTACGCCCAGGTGGAACAAACTGTCGCCACCAATATCCGGTCGATAAACAAACCGGCTGGCAACACCATCGCCGCGAGACTTGTTATTCGCCTCATGAGTGTAGGTTGATGCAGCAAAATTGTAGTTATCACCCCAGCGTTGATAGCCAATACCAACACGACGACTGGTAACCAGGGCATTAGGTAATGATCGCTCTGTGAAAGTAATGTGATTAGAACTGGTTAATTCTTCCAGGCTGGAGAACTGCTTGAAACTTCCGATAGTAATTCGGGAGTTTTCTGAGGCATTGTAACGAACATATCCGTCTTTAAGT
This sequence comes from Gammaproteobacteria bacterium, assembly GCA_028818225.1. Lineage (GTDB taxonomy): Bacteria > Pseudomonadota > Gammaproteobacteria > Pseudomonadales > Pseudohongiellaceae > UBA9145. The sequence continues at coordinate 10,070 of JAPPOG010000048.1, read as the reverse complement.
TCCGGATCATCCGGCGCGAAATCATACTGGATTCTCCACTCCCATCGATCGGAGAGCTCGCCACCAACAAAGAGTCGGCCCCGTCGAAGTTCGGTGCCGTCATCATAGGAATATTTGTCATTATCGAATGCTGTCGCATCCGCATGAATTCTTCCTCCCCACTCAAAAGTTGGAAAATCAGATTGCGCCATGGCGCTGGTGGAAGCAGCACTTACTCCAAGTGCTATCAGGAAATTTCTAGTCTTCATAAAATTGTTCCGAATAGTTGTTTAAGCTAAGCGGTAAGATCGTTATCGTTCACTCACCAACAGCCGAACCATCAGGTTTTGCTTATGGCTACTATATTCATTAAATATTACAGAATAATGACAATATGACAGGATCGTCAGCTTACGGACATATCATTACAATTACCGCAACGAGCTACTCAGCATCAACAATCTGGTCCGCCAGGTTATCCAGATTTTCATGGCGAACATCCATTCCCTTCACCAGGTAGATGACGTGTTCGGCGATATTCTTCGCGTGATCCCCTATGCGCTCGAGGGCTCGTAACGCCCAGAGGAGATTCAGGACCCGGGAAATGCTCCGGGGGTCTTCCATCATATAAGTAATCATTGAACGTGTTGCGGAACCATATTCCTTGTCAACATCGGCATCGGCCTGGGCTACCGCCAGGGCCGCCTCGGCATCATAACGAGCGAAGGCGTCTAGAGCATTGCCCACCAGGCTGGCGACATTTTTTCCCAAATGCTTGAACTCCACGAACCCTTCGGGAAATTCACCTTCCTCACTCAGCTTAACTCCCATGCGAGCAATCTTGGCTGATTCATCACCAATGCGCTCCAGGTCACGCACAGTTTTGATTATGGCCAGAACTAAGCGCAAATCGCTTGCCGCTGGCTGGCGCCGGGCAAGAATCAAACTGCACTCTTCGTCGATCTTCAGCTCCATGGCATCAATTTCGTCATCTTCTTTCATGATGCGCTTGCCTAATCCGCTGTCGGCATCGACAACCGAAGTCAGCGCATCCGAGAGTTGCTTCTCTACGGCTCCACCCATCTCCATCATGTGATTTTTCACAGCCTCCAATTCAGAATTGAATTGTTGAGAAATGTGATGTCCATGGTCTTCTGCTTGTGAATTCATCGTAGCACCTGGTGATGTTCTACTTGTTTCATTAAAAAGTATGTTTGTATGAATCCTGTCTAACCGTATCTACCGGTTATGTAGTCTTCAGTTTGTTTTTCTTTTGGATTGGTAAATATGTTATCCGTGGTATCAAATTCCACCATGTTCCCCATGTACATAAACGCCGTATAGTTGGATACACGGGCTGCCTGTTGCATGTTGTGGGTAACGATAATGATCGTGTATGTCTGTTTTAACTCATTAATCAACTCTTCAATTTTCAAAGTTGAGATCGGATCCAGAGCTGAAGCGGGTTCATCCAGTAACAAGACTTCCGGTTCTACCGCGATGGTTCGGGCAATAACCAGGCGTTGTTGTTGCCCTCCTGACATGCCCAAAGCGCTGTCGTGCAACCTGTCTTTTACTTCGTCCCAGAGTGCTGCAGCTTTGAGTGATTCTTCAACCACCTCATCAAGCACCCGTTTGTTGTTTATGCCCTGAATACGCAAGCCATAGGCGACATTCTCATAGACTGATTTTGGAAAGGGATTGGGTTTCTGAAAAACCATTCCAACTCGCCGACGGAGATCTGCCACGTCAATGGCGCGCTCATAAATATTCTCGCCATCTAATACAATGTTTCCTTCAATAACACAGTCGTCAACCAGGTCATTCATCCTGTTAAAACAACGCAGTAGACTGGATTTTCCGCAACCACTGGGCCCGATAAAAGCAGTGACTCGTTGCCTGGGGATCGTAAGATTGATATCGATTAGCGCCTGCTTGTCTTTGGCATAGTAAAGATTCAACCCACTTACATCGATGCAAGTTTCCAGCTGATCGTCAGTTACTGAATCTTCGTTTAGAACAGCAGACACATCTACTTTGCGCATTGTTCCAGTTTCTTCCAGATTTTCTTTAGTGTTCATGTTGCGAGATACCTATTGCTTAAACATCTAACGCTTTGTATTTTTCACGCAGATGATTGCGCAAGGCCACCGCCGTTAAATTGAGTATTGCGATTACTATTACCAGCAATAATGCTGTTGCAAACACGAGGGGTCGAGCCGCCTCTATATTCGGACTCTGAAATCCAACATCATAGATGTGGAATCCGAGATGCATAAATTTCTGCTCCAGGTGCAGATAGGGATAATTCCCATCCAGTGGCAGCGATGGCGCTAATTTTACAACTCCCACCAGCATTAGTGGAGCCACTTCACCAGCGGCCCTGGCGACAGCCAGGATCAAGCCTGTCATCATAGCCGGACTGGCCATGGGTAATACCACCCGCCAGAGAGTCTCAAACTTGGTAGCACCCAATGCCAGGCTGCCCTCCCGTACACTCCTCGGTATACGGGCCAGACCTTCCTCCGTGGCAACAATTACGACAGGAACCGTCAATAGAGCCAGGGTCAGTGAAGCCCAGAGCAATCCCGGCGTACCAAAAGTAGGCGCTGGCAGGGCTTCAGGATAAAACAGCTGATCGATCTCACCGCCCAGGATATAAATGAAGAATCCAAGGCCGAAAACACCATAAACAATCGAAGGAACTCCCGCCAGATTATTCACCGCGATTCGAATCGTGCGGGTGATGATTCCCTGCTTCGCATATTCTCGCAAATAGACAGCCGCGACTACACCGAACGGAGTAACAAACACCGACATGAGCATAACCATCATGACTGTGCCAAAAATCGCCGGAAAGATACCACCCTCCGTGTTTGCTTCCCGCGGCTCGTCGGTAAGGAACTCCCCCAGCTTGTGTCCATAGGCGCCTATCTTGGCGAAGAATCCCATCTGATTCGGTCTATAGGCGAGTACTACATCCGCCAGGTCAATTTCTAACTGCGCCTCATTGGCTGCCTGAAAGACAGCAGTATCCCGATTTACGCTTTCATACAATTCAACCAGCTGCAGCTGGAATCCTTCGTATTGCTCATCAAGCTCGGCACGGTCAGCGTTTATCGCTGCGATAGCTTCCGGCGTATTTTCTCCATCGATTTCCAGGCGACGCTCCCTTAGCCTGAGGCGTTCCATCTGATAATTAATCTGCCCGATTTCGTCATTCTCAATCTCAAAGATTTGATCGTAGATGGATAGTGCCCGCTGCAGGCGCACATTGAATGCATTCCAGGCCGTGTCATCTCCGGGCTGTTCGGGATTACTACTTGCTACAGCATTGCCGTTTTCCCTGACTTCGGTAATGAAACCGTAGAAATTGCCCCACTCACGGCGTTCCAGGGTAATCAGATTCGCCGGGTATTCGATATCAGAAACGAAATCATTAAGCACCCAGATGAAATCTGCTCCTGTCACATCGCGATTTCCCAGTTTTAACAAATCGCGACGATAACTTTCCTGAGTCTCGTCCACTGGTATCCCGGAAGAAGCAATTTGTATCGCAGGAATTGTTTCGCTCTCGACGAATTCACCAATTACCTGGGTTACTTGCAACTCAGGGGAAGTAGTTGGGGGTGCATAATTTGCACGCATGACATCATGGGGCCAGAAATGACTTAGTCCTCGCACAGCGAGCAATAACAATAAGCCAATGACCATTACAATGCTTATGGCAACTGCGCCGGCATTAAACCAGATCCATGGCGTTCCCTTATTTATCCATTTGGCTAACTTAATCGTCATATGGTGCTGTACTTCGTTCTGAGTCGCTGCCTGATGATTTCAGCCAGGGTGTTAAAGACAAAAGTAAACATGAATAAAACCAATGCCGCTAAAAACAGGATGCGGTAATGCGTACTGTCCACTTCAGATTCCGGAATCTCCACGGCAATATTTGCCGCAAGCGTCCGCATCCCTTCGAAAATATTGGCATCCATGATTGGCGTATTACCGGTAGCCATTAAGACAATCATGGTTTCGCCCACGGCTCTGCCAAGCCCAATCATCAATGCTGAAAATATTCCGGGGCTTGCCGTGGGTAAAACTACTCGGTACAGGCTCTGCCAGGGCGTGGCACCCAAAGCTAGAGAGCCATAGGTCAATTGCTTAGGTACGGTAAAGATTGCATCTTCTGCTATGGAAAAGATTGTTGGAATGACGGCAAAACCCATGGCAAAACCAACAACCAGGGCATTTCGCTGGTCATAGCTAATGCCAAGATCATTAGTTAAGTAGATACGGAGGTCACCATCGAAAAATATATTTTCCAAAGGTCCAGCAATAACAAAAGAAAAATAGCCAAAGATCAAGATGACCGGTATAAGTATTGCAGCTTCCCAACCTTCTGGAATGCTGTGGCGAAAATTACGGGGCAACTGGATCCACACCAGGCTCGCCAGCAGTATGCTAATCGGTAATATGATTAACATGCTGAATATTCCCAGCAGATTATTTTCTACAAATGGCGCTAACCAGAGCCCCGCAAGAAATCCCAATACAACAGTGGGCAAAGCCTCCATCAATTCAACCAATGGCTTCACTTTCCTGCGCATAGCAGGAGCCATGAAGTAGCCCGTAAATATTGCGCCGCAGATCGCCAGAGGTGCCGCTAGTAGCATGGCATAGAACGCAGCCTTTAAAGTTCCGAAGGAGAGCGGGACAAGGCTGTATTTAGGCTCAAACTCATTAGTGGATGCGGAGGATTGCCAGATATATTCAGGCTCGGCATAACTCTCATACCAGACTTTATTCCAGAGGGCGCCCCATGAAACTTCAGGATGCTCATTCTCCACTTCCCAGGTCTGAAAATTGCCATCTGGCCACTCCACTAATAACGCATCGCCTCTTGGCGAGATGGCGAAGTTGGCCGGAGCGCTGTCAGATAATCTGGATTCGATGACTTTGCGATTAGACGTGGTGTTAAATATCGCAAAGTTTCCAGCATCGTCAGCAGCAACAAAGTTCTTGCGCCGCTGTTCGGGACTTAGTGCAACGATGGGACGGTCAGCTAAAGAGAATTCCCGAATTTTTTCCAGACTAAAACCTTCCTCAGCGCGAACCAGAAACCATTGGGCGACCGTTCCAGATTCATCGGCAACCAGCAGGGAGATACCACCGAGTAAGAAACGCACAGCTGTATGCTGCACAGCGTTTTCCGTAATAAAAGCTTCGATCTCGAAATTATCAACAACACCGTTAAAGCCAGCGCGCACATCCATTAATCGCGCCAGACCGTTTTCCCCAATGACAAACAACCAGCGCTGATCGGCATCGATAAACATTTGTTGTGTATTTAACGACACAACATCAATTTGCGCTGTTTCTACTTCAATATTGCCACCAGAATTACCGCCGAGACCAAAAGCAGAAAGCAGTGATTGCTGCTGACTAATGCGCAGCAGGGATATTGCTCCCTCTTCATTAGTTCCAGAGAGCAATAAAGTGTCGTCCGAAGAGCGCAGTGCCATCGCCGACAATGACGCACCTTCGAATAAAGTAAAGGCGTCATCTCCAAATGGATACTCAATCGCGGGTGTGATGATTCGTTGATTATCCACTGGGGAAAAAGTGGTTTCATAAGTGTAGCTGGCAACAATTGCCCGGCCGTCTGTTGAACCCAGGCTAAACACTCCATTCGATTCTGTATCCAAGGCAAATGTGCTAATGGTGAAATCAGCCGGAATATCGAGAGCAACCTGGCTCACCAGGGCACCATCTTCCATCCCAAAAAAGACGATATTGCCCGCGTTATCAAGGCGCATGGCAATCTCGGCCTGCTCTTCAATAGCTAAATGTAATGCCTGTCCTGAATCTCCAGTTGAAACCTGAAGTTGTGACCCCTCATGAAACTCCGCACCGCCGAATAGCGGAATAACTTCGTAAAACAGGTAAAGAAAGATCAGGAGAATCGCTACGATTACCCCGATTCCGCCTGCCGCGATTAATATGTTCGCAGACCGATCATAAAGATGGCGTAATTTACGGCGAAATCGAATCTTGTCTGAAGCCAAGTCCAGTCTGCTTTCGTCTTCGACATTAGCGATAGCTGAAAGAGGAGGTGAATTTGAGTTAGATTCGGTAACCATTAAATTTGCTTTATAAATACACGAGGGTTCAATCTCATTAAGACTGAACCTTCGTTAAAGATATTTTTATACTCGCTTCGCAGTTATTTCATTCCCAGTATGCCGAGAGCGTTGTCTACGACACCTGCCGGTAGCGGAATGTAACCATCTTTAAGCACGACGTCCTGCCCTGCTTTGGACATGATTAATTTAATGAATTCTCTTTCCAGTGGCGGTAACTCGGTATTTGGTGCTTTATTGACATAAACCCAGAGAAACCTGGCCAATGGGTAATTGCCAGTTACTGAATTTTCAGCCGTTGCATCGAAATATTCACTGTTTGCATTGCGAGCTATCGGTACAGATCGAACACTCGACGTGCGATAGCCAATTCCCGAGTAGCCAACGCCATTAATAGAAGTGCTTACAGACTGCACAACAGATGCGGAGCCCGGTTGCTCATTGACGCTGTTCTTAAAATCTCCTTCACACAGGGCTACATCTTTAAAATAGCCGTAGGTACCAGATACAGAATTTCTACCAAATAATTGAATGTCGCGTCGTTCCCATGGGCCACGCATGGCCAGCTGTCCCCAGGTATCAATATTTTGGGAATAGCCGCAGCGCTGATTGGAAGAAAAAATCGCATCCACCTGCTGAATTGTCATTCCATCGATCGGATTATCTTTATGTACATAGACTGCAAGTGCGTCGATGGCGACTGGAATGGCCGTTGGCTTATAGCCATAACGGGATTCGAAGGCTTCGATTTCGTTATCTTTCATCTCCCGGCTCATCGGGCCGATGTTAGAAGTTCGTTCGGTTAAAGCCGGAGGAGCAGTCGAGGAACCTGCTGCCTGAATCTGAATATTCACATTGGGATAATAACGCTTGAAGTCTTCCGCCCACAGCGTCATCAGATTTGCCAGTGTGTCGGAGCCTACACTCGACAAATTACCAGACACTCCGCTCGTTCTCTCATAGTCAGGAAGAGCCGGATCAAGTTCTGAGGCCAGGCTGAAAATGGAAAGATTTGCTGATACAGCAAGAGCAAACAGTTTGCCCAAAAATGTAGCCCGCATTCATAGTCTCCAAAAGTAGCTAATGCAAAGTATTGAGCTGAGACTATAGGCGATGAATATTACAGAAATATGACAATTCACCAATACAACTGCGCTGTATCAATTCCCCCAATACCCATTAGAGCTATGCTCTGGCTATATGCTAACATTTATGGCCCTGCCCGGAATTTACAGGCCGGAATTCACTGGCTCAGGGCACTGAGTAAATTTCCGCAAGTAGCTGATATTAGGCTTTTTTTATGACCCAGGTACCTGGCAATAGTTCGCTTGAAGTTGTGGTAGACAACTCTACTGCCGATGCTGGCCATTCCTTTGAGGAGTCGGTAGAGCTGGATTTGAGCAGTAGCGACTATTACGAGAACCGGGAACTCAGCTATCTGAAATTCAACTGGCGGGTACTGGAACAGGCGAAGAATCACAGACATCCATTGCTGGAACGCCTCATCTTTCTGCTTATATTCAGCTCCAATCTCGATGAATTTTACGAAATCCGCGTTTCCGGCCTTAAGAAACAACTGGATTTCGGCCGACAACGACCCGGGCCTGATGGCAAGTATCCGGAACAGACCTTAAAAGAGATTAATGGGCAAGTACGAGCCGCTTTAGCTGAGCAGTATCGAATTCTCAACGATGAACTGCTTCCTTCCCTGGCTAACGAAAGTATCCATTTTGTCCATCGCTCAACATGGAGCGACGAACTTGAGGAATGGGCCAAGCAATACTTTTTTGAGGAAATATTGCCGGTGGTCAGCCCATTAGGTCTGGATCCTGCTCACCCTTTTCCAAGACTCGTGAACAAGAGCCTGAATTTTATCCTTTCATTGGAAGGCAAAGACGCCTTTGGTCGCGATAGCGGGCTGGCAATCGTGCCAGCGCCTCGCTCATTGCCCAGATTGATTAAAGTGCCCAAAGAAATACTTCCACAGGGAGATAATTTCGTTTTTCTTTCCTCGATTATTCACAACTATATAGAAGAATTTTTCCCTGGCATGTCGGTCACTGAATGTCATCAGTTTCGAGTTACTCGAAATTCTGATTTGGAAATGTCTAATGCAGAGGTAGAGGACGTTGCCAGTGCACTACAAGGCGAACTTCACAGTCGACGCTTCGGTGCTGCGACAAAACTGGAAGTCGGCAAGGAGTGCCCGGAAGAATTAACTAATTTCTTACTGGAGCGTTTTAATCTTGTCGAAGATGAGTTGTTCAGATTGGATGGCCCGGTAAATCTCCAGCGGCTTATGGCTGTGACCAGCATGGTTGAGCGCCCTGAACTATTATTCCCTAAATTTTCACCGGGTAACCCGAAAGCACTGGAAGAAGGCAGTGACATTTTTGCTGCTGTACACAAAGACGATCAGCTCCTATTGCATCCCTATGAATCATTTACACCAATCATCGATTGGGTAAGACAAGCCGCCAAAGACCCGCAGGTTTTATCGATTAAGCAAACACTCTATCGAACCAACGAATCTTCAGAATTGGTAGAAGCCTTAACCGAGGCTGCACGAAACGGTAAAGAGGTTACCGTTGTAATCGAATTAAGGGCTCGATTCGATGAAGAAGAAAACATCAATTTCGCCAGCATATTACAAGAAGCTGGTGCCGTGGTGGTTTATGGTGTTATGGGCTACAAGACACATGCCAAGATGCTGCTGTTTGTAAGAAGAGAAGGCAATCAACTCAAACGCTATGCTCACCTGGGAACAGGGAATTATCACCGCAAAAATTCACTGCTTTATACAGATTACAGTCTGATGACAGCAGACGCAGAATTGTGCGCAGATGTGCATAAGGTATTCCAACAAATTACCGGCATGGGTAAGAAGATCCATCCTAAACTACTCATACACGCACCGTTTAATCTGCGAAAGAGCCTGGTCAAGCTCATAGACCAGGAAAAAGCAGCGGCAGCCGAAGGGAAGCCAGCGCGTATCGTGGCAAAAATGAATGCCCTGACCGATCCGGCAATAATCAAAGAACTGTATTCAGCCTCACAGGCTGGTGTCGAGATTAACCTGATTGTTCGCGGTACCTGTTGCCTGAAGCCAGGAATACCGGGTGTGAGCGAAAATATTCGAGTTATTTCAGTAGTAGGACGATTTCTCGAGCATTCGAGAGTTTATCATTTCCTTAACGGATCGCATCAAATCTATTGCTCTTCCGCTGACCTGATGGAAAGAAATCTCTCCAACAGAATTGAGGTTTGCTTTCCAATTCTTAAAAAGAAACACGCCAATAGAATTATGCAGGAAATGGAAATCTATCTGGACTCACCTGCACAAACCTGGGAATTGGATGCAGATGGGACTTACCATGAGAGAGTTACGGATGCTAATGAATTACTAGATGTTCAAAATCAATTGCTACACCAATTAGCACAAATCTAAACTATCCTTTCGCGAAACTTACTTCCGGTAATCCGCTAGACTCCATGGCTTGTATGGTTTTTTCATTTTTCACCATAAAATCCAACATGCCTTCACGAAGCGCCGTAGCACTGAAATTTATGGTTTTAATCCGATAGGTTTCCATTAAGCCAAGCAGGATACACCATCCTGCCAACAATAAATCCCGGCGACGGTCTTTTAGACCAGGTAATTCAGTATTATTGGCAATCGACTCCGCCATTTTGGTTTTAAGTTCATATAATGCCTCTAGCTGAATCTGGTTTTCACCAAATCCATGAGCGGCACATATATAGGCAAGCATTTTCATCGTACCTGAAGACGCGAAGGCTTCTTCCCAGTTTGCTCGATTAACCGCGGGAGCAATAGTAACAAAAACTTCTTTGGCAGCTTGGACTCCTTTATCCATTTGTTGCAAAAAGCTTGCTACAGATTGATTTTTTTCAGCAAAAAATCGATCGCGCCAACTCACGCTACCAATAGTT
>JAPPOG010000082.1 GCA_028818225.1 Gammaproteobacteria bacterium | reverse complement strand
ATCCTTAGCTGTGGTCTGTGGGCTGGCGCAACAGTCCATTTATTTGCCAAGTTTGATATTCCAAAGATAAGCGAACAGATCGTTGCCGGCACCTACAATGTGTTCATGGCAGTACCGACAATTTATGTAAAACTCATTCAATACTTTGACACCATTGATCAGGCAGAAGTACAAAAAATCTGTGACGGTTTTCAAGACATGCGTCTCAATATTTCCGGTTCAGCGGCATGTCCGGTAAAACTATTTAATCAATGGAAAGATCTTACTGGTCAGGTTTTGCTGGAACGCTATGGAATGACCGAGATAGGCATGGGCATTTCCAACCCCTACGAGGGTGAAAGACGTGCGGGCGCCGTGGGCCAACCATTACCGGGTGTGGAGTGCCAGCTTTTCGATGAGTATGACAATGCAATAGAGGAAGAAGCAGTTCCCGGTGAGATTCGAATCAAAGGTGACAACGTGTTCCTGGAATACTGGGATAACGAGGCTGCAACCACAGAAAGCTTCAAGGATGGCTGGTTTTGTACTGGCGATGTTGCGGTTGTTGAAGATGGCTATTACCGGATAATGGGACGTTCCTCGGTCGATATAATAAAGTCCGGCGGCTATAAACTCTCTGCTCTGGAGATCGAGGGTGTGTTACTTACACATGAAGATATTTCCGAAGTTGCCGTGATCGGTGTTGAAGACGATACCTGGGGAGAAGCGGTGACTGCTTTCGTAGCAGTTAACGAAGGTGCTTCTCTGGAATACGAAGCACTAAAAGAATGGTGTGACGGCAGAATGTCTTCCTACAAGATTCCTAAAACTTTAATCATCGTGGATGCTCTTCCCAGGAACGCCATGGGGAAAGTGACCAAGCCTGCTCTCAAGGAAATGCTCTAGGCAGGATTTTCTGAAGGAAGTCGATGATCGGCTTCCTTTGGTCTCACAATTTCCCAAATCACATTTACAATCCAGATTCATTAAGCTGACCGGACTAGTGCGTTCGGCGCCAACAAGCTATAAAATGCGGAGCTGTTGGTAATTTGATGCTGAGTACCCCCTTCCATTGAAAACAGAGTTCCTGGGTAAAACACTTTCTGGCCCTTTCACAGTTCCTTCCGGCATCGTAACTTGCTCAGCAAACATCATTCAGCGATTTTTCGACCAGATTCCTGAAGTTGGTGTGTTGACTACAAAGAGCATTGGCCCAGAGCCGCGACTGGGTTATCGAGAACCCATTCTTACTCAGTACGAGCCCGGAAGCTTCACCAACGCCGTTGGCTTAACTAATCCTGGAGCTGATCGCTCGGCAGAATTACTCGGTGAGCTGGCTATCCCGGAAGATCGATTCCTGCTGATTTCCATCTTTGGCGGTAGCGTGGAAGAATACGTCGCGGTTGCAAAAAAACTCGCGCCCTTCGGAGATGGTCTGGAGCTCAATCTCTCCTGCCCTCATGCCAAAGGCTACGGTATGGCAATGGGACAGGATCCTGAGTTAGTGCAAGAAATTACTGCTGCCGTGAAAGCGGCCGTAGATATTCCTGTCGTTCCGAAACTCACACCCAATGTGCCAAATGTAGATGAAATTGCCAAAGCCGCTGCAGCCGGAGGTGCAGATGCAATCTGTGCCATAAATACGATGGGACCTGAGTGTTATGAAGCGCATGGTCACCCGATTCTTGCTAATAAACAGGGCGGTGTATCTGGTAAGGCAATTCTACCTACTGCGCTCAGATGCGTACGGGAGATCCATGAATCTGTTGATTGTCCGATTATCGCCTGCGGTGGAATTAGCAGCGCTGCCAACGTACGTGAGTTTCAGGTAGCCGGCGCATCCATTATTGGCATTGGCTCGGCACTGATTGGAATGAACACCCGTGAAATAGCGCAATATTTTAAAGTGCTGAGTGCCGACCTCGAATCAAATTCAGAGAATGCAGAAGAATTAGTGCGTTACGATATCGATATGAATTTTCGACCGGTCACCCTTGTGGAAAATGAGCGGATAACGGATGACATATGTATATTAACGTTCGACAAGAAGATAGATATTGAGGCTGGCCAGTTTGTATTTCTCTGGATTCCAGGATTGGGAGAAAAACCATTTTCAGCTCTGGTAGATGATCCATTTAAACTCGCCGTTATTAATCTTGGCGTGTTTACCGAAGCTTTGATGACATTAGAACCTGGCACCGAAGCCTATGTCAGGGGTCCTCATGGTAATCCTGTGGCGCCGCCAGAGGATTCCAAAATAGTTGCGGTCGCCGGGGGTACGGGCCTTGCTGCGATTTACCAACTGGCCAGGGATTTTGGCGACACGGAAATATTTTTCGGTGCACGCTCAGAAGAGAGACTCTACTTCGTAGAAGAATCTGCGGAAGTCAGTAATTTACATGTGGCCACCGATGATGGCAGTCGGGGGCATCACGGTGTTATCACGCAATTACTGGAGGAATACCTGGGTACCTTATCAGAGGATGAAATAGGGAAATTAGTATTTTATAACTGTGGACCTGCACCCATGGTTCACGCGGCAGAAAAAGTTCAGCGCAACTATTCATCACCAGACCGGATCTATAATGCTATAGACTATTTAACGAAGTGTGGTGTGGGGATTTGCGGAGCGTGCGATGCGCCTGATGGCAGACGGCTATGCGTAGATGGTCCCTTTCTCGATGCCGCTGATGCCGACGGCTAGAATACTGGCCGTATAATCGCCACTGCAAATATTCCTGAGATACAGAGTAAAGCGGCAACAAAGCATGCCGCCCTTACTTGTTTTGTACTTCCTCGCTTTAGTGCGAACGTACCGAAGCCAATATAGGCAATTAACAGTATTATCTTCACGGCAATCCAATTGATTAGCGTTGGATACTGATTGCTAATCAGCACCAGTGCGATTGCCGTAGCCAGTAAAACGGTATCAATTATATGGGGGATGATCTTAGTCAGACGTGTCTGTAGCAAGAGCGACTCTTGCAACATCCAGATTCCGCGCAATCCAAAGCTTAATAGCGTCGCAACTGCGCAGGAAATATGGATAAATCGTATTAAGGAATAAACACTCACGCCGGCCATTTTAGCGAATCTGGAAAAGAAGTTTGTAGGTTAATTCCGTTCTTTATCGCTACCTCGACAAGCTAGTTGGCTTGGATTAGCATCAAGCGCTATATCCCATAATAAAAGTGTCAGTAGGTACCGAACATGACACTATCGAGGTCGCTATGAAACGTCGCTCCTTTCTTGTTGCCACAGCAGCTACAACCGCACTGCTACCAAAGCTCGTTCAATCTCAGGAACTGGCACCTGCGCAGGCACGGGATTGGTCCGGAAATACACCGCTGCGTTATCCCGACCCTGATCTTGTGGCCTTAGATAATCGATTCCAGCGCTATATTTTGTTTAATACTCCGATCCAGCGCCACCATGTTGGCACCATGTGGGCGGAAGGTCCGGCCTGGAACGGTGTGGGACGCTATCTGGTATGGAGTGACATACCCAATAATCGTCAGCTGCGCTGGATTGAAGATGACAATCGAGTAACGGAATTCCGAAATCCTTCAGGTAACAGTAACGGTAATACTTTTGATTTTCAGGGCAGGCAAATTTCATGTGAGCATGGCAATCGTCGGGTTGTAAGATACGAATACGATGGCTCTGTTACCGTTATCGCTGATAGCTATGAGGGTCGGCCGCTGAATTCACCCAATGATGCAACGGTTCATCCCGATGGCAGTATCTGGTTTACCGATCCGCCCTATGGCATTCGCGGTAACTACGAAGGCAATCGTGCAGAGCAGCAGCAACCGTTATCCGTGTATCGGGCCGATCCGACGAATGGTCAGATAAATCGCGTGACCGATGATATCGATGCGCCCAACGGCTTGTGCTTTTCTCCAGACTATTCACTTCTTTACGTTGCCAACACCGGCGCTGGCAGAGATATCAAAGTTTGGGACGTTGATGGCCAGCGGCTGCGTGATGGGCGCGTATTTGCCGAACTGGTTGATCCAACCACGGGCAATCGCACTTCCGCTGACGGAATTCGCTGCGATGTTGATGGTAATGTCTGGGCAGGTGCTCGTCCGGGTGTGCAGATAATTGCGCCTGACGGCGACACCATCGGCGTTATTCGACTGCCAGAAGTTTGCGCCAATGTTTGTTTTGGCGGAGAAAAACGCAATCGTTTGTTTATGACGGCAAGCCAGTCACTTTATTCCGTCTACGTCGGCGTTAGAGGGGCAGGAGTTGCTTGATTAAACTCAATCCATAAAAGGACTAAATCATGGCGGGTAAGAATATTGTTCTATGTCTCGATGGCACCGGTAATGAGTTTGGCAAGAACATTACCAATGTCGTTGAAACGTATATGCTCGCAAATAAGACAAGCAATCAGGTGGTTTACTATGACCCCGGTGTTGGTACAGGAGGCTATCTCTATGATGAGAATACCGGAAAGCTCCGTGCCGCCTATGACAAGGGAACCGGAACCGGAGTCCATAAAAATGTTGAGCAGGCTTACCTTTACTTGATGGAAAAATATAATGAAGGTGACAAAATTTTTATTTTTGGTTTCAGTCGTGGCGCATTCAGTGCTCGCTCACTGGCCGGCATGTTACACAAAGTAGGATTGCTGCCAAACGAACATGATAATCAATTGGAGTATGCTTCCAAGTATTACCTCGATCGCAAATACCACAATATAGTCGCGGATTATCGCGCCAATTTTTGCCGGCCCTGCCCGGTTCATTTCATTGGTGTTTGGGACACGGTAGATTCAACCCTGCTGCATGAGGGGGCAAAATTTACTGATACAAGACTCAATCCTGAAGTTAAGTATGCTTATCACGCCACCTCGATCGACGAGAAGCGACGAGATTTTCCAGTCTCCCTCTGGGATAGCAAGAACCTGGCGCCAGGGCAAATCATGGAGCAGGTTTGGTTTGCCGGCGTTCATTCGAATGTGGGTGGCTGGTATGAGAACAGGGATTTGTCGAGTATTGCCCTGGTATGGATGATCGAGAAAGCCAAGGCCGCCGGCATGAAAATCGATGCAAGTAAACTTGCCGGAATCAAAGCCCAACGTAATCCAGTTGGAAAGATTCACGAATCCTATGAAAAATTCTGGAAATTTCGCGGTCAAAAACCTAGAAAAATACCTGTTAGATCTCTAATCCATAAATCAGTGTTCGAGCGTCGTGATGGGATTGGCTCTTATAATCCCAAGATTCCTCCTAGTTGCACGGAGGTGGACTAGGCTTATTTTCCGGCTTCCTCGACCATTCTGAGGCCCTCAACGATTTCAACGAATGCTTTAAGGATTTGAACGAAGGCATAAAGCATTATCCCGTGGTGGCCTCCAATCGCCACTTCTTCGAGTTCCTGAATCTCAACCAAGGTCTCTGATAGTCCCGCATAAAGAAGAATCGCGGCCACGAAGAGATTAAGATAAGGATGATTAATTGATGTCGAAAATTTCTTTGAAAGTTTGGTTTTCATGCAGTTCACTTCTCTTAAAGTGCGCGTAATTACAGGGTTTTCGGCCATATTTCCATAGCCTTGACAGCCCCCTGAGAGCAGTTTATTTTGGCCTGATTCGTGGGCAATAAAGTGGTATGCCGCCAAGTAGCTTATAATTATCAGACATCCCTGAAATAGCCTGGAGAACAGATGAAAAAGACAGGCCTAATCATTTCGGTAGTTGCCCTGGCTTTGCTAATTGCCGGGACGCTAATTCTTCTTCCTGATACCACGAATTCCATAGATTCCAGCTCTATCGCTACAATAACTCCAGAGCAGGATAATGCAGCACTGGTAAATCAATACTGCGTGGTTTGTCACAATGAGGCCTTGAAGACAGGTGGGCTGGAGCTCGATGCTTACGATGCCAATAATGTGGCCGAGCACCCGGATGTGTGGGAAAGAGTGCTGCGCAAGCTACGCGCAAATGCCATGCCGCCGACGGGCATGCCCAGACCTGATGCGGCAAGATTTGCCCAATTTGAAGCTGATCTGGCTGCAAGCCTGGACGCAGTCGCTCTGGCAAACCCCAATCCCGGACGCACAGCAACTTTTAGCCGACTCAATCGCTTGCAATACCAGAATGCGATTCGCGACATACTGGATTTGAATGTCGATGTATCGGAACTATTGCCAAATGATGATGCAAGTTTTGGATTCGATAATGTAAACCTCACGAATTTGTCGCCGACATTAATGGAGCGTTATCTGGCAGCAGCACAAAAGATTTCCCGTCTTGCTGTAGGCGCGCCACTGACCAGCCCGGTGAGTCATGTTGAATTAGTGCCAGCCACCCTCACCCAGGAAGATCGCTTTGAAGGATTACCATTTGGAACCCGCGGCGGCACACTGTTTAGCTATAACTTTCCTCGTGATGGTCAGTATACGATTGATGTAAAGCTGGCTCGCGACCGCAATGAAAACCTGGAGGGATTAACTGAACCACATGAAATGGAAATCACTGTCGATGGTCAACGCATCGACATTTTCGAAATAGTGCCAAACCGATCTGAACGCTTTGCGACTTTTTATTATCACGACCAGGGTGCCGGTGAAGGTCTGCAAGCATCTACACAGGTAACAGCTGGGGCACATGATGTTGGTGTTACTTTTATACGTAAAAATTCGGCACTGATTGAAAGTGCCAGACAACCCTACGATGCACACTTCAATCGTGATCGCCATCCACGACAACAGCCTGCGGTGTTATCGGTATCCATTGCTGGGCCCTATGAATCAACTGGTGTTTCGGAAACTGCCGCCAGAAAGAAAATTTTTAGCTGCCAACCTGACGAGCAACTATCCGCTTCCCAGTGTGCTACAACAATCGTGACTGAACTGGCAACCAAAGCCTTTCGCCGACCGGTAACTGCTGAAGACATTACAACACCGCTGACATTCTTTGAAAGGGCCAATGCTGCAAATGGTTTTGAAGCTGGCATAGAGATGGCCTTACGTGCAATTTTAGTAAGTCCAGAATTTCTATTTCGGATCGAACAGGATCCATCCGATTTTGGCAGCGGTGAGGATTACGTTCTTTCCGATACAGAGCTTGCTTCGCGACTCTCTTTCTTCCTTTGGAGCAGTATTCCAGACGATGAGTTAATGGAGTTGGCAAGGCGGGGAGAGCTGAGTAATCCGACCGTGCTGGAAGAGCAGGTTAAGCGCATGCTGGCAGACCCGCGCGCAGAGTCTCTTGCCTCAAATTTCGCTGATCAATGGCTCTATTTAAGAAACCTGGATTCAGTCGATCCAAACTTACGTCTGTTTCCAGACTTCGATAATAATTTAAGACAAGCCATGCGCCAGGAAACCGAGATGTTGTTCAGTCACATCATTCTGGAAGACCGCAACGTCATGGAATTACTGAGTGCCGATTACACTTTTCTCAATGAAAGGTTGGCACGCCACTACGATATTCCGAATATCTATGGTGACCAGTTTCGTAAAGTGGATTTAGATCCGGCCAGTCCTCGAATCGGATTGTTGGGACATGGCAGTGTATTAACCGTAACTTCTTATGCCACTCGTACCTCTCCAGTGCAAAGAGGAAAGTGGGTGCTGGAGAATGTTCTGGGTATTCCACCTCCCCCACCACCGGATGATGTGCCGGCACTGGCAGAGAATAATTCAGAAGTTAAAGTCGAGACCATGCGAGACCGGATGGCGCAGCATCGTGCAAATCCCGCCTGTGCCGCCTGCCACCAGGTAATGGATCCGATAGGCTTGGTGATGGAGGAATTCGACGCCATTGGCCGCATTCGTACCGTGACTACCGATCAACCAGCGATCGATACCCTGGGTAATCTGCCTGGCAGTGATCCGCTGACTGGCGTCAATGGATTACGAGATGCACTGGTGCAAAATCCGGAAGCCTTCGTTGGCACGATGAGCGAAAAACTCATGACCTATGCCCTTGGTCGTGGCTTGGAGTATTACGATGCTCCTGCTATTCGCTCTATCATCAAAGAAGCTGAAGCCCAGAATTATAGTTTTAGCTCGATAGTCGTCGCACTCGTCAATAGCACTCCCTTTCAAATGAGGAGAACCTTATGATTATCACCAAGAAAGCACTACCGAGAAGAACATTTCTTCGCGGCATAGGAGCGGCCGTTGCCTTGCCAATGCTGGATGCCATGATCCCTGCTCTTGCCCAATCAGGAAGTGCTGCGGAATCTGTGCGGCGTATTGGATACTTCTATATACCAATGGGTATGGATCCAGAGCCATGGGTTCCTAAGACCACCGGGAAATTGGGATCTCTGACTCCCTCTTTAGAACCACTAACTCCTTTCCTGAAAGACATTTCAGTTTTTTCAAATATGGAGATTCGTGACGCCCATACGACGGGTAACCATGCTTCTTCAAACTGTGCGTTTCTAAGTTGTGTGAAAGCTAAGCGTACTGAAGGCAGCGATTATTATTTAGGTACAACGGTTGACCAGATAGCTGCCAAAGTTATCGGCACGGAAACCCCTTTCCCCTCTTTGGAATTAGGTACCGATATAATCAGTCAGGTTGGTAACTGTGACAACGGCTATGCCTGTGTCTATCAGAACAGCCTTGCCTGGTCTTCGCCAACGACTCCGTTGCCTACCGAATCTGACCCGCGAGTACTGTTCGAGCGACTATTCGGTGATGGTGGCACCCCAGAGCAACGACAGGCAGAACTGGTAACCAATGCCAGCTTGCTCGATGCTGTCATGGAGGATATGAGCAAGTATCAACGTCAGCTGGGGTCCAGTGACAAAGTAAAAGTAGACGAATACCTGGACACGGTCAGAGAAGTGGAACGCCGTATACAGATGTCTCAGGCCCAAGGTGACAAAGCGCAGCTTCCTGACCTTACGCGACCAACCTCGGTACCTGAACAATGGGAAGAACATGTAAAACTAATGATCGATCTGCAGACATTGGCATTACAAGCTGACTTAACCCGGGTAGTAACATTTCAACTGGCTCGAGAAGCATCTACCCGCACCTATCCGCAGATTGGCGTGGATGAACCTCATCACCCTATCTCTCATCATGGCAACGATCCGGTGCAACTGGAGAAACTGGCGAAAATTAATAAGTACCATGTATCTCTCTTTGCTTATATGTTGGAAAAGATGGCAGCAGTTGATGAAGGTAACGGTAGCCTTCTGGATAACACGACTTACCTCATGGGTAGTGGTATGGGTAATCCGGATATTCATAATCACAAGAATCTGCCAATCGTGGTCGCCAGCGGCGCTAACAGCGGCATTTATGGTGGCCGCCACATTCAATATGACGAAGCGCAAACTCCACTGGCTAATTTACATCTGAGCCTGTTGGACAGTGTTGGCGTTCACCTGGATAGCTTTGCCGATAATAATGGCCGAGTTGATGAGCTCTTCCATCCAGTATAGGAATGCTGACTTGTTGAAAAGATTCGTTTTTCTTCTTTGTATTCTGCTTCCCGCTTCCTGGGCATACGCCCAGGATGAACTGCGCTTGATTCAGGCAGTAAAGGATCGAGACCTCTCTCAGGTTCGGGTATTGCTGGATTCCGGTGTCGATGTGAATCAATCGGAAGCAGATGGCTCTGGAGCATTGCACTGGTCGGTGCACAGAGACAGCCTGGAAATCACTCGTCTATTATTGGATGCCGGCAGCGACATCAATACAAAGAATCGCTATGAGGTTGCGCCACTTTCTCTGGCAGCCAATAACGGAAACACAGAAATGATAGCAATGCTTTTGGAAGCGGGCGCATTTCCCAATACCGCCATGGCTGAGAATGAAACAGTGTTAATGACTGCAGCCAGAACCGGCATTGTCGAATCCGTCGCCCTGTTAATCGATGCTGGCGCAAACGTAAACGCCAGAGAAGACTGGCGAGGTCAATCAGCCCTGATGTGGGCTGCAGGTGAAGGTAATCTTGAAGTCACTAACTTACTTATTGAGAAAGGAGCCGACATTAGCGCACGCTCCAATCGTGGATTCACACCATTACTGTTTGCCGCCCGAGAAGGAAAAACTGAAATTGTAAGAGCGTTGCTGGATAAAGGTGCAAACATCGATGAGGCTTTACCTGCGGGGAGGGCCGTTATTAATGAAAATGGCATGGCGGCAGCTGCACAAACTGGCATGACACCCTTGTTAATAGCGATTGGTAGTGCTCATTTCGAAACAGCAGCATTACTGCTTGAGCAAGGTGCCGATCCAAATGCTGCACCTTTAGGTTGGTCACCGATTCATCAGATTACCTGGATTCGTAAAGCCGGACAGGCCGGCAGTAATAACCCGGCGCCTCAGGGTTCAGGAAGCCTGGGGAGCCTTGAATTTACCCGTCAATTGATTGCTGCTGGCGCTGATATAAATGCACGAGCTACCAGCAGACCACCAGTTGGAGTCAGTGATCTTAATATGCGTGGCGGTACTGCTTTTCTCCTGGCGGCAAGAACTGCCGATGCTGACCTGATGCGCTTACTGGTAGAACTGGGAGCAGACCCCCATATCCCCAACAACGATAACAGCACGCCACTGATGGTAGCTGCCGGGCTTGGGACGGGAGCCCCTGGTGAAGATCCTGGAACGGAAGAAGAAGCGCTGGAAGCTGTGCAATATGCTCTGAGCCTGGGTAGCGACATTAATGCTGTAGATGACCTGGGCAATACTGCAATGCATGGAGCAGCCTACAAGCATCTTCCCCTGGTTGTAGAATACCTGTACGAAAATGGTGCCGAAATTTCTATCTGGAATCAGGAAAACGAAATGGGACATACCCCTTTGCTGATCGCTGCAGGCATTCATCGAGGTATGAATATCGTCAGCTCTGCAATAACTGAAGAAGCCATTCGCAAAATTCTGGATGAATTTCCCCTTCCCCTATAACTATTAGGTTAATCGAAGTACCCGCAATCCCCGGCTTGGTAAGCTTTCATTTCGGTCTAAATTGATGCTCTAATACCGTCTCGCACAAATAAGTGGGGATCGAGTAATGTCACATTTCCTTAAAACACAAAGAATTTTATTAGCCATTCTATTCGCGTTATCAACAGCGATTAGTTCAGTCGCAAATGCTGATGTGAACAAGGCTCGCCTTGATGCAGTGAGGGCTGATCTGCAGGGAAGAATTGATGAGAATAAATTATCCGGTGCCGTAGTCATGGTGGCACAAAATGGTGAAGTCCTATTGCATGAGGCTCTAGGCTACCAGAACGTAGAAGACAAGGAGCCAATGAGTACAGATACAATCTTCCGAATCTTCTCCATGACCAAACCAGTAACGGGCACAGCTTTGATGATGCTTTATGATGAAGGTAAATTCGAGCTGGACGACCCTATTGAAAAACACCTTCCCGAGCTTGCTGGGATGGAAGTACTGGTTTCGCAAAATGACGATGGCAGTTGGGAAACAGAACCTGCCAATCATCCCATGACTGTGCGGGAACTCATGAGCCATACCGGTGGGCTGCTCTATACTCCAGGTCTTTCTCAGGGACCAATTGCTGAAGCCTATGCTGAAGCAGGAATACTGGATCTCTACGGCACTACTCTTGAAGATTCAATCCCTGCATTAAAAGATATTCCTCTTGCCTATCAACCTGGTACGCAATGGGTTTATTCAATTTCTGTGGATGTTCAGGGGTACATGGTAGAAAAATTATCGGGACAAAAGTTTGATGATTTCTTGCAGAAAAGAATTTTTAGTCCATTGGGCATGGTCGATACTGCTTTTTATGTGAAGCCTGAGAAAGCAGATCGTCTAGCCAGACAATACTTCCCAACGCGAGAAGGTTCGCTTAATCGAACCGATACCGGAGCTTTTCTGAATCCACCAAAATTTATCTCTGGTGGTGGCGGATTAACCTCCACTTCTTCTGACTATATGAAATTTGCTCAAATGCATTTGAATAAAGGTGAATTAAATGGCGTGCGTATCCTTTCTGAAGAAGCAGTTGAGATTATGCGCTCTAATCATCTGCCAGAAGGTGTGGAAGGCATCGGACAGCTATACCCGGGCAATGTCTTTGGTGTGGACTTTGCTATTGTCGATAATCCCGAAGTGTTCCAAGGTGCATCTAAAGGCACTCACTGGTGGTGGGGCATCGCCGGTTCCTGGTTCTGGATTGATCCTGTAGAGGACATAGTCTTCATCGGTATGATTCAGAATAGCGATATTCTTTATTCCGTGCAGGTCCATGGTGCAGCGAGATCAGCAATCTATCAGTAATAGAAATACTGAACTATAAAAAGTCGGCTTTATGCCGGCTTTTTTATTCCCGTATTTTTTCATCACTCCTCAAATCCTCGCGATAGCCTTCTCGACGCTCACGATAATTCTCTGTATCTCCATACTCCAAGAATTTATTGTAGCGATCGGAAGCAGCAGGGGTGTCATGTGCGTGTTTAATCGGGCACCAGTATTGTTCTGTGCGGGAAATAATTTCTCTGGCATAGGAGATAGAACCATTTCCATAACCACAGTAAACACAATTGAATTTGTTGAGTAAAGTTAGTTGCCCGAGTAACTGCCTGT
>JAPPOG010000060.1 GCA_028818225.1 Gammaproteobacteria bacterium | reverse complement strand
GTATTATTGCATACGATATAGCATGTTTCTTGCAAAAAATAAGGGGGAAATACCATATATATTGATGCTCAATTAAAAGCCTTCGGGTAGAATAGCGCCTTCGAAAATCCCCGGCTCAGTCATTGGAGTAGTGAATGTTCAATAGCGATATCAGCCTATCGGAATTTGATCCAGAAATTAGCGCAGCTATCGAAGCAGAAAAAACCCGTCAGGAAGAACACATCGAACTGATTGCATCAGAAAATCATACCAGCCCACTGGTCATGGAACTACAAGGCTCTGTGCTTACCAATAAATACGCAGAAGGGTATCCGCGCAAAAGATACTACGGCGGTTGCGAAAACGTTGATGTGGTGGAAGAAGTAGCCATTGCCCGAGCTAAAGAATTGTTTCAGGCAGATTACGCCAATGTCCAGCCGCATTCCGGATCGCAGGCTAATGCAGCCGCGTATATGGCGCTAATGGAACCGGGGGACACATTACTTGGAATGAGCCTTGCCGACGGTGGTCATCTAACCCATGGTGCCAGCGTCAGCTTTTCCGGCCGAATCTATAAAGCGTTTCAGTACGGGCTTAATAACGAAACCGGCGATATTGATTATGAGCAGGTTGATGCGCTTGCCCAGGAACATAAACCAAAGCTTATCGTTGCTGGGTTTTCTGCCTATTC
Source organism: Gammaproteobacteria bacterium (assembly GCA_028818225.1). GTDB lineage: Bacteria > Pseudomonadota > Gammaproteobacteria > Pseudomonadales > Pseudohongiellaceae > UBA9145. The sequence continues at coordinate 47,617 of JAPPOG010000060.1, read as the reverse complement.
CCGTGTTATCGATTGGCAGAAATTCAGGGATATAGCGGATAGTGTAGGAGCCTACTTCCTGGTGGATATGGCTCATGTGTCCGGTCTGGTTGCCGCAGGAGTGTACCCGAGCCCCGTAAACATCGCCGATGTAACTACTAGTACGACCCACAAAACCCTGCGGGGACCGCGTGGCGGAATCATTCTGGCCCGCTCAAATCCCGAACTGGAGAAGAAACTTAATTTCGCTGTATTTCCGGAAAGTCAGGGTGGACCCTTGATGCATGTGATTGCGGCAAAGGCAGTTTGCCTGAAAGAAGCGATGAGTGAAGACTTCGTCGAATATCAAAAACAAACCCTCGCCAACGCGCAAACAATGGCCAAGGTATTCATGGATCGCGGCTTCGATGTGGTTTCCAATGGAACTGATGACCACCTGTTCCTTCTGAGCCTTATCAAACAGGGTATTACCGGTAAAGATGCTGACGCTGCTTTGGGCAGGGCCAATATCACGGTGAATAAGAATGCGGTTCCCAACGATCCCAATCCACCCTTTGTAACCAGTGGTCTGCGAATTGGATCTCCAGCGATTACGACCAGGGGATTCAAACGGAATGAAGTGAGTGAGTTAACTGGCTGGATGTGCGATATTCTGGACGATATCGAAAACGAAGATAAGATTACAGAAGTTAAGGCTAAAGTAATCGAGCTTTGCTCTCGATTTCCAGTATATCAACAATAAAATGTAGCAGAAGAAATTAGTAGTAAAGGACTTATATGCATTGCCCGTTTTGTGGTGCCATAGACACCAAGGTTATAGACTCTCGATTAGTGTCTGAGGGTAATCATGTGCGACGGCGCCGTGAATGCATTACTTGCGAGGAAAGATTTACAACTTACGAAACTGCAGAGCTAGTTATGCCTCGCATAATTAAGCAAGATGGCATTAGAGAGCCGTTCAACGAAGATAAACTACTAGCAGGCTTGTCCAAAGCATTGGAGAAGAGGCCAGTGAGTATTGAAAAAGTTGAAGAGGCAGTTAATCGAATTAAGGCAAACCTTCGATCAACCGGCGAACGAGAAATACAATCTCGAACCGTTGGAGAGCAAGTCATGAAAGAATTACGTGACCTTGATGAAGTGGCCTTTGTACGGTTCGCGTCTGTCTATAGAAGCTTCAAAGACCTCAATGAGTTCAGAGAAGAAATAGACAGACTCTCAAAAGACAGTTCCAGCTAGCCCCGCCAGTATTCAATTCTGTTAGAATCGACCCCCCCAGCGCAAAATAGCTGGAAATGGGCAAATTGCCCAAACAAAGAACCCAAGATGGAGACCAAGAGTTTTTGTTATGAAGACTCTATCTAACCAGCAACTAGAACAAGCTTTTATTGAATGGCCGGTTTATATGCAGCGAGCATTAGATCTGGCTGGAAAAGTGTTGTCGACTTCTCCCAATCCGCGAGTAGGTTGTGTAATTGTAAACAATTCACAAATTGTTGCTGAAGGATGGCACGTGGCTGCGGGATTAGCTCATGCTGAAGTTATGGCATTAGAACAAGCCAAAGATAATGTGCGGGGTGGGACTGCATTCGTAACACTCGAGCCTTGCAGCCATACGGGTAAAACCGGGCCATGTAGTGAAGCTTTAATCGAAGCGGGTATTCGATCAGTAGTTATAGCAGGTACTGATCCTGATAAACGGGTTTTAGGTAGTGGTGTTAAGAAACTGGAACAGGCAGGATTAGAAGTAATTCATTTACAAGATTTTGAAAAAGCGGCGCGAAACTTGAATCTTGGATATTTTCAACGACAGGAGCATGGTCGACCATTCGTGCGATTGAAACTCGCTATGAGTTTAGATGGTAGAACCGCATTAGCGAATGGGATCAGTAAATGGATAAGTAGTTCGGCTGCGCGAGCAGATGTACAACGACTGAGAGCCGGGAGTAGTGCGATAATAACAGGAATTAATACTGTGCTAGTCGATGATCCGTCACTCAATGTAAGAATTGAAGAGCTGGATTTAAGTGACGAGGAGCTTGAAGAAAATAGGATATCGCTGGCCGAACAGCCCTTGAGGGTAATACTGGATACTCAATTGCGGACACCTGGCACTGCTCGAATTCTGGATGCGCCAGGGCAAGTCAAGATATACACCGCCGAAAGCACGGCTGACGCCAAAGACTTTGCAGAGAATGTGGAAATAGTTCATGTGGGAACAGACGAAAACGGTGTTGATCTTAAATCTATGCTAGAATCCCTCGCCTCCGAATATGCCTGCAATGATGTGCTTATCGAAGCAGGGTCTGCAATAAGTGGCAGCTTACTGGACAAGGAATTAGTCGATGAGCTGGTCGTTTATATCGCTCCAAAGATTCTTGGTAGTGACGCTAAACCACTCTTCGAACTAACTGGCCTGACATCATTAGCAGAGAGAAAGCATTTCACTGTGGTTGAAGTGACAAAAGTTGGGGATGATATAAAAGCAATTTTGGCAAAGGTATAATTTAGGTAGCAATGTTTACAGGAATTATTGAAGCAATCGGAACCGTAAAGAGTCTTGCAAAGCTTAAAGACGAATGGCGCATGCTTATTGATGTGGGCAGCCTGGATTTAAGTGACGTCAATATTGGTGACAGTATCGCCGTGAATGGTTGTTGTCTTACCGTTGTCGAATTAAATGCGAATACATTTGCCGCTGATGTATCTGAAGAATCCATGCGGTGCACGGCTTTCGAAGCTACCAGCGAAGGCTCTCATGTGAATCTAGAGAAAGCCATGCGGGCCAACGATAGGTTTGGCGGACATATTGTAAGTGGCCATGTTGATGGAGTTGGGACACTGATCACCTCTGAGCCGGAAGGGCAAAGTTTGAAACTGGAATTTCAAGCACCTGATGTACTTTGTAAGTATATTGCCGCAAAGGGATCAATCTGTATTGATGGCACTAGCCTTACTGTAAACGAAGTGAATGGTAATCTTTTTGCAATAAATATTATTCCCCATACGCAAACAGCAACAATTATCGGCGATTATCAATTGCAACAGAAAGTAAATCTAGAAGTGGATTTAGTTGCGCGATATCTGGAGCGTTTGATGCAGGGAGAAGGAGCTGCTAAACCAGCAGTCATTGATACTGAATTTTTGCAAGCACACGGCTTCGATTAGGGATAATTTATTGGAATGGAATTAAACTCTACTGAAGAAATCATTGATGATATCCGTCAAGGTAAGATGGTTATCTTGATGGATGATGAAGACAGGGAAAATGAGGGCGATCTTATAATCGCCGCCGAGCGTGTGCGTACCGAAGATGTCAACTTCATGGCCACAAACGCTCGTGGATTAATATGCCTTACCCTTATGAAAGAGCGCTGTGAGTTTTTGAAACTGCCTTTGATGGTGAACGAAAATAATACGCCCTATAACACCAACTTTACCGTTTCGATAGAAGCAGCCAGTGGCGTAACCACTGGCATATCCGCCGCCGACAGGGCTCGCACAATTCAGGTGGCAGTTGCCAGGGATAGTCATCCGGAAGATATAGTTCAGCCCGGACATATTTTTCCTATCATGGCGCAGCCCGGGGGCGTGCTGCGCAGGGCTGGACACACTGAAGCTGGATGTGACCTTGCTCGATTAGCGGGTTATCTTCCTGCAGCTGCAATCGTAGAAATTATGAATGAAGATGGCTCGATGGCACGCAGAGAAGATTTGGAAATCTTTGCCGGGAAACATGACATAAAAATTGGCACCATCGTCGATTTGATTCATTATCGCATTGCCAATGAATACACGGTTGACCGTATTGAATCCAACCAGCTGCAAACCCAGTACGGTGAGTTCACTGTATATACCTATCGAGACTTGATTAGTGGCAGTACTCATCTAGCTTATGTGAAAGGTGAAATCAAAAGCGATGAACCTGTCCTGGTTAGAGTACATATTCCCAATACCGTCAGAGATATATGTGAAACTTATAACGTGGAGAGAACCAGTTGGTCGTTTAGCAGTGCTTTGAAAGAGATTAGCAAAGCGGGTAAGGGTGTGGCCGTGCTACTATCAGGGAATGATTATGGGCAGGATCTGGATCACAACCTGGCCTCAGCACTGGCAAAACGTACTGAAACAGCGCCCAATAGAGTGCCTCGCAACGATCTGACTATTGGAACTGGGTCTCAAATACTGAGAGATTTGGGTGTTGGCAAGATGCGCTTGCTTAGCTATCCAGCGCGCTTTAATGCAATCTCCGGTTTTGATCTGGAGGTAGTTGAGTTTGTTCAGTTCAATAGAGAATCTTGAATTTTAGGGTGTAAGCGCACTCGGCAAGGAAAGAACTATGAGTACGATTAAAACTATCGAAGGTAACTATACGAACGCGACAGCAAGATACGGTATCGCTGTTGCGCGATTCAATAGTTTTATTGTGGATCGTCTACTCGATGGGGCATTAGATGCATTACGCAAACATGGCGTGCAGGATCGCGACATTACTATTGTTAAAGTACCTGGAGCCTATGAGTTACCGTTAGCTGCGAAGAATATGGCAGATAGTGAATCCTATGATTCAATAATTGCGCTGGGCGCAGTTATTCGAGGCGGTACACCTCATTTCGAATACGTGGCGGGAGAATGTGTTAAAGGCCTCAGCCAGGTCAGCCTAAATAGTGGCATTCCGGTTGCATTTGGTGTGCTTACAGTTGATACGATTGAGCAAGCAATCGAGCGAGCCGGAACCAAGGCTGGCAATAAAGGTGCTGAAGCTGCTTTAACTGCAATAGAAATGATTAGTCTGTCACGTCAGTTGGAGCCTTAAGTGGCAGTAAGTAATACCGCGACTGCCACTAAATCCAATCGCGGTGCTCGCAAAAAAATCCCATTAGCGCAACGGCGCAAAGCAAGACAATTAGTGCTTCAAGCTTTGTACCAGTGGTTGCTGGCTCGGGCAGAGCCCATAGAGATAGTCGCTCAGTTTAAAGAAGAGAATGAAGGCAAGATCGATTGGGAATTTTTCGATGATGTTTTTATGGCGATCCCCAAACATGTCGAATCTCTGGATGCACACCTCATTCCTTTGTTAGATCGTAAACCTGATGCCCTGGATCCAATTGAGAAAGCGCTACTCTATCTGGGCACCTTTGAGCTGGCTCATCGGATTGATGTTCCCTACAAAGTAGTCATCAATGAATGTATAGAGCTGGCAAAAATTTTTGGTGCAACCGATAGCCACAAATACGTAAATGGAGTGCTCGATAAGTTGGTGCCGCAGTTGCGGCCAGTGGAATTATCCAGCAAATAAACCTTTTCAAGTTCCAATCAGCTGCTCGTTATGCGTCTTTCCGAGTTCGAACTAATTCGAAAATATTTCAATACCGCGAATCTCGCCTTCGAGAAGAATGAAGTGTTACTCGGAATTGGTGATGACGCTGCGCTATTAAATTTAACTAAAGAGCAAGAACTTGCTATCTCCACGGACGTACTCGTGGAGTCAGTGCATTTTCCAGCTGGCGCTGAGCCAGCAAAGATTGCGAGTCGTGCCTTGGCAGTAAACCTTAGTGACCTGGCGGCAATGGGGGCCAAACCGCTCTGCTTTACCTTGGGTCTGGTGCTTGCCGATGCTAATGAGTCCTGGATTAATTCTTTCAGCAAAGGCCTGGCAAAGACAGCCAGGCAATTTAATATTGCCTTAGTTGGAGGAGATGTGAGTAAGGGTCCGACTACTATAGCCATACAAGTGCAGGGCTTAACGAGACCAGGCAAGGCATTGCGACGTGATGGCGCAAGGCTCGGGGACCAGGTCTATGTAACAGGAGACCTGGGTGACGGAGCGATAGCCCTGGCCAGTTTAGGCATACCAACGCATTTAGGCGATACGTTCCTGTTCAATGAAAATCAGCCTTCTTCTGCTTGTTCTCAATATCTCGAAAAAGCATATTATGAACCTGAACCCAGGATTGAGTTTGCGAGGCTATGCGCTGAATTCATCAATAGTGCAATTGATGTATCCGATGGATTGCTTGGAGATCTTGGGCACATCTGTAAAAGCAGTGGAATGGGGGCCCGGATAAATATTGAAGATATTCCTTTCTCCGATTCAGCCCGTTGTTGTGTATCCTCAGAAAATCTGTTGCGGGCGGCCCTCTATGGCGGAGACGATTATGAGCTTTGTGTAACTGTGGCCAAGGATAAACGGGAACAATTTCTGTTAAAAGCCAGAGAGTCGCGCACAAAAATTACCTGTATTGGAGAGATCGTGGAGGGGAATACTATCAGTTTCCTTAATACTGCCGGTGCAGAAATACCACTAGAGCAAAGTGCCTATGAGCATTTTTAGGGATCGAATGCTCAGTGACTGATTTCAGGAATAAAATTCAAACTTCGCCGGTACACTTCCTGGCATTCGGTTTCGGCGCGGGTCTTGCTCCCAAAGCACCGGGTACCGCAGGCACTGTAGTTGCTATTCCATTTTATTTGCTCCTGGCACAAACAAATCAATGGATATATGCGGGATTAATTCTGCTAGGGCTGCTCTTTGGTATTTGGCTCTGTGGCAGATCGGCGGAATCACTGGGTGTCCATGATCATGGCGGTATAGTTTGGGATGAAATAGTAGGTTTTTGGATAACCATGTTTATGGCGCCTGTTGGGTGGTTTTGGATTCTTATTGGGTTCGGGTTTTTTCGCCTCTTCGATATCCTGAAACCCTGGCCAATCAAGCTGGTGGATAGGCAGATAAAAGGTGGTTTAGGGATCATGCTAGATGACGTTTTAGCAGGTATAATGGCCGCCCTGTGCATACAGGTCCTGGTAGTGCTATTCCTATGAATAGCTCGAAATTAGAGGTCAGGGAATTCTGGGGAAAGTAGTTTGTCAGTTGAATTTGTAGCATCCGCAAGATTACCTACACGCTGGGGGCAATTCACCATTCATGGTTTCGAAGAGCTTGATACTGGCAAGGAGCATGTTGCGCTTACTTTTGGGGACATCAGTGGTGATGAACCTGTGTTATGCAGAGTTCACTCGGAGTGTCTCACTGGTGATTGCTTATTCAGTCTCCGCTGTGACTGTGGACCGCAGCTTCAATCGGCAATGGAGAGTGTATGCGCGGCAGGCAGAGGGATTATCCTGTATTTAAGACAAGAGGGTCGCGGCATTGGGTTGTTGAATAAAATTAAGGCTTATGCCCTGCAAGATTCCGGAGCCGACACTGTAGAAGCAAATGTGCAACTGGGATTCGAGCCTGATGGTCGAGAGTATCTAATCTGCAAACCGATTCTTGATCATTTTGAAATTTCCAGTCTGCAGCTTATGACAAATAATCCTCGAAAAGTAGATTCACTGACAAATCTTGGTATCGAAGTTTCTGGAATCATTCCGTTACATACTGAAGCTAATCCCCACAACAAAAGCTACCTGGCAGTAAAAATTGATAAGCTCGGTCACATGAAGTGAGAAGTTTGACGGTCGGCTGTGTCCACTTATAGTAAAACAATCATTGTTGACTTTATTCGCCATGGTGAACCCCATGGCGGCGATATCTTGCGGGGCCGCGTCGATCCTGAATTGACAGATCTGGGCTGGTCCCAAATGCAAAAAGCAACGGGACTTTCGTCTAAGCATATACCCGGAGATGTCACACCCGCATGGTCAGAAATTATTAGCTCGCCTTTAAAAAGATGCCGTTATTTCGCAGAGCAGCTAGCGGCGCAGGCAGACCTTCCCATTAGCGTCCTCGATCATTGGCAGGAGATCGACTATGGTGACTGGGATGGAATGCTGGTAAGTGAGTGGCGCAAAATTGCTGCCGATCAATTCAAAGCCTTTCGCGAAGATATCTCCGCATTGGCCCCTCCAAATGGCGAAGACTTTTTGAGTTTCAAAGATCGAATTCTTTCTGCCTGGCATAAACTAGCCGCAAAAGAAGATGGAAGCCATTTGCTGGTAGTCACCCATGGGGGTGTTCTGCGCGTAGTACTGCCAACTGTCCTGGGTATGCCACTCAATAGAAGTTTTCCATTACACATACCCTTTGCCTGTTTCACCAGAATTCGCCTGGATATTAATGAAGACAAGGCCAGTGCTAGCCTGATACTCCACAACGGAGCCGAACACGGCGCGAACGCTAATTAATTAGTTACAAAGTTTGTCTTGCGCGATCTATGTGATCGCACATTTGTCGGGCGCCAAGCAGTGCTCTGGGTGTATGTCTTTGCAATAACTCAGGTGGCACGAAATATAAATGATTTTTTTCAACAGCACTGACGCTCGGCCACATTTTCCAGTCGTCTAACCACTCCGGCCTTTCGATATCCATGCCGCTGGCGATGATTACCTCTGGATTTCTTACCAGAACAGATTCTTCACTAATCTTGGGTGCTACCAGCTCTAAATCTGCGAAGATATTTTGGCCACCGCATAAACTAATGATGTCATTAATCAGTTCGTTACCGCCGGATGTTATTAAGGGAACATCCCAAACCTGGTAAAAGGTTTTAACAGCTGGTTTGTTACTGAATTCCGCACGCAGGCTATCGTAATTGCTTTGGAATTCGTTTATTACCGCACTTGCGATGGAAGTAGTGCCAGCCAATCGAGCTAATTTTTCAATATGCTCGGGAATAGTGTCGAGAGTCTTGGGTTCGGCAATATAAACTGTAAGCCCTAGCTGTTTTAAGCGCCGAACTGAGGCCCTGGGATTGCCGCTTTGCCACGCGACAACAAGGTCCGGTTCCAGTTGTAATATGCTTTCCAAATCCAACAGATCAAACCGTCCAACAATGGGAATTGCCTCTGCTTGAGGTGGAAAGTCACTGTATTCAACCACACCTACGATTTTGTCACCCGCTCCCGCTGCAAACACCAGTTCGGTTAATGATGGAGCCAGACTAATGATTCTCTCAGCAGCTTGCTCAAGGCGCACTGTCGCGCCCTCATCGTCAATAATCTCAATCGCAGGCATTGCTTCAGCTGCAAAAAATAGGGTGACAGCCACTGAAATCGATATGCCGGGAAAAAGCTTCAATAGTCTATGCCTTTCTGAACTTTTATACCTGCATTGAAGGCATGCTTGGAATCGGCAATTTCACTAACCGTGTCAGCCAACTCTATTAACTCTCTGGCAGCGTTACGTCCTGTCACAACAACATGTTGCATGGGAGGCCTATTTTGCAATGCCTCCAATACCATGCTCTTATCCAGATAACCATAGGTGAGCATATAAGTCAGTTCATCAAGTATGACCACATTAAAAGTTTCGTCTGTTAATAACCTGGCAGCCCTTTCCCAGGTTTTCTCTGCAGCAGCGATATCTTTTTCACGATCCTGAGTTTCCCAGGTGAAACCTGTCTTCATTACATGGAATTCGACCAGTGGATTGTCTTCAAAGAGAATTTGTTCGCCACACTCCCAGAGTCCTTTTATAAATTGCACCACACCACAGTGCAAACCATGACCAACACTGCGTGCTAGCATGCCGAAAGCAGAAGAGCTCTTGCCTTTGCCATTGCCAGTGAGAACGACAAGCAATCCTTTATCAACTGTTGCCTCGGCGATGCGGCTATCAACATGCTCTTTCTTCCGCTGCATTGCCTTCTTATGGCGTTTGTTTCTCTCTTCCTTGTTGTCTTGTTTATTGGATTTCGTTTTAGACACAGCCGTATTCCGTAAATTAATCTAAAAGTTTAGCCTGATGCCGATATAGGATGCCCGTTCCGGGGCAATGTAATCCAGAGTTTCCTGATATTTTTCGTCTATGACATTCTCTACCCGCGCAAACAGTTCGATAGAAGCAGATAGTCTATAACTGGCGCTTATATCCAGCACCTCAAAATCATCTAAATCTATCGGAGTAGCAAATTGTTCATCGATTGAATCGCGGGATGTTCTATAGAACCCGTTAATGCGGAGTCGTTCCGAGTCGCTTACATAGTTAATGCCGAGATTCGCCAGTTGTTTCGGTCGTCGAACTCGCTGTAAGCCATTAGGTCGCTCTGTATCGTTGTAGGTATAGTTAGCACTTAGATACAGAGTATTCGATACTACCAGCGAACCGCTGATTTCAATTCCCTCTGAGGTGCTGTTGCCTATGTCCTGCAGGTATCCACTAAATCCAGAAAGGTCGAAGTAGATAGCATCTTCCACTTCCTGAGCGAACCGCACAACTTCGACTGTTACCCGGTCTGCCAAATACTCGATACCGAACTCAAATCCGGAGCTCTGTTCTTCCGATAACTGCACATTAGAAGCTGGCGGAAAAGAAAAAGGACTGGCATTGTAGTCAACTTCGAAGAGACTCGGTGCGCGAAAACCAGAGCCGTAACTGGCTTTAAGTTTTAATTGCGAATTATCGAGCTCCAACAGATAGGTGGAAGTCAGCCGATAGCTATTGTGGCTACCAAAATCATCGTTTTTATCCCTGCGTACCCCAGCGGTAAAGAAGAAAGAGTTTGAAAAATCGCTGACGTATTCCAGGTAGACACCTTCATTGTCGCGGTCCAGGCTGCCGTTAACTTCTTCCTCCAAGTCGATCCCAAAAATCAGGTCGAACCCGGGCAGATCCCTGGTAATTCCAATGTACTCAAGTCGATTGATTTCGCCATGTGATCCAAAAGCTCTGCTTCCTGATGCAAAATCATCTCGACGCGTATCGCTCTGAGAATAAGCTAAAGAGTGAGTGAAAGTATTACCGCTATAATCTAAAGAGATTCTGGAAGCAGCCAACTCGTATTGAGAAATGCAGTCGTAAACTATCGTACCTGCGAAGCATCCATCATATTGTGTTTCTCCTTCTACAGTACGGTGCACAAGTTGAACTCTGAGATTATCATTAATATTTGCGCCAAGTCGGGCGTGCATTGTATCGTTTTCATAGCCGTCTTTATCGAGCAAAACTGAGTCAGATTCCCTTACGTTGTAGCCGTCAGTTTCAAACTGTGACGCAAGTAGGGAAATATCCACAATGTCATTGCCCGTACTGACATCAAGGTTGGCTTGATGAGAGTTATTGCTGCCAGATTGGCCTTCGACATTGACAGCAAAGCCATCCACTGCCGGACGAGAACTTATTGCTATTACCCCACCCGCATCCGCACCATAGCTCAGGCCTTGTGGACCTCGTAAGATTTCAACTCTGCCAAGACCGCTGCTTAATATATGTTCGAATGGTGTTAATACCTGGGGTGCGCTTGGATCCGAGATTTTTAGCCCATCTATTATCGTAAGAGTTCTGAATCCCTCTTCACCTCGTATTCTGAGAGAAGAGGTGGAACCAATTCCTCCATTGCTGCTAACTGCGACGGCAGTGGTTTGTCTCAACACATCCGTTAGGGAAAAATTTCCATGCGCTTGCAAAGTCTCCTCATCGAGAACAGTCACCGACGTGGCGATTTGTCGAAGCGGCAGGGGAACTCTATTCGCGATTACGACTACTTCTTCCAGCTGACTGGATTCTTGCGCAAAAAGCGGAAAACCAAAACAGGCTGATAGGCCCATCATGAGTGTTAATTGGTGTTTGATGTACATTGTTACTCCCAATGAATACATTCGCCGAGGCGATGCAAAAATTCATCAGGGAGGGTTCAAGTAGAAGAGCAAAGAATCAAACTCCGCTACTGATGTAGCCCTCCGCTGCATCAAGATGTAGCAGTCAACCAGGCTGGTATCGGACTTATCGAAATAAAATATTCGAATCACCGTTGCGGGGGCAGTGCCGGATTCTCACCAGCTTCCCAATTTTTTCCAACCTCGAAATGTTGGATCAAACCTGAATAGACTTATTCCTAATCGGAACAGTCGCGAGTGTATGTGGCTTAGGGGTCTTAGTCAATTGAGAAAGTAAAAGACAGTTAACTAAACTGCTTCGGATTGAATTTTACAATCTTTTAGTTTCTTCTTGATGGCATTGGTAATACTTTCACTATCAAGATTTACGCTGGCGAGCATTTCAGGCACTTTGCCGTGTTCAAGAAACCTGTCTGGCAATCCCAGATTAAGAATTGGGATCTGATAGTTTGATTGCAATAAGAATTCATTTACTGCGGAACCGGCACCGCCCATCAAGGAGTTTTCCTCGATGGTGACGATAAGTTGGTGGGAGGTAGCCATATCACCGATTAACTCTTCATCAAGGGGTTTGACAAATCGCATATCTACTACTGTGGCGTTAATACTGGTGGCACTTTCCAGGGCAGGAGCTACCATGCTGCCAAATGCGAGTATCGCCACTGACCTGCCTTCTCTTGTGACTACAGCTTTTCCAATTGCAACGGGTTCGAGCTTGCGTTCAATTTCTATGCCGGTTCCCTTGCCTCGTGGATAGCGAACCGCAGTAGGTCCTTTGTGTGCGAAAGCTGTAGATAGTAATTTGTGTGTTTCGTTTTCATTACTGGGCGCCATCACAATCATATTGGGAACACAACGCAAATATGTGAGATCAAAGCTTCCAGCGTGAGTTGGCCCATCTTCTCCCACGAGGCCAGCTCTATCGATAGCAAACATTACATCCAGGTTTTGTAAGGCAACATCGTGTATTAATTGATCATATGCGCGTTGCAGGAAGGTAGAGTAAATTGCCACGATCGGTTTTAGTCCATCACAGGCCATGCCAGCAGCGAAAGTCACTGCATGCTGTTCTGCTATAGCAACATCGTGAAAACGGTCTGGATATTGCCTGGCAAATTCTTTCATGCCAGAGCCTTCACCCATGGCAGGAGTTATGCCTATAACTTTATCGTCTATTGCTGCCAGATCGCAGAGCCAATTTCCAAATACTTGTGAATAAGTTGGAGAAGCTTCAGCTGGCGCAATTTTTGTTTTGGATTTCTCCGACTTTGCTTCTATCTTGTTTAAAGCATGCATTCCGAATGGATCGTTTTCTGATTCGGAATAGCCTTTACCTTTTTGCGTTACGATATGCAGGAGCTGAGGACCGCGCAGGGTTTTTATATTTTTTAAAATTTCCACCAGCCCGGTGACATCATGACCGTCAATCAGGCCAATGTAGTTAAATCCGATTTCCTCGAAGAGCGTGCCCGGTGAAACCATGCCTTTCATGTACTCTTCAGCACGATGGGCTGCACTTAATGCTTGAGGAATTTTTGATAATACTCGCTTCGATCCAGTACGGATAAAATTGTAGGGCTTGCTGGCCCACATCCTGGCGAAATAACTGGAAAGGCCACCGACGTTGTTTGAAATAGACATATTATTGTCATTCAGTATGACCAGCACGTTATCGTCTAAATGCCCTGCATGGTTTAGCGCTTCGAAAGCCATTCCCGCCGTCATGGCGCCATCGCCTATTACCGCAATATTATGTTGCTCTTTATCCTGCATCCGCGCTGCCACCATCATTCCAAGAATGGCACTGATGGAAGTACTGGAATGGCCAACGCCGAATTGGTCATATTCGCTCTCTTCCCGGTTGGGAAACGCCGCCAGTCCACCAGCCTGACGCATAGTCAGCATTTCATCCCTGCGCCCCGTTAAGATTTTATGCGGATATGCCTGGTGACCCACATCCCACACCAGGCGATCTACAGGAGTATCGAATACATAATGCAGGGCTATTGTGAGTTCTACCACACCCAGACCGGCACCGAAGTGCCCACCAGTCTTGCCTACCGAGAAAAGTAGAAACAGCCGCAACTCATCCGCAAGCTGGGGAAGTTGCTCGATTTCGAGTTGTTTAAGATCTGCCGGACTTTGGATCTGATCTAAGAGGGGCGTTTCCGGCCGAGATAATGGGATTTCGTCTAACATCGGTGTATTTCAACTCTAGCAGCGCCAGTTTTCAAGTTAATCTGAGGCAGGCGGCGTACAGTAAAGCAGCCGGCAGCGTGCGTCAATCAATTGATTCTATTTACAATATAGGCTGCGAGGTCTCTTAAATGATTGGCGGATTCGGGGAAGCCATCGAGAGCCCGAATAGCATTATTTGCCAGTTCGCCAGCCTTCAGTTTCGCCTGCTCCAGGCCAAGCAAGCTCACGTAAGTACTCTTCAATTGGGCGCGATCGGACCCTTGTGGCTTGCCGAGTGTTTCCGTATCACTAATCTCATCGATAATATCGTCCTGAACCTGGAAGGCGAGACCAATATTGTCGGCATAATTCTCAAGAGCCGAAATTAGTGACTCGTTTATCTTCTCAGCACCAAGCGCACCCAGCTTAACGCTTGCCTTTATCAGGGCACCGGTTTTGAGTTTATGGAGTGATTCCAGTTGTTCCAGATCGATTGCAGTTCCGCTTGCTTCAAGGTCTAGCGATTGTCCCCCGGTCATTCCAAATGCACCGGCTGCTTCAGCCAACTGCGCTGTCATCCTGATTTTTGTGTCAGCACTAAGATCATTGTTCTGCTTACTTAAGCATTGAAAAGCCAAGGCCTGTAAGGCATCACCAACCAATATTGCTGTCGCTTCATCGAATGCTTTGTGTACACTCGGTTTTCCTCGCCTCAGATCGTCATCGTCCATGGCTGGTAAATCGTCATGAACCAGTGAATAACTGTGAATCAATTCAACGGCACAGGCCGCGGCGTCGCAGTTATCAAAATTTGCTTCGGCTGCTTGTGCACTCGCATAAACCAGAACCGGGCGAATACGCTTACCGCCATCGAGGCAGGCATATCGCATAGCTGCAAGTAATTTACTATTGGGAGTCGATTGCGAGATTGTTGCTTGAAGCGTTTTCTCAACACGATTTTTGCATTGGATTAAAAACTCATCCCATGGCTGGGAATTCTTTGCGTTCATTTGCAGATCTATTCGTCGTCTTCCAATTCCAAGTCTTCAGTATCCCCGTTTTCATTGATAAGAACTTGAACTTTCTGCTCAGCTTTTTTGAGAGCGGCCTGGCATTCACGGGTTAGTTTAATGCCTTTCTCGAATGCCTGAAGTGAATCCTCCAGGGTAAGTTCGCCATCTTCCATGGAGGAGACTAACTCTTCGAGCTCCTCCAGGGCTTTTTCAAAATCGAAAGGCGCTTCTTTGTTCTTGGTCATATTTCTTTTCCATGTATCAGCAATCCCGACTATGCCAAAAAGGTATTAGAGGACCGGGGTAAGGGATTATAAGCGAAGTGATTGCTAATTTGTCCGCAAAACCATTAAAAATCATGGTAAAAGCTATAAGAAAATACCCCGATTTTCCGTCGTCAGCACAAATCCCATCTAAACTTTAACAGAGCTGCGAGAAATTTCTCTTTGTGTAGTTTTCTGAGCCAGAAAGGAAATACGATTTATTTCTGGACTGAATGCAGCGAGGGTATATGCCATAGCTTCTCATTGCTATAAGTGCCTCAAGTATGACCTTTACTGGTCATGTATATTTTGCTGCGAACCAAAAGTACGAAATAGAATTTGTATTACATCCGGGTAATTAACAACTTAAACCATTAGCCACAGTAATCGCCCGTGGTAAAAAATCAGCAGGTATATAAGTACAAAAGCTGATATGACTTACCCCATTCATACCGACTCAGCGGTTTTTGATCCATTATCTGATTAAAAGGCCTGCATACTCATTAAAGTCAGCCGCAATGACAAGCTAACCCCGATTGATAAAAAGATAGCTTATCGATTTTCCTACTCCAGCTTAAGCCACCGCGTTAAAATGCCTCAAATATTGAATGTTGCTAGAAAATTCACCCGGCATGAAATTGATTCCTCAATCAAATGTTCTTCGCTTAGGCTTGTTAGGCTTTTTGCTGGTGGGCTTGGCAGCTATTCCTACAAATGAGCTGTTTGCCCAATCCCAGATCCCTATCGAGATCCCTGGCGAAAGAGCCCCTGTGCTAAGCTTGGGAGATCTTGAATACATTGAAATAAATACCCCCTCTATAAGCCCGCAAGCTAAACAGCTAATCGTGTTTGTTCATGGTACGCCTGGTTCTTTTAATGCCTTTATCCGCTATATGAACGATCCTCAAATGCGTGAGAACTTTCATATGATTGCAGTCACCCGGCCAGGCTGGGTAGAACGAGATGCCGAAAAAATCCCGTCATTAGATGAACAGGCAGCAGCCCTTGAGCCACTACTCCGCATGGATGCATCGGGAAAAGGCGCAATCTTGATGGGTCACTCTTATGGAGGTCCGGTGATCGCAAAAACGGCAATGAGCTATAAGGAATTAGTAGCAGGCCTGGTTTTTGTTGCCAGCACAGGAGATCCGGAAATCAGTGGACCACGTTGGTATAACCGTTTTGCTGTAGTCATTCCTCGATTCATTTTAGGCGATGGTCTAAAAGGTGCGAACGCTGAAATAATGCCATTGAGACCGCAGCTGGAAGCGATGTTGCCGGACTGGGAAAACATTGAAGTACCAGTGCTTATTGTGCAAGGTGACAGGGATCGCCTGGTAAATCCTCGTAATGCAGAATTCATGCAGGAGATGTTGATAAATGCAGACGTGACTTATCTGTGGCGGGAAGGACAGGGACACTTTGTATTATGGGAAGAAGCTTCTTTGATCGTCGATTCGATAATTGAGAAGTTTGCAACTGCAGACTAGGGGCAGTTGTTAGGCAATTCGCTGCTTTTCAGGATCTGCTAACTAAACTTGTTTTATATTTTTCCTGCAATGCCTGATCGCTAAGGTAATCTTCTAATCTCTCATTAACTGTATCTTCCATAAATTCCACAGGCAATAGCTCTGGAGTTACACCAGTAGTTCGAAGGTTTTGCCATGCTCTGGCTTGGTTTAGCCATGCAACATCCCTATGGATCTGCTTTCCAGAATCAAGCTTAGACCACGAAATCAAAGGTATTCGGGAAGGGCGCAGAATTTAGCTAAAATCGTGAGATGTCATATTTGACGGGTCACGGAGCTGGCTTTACTCTAAGGCTCTTAATTCAGTATTCACTCAATTCAGCAGTACTTTCTATGACCAATGAAGAACCAGGCAAGTCCTACATTCCCCAAGACTGGCGGATTCTCTTTGGACTTACTCTTACTGCACTCTGGTTTATCTTTCTGGTGGTTTATATTGCTCGCAATGTGGGCTGGGGACAATTCATGGATCTTCCCATCGATGAGATGGGAGCATTCCTTGAAGGTGCTTTTGCTTTTCTCGCCTTTCTATGGTTGGTTATAGGATTATTTATCCAGCAATCGGTACTGGCAGAAAACAACGAAGAACTCAGGCGCAATAATCTCCATTCAGAAAAACAGACCCAGGCTATAGCGGCTACTGAGTTAAATGCCCGCCAAGAAACATTTTTCAAAATTTCTCAGGCAACCAGGAGACAACTTGGCGCCATCTCTGGCCTGCTTTTTATCTCAAGCCAGGGCCCGGTTGGAAATGAATCCTATTCATCAGATCAGATCGCAGAAACATGGAAACAGTTTGCCAGTGGCGATACAGAAGTATTTTCTCGTATGTTTTTGACCATGGGGGCCGCCTCAGATATTGATTATGCCGACCTGTTTTTTGGTACCGAAATTCGAAAGCGTCACAGTGATAACTTTCTGGTAGGCTTTGATCGTCTGGTAAAACTGGCAGAAGATTGCGATACCGACAACATTATCATGGACTCTTTAATTTACTCTGCACATGGATTGCTGAATTTGCGTATGCGAGAGATTCATCCAGACGTAAAATTTAGTCAATTAAATGTTACAGATTCGCAAACCTATTTAGCTAACTTAATGAATGAACAAAATCTATCTTAGGAATCACTGGACTCTTTAGGGGGCTTATATGGATTACGTAATAATTGTTGTAGTGCTAGCTTTGATTCAGTACTTGGTGTTTGGAATATTAGTTGGCAGGGCGAGAGGAAAGTATAATGTCCCTGCACCGGCTATGAGTGGTGATCCGGTTTTTGAGCGCTATATGAGAGTTCAGCAAAATACAGCAGAACAACTCATCATGTTTTTGCCTGCAATATTTCTTGCTTCGCATTTGTGGAATCCGCTCTATGCGGCTGGGTTAGGAGTCGTTTACCTTGTTGGTAGACTATTGTATTTGCGCAGCTACGTTTCCGATCCGAAGTCCCGGGGAGCAGGCTTTGCTCTAACCTTCATTCCCAGCGTAATCATGCTGATTGCCTCTCTTATTGCAGCTATTGGCAATGTAATTGGCGGCTGATCAATTAAAACCAAGAATAATTAATGGTTGAGTCTGAACAAATAATTGAGTTCGGAAGACTGTTTGTTGCATTTCTGCCTCCGCTTGCGGTGGTGCTAATTCTATTCAAGTGGACCACAGAAGGCCCTGAATCAATTTATGCCTTGGCGAGAATGTTGGGGCAGTTGCTGGTAATTGGTTATTTCCTGAGCTTTATCTTCGAATCCAATAGCAGCTTAGTGGTGCTAAGTGTTCTGTTGGTAATGGTTGTCGCGTCCAGCTGGATTGCGCTTCGAACTGTCAAAACAGAGCGCAAGAGTTTTCTGCAATCAGCATTTATCGCCATATTAGTTGGCGGAGGAGTGTCGCTGCTGGTTTCCACGCAGTTCGTGCTACTGCTGGATAGTTATTATGAAGCTCGCTATGTAATTCCACTGGCAGGCATGGCATTTGCAAATGCAATGAATAGTATCAGTATTTGTGCAGAAAGATTCAGAGCAGAAATTCAGCGTGGGATTGGCTACACAGAGGCGCGCACCATTGCGTTCAGATCTGCTCTTATTCCAATAACAAACTCTTTATTTGCTGTGGGCCTGGTGTCGTTTCCCGGCATGATGACCGGACAAATTTTAGTTGGTGTCGATCCTCTGATAGCGGCACGCTATCAAATAATGGTCATGTGTATGCTCTTTTCGTCCTCTGGCCTTTCTTCTGCCTGTTTCCTGTTATTGATAAGAAGAGTTAGCTTAGTACAAGAACGGTCAACTGATGCGTAAACTAGTCATTCTACTCCATCGATACCTGGGAATAGCGCTTGCTCTGTTATTTGTGATCTGGTTTGCATCAGGATTCGCTATCATCTACACCGGTGGCATGCCCGAATTAACTGAGAAAGCAAGGTTAATCAGCTTACCAGGGCTTGATCTCGAACGTGTTTCTGTGAGCCCAAACCAGGCGCAGCAGCTTGCCCGCGCTTCGTCGATTCCGAAACTAACAACAATCATGAACCGACCTGCTTATCGGTTTTCTGAAAGTGATGGAAGTGTGGTTTTTGCCGATGATGGCACGGTGTTGTCCGGTGCAATGATAAGTTCCAGGCAAATCATTGCAGATTTTACCGGTGCTAAGGAGGAGGTAATTGAACGAATCGGCCGAATAGAAGAAGTCGATCAGTGGACAATTCCTCTGCGTAGTGAATTGCCGTTAGAAAAATTCAGGGTAAACGATGGCAGCGGTACGGAAGTCTATGTATCTCCCAGATGGGGTCAGGTTCTTCTCGTAACTGATAGCCGAGATAGATTTCTCGCCTGGATAGGTGCAATTCCCCACTGGCTATATTTCGTAGACCTGAGAAGGAATACAGCTCTCTGGACTGAAGTTGTGGTGTGGTTGTCCAGTCTTGGCACGATCTTGGTTTCGCTTGGTATTGTGCTAATTTTTATCCAGCTTCGGCGAACCCGCCCATTCTCTTTCTCTGGTGCTATTCCTTATAAAGGCATTATGCGCTGGCATTTTCTAACCGGTCTGTTCTTTGGACTCATTACGCTTACCTGGGTATTCAGCGGATTACTTTCCATGGACCCTTACCCGTGGACCAGGGCAAGGGGATTGGCCTTCGACCAATCCATTATGCATGGGGGCGAAGTAAACCTTGAAAGGTTCGATACTATTAGTTTGCAATTAACAGGGCAGGAACTATCGGGGATTGTAAACAGCTCTCAAATTAAGGAGATAGAGTTTAAAAGAATACAGGGCGAGTACTTTTTTTACCTGACCATTCCCAGTTCAGAATCGTCCTGGGGGTTCACCAAAACGCTGGTTAATTTAAATAACCTTCAGGCAAAAAATGACCTGTTTTCCACAAGCTTCATTCTTCAACAGCTGGCGCAAAATCTCGAGCATGAAATACTGGCCAGTGAGGTTTTGCAAGAATATGACAACTACTATTATTCTCGACCTTCATCGAATAGCCCGTCAGCTCCATTGCCGGTACTCAGGATTGATTTTGATGATGCTGATAGAAGTTCTATTTATGTAAATTTGAACACTGGTGAATTAGCTGGGCAAACTAATCGTATGCGCCGAATCGAAAGATGGTTGTACAACGGATTCCATAGTCTGGATTTCCAGTTCTGGTATGGGAGCAGGCCCCTGTGGGACATAGGGATCATTCTGCTGCTGAGCGGCGGTTTACTTCTGGCGCTCATTGGTGCATATATTGGTATAAAGCGTCTCTTTCGAAACACCCGGGCACTGATTTCCTGACAGGATGATTTTACAAATCTTCGCAGGATTCGGCACATTTCTGCGAGTGAGATCTCTTGTGAGCCTTGGAACCCTGGGTTATTCTCGCTGGCTATGCCTTTAGTCTCATGAAATTTCAGAGCTATGACTCGCAGCGTGGTCAGGCGGGTCTTGGGGAGGAAAAAATGGAACACAGAGAGCAAAGCTTTACCAGCTCTGCAGCTAAGCAGCTGGCATTGTATGCTTTTTATACAATGGTTGCCCTGGCAGTGATCATGTACATGCTCTCAATTGCAGCTGGCCGCACCGGTTCAACTGCAAGCGGTGTTGCTGTAGATCCAGACAATAACAGCATCACTATCGCCCTCAGGCAAGAGCCTCCGCAACTAGATCATGTGCGCGCGACTGATTCTTCCAGCATCATTGTGCTTTCCCATAGTATGGAAGGGCTAATCGCATACAATGATGCAGGTAGCCTGATTCCGGGCATGGCCGAGCGCTGGGAAATCCGGGAAGACGGTGCAACGTTCTGGATACGGGAAGAAGCGCGATGGAGTGATGGCGTTCCGGTAACTGCCCATGATTTTGTATTCTCATGGCGTCGGGCAGTAGATCCGGCAACTGCCGCGGAGTATTCCTTTATTCTTTACCCGATTGTTAATGCCGAAGAAATTAACCAGGGAAATCTTCCACCACAAACACTCGGTGTGCGAGCCGTAAATGACCGTGTGCTGGAAGTTGATTTTAACCAGCCCACGCCTTACTTCGATAAACTCGTCGCCTTCATTACTTATTTCCCAACCCGGGAAGATTTTTTTAATAACACGGAAGGGCGCTATGGTGCCGATGCCGACATGATGCTGGCGAACGGTCCCTATATAGTCACCGAGTGGACGCATAGTGCTTCTATGACCTGGGAAAAGAATCCTTATTACTGGAATGACGAGAAAGGATTTCTGGATACCATCAACGTTGGTTATATAACAGAAGACGTTAATGCCAAGCTTAATCTGTTTAAAGATGGACAGATTTCCGATACCCATTTAGTTGCTCCTATGCTTGGATCTGCAATGGAACAGAGATGGCAGATCGATAGATCCATGGATGGGACAGTGTTCTTCCTGCAACTTAACTTTAGAGAAGACCGAATTACGGCCAATAAAAATTTCCGCAAGGCTTTACAGTATGCGCAGGACCCCGTGGAGTTTGTTTACAAGGCACTAAAAGAGCCAAGCTATTTACCTGCTGTCAGCCTGTTTCCCTATTGGATTAGAGGTGTTGACGATTCTTTCCGTAAGGAGTATCCACCACCAGAACACGAGTTTAATGTCGCTAAGGCGAGAGAGCATTTAGAGCTGGCTCGTCAAGAGCTGGGAATCGAGGAGTTTCCACCACTGGTAATTCTTGCTGATGACAGTCCAATCGGTTCCATTTCTTCAGAATACTATCAGGCAACCTTTACCAAAAATCTCGGCTTGGAAATTCGCATCGACAAGCAAATTTTCAAACAGCGACTGGCAAAAATGACCGCCGGAGATTTTGATATAGTAGTTAGTGGATGGGGGCCAGACTACGATGACGCGTTAACATTTGGTGACTTGTTTGCCTCCTGGAATCTAAACAATAGAGGTCGTTATGCCAGTGAAGCAATGGATGAACAAATTCGTATTGCACAATCTGAATTAGATCCATTGCGACGTATGGAAGCATTCGCTGAGATCCAGCGCATTGTGCATGAAGATGTTGTTATGATTCCAATGTATGAGCGAGGCTGGTCTTTCGTAGTCGATCCGAGATTAAAAGGATTCAAACGTCGTGCTGTAGGGCCAGAAGTGGATTACAACTTCGCCTACATCGAAACGGGCGAGGAATAGTCAGATTGTACTATCGAGAAGTAGTGTGAAGAGAAGTCGATAGTCTATGGGCTGGTACATTTTCAAACGCCTGATTCAAGGCATCATCACTGTATGGTTTATTGCGACGGCTACCTTCTTCGCTATGCATAGCGTGCCTGGAGATCCATTACTTAACGACCGCGCAGTTACACCTGCGATTCGCGCCAACCTTGAAGCCAAATACGGTTTAGACCAACCACTCCTCACCCAGTATGTAATCTATCTGGGTAACTTATCGCGAGGAGATTTTGGCATTTCATTTACCCAGGAGAATCGACAGGTAAATGACATTATTCGAGAGCATTTTCCAGTCTCGGCAATACTCGGAATCCTCGCTGTATTATTTGCTGCGCTTGGTGGAGTGCTATGGGGATCGCTCACTGCTCTTTATCGAAACCGCTTACCTGATTACATAATAATGTTCCTGGTGATACTGGGTATATCGGTGCCGAGTTTCGTTGTAGCTGCCCTGAGCCAGTATTCCCTGGTTACGCTTAACAATGCTGTCGGGCAAACCCTGTTACCGGTTGCGGGCTGGGGAACCATATTACATATGTTAGTGCCCGCTATGGTATTGGGCTTATCGACGATGGCCTATCTGACTCGCTTAATGCGATCGTCTATGTTGGAAGTAATCAATTCTGATTTTGTTCGTACTGCTAAATCAAAAGGGCTTCCTCCAGCAAGAATCTTTACCCGCCATCAGGTTCGTAATGCAATCCTGCCTGTCATCACTGTGCTTGGGCCTCAAATCGCCGTTATTACAACAGGCGGTTTCGTCGTTGAGATCGTCTTTGCAATTCCAGGATTGGGGCGCTTTTTTGTAGAGGCGGTGCAGCAATTGGACTACACCGTAATTATGGGTACTACGGTTTTTTACGGCGCCTTTTTGGTGTTTATGGTGATAGTAGTCGACGTGCTGTATGGCTTTATCGATCCAAGAGTGAGGTTAAAGTAGTGACAGATATCCATGTCAGTGACTTCAGACCGTTGCAACGTCGCAGTGATGTTCATGGTATATCCCGTCCTTCTTTGTCCTATTGGGAAGATGCCTGGATAAGATTAAAAGCAAATAAACGTGCCATTGTTTCTCTTTATTTAGTTGTTGCACTTCTTTTTTTCACACTGCTGGGTCCCTTGATCTGGACAGTTGATCCGGGGCTACAGGATCTGGATCAGATTAGCCAACCACCCGGTACAGACAGATCTGCTGAAATAGTTGCTGACTATATAGCCTGGGATGGTGTCGATCCGTCGGCTGGTTCGGGGGCGAGAGTTATCGATGTCCCAACAACCCAGGTAGTAAGACTTAAATGGGACTCGTTACCCGGGGCGAATGGCCATCGTGTTTACAGAAATTTGTTCCCGGTTGGAAATGAATTCGCTTATGGCATTCCGGTTGGAGAATATTTCGATAACGCCATTGATTTTCATGAAGATAGGCTGGACTTAAAACCGGGTCGATATTTTTATTCGATTGTTGCCCTGGCTGCGGATGGTAGCGTTACCCAGACTTATCAAACTGTCGAAGTTGATGTAGTGAGAGTTACGACACTGTCGGAAGCGCGAGAGCAGGGCTTGATTCAGACAGACTCGGATCTACAGATTGGGGATTCAATTAATCTGTCGGCACATCCCCTGGGAACAGATTATTTGGGTCGAGACATGTTGTCGCGGCTTATGGCCGGTGCTCAAGTCTCTCTGTCTATCGGAATTGGCGCGCCTCTGTTCTTTGTATTTTTTGGCGTCGTGTTTGGCAGCGTTGCCGGATTCATTGGCGGTAAGGTTGATCAGTTCATGATGCGCTTTGCGGATTTCGTTGTGGCACTGCCATTCTTGCTCTTCATGATTCTGTTCAAGATCGCCTTCGGTATCGGTCCCGGTGAGAGTGGAATCATGCCCATGCTCATCGCGCTGGTTTTATTGATGTGGCCGGCAACGGCGCGGCTGGTTCGCGGTCAAATTTTGCAAATAAGAGAACAGGCCTATGTGCAGGCATCTCAGCTATTGGGCGCAAAAACCAATTACCTGATTTTTCGGCACATGCTACCGAATACCCTCGGCGTGGTGCTGGTCACCTTAACCTTTGAAATACCCAAGGCGATTTTCGTCGAAGCTTTCCTGTCTTTTATTGGCATGGGGGTAGCTCCGCCTACGCCTTCCTGGGGATCTATGTCTAACGAAGGCATTAAGACCATGTTAACGACGCCTCACGAGCTTATCTTCCCGGCTGTGTTCATCAGTATAACTGTGCTGGCCTTCAACTTACTCGGCGACGGATTGAGAGATGCATTGGATGCACGTATGAGGAATCAGGAGTGAGCGAGGCGCTGAATCTAGCTAACAATCCTATGCTGCTGGAAGTGGAAAACCTTGCTGTGGAATTCGATACCTACGGTGGGGTGGTAAAAGCAGTGCGGGGTGTGGACTTTTCCGTTGAAGAAGGTAAGACCCTGGCAATTGTCGGTGAGTCAGGCTGCGGTAAATCAGTCTCTGTGCAGAGTATGATGGGGCTCATTCACATGCCGCCGGGCCGCATAACTTCCGGTAGCGCGCGACTCCGTGGCGAAGAGGTGCTCGGTCGGAATGAGCTTAACGGTAAAGAAATCCGGGGCGCTGAAATTAGCATGATATTTCAGGATCCCATGACCTCATTGAATCCCACGATGACTATCGGTGATCAGATTGCGGAACCCCTGCAGGTGCATCGCGGACTGAGTTATCGCCAGGCTTTCGGCGAAGCGATTAATTTACTCGAAATGAGTAAGATTCCTGAGGCGGCAAAGCGGGCGAAACAATTTCCATTCGAGTTTTCCGGCGGTATGTTGCAACGGGCCATGATTGCCATGGCCATCTCCTGTAAGCCTTCAATCCTGATTGCCGATGAGCCAACCACTGCGTTAGACGTAACAATTCAAGCCCAGATCCTGGATTTGATGCAGGACCTGCAGAAAGAAACCGGGATGGCCATTATTCTCATCACCCATGATCTTGGCGTCGTGGCGAGAATGGCGGACGAAGTAGCGGTGATGTATGCCGGGAAGATCGTAGAACATGGCACTGTCGATGATGTTTTCTATCGCTCTGCCCATCCTTATACATTGGGCTTACGCGCCGCCATGCCCAACAATGATCCGGCCCGACAGCACGAACTCAAACCCATCGAAGGCAGCCCGCCGGACTTGTTCGCACCACCGAAGGGATGTGGCTACTGCGCGCGCTGCCCTTTCGCCATGGAAGTTTGTGACAAGCATCATCCTCAGGATTACTTTCTCGGCGATCACCATTTTAGCTGTTGCTGGCTTCATCATTCTGATTCGCCTACGAAACCAGAAGAGCTCTATTTCAAGGAGAATAGCTAGTGGGCAAGCTACTTGAAACCAATGAGCTTACTCGTTACTTCGATATTGGTCGTAACCAGAGAGTGCATGCCGTGGAGCAGGTATCTCTTGCTATTGATGAAAAGGAAATTGTTGGATTGGTGGGGGAGAGTGGCAGCGGTAAGTCAACTTTTGGCAAAACGGTAGTGGGCCTGCATCACAAGACGGCGGGAACGGTTAGCTACCGCGGCGAGCAGTTACCACAAAAATACGAACCGCGGGATTTCCAGCGTTTGGCCACCAAAATGCAGATGATCTTCCAGGATCCTTACTCGTCTTTGAATCCTCGTATGACCGTTGGAGAAATTGTCGGAGAAGGACTGCGGTTACACTCCGATGCCAACTCCGCAAGTATTAAAGAGCAGGTCGCGGTTTGGCTTACCAAGGTCGGATTACAGGCAGATCATATGTCGCGTTATCCTCATGAGTTTTCAGGCGGGCAACGGCAAAGACTTGGAATAGCCAGGGCATTGATTCTGGAACCGGAGTTTGTCGTTTGTGACGAGCCTATTTCCGCATTGGATGTTTCAGTACAGGCTCAGGTTATTAATCTTCTCGGTGAGCTGAAAGAGAGAATGGGCTTAACTTTATTGTTTATCGCCCACGATCTTTCCATGGTCCGTTATGTGAGTGATCGCATGGCAGTCATGTATTTGGGTTCGCTGGTGGAAGTTGGCAAAGCTAATGAAGTTTATTTCGACCCCAAACACCCTTACACAGAGGTGCTAATAGGATCCAATCCTGAGCCTGATCCGCAGGTGGAGCGGGGTCGTCCTTCCACGGCGATTCAAGGGGAGATTCCATCACCGGTTAATGTGCCACCGGGGTGCAGGTTTGCAAATCGTTGCCCGCGAGTGATGGATGTTTGCAGGCAATCCACACCCGAACTTATTCCTCTCAAGGACGTCGATCGGCACGTCGCTTGCCATCTCTACACCTAAACTAAATGCAAGTTTCCTGTCAGACATTGGAATCTGGAAGTTTACTTGGTGTTTTTCGAACTTAAACCTCAGGCTAGTCAGCGGAGTCCAGTTCGCGCACAATGTCTGTAAGACCTCTGAAATCCGTCTTGCCGCTGCCCATGCGGGGAAACTCAGCAACGGTAATATATTTCTTGGGTAGGGCAAGATTGGGAAGTTCTTCCGTGAGTTTTTTGACTACTTCCTGTTGATCGATATCGGCACTGGTGACGGCAACGATGCGGGAACCACGTTTGGCATCCGGTAACTCAACTGCGCAGCATTCAACTTCTTCCGGTGTGACAGCATTCAGTGTTTCCTCAACCATCACCAATGAAATCATTTCACCACCAATCTTAACAAAGCGCTTTAATCGGCCCTTATGCCAAATGTACCCATCTTCATCCAGGTATCCCAAATCACCTGTGTCATACCAACCCGACTTGATGCGCAGGTGTGATTCTTCGATATCATTTAGATAACCCTGCATTACACCATCACCTTTAACAAGAATTCTGCCGGTTTCGCCGGGAGCACATTCTTCGCCGGAATCGATATTCTCGATCTTTACGTCAGTGCCGGGAATAGGAATTCCAATACTGCCAGGTCGATTGGCGTCGCGCGGATTAACGGAAATAACTGGCGACGTTTCCGTTGTACCATAACCTTCAAAGATTTCCAGACCATGTTTTTCGCGATATAGCTTGCGTAAAGCATCCGGACACTTATCGGCACCCGAGACTGTTAGCTCAACACTTTCGAAATCGCCTGGTTTCGATTGCCTTGCATAACCTTCAAGAAATAAGGGAGTACCTACCAGCAGACCTGGTTTATCCTTCTTTATTATTGTTGCAACCGTCTTGAATTCCAGAGGATTCGAATAGGTAATGGACCTCATGCCTAAACACAATGGCGTCCATAGATTGATTGTTAATCCAAATACATGAAAGTACGGTAATACTGCCAACAAATTATCCATGCTATAGATGTCCATCATGTCGGAAAAGGAATCTATATTGGAAAGAATATTCTTCTGCGTGAGCTGTACGACTTTCGGATCTTTCTCGCTACCGCTGGTAAACAGGATCACTGCTGGTTTGTTCAGGTCATAAGATCCAGTTAGCCGTTTCAACCAGGGTCGGGGCAATTTGGATTTAAGGAGCGCAACAAGTTGTTCGAACTTACTCAGGCTTTCAAGAATATCTTCGATGAAGACCATATCCGGGAGTTCTTTACAACCGGTCTTTTCCAGCAAAGCACGGGCTGTAATGATTTTCTTGAAATCACATTGCTGTTGCGCATACAGGCAATTTTTTTCAGCACCAGTTGAGTAGTTGATCATGACTGGCGTTCTGCCGGCAAAGGTTGCACCCAGGATAGCGAGTGCTCCTCCTGCAGAAGTCGGCAGCATGATGCCAATTCGCCCGCGCTCAAGTTTGCGAAAACGGCGTGCAAGAATCAGGGCGGCAATCAGGGCGCGGCTAAATGAAACATCGCGGCCTGTAGTACGATCCACGATGGCAAGTTTATCCGGGTTTCGCCTGGCGGCATCTACGAACCTGTGCTGTAACATGGCCGCATATTCACATGAAATCGGCGTTGGGAACAAGCCAAGCGGCAGCCGATGCGGCACCAAATGCAAGTCCAATCATTGCCGGGAAAGAGGCGCTGCAAAACTGGCGGTTAACTAGCAGGCTGTTCCGGTAACTTCGCTTTTCAAGCAGTTGAAGAATTGCGTAAAAAGGTCAATCGCGTGAATCCCAAGATCTGGAGGCAAGCGCGCTCCCGGCAACCATGGGCATTAAATACCCGCTTTTTTAGTGGGTGAAATAGTGAGTTTTTTGAACCAGATCACAATATAGTAAGGGACAATTTGGGGTATACCGACATTAAACCCTACAATCAGGATCTATACTAAGACTACAGTCTTACTTATGACGAAATTACATATTTTGGTGTCAAACATGAACAAGCTTCTTTCCCTATTTCTTGGTTTAACCTTCGCAGTGGCAGCATCGGCTACTTTCGCAGTCGACACAGTTACGATTGTCCATAAACCCGGCACGCCAGCGGAGCAGGTCATGGAAATTTAAGAGCGGTCCCTGGATGCGCATATACGCCATGGTGATATTAGTTGTGATGACGTGGATCCTAATTCTGAAGTGCCGCTTCCTGGCATTGATGAGGACTTATGGGAAGCTATTATAATCGCTTGCGACGATGGTGCCGGACCAGGCCCTGAATAACTACCGCCACGCTTGCTAAAATGCTAAAAAGGCCACTCAACTGAGTGGCCTTTTTTGTTAATAGTAGGAATTTCCATGCTTTATTCCGGGAGCTGCCATTGCGGTGCAGTCAAATTCCAAGTCGAAGCGCAAGAAGACGCCGAGATAGAAAATTGTAATTGCTCAATATGCACCATGTCGGGCTATCTTCATCTCATAGTGCCCAAGAATAACTTCAAGCTGTTAACTGACGACTCCTTGCTTTCCACTTACACCTTTAATAGTGGCGTTGCACAACACTATTTTTGTAAAACCTGTGGAATAAAGCCATTCTATATTCCGCGATCAAATCCCGATGGGGTGGATGTCAATGTAAATTGTCTGAACGCGCCACCCGCGAAGATGCGAATAGTCGATTTCGATGGTAAAAACTGGGAGCAGAACGCCCATAAACTTGCCCATAAAAGCAAATCTGCACCTCCTTAAAAGCAAGAAGTTTTATTCGGATATCTTTTCTAGCCCATGCCTCTCAGACACATAAATACCGTTTGGCTGGCCATTGTGGCTATCGTCTTGCTGATGCTTCTGGTCAATCCTGAGCTCGTTAGCCGGGAATCTATTTCGGAGTTTCTGAGCGGCCTGGGCACGCTGGCACTGCTCGTTTATATATTGGTGTCATTGACCAGGGCAGCATTAATGATACCCAGTACACCTTTCGTTCTGGCTGGCGCTATCTCTTTTCCGGATATGCCAATTGTCGTGTGGATTATCTCAGCGGCAGGAGTTGTGGTCGGGGCCTTCCTAGTATACAGTTTCCCCTCTTTTGGGAGCTATGACGAGTATCTGGAAGAAAAGTACCCGGATAAAATCGCGTTCCTTAAGGAGAAAATGCAGGGCAATTATGCCTTTTGGATTATCGCAGGATGGGCGTTTTTCCCTCTCGTACCCACTGATGCAGTTTGCTATGTGGCAGGGATGGCAAAAATGTCCTATAAAAAAATGATCATTCCGTTGCTTGTTGGTCAATTACCACTGGCAACTGTATACATTTTTTTAGGGACAGAAATAGGTGAGTGGCTGAGGCTATGACAGCACGCTTTAGATTCAGTGATTCGATAAATCTAATCAAGAACATCAGGACTACCGGGACTATCACGCCCAGTTCGAAGAATTTAGTTCGAAGATTATTGTCACCGATAAACTTTGCGGAGGCCCGCTGTATTGTTGAGTTAGGTCCGGGCAATGGTTGTGTTACCCGATCCCTGCTAAAACGGATGGGCGAAGAATGCGTGTTGGTTTGTCTCGAAGTAAATAATGAATTTGTTGCCCAATTAAATTGTGTGGAAGATTCCCGCCTTCGTGTGTACAACGCCTGCGCCTCATCGCTTCGCCAAATACTTGATGAGCTTGGCATAGATAAAGTTGATTATGTCGTTTCCAGCCTGCCCCTTGCGTTGATTGATCATGACATTGTTGAGAGCATACTCGTGGAAGTCGATTCAAACCTGAAAGAGGGAGGCAGGTTCTTACAATACCAATACAGTCTTGCCAACTACAGTGACATGAAACCATTCTTCCGGGATGTGAAACTAAAATTCACTCTGAGAAATATGCCGCCCGCATTCGTTTATGAATGCACTAAATAGTCCATCTCTTCGGTCATTCTCCAAAATAGTATTAGTATTGCTGGCACTAAACTGTCAGCGTAAACTAACCGATCCCTCCTTTACATAAACCAGGAAAGGCAGGAACGAATAACAATTGGAGATGACTATGTCACTACGCATAAATGATGTTGCACCAAATTTTAAGGCGCAAACTACCCATGGGGAGATCGACTTTCATGAATGGTTGGGCGATCAGTGGGGCGTACTGTTTTCCCACCCGAAAGATTTCACTCCTGTATGTACTACCGAGCTTGGTTATATGGCAGGTCTGGAAGCAGAATTTGCCAAGCGTAATTGCAAGATAATTGGTTTAAGTGTTGATCCTGTGGACAACCATAATGAGTGGGCCAGGGACATCGAAGAAACGCAGGGTCATGCCGTAAATTACCCCATGATCGGAGATAGTGATCTTGCTGTAGCCAAGCTTTACAACATGTTGCCTGCCGATGAGCCTGGTACTTCTGAAGGGAGAACCGCGGCCACCAATGCAACTGTGCGTTCCGTTTTCATTATAGGGCCAGACAAAACAATCAAGCTAATGTTGACCTATCCCATGACTACCGGTCGCAACTTTGATGAGATATTGCGAGTATTGGATTCGATGCAACTTACTGCCAAGCATAAGGTAGCAACACCAGTTAATTGGCAGCAGGGTGAAGACGTAATAATTGTGCCGGCAGTTTCTGACGAAGAAGCAAAAGAAATGTTTCCTGATGGTTGGAATACTATCAAGCCATATCTGAGAACGACGAAACAGCCAAGCGATTAGTGGTTAGTATTCTCGTAAATAAAAAAGGCTGATCTCTATCAGCCTTTTTTATTATCCATTCTATTCTACCAGGGGAATTCGATTATCAGGATCTGGCCTGAAGATCAGATATGATAAATCTGTTTCCAGTTCACTAAACCAATGGGGTGTGTGGCCAGGAATAATGATGACATCGCCGGGCACAACACGACGACTTACGCCGTCTTCAATAGCTGTGCCTCTCACCCAGTTTTCGTTTTCCTGACGGGCATCAGTCATTGTTCCACCGGTAACGAGCGTCGCATATCCGCTTAACATATAGTAAATCTCGGTAGTGTTTACCTGATGCAGATTGGAACCGCCTGGAAATTCCCAGGGGCGAAAGACACCATAAACGCCAATCCGGTAGTCGCCGGTAACTTCTACACTCCTAATTGGTCGATCGCTGACTCTGTCTTTGGGGAGGTCATCGATAAACTTTACAATGTCCTCCGCAGTAACATCAGTTGCAATTGGTGGAATTGCAGGGGCAGGCGTCTGCGCAAGTATGTAGGTTGTTAATGATGTAATTGCACCAAACCCGACAATACCGAGAACAAGCAGAACTTTTTTCATCGGTCGACTCCTTTATATTTTTGAGTTCTTCTTCTGGAAAGAACACTGAATGCTGATCAGCATTCAGTGTTCAGAGGAAAGATGACTAGTCCTCGCTGGGAATTTTGAAGGCAAGCATTTCCGGACTGTGGGCTCGATCACCCTGTGCTACCAATATATATTGTTCCCCTTCATGGATATAACTTATGGGCGGGCTGGTTGTACCGGCGTCCAATTCAACCTCCCACACGATCTCTCCGGTTTGTTTGTCATAGGCTCTAAACCAGGGGCCTCCGCTATTGGTAGCAATCTCAACTGGCATATCGAAGGGTATGCGTCCGCCGGGGCGTTGGTTCGTTAAGCCTTCGCCAATAAACAGCAGTGAACCGGTCAATAAAGGAACTGGCCGACCGGGAACACCCAGCTTGGGTAAATCCAGATGGGCGATGGCCGGGTTGTCTATGGGGCCATCCCCATTGGCAACCATCCAGACATGCTCACCAGTGTTCATATCGATTGCGGTAATGCGGCCATAAGGTGGCTTGAAAAGTGGTAATCCTCTGGGGCCAGCAATCCAGCGCCGCGAACCTTTTGTGTATTGCAGGTTGGTATCCTCCGGGTCTCCGGGAAGTATATCTGCGACAAAAGGAGAGGTGATCGAAGGAATATACAGATAGCCCGTTTGCGGATCGAAGGCAGCACCTTGCACATCGGCACCACCTTGGGAGCCGGGCAACTGAATCGTTCCTTGAGTACCGTTCTCAGTTGCAACCGAAGGCGGTGTGAACAGAGGACCAGTCACGTAATTATTAAAAATCTCCAAAGCTTCAGCCCGGAGCTCAGGGGTGAAGTCGATCAAGTTCTCTTCGATAGCATCCTGTCGGTCGAATGGCGCTGGTCTAGTGGGAAATGGTTGAGTCGGTGAGGTAACTTCTCCCGGAACATCTGACTGGGGAACTGGACGCTCCTCAATTTCCCAAACCGGTTCTCCGGTTTCGCGATCGAATACAAAGGCAAAGGCCTGTTTGGTTAACTGGGTAACTGCCTTGATCTCCCGCCCATCCACGGTGATGTCCATCAGGATAGGTGCTGCCGGGAGATCATAATCCCACAAGCCATGATGCACCGTCTGGTAATGCCAAATGCGATCGCCAGTTTCTACATCAACCGCAACCAGGCTCTGGCTGAACAGGTTATCGCCGATACGGTGCCCACCATACATATCATTGGTAGATGAAGATATGGGCATGTATACCATCCCTAGCTCTTCATCAGCACTGAACAGAGCCCATACAGGTGCGTGTCCAGTGTAAGACCAGGATCGATCCTGCCAGGTATCCGTGCCGAACTCACCTTCCTGCGGGATTGTGTGAAAAGTCCATAGTTCCTCACCGGTTCTCACGTCAAAGGCATGAACATCGCCCCGATAGGCCTCCTTCGCATCAAAAGTATCGGACATGGATTGGCCCAGGACAATCACATCCCGCACAACCATAGGTACGCCGCCCCAGCGATATCGCTCAAATTCCGGAGGCATAAATTGCAAATCGACGCGACCATCGACTCCAAAGTCCGGATAGAGTTCACCAGTTGCGGCATTTAATGCATAGAGATAGGTACCGCGCTGCACGATGATGCGTTCATCATCGCCATCAGTCCAGTAAGCGACACCGCGGGTAGGAGCTCCGGGAAGTCCTTCCGCACCACCAGGAGGTTCCTGTACCCAAATGGTTTCGCCGGTACCCGGATCGAAGGCTTCTACCAGGCCAACACCATTGGTTACATAGGCAACACCATTCTTGACCACAGGCGCGGCATTCCAGGTATTGGAATAGCGCTGTTGGGGATTTAGATTGACGTAATATTCATCAAGCGCCGGGCGACGCCAGACGATTTCCAGGTCATTTACATTGGCAGCATTGATTTGGGTGAGCGGGGTATATTTGGTACTGCCAATGTCTGCACCATAGGCATCCCAATCACCGGGAGTGGTGCCCTGACCAGCAGGGTTGTATAGCCGTTCAGCTTCTGCCACTGCAGGCACCTCTGCCGCAGGAGCCTCGCTGTTTGTTTGCGATTCCTGTTCCTGGTTACCGCAGGCAACGAGAAACAGGCTAAATGAGAAAAGAAAAATTTCCGTAATTCGGCGCTTATACATTGTTCTTATTACAGCCTTTGTTATGAATGAACGATCTGAAAGTAGAACTCGGATTCTACCTAAATTCCAGCCCTTAAAAACACCTGAAAAGAATAATTACAATCCACTCATTGCTGCTAAGCTATTGAAAAGTCAGTCAGTTCAGAATTGGCTCTGAGCAGTTTAACGGGCCCTGACAGGGTCAAGAATCAACCATAACAAGCGGATAACAAGATAAATAAAAGCGGGACCGCCACCGGCTGGTGAGTGAAACCAGCAGCGGACCCAGTCGCGCAGAAGACTGAACTAGCGGGAGTTTTTCAGTTAGATAGGTCAACCATAAAGCTCGAACCCGGCGATTGGGCTGATGCTTTGGCCCTACATGAAACACCTGTTTTGGACTTTGCGAATTGACTTGCATGCACGGGACTGAGACTAAAAAAATGAAAGTATTTAATATGCGCCCATCATTTCATGGATATTCATCCAGTAGTATTGTTAAGTGGTACTACGAGCGGGCATGGAATACGATGAATGGAGCCAAGCGTGCAATCGTGGCGAAAACAGTGGATCTCTACTTGGGTGAAATTTCTGCTGACCATCGCACGGTGAAGTTCAATATTCCCGAAAATCCCGAAGACGGTGACCAATTTCTTGCATGCAACAAGAAGAATATCAAGATTATCGATGACTTCTTTGCTGATAATGCCGTGCGTTCAAAGCATTTTCGCGACAACCTTGAAATATTCGTCGCACGGGCAATCGACGAAATTTTCGAAACAGAAATTTGCGAGATTTTGAGACAAAAGTTATTTCCCCATACGGTAGTGCCTTCTACACAGGAACAGCTTGATCAACTCCTGGTTGACACAAATTCTAGCTACACCGAAGCTGTAAATGAATGCGTTCGTATCTTCAGAAATGGCCTGCAAGATGATAGCGAAGAAGAGTTAGAAATTCTTGAAAGCAAATTATTATCAGCGCGAGAAATGTTAGATAAGAATGTTGGCGCCATTGAACACGAACTCACCCGCCGCAAAACGGAAAAATAATTTTATTTGCAGGTAAAGGAAATAATCCCTTCAGCGAGGTACTGTCCATGCCATCCAATCCCGTCTTTACGCGCAGGCAGATACTTGCAGGAATAGGGGCAAGCTCTTTGCTTCCGTACTCAAGCGTATTAGCTGCCGCAGAAAATAAAATGCGCGGTGCTTTCATGATTCTAAGCACACCGTACACCGCAGATAATGAAGTAGACTATGAAGACCTGGCGAAGGAAGTTGCATTTTGTGCCAAGTGTGGCGTACAGGGATTAGTCTGGCCACAGAATTCCAGCGAGCAACGTTACCTGAGTAAGGAAGAACGCATCAAGGGTTTTCAAACCCTGGCTGAAGCCAATCGAGGCACTGGCATGGCGCTGGTTCTTGGTGTGCAGGCGGATGACACTGAAGGTATGCTGGACTATGCACGCATTGCGGAAACTCTGCATCCTGATGGCATGATTGCTATTCCTCCCACCACTGCTAACACATTGGAAGACATCCGTAACTATTATCGAGCTTTGTGTGAAGTCACCGATAAGCCCGTATTTGTGCAAACAAGTGGTGGGTCTGACATTGAATTAACTGTCGAATTTCTTGTAGAACTGGCTCGCGAGCTACCGCAGTGTGGTTACATCAAGGAAGAATATGGACGCGTGCAAGAACGCATGCTTGCCTTACAAAAATTTCAGCCGGATCCGATTCGCAGTGTTCTGGGGGCGACCTTCGGTCGGGGCTGGTTATATGAGATGCGATTAGGTACAGACGGTGTTATGACCGGTGGTGCTATGTATGCCGACGTATTTGCTAAACTGTGGGAGTATCATTTGGCTGGAAACGAAGAATCACTGAGGGATTGCTATTCCAAGCTACTGCTGATCTCTAACCTTGATAGCCTGATTCCCGGAGTACGTCTTTTCGTTTTACAAAAGCGAGGGATTTTTAAAACTATAAAATCTCGACGTGGCGACTACGAGTTTTCTGCACAGCAGATTGAAGAGATCGAATATCGCTTCGAATCACTAAAACCTTACCTAATTGTATAACTAAACTCGCTTAAAGATCAGATGTTAACTATTCGTTCATCCCTACAAGTTGCGCCTGCAACTCTGGATAGCTGCTGTTTTCGGATAGCCAGATGGCAAGAAAGGACTGTGTGAAGTCAGGATTCCCGACATTTCCCAGGAAAGTTGAGTTGTAGTAGAAGCTACTACTAAGATCATCTTCGACTTGTACAGTTAAGCTTTCTCCTTTACTAATGTCAGGGAGAATAGCGGATAACTCCATCAACCAGTCATCAATTATGTCCGTTGCGATCGACATTTTTTGCCATTCCTGCTGCGTTCGGTTAAGCAGTTGCCTACTGTTTACGTTTCGTAAGTAGTTGATCTGCAGAGTTAAACTTGGTTCAAGCCCGCGATAAAAGCCGGACTCAGAATAAAGTGAACTGTCATAAATTTTCCATAAGAATACTTTCAGCCTGGCTTCACCGACCACTTTCAGATCTTCAGTTATGTCTGCCACAGTTGGCGATGACATTAAAACTACAATAAAAAGTAAACTAAGTTGTAATTTCATTTTTAAGCGAATCGCGGATTACAAAATAAAGGACGGGAAGAAGAAACAACCAGACTATGCCAATAACCAACATCGTGAGTATAAATGGCGCGTCGAAGGTCACGGCTCCTAATCTTTCCCCCACTGCGTAGTTAAATGGAAAAGCGACGCCACCAGCGATAGCGGCGATAAACCAATGTTTGCTCAAGAAACTAAGCGAATGAGTTAAGGTTGTTGAAAATGCTAGCCATAGCATTATTAGCCATAAAGGAATTAAAAAGTTGGAGTTTGCAAAACTAAATATCCCGAAGATTGTCAGTAGTGAATCAACACTGATACCTATTCCAGCTGGCACAAGTAACTGGTAGGCCTTAATGCGTCCCGATGTAATCAGGAAGGTTACATAGCCGATGACAACTGGAACTGTAATAAAGAGAAATGATTCCCTTCCCAGTACCAAACCGATCCACATCAAATTGAAAACGATCAGGTTAACTGAATTTTGATTTATCGCTGAATACAACTTCATTGGTCTAGAACTTAATAAATATGAGGCGCCTTGCTCGCTAAGATTTGTGCAGCACTTATACGACGCTCACGAAAGCCGCCTTCGCAATAGCCCAGGTAGTAAGACCATAGATTGTAAAATCGGTCGTCATATCCCTGACTCAGAAGATAATCCCGGTTTTCTTTAAGGTTTTCGTGCCAATGACCAAGTGTTTGCGCATAGTCGAGACCGATATCCAGAATGTCTCTTACTACCAGCTCAGTGGAATTAGCAACAAGCTTGGAGATCAGGTTTAAAGATGGAAGAAAACCACCGGGGAAAATATGTTTCTGAATAAAGTCTTCCCCTCGGCTATAAGCTTTGAATCGCTGATCTGCGATTGTTATGGCCTGCAACATTAACAATCCGCTCGGTTTGAGAAGGTCATTAAGCTTTTGGAAATACCCGGGTAGGTATTTTTTGCCAACTGCCTCAATCATTTCCACCGAGACAACCTTGTCGTATTGGCCATCGAGCAAGCGGTAGTCTCTCGAAAGTAAGTTTATGTGATCGCTCAATCCTTCACGTTCAATTTCTTGCTGCGCAAACCGAAATTGTTCATCGGAGATAGTTGTCGTCGTAACGCGACAGCCGTAGTTTTTAGCAGCAAATATCGCAAGCCCGCCCCATCCCGAGCCAACTTCCAAAAGATGATCGCTCTGCCCTAGCTGCAGTTGTTCGCAAATCCTGGTCAGCTTGTTTTTCTGCGCCTGTTGCAATGTGTCCTCAGGCGATCTATAGAGCGCTGAGCTGTACTGCATTCTAGAATCGAGGAATGTTTGGTAAAGATCGTTACCCAGATCGTAATGGGCGAGAATGTTTTTCTTCGCCTGCTTCTTGCTGTTAGCGCGATTGAGCAATCTAATCAGGCTAAATGGTTTAAGCAGCTAACCAAATCGACTATCCCAGTAGTCCATCATTGACAGGTTGCGAGAGAAAAAGCGGGTAACCTGTGTGATATCGGGGGAAGTCCACCAACCTTCTACAAAAGCTTCACCAGCAGCGGTATTGCCGCCCAGCAGCGCGCGCCGGTATGCTCGCGTATCAAGTATGTTTACCTCTGCTTTTAAACTGGATTTTCTGTCTCCAACTTCCGCAATAATCCTGCCCTTTTCTCTCAGCAAGAAGTGCCCCTCGCTTGCATGGTTGAGTACCCGGATCAGCACAGAGCGAAGCATCTCAACCGATTTGGGAGTGACGGTTTCTTCTGTTTTACTGTCCGTAATAGTCCATTCTTTTTGACTCATAGCGTACCTTCTTCGATTTTTATTTGAGTTTTTCCCGGGTGTTTGTAAATTGGAGTCCGTTTCAAAAAGAGTTTTAGTGCTTGCCAGTAGATACCGAATACGACACTGGCAGTTTGCACTGGCGTCTTGATTAGTACGCGATTTAACTGGCTTTGGATTAACGGTTTACGCTGCAAAACCAGCGTTGCATCAAATACCCTGGTATCGGATTCGTCAATGCTCTCGATATGAATGACGCATTGGTCAGTACCGTTAGAGGGGGGCTTTATTTTCCATTGATAAGTCTGGTTCATGGGATTAAATGGAGAAACATGAAACTCCTTCTGATGCGGAGAAAGGTTTTCCAGGTCCAGCAAATAGTAATGTTTTTCATGCCAGGGAGTATTGCTTACCTCCGCCAACATGTATTTGAAAGACTCGCCATTTTTCAGAAAATAAACATTGAGAGGACTGAAGTAAAAGCCGAAGTAACGCAAATGACCAAGAAGATAAACCTCTCCGTCTATCTCTTTTTCATTTGTGTTGAGATGCTCGGCGATCTTTTCTTTTACAGAGTCACTGAGATTTGTGGAGGATCCAAGTAAGTAGTCATCGCGCTTGAAACGTGCCCAGCTGAATAAGTGTGTACCCAGCTGCCAAAAACATTTAACAACTAACGGAATTTCTTCAGCTTTCAATAAAAACATGAACAATGGGTAACGAAATTCATGTTGGCCGGGTACGAAACGTCTATGTCGGACATAGCCTTCGTAAATGGCGCTTTCGAAAGTATTGTCGACCTCGCTCACAGCTTTGCACCGAATTTTTCGCCTACATCCAAGGCACTGCGCACACCATCTTCGTGAAAACCGTTGTACCAATAGGCGCCGCAATAATGGATGCGATCCAAGCCCGAAATTTCATTTCTTCGCGCCTGAGCGCGCATTCCCTTTAAAGAGTAAACCGGATGTGCATATATGTATTCACCGATAATTTTTTTTGAGTCTATTTTGTGTCTGGCATTCAGGGAGACTAGAAATGGATCATCGCTTTTTATGCCCTGTAATATATTCATGCTGTAAGTAACAAGCGGGGGTTCGTCATTTTTATGTTCTCCTGCCAGAAAATTCCAGCTTGCCCAGGATAGTGGTTTTTTCGGCATTAAAGAGTCGTCGCAATGTAAGATAACATCATTTTCCTGATATTCGAGATCACTGAGTATATCTTTTTCCGCTGGATTGGCGTTTGCCAGCAGCGCCAATGCCTGATCGCTATGGCAGGCGAAAATGACTTGATCGAAAGTTTCAGTACCTGAGTCGCAAGTCACTTCTACATGTGATTCCTGACGCAGTACCGATGTAACTGGTGTATTCAGGCGAATTCGGTCCCTGAACCCAGCAGTCAGTGGATCAATATAAGTTCTGGAGCCGCCAACCAGTACATACCACTGCGGCCTGTTTTTAATGTCCAGGAGTCCGTGATTAAGAAAAAATTTCAGAAAGAATTGAAGTGGAAATTCACCAGCCTGCTGCAGACTGCAAGACCAGATTGCCGCGACCATTGGCAATAGATAGTTTTCTTTGAAAACAGCGCTGAGGTTATGTCGCTGGACAAATTCATCAAGCGTAATATCCTCTGCGTCTCCAGCCGCGATTGCCGCTTTGGCAGCCTTATTAAAGCGCAGAATGTCGCGGACCAGGCGGTGAAATTTTGGTCGCAGGATGTTTAATCGCTGAGAAAAAAGTGTATTCAGATTGTGGC
Organism: Gammaproteobacteria bacterium; assembly: GCA_028818225.1. Lineage (GTDB taxonomy): Bacteria > Pseudomonadota > Gammaproteobacteria > Pseudomonadales > Pseudohongiellaceae > UBA9145. The sequence continues at coordinate 7,597 of JAPPOG010000060.1, read as the reverse complement.
CATTGTATTCGAGATTCAAAGGGTTATTGCGGACACTGAAGCTCATCTCAGTTTCCTGTAAATTGACCCCCAGCATATCCATCAATGCAAGAAAATTTGGATAGTTTCGATCATTACAAACTATAAAACCAGTATCTACCTTGTAATGCTTGGCACCCTGTTGAACATCTATCGTTGCTGTATGACCACCGATATAGTTATTTGCTTCGAATACGGAAATATCATGCTCTTGATGGATCAGATAAGCGGCAGTTAAACCGGAAATACCACTTCCAATAATTGCTATGCGTTGTCTGTTCATGGGACAGGTTGTAATTTAATACGCGAGGGTTTTGGCAATCAAATATTGCTGGATTCTCAGGGGCAGCATCCCTATAACTTTTAAAATCCAGGTAAATCTCCGTGGAAAATGAATTTGTCGCTTATTTGCAGCGAGACCCCGTCTGATTTCTCGGGACGCATAGTGCACGTCAACGCGCATGGGCATCGGGAAGTCATTCAAATCAGTTAGTGGCGTCTCGACGAATCCAGGCGCGATGTAACTCACCTTAACATTGGCATTTGCCAGGCTTATCCGCAGTGTTGCTGCCAAATACTCAATTGCAGCTTTGGATGCCCCATAGGCCTCAGCTCTGGGTAAGGGAAGATAACTGGAGCTGCTTCCCATTAGCGCCAAGGTGCCTTCAGATTGAATCTTGGGAATTAGAAACTGCAAACAGTTTGCAGTGCCATCTAAATTAATCCTCATGACCCGAGCAAATAATTCAGCATCAAACTTTTCCGCGTTTACATATTCGCAGGTACCGGCATTCAGTATCACAATGTCCAAAGCCGGAACGTTTTTTAGCGCGGTAGCGCACTGAGCAAGGTTACTGACGTCAAAACTGAGACTTACAGCCGTTGCGGGATATTGCTGTGTGAGCTCCTGTAACGCCGCTGTATTCCGTCCACAACAGAACACGGTGTGACCACCTTCTAAGTAGTCAATTGCGAGCTGTTTCCCAATGCCCGAAGTGGCACCGGTAATCAGGATGTTCATTGACCTAGCCGTTGCTTTAACTGGGCGACAATTCGCCCCAGCAGGGGGATGTGCTCATAGAGCATTGCACCGAGGTCGAAATAGTCTCGGTGGAAGTAAATCTTGCCATTGCGAGTCTTCAGGTAGCTAGCACCCTCCACTCGAATAGTTTCCCCATCATTCAACTTCGGGTGCCGGATATACATGGTCCACGCCATGAATATGTCACTACCATCCGAAACTGTCTGGTGGAACCTGAAGGAGCAATCCTGCAGGTTGGCAAAGGATTTCCTGAAGTAGCCGATTAGCGCTTTTTTACCCTGCACACTGTGGGATGGGTCTTCGAAATACGCGTCATCCGTGTACAGAGATTCAATCCCGTCCAGATTATCAGGCCCGAGGCTCTGATAGGCCCGTTTTACGCGTTCTGCCAGGTAGTCGGCGCTGGTCAGGTCGGAGGCAGATGTAAGCTCTGGAACCTGTGACATGGTGATATAATCCGAAATACTTGATTTGACTATATAACGTGTTCTGATAGGGTTTGGATCACCTGAAATCGGCCAGTGCAAATTGTGATCTGGATTCGCGAGAAACGCGTATTTTGTGACATGGCCGAGTTATCTCTCACACTGGACAGTACCGCGATGCGCGATTTCGCCGCTGATACAGAGCCTAAACAGACACCGGCGCGGTCGTCCGAGGATGGGATGCACGCTCGAACCCCAGATCCAGACAGTGACGAATCCCTGTTAATTGCTGTGGGGAATGATCAATGCACAGACGCTTTTAATACGCTATTTAACCGGTTTGCGAATAAAGTATTCGCTCACGGCATGAAAATTACCCGCAACGAGCAATTGTCCAAGGATCTGGTGCAAGAAGCCATGTTAACAGTGTGGCAAAAAGCACCGCTGTATGATTTGGACCGAGGTACTGCGCAGAGCTGGATCTTTACGCTGACCAGAAATCGTTGCTTTGATATGTTGCGCAAGCAAAAGCGGCAACCGAGCTGTGTGAGTGCTGATGATATCTGGCCCTCGGAGGAAGATGAAGTTGATGCCCGCGAGCAGCAGGATAGCGAATTTATTGGCACAGAGCTTGCGCAGATCGATAAATTCATAAAGCAATTGCCCTTGGCACAGCAGGCTGTTGTTGAGCAGATTTACATTTTAGACCGTACCCATGAAGAGGCAGCAGTGGCTTTAGATATACCACTGGGAACCCTCAAGTCCCGATTGCGATTGGCCATGGGTAAATTAAGACATTTAATTGGAACCGAATAATGAATACTGAAGTTAATTTCCATCCTTCCACTGAATTGCTGCAGAAATTTGCGACCGGCAGTTTGTCAGGAGGAATGAACGTAGCAATTTCCGCCCATGTTGAGTTGTGCAAATTCTGCCGACAACAGACCAGCGAATTCGAAGCAAAAGCAGCCATCGATTGGTTGCAGATGCCAACGGAATCAGATGAATCCGATTTCTCCGATCTGGTTGCTGGAATCATTAAGCAACCCCAGATCGATTCAATAGGAAGTAATGGTTCAGCATTGAATGAAATTCATATGCTTGATCACAGTGTCCGTCTACCAAAAGTTCTTGCGAAAGCTGCAGCAGAAGGTCTGGTGTGGAAGCAACTTGGGGGAGGAATTAATCAGGCAGAGTTGAGCCTGGATGATGAGACCCAGTGTGAATTTATTTACATGAAACCCGGCAGCCAAACACCAGTTCATAAGCACCAGGGCAGTGAAATCACCCTGGTTCTGGATGGAAGTTTTAGTGATGAGCTGGGACACTACAATCCGTCAGATTTTATAGCTCGATCCGGGAGCGATGTGCATCAGCCACGGAGCGAGGAAGGTTGTCTCTGTTTCGCCGTCTTGGATAAACCGCTAACGTTCACCAAGGGCATCGCACGCCTGCTGAACCCCATAAATAACTACCGATTTCGCCGTTCATTAGCGCGACGGGCTGGCTAGAGGTTCGATCGTACGCCTGGATCGGTTAATTTGGCAGCGATGCAGACACTGTCTTGAAACTGTAATATAGGGTTGCTTTAATTAGTTAAAATATTAAGACAGTATCTCACTGCAAGTATTAATTCATGTCTGCATCAACTATTCTCGTCGTTGATGATGAACCCGCCATTCGCGATATGGTAGGCGTGTCTCTCGAACTGGCCGGCTTTAACTTCCTTACTGCATCGAATGCGCGCGATGCCCATGCTGCCATAATTGATAATTGCCCTGACCTGGTGCTATTGGATTGGATGTTACCTGGTGGCAGTGGAATAGAATTAGCTCGTCGCCTGCGCAGAGAGGACGTTACCGCCAACATACCCATCATAATGCTGACTGCGAAAACCACCGAAGATAATAAAGTTCAGGGCCTTGATGAAGGCGTAGATGACTATGTGACGAAACCATTTTCCCCGCGTGAACTTGTAGCAAGAATTAATTCAGTGTTACGGCGGGTCAAAGGAAAGCGGGGTGATTCCGCGATTAAGGTGTATGATTTGGAGCTAGATCCCAATAGTCACCGCATCACAATCGAAGACAAGCCAGTTGAGGTCGGGCCGACAGAATTTAAACTACTCAGATTTTTATTGCAGAATCAGGAAAAAGTATTTAACCGTGACCAGATTCAGGATGCCGTGTGGGGAGCCAATGTTTATCTGCAGGAGCGCACTATCGATGTTCACATTCGCCGCTTAAGAAAAACACTATCCTCAGTTAAAGACACTGCAATAGACTATTCAAAATTGATTCAAACCGTTCGTGGCACTGGTTACCGGTTTTCCATCAAGCCTGCTTAATTTCAAATTTGTTCGATTGCGTTAGTTGGCGAGTAATAACTATTTCATGCGCAGCTCTAATTATCTTTCGCCAGTCTTATCAGTTTTCACCGATAGGCGTTTTAGCTCATGGAATTATTCTTTACAGGCCTGAAACTGCGAAATCGATTGTTGCTCACATTTCTACAAGTCAGCCCGTTGCTGAGAGCCTTATATCGCGCGATTAGAGCCTGTGAAAGGCATTGAGCAAGCCCGCAATAGAATTATGGTCCTGTCCATGCCCCCGAGGATGCTGGCCTAAATCGGCTGTCAGAGACTTTTGGAACCGGGGAAGCTTTGCTATCAATGAATCTATTTCGGAAGCGACTTGTTAAGCCCGTAAGCAGCAACCACGCAGGAAAACAATAAACTAAGGTATTAAAAAAGGGCCACTTCTTGCGAAGTAGCCCTTTCTATCTTTAAGCCTGATTCAGGCTCTAATAATTAAACAGCAATTATCAGAAATTGAATCGAGCACTCAGGCGAACTGCACGAGGCAGCTGATATGAAGAAGCCTTCAAGAAGTCTGGCTCTGGAGCACCTGAGAATGTATCAGCGGTTTCAGAAACGCGGATCTTCTTAGCTGAGTTGAATACGTTGAATAAATCCAAGCTCAGTAAAACGTCAGTGTTAGCGATCTCAAGATCGTACTGAACGTTCAGATCCATGTTAGTGATAGTAGGTGTACGACCTAGATCTCCACGTCCAACGGCTTCACCCTGGCAGAAGTGCGAAGAAGCACCATAAGCCTGTGCGAATACGTCAGTTGGGTGTGCACCGAAACAGCTGATCGGACGACCAGACTGAATCAGATAGTTACCACTTACGCGAATGCCGTTGTTGAACTCGTAAGTTCCCCAGGCCTTCAAGGTGTGGGTACGATCGTTTGGAAGTCTACCGTAAGAGAAGTCCACCAGTCCTGGTTGGTCGAAGTTCTGGGTAATACCCGCATCATCCTGCGCGTTATCAGACTTCACGTAACCCTCGTGGTTACCTTCAGACTTGGACCAGGTGTAAGACACATCAGCAGACCAGTTGTCAGCGAATGGGCGACTCCAGGTCAATTCGATAGCCTTGTACTCACGTTCGGCTTCCGGGTACCCAAGTTGTGCAGCGGTCAGATCAATGACTTCATCATTTTCTGGAATGTACACGTTCATGGCTGCGCCAGGATTAGTGAGCACGTACTGGTGGAATCCACTGAATACCTGTTCCACGGTGCCACCACCGTAAGTCCAGTTACCCGCACCGTTGTTGTAGTAATCAATGACAGCTGCGTCGATTGCTACGTCTTCGATGGTAGTACCGAGTTCACGAAAGATACCCTTGATGCCCAGCTCCATGCCGTTGTCCAGCGTCATCTGGTAACCCAAGATATATTCTTCCTGGAACATGGCGTCAAGATTGGCATCTGTCACGGATCGCGTGTCGGGCACAGAGCCATCACCGTATACGATTGTGTCGTAGAGTGGGCCCAGTCCGGTTGGTACGCCCTGACCATCGACAGAAACGCCATCCCAGTCATAGTAGTCGTGAATGTAGGTTTCATTACCTGCCATACGAATATTGGTATTCGCAGCAATTGGCAGGTAGTACTCGCCGTAGTTGGCGAAGAACTTCGAGCGGCCATCAGCGTTAGGATCGTAAACTGCAGAGAGGCGCGGAGCCCACTGATCATCAACTTCTACGAACACACCGCCTTGCGCATTGAGGTTCTTGAAAGACTCATTACGCAGACCAAGTTCTAGCGTAAGGTTCTCATTAACTTCCCAGATGTCCTGTATATACCAGGATTCTGAGTTAGTTTCGAAAGAACCACCTACGCTGTAGTTACGGCGGCGGGCGTTGGCGCCTTGTGGACATTCAGCCGGTGAACACAGGTTGTAAGTATTTAATGGATCTCGCAACCAGTAAACGCCACCCGAGTTAACTGTGGCTTCGTCAGAGAAGTTATCTTCGTTGTCGATACCGAGTGAAAGTTCATGGCCTGAGAATCCAGTCCAGGTAATGTCCGCACGAGTCATTTCACGAGTATCAAAGCCTTCGGATACGGAGAAGTTTGTCCAATCACCGATAGCCTGGAAGCCACCGTTGTACTCGTAAACAACCGGAATGGCAGCTGAGGCAGGCGCAGTTGTTCTGTTTGCTTCGTTCTCACCATAGGAGAAGGAAACTTCCAGATCGTCTCCGAACTGGCCTGTGTAAGTGGCGATCCAGTTTTCACCACCCGCTTCGTAAAGCGTGTCACCGACTAATGAGCCACGTTGCAAACTGGTGCCATCAAAACCGTATACGGTCTCAATACCGGTTCTTTCGTCAGTGAAGTGGGTGTATTCAATGTGATGATCTGGAGTGATATAGCCATCCAGCTTAACGCCCCAGAAACCTTCGTCTTGATTGAAGTCATAATCGCGCTCAGACTGGATACCAGCATAACGCTGCTCGCGGTCATCATCGCTGTACAACGCATAGAAGAACAAACGGTCGCGTATGATTGGACCAGATAAGTAAACATCACCAGTTACAGAAGTCTTCTTGTCCAGCTCGTTGGCTGCAGCAAAAGTATTTGGCGAATGCTCAAGTTCATCGTTGTAGTAGGCGTTGAAACCGAAGTCCCAGTCATTGGTGCCGCTCTTAGCGGTCGCATTCATAACACCACCGAGTGAGCGGCCATACTTGGCTGAATAACCACCGGTCTTGATTTGCAGAGTGTCATAGAACTCAAAGGGAACCCGAGAGAAGCCAACACCAGTCCGGAAGTTGGTAGTGTTCAGGCCATTGATGAACGCCGTGTTTTCAGCAACTGACGCACCACCAAATGATGCCAGGTTACCGAAACGGTTATCACCAGCACTGGTTCCTGGTGCAAGCAGCGCAACAGAAGTCAGATCTCGCTTCACTGGCATTTCCAGCAGAAGCTCAGTGCTGATTACCAGTCCTGATTCAGCAATTGACGTATCAATCGCCGCTTGACGCCGACCGGTAGTAACAATTTGCTCAATGAATTGCTGGGTAGTCGCCATGTTCACTTCAGTAGCAGCACCGATTGATACGTTTACTGTAAGTGTGTCCACAACGCTCCCGTTTTGAAGAACTCGAACCTCATATTGACCCGGGTTCAAACCACCAATGCGGAAATCGCCATTCGCGCCAGTCGCTTCCGTACGAGTTGTTCCACGAGCAGTATCAACGACTTCGACGACAGTATTGGCGCCGGCGCCCTGCACTGATCCTCGAACAACACCGTCGGTGTCCTGCGAGAAAGCAATACCGCTAACACTTAAAGCGGCGGCGCAGATTGCTGCGCTTAGGGCTTTGCGTGCCAGTTTCTTTCTATCTTTAGTAAATGGAACGGTCTGTATAGTCATTCCGTTTTACCCCCTAATAAATAGTGCTAACTTAATTTTCTTTGCTTGCGCAGAATGGCACAAACAGGGCTTCAGGACGAAGACCCGGGAGTGAGAATCTTTTTAAGTTAGATGCCTTTTTAGCAGGCTTGGTTAAAAAAAGATACGCGTTCGTTCTGCACTTAGCTGGGGCGGAATCGTAGCAACATCACTTAGTAACATCTAGTAATAATTGATTTACATATCGGAAATTTTTCTTACTTCAATTTGCGGGTAAGTAACTGATTAAATTAGCAATTCATATCGTTTCAAACTGTTACAATTTGGCTTCGCATAAACTATTGTTTTTATTGAACTTGTAACAATTTATAACATTAAATGTTACAAAGTTTTACAGGAC
>JAPPOG010000007.1 GCA_028818225.1 Gammaproteobacteria bacterium | reverse complement strand
CATCCTTGGAAGCTTGATCTGAAGCTTTCCGTTTATAGTCGCATTTGGGACAGGTCGTATACATAGAATTAGTTTAGTAGAGATGACATTAATGGCAACAGAAAACGGGAGCGACTGCTCCCGTTTAGATTCGAAAATTTTTTCTGGCGATTGCTAGTTTCTTATACCACCGCCAGCATTAATGGAATCATAATCCAGGCGACTCCTGCGCTGATTTTGATTCCTTCCAGAAAATGGACCGGAGTTTTGTTGGCCATTGTATACAGGAATATTTTGCCTGGTTATGAAGGGCGGATTGTAATAATAGATATCAGGAGTTCGATACACTGAATCGGTGTAATAAACCTGATTGCTCAGCGCTGAATAAAGATCGCTAATTATGCCGACACTGTTGTAAAGCTGGGGATCATGAGACGAACGATTTGCTCTCAGAAATGCAGTTTCCAGACTCTCATAACGGCGAGATATCGCTTTAAACTGTGAACGAACAGAGGAGACATTCCTGCCGCGTTGGATAGTATCGACTAATTGCGCTGCTTCTCGACTTAATCGATCTGCCTGGATCTTCACGTTACCGTAACCACGGGTGTATCGCACCTGGTGAGCCAGGTTGGCCGAATAGGAGTAAATCTGGGTGGCCAGACGGGCAATTTCAAATTCTGTCGCTACAGCAGGATTGGTCCAGAGGACTAGCAGGCCCATACTTAAAACCGGTAGGCCTCTGCTGAAAATTCTAAACTTTCTGATTCTGCTTATTATTCTTTTGATGAGAGTCATCGCGTACTCCGGTTAGCTTCAGTGTACCAGCAAATTCTGCCCAAGTTTACGCCGGTCAACTGAACCATACCTGAATCACATTAAATTGCTAATAACACCGCACTATATCCCGGTAATCTCAAGATACTGTCGAATGACTGCTTCTATCCCCTGCTCCAGAGATTCCACCATCAATGCATGACCAATGGAGACTTCAAGTATGTTAGGAATCTCAAGGAATTTTGCGAGATTATTCAGGTCGAGATCGTGACCAGCATTTATGCCTATACCAAATTCCGTTGCCCGGACCGCTGTGTCGGCATAAGCCTGCCAGATGCCTGTTTCATTGTCAGTGCCAAAAGCGGAAGCAAATTCTTCTGTGTAAAGTTCAATACGATTGGCACCCACCTTGGCTACCTCACTCACCAATTGCGGTGCAGGGTCAAGAAACAAGCTGCTGCGAATGCCAGCAGAATGAATTTTTTCCAACGCCTTCATGAGAAGATCATAATGCATCGCTACCTGCCAGCCATGATCTGAAGTTAACTGGCCTGGGGCATCAGGCACCAGGGTGCATTGCGCCGGATGTACCTCGAGTATGAGGTCTAGAAACTCTTGTGAGGGATAACCTTCTATATTAAATTCAACATTATCCTGATTGTTAAGAAAAGCACTCAGGTCGATTACATCCTGCCGAGTAATATGGCGCTCATCTGGCCGCGGATGAACCGTGATTCCTTTTACTCCCAATTCAATTACCTTTTCTGCAAACTGCACTACATTTGGAAAATCCCTGCCGCGAGAGTTCCGTAATAATGCAATCCTGTTAAGATTTACACTCAACAATGTCATGTCGTTTCCTCTGACTCTAAAAAGTCCAATGCAATTTTCTGAAATGCCTGTGGTTTATCTGCATGCAACCAGTGTCCGGCCTGCATAATAATTTTTACCTGCGCATGAGGTAACAACTCCAGTATTTCAGCTTTATACTGTTCCTGAATATAGGAGGACTCAGAGCCTTTAACAAACAGGCAGGGTTTGAGAAATGGGGTATTTCCACTGGGTTTATCTCTAAGCCGATCATAGTTTCGCGCAATAGACTCAAGGTTTAGGCGCCAGTCATAAGCACCCCTGTCATTACGCACCAGATTAGTGAGCACAAACTTTCTGGTGGCTACATCTTCAATAAAATCAGCAAGCATATGCTCCGCATCTTTGCGGTTTGAAATTTCACTGAAATCCAGAGATTTCATTCCTTCAATCACTTTGAGATGTCCATCGGCGGATTCAGAATAAGCTACCGGAGCAATATCAACCACCATCAGCTTCTCTATTTTTTCCCCTGCTGATAGCGCCAATTCCATGGCCACCTTGCCCCCCATTGAATGACCGATAAAACTCGCTGATCCGATATTTAAATGGTCCATCAAAGCGATGACATCTTCAGCCATCACTGGATAATTTAATTCGAAATCATGAAAGGAGTGGCCATGGTTTCTTAGATCGACTCCATACACGGCAAAGTGGGCAGAGAGGAACTTACTATGCATCCCCCAATTTCCCAGACTGCCAAACAAGCCATGCAAAATAAACAGTGGCTCACCTGAATCTGAGTATTGTCTATAATTTAACAGCATGCACTCAAAGCGTTTTTAGTATCTCGAGCACATCATCGTGATGAGTTTTGGTCTTTACCTTATTCATGATATGAGCAAGCTTGCCTTGCTTATTGATAATAAATGTCGAACGGATGATGCCCATAAATTCACGACCCATGAATTTCTTCAGCCCCCATACACCGTACTTATCTGCGATCGCGTGATCTTCATCTGACAGCAATATGAAGTTCAGGTTTTCCTTGTCTTCAAATTTCTTGAGACGCGCGACTGGATCAGGGGAAACGCCCAATGCCACGGCTTCAAGTTTTCCCAGCT
>JAPPOG010000035.1 GCA_028818225.1 Gammaproteobacteria bacterium | reverse complement strand
TCTCCAAAATAAATTAATGTAAATAGCTACAGAGAGAAGAGTTAGCTGGTGGGTGGAGGAAGTAACAAATCCAGGGAGATGGATATATAAAGCGATAAGTCGACTGGTTTTCCGATATCTCCCGGTGAACTGGTATCGGTAAGTACCTGCATGCCGAAATCAACTGAGCTAAGGCAGCAAATCTCATCGCAGATGCAGTCGTCGTCACCATGGGAAACATGATCATCAAGGGATGATTCCGGTATCAAGCTGGCATCCATCGAATCATGATTAAGCATGTTCATCTCAAGATCCACATGCAGGTCAGCAGTCACAGCCGGGCCAGTGTGCTGATGAGCTTCATGAGTAAGGATTTCTAGGGCAAAACTGCTGTTCGAAACTAGCAGCATCGCCAGAAATACTGACAAAAATTTACATTTACGAAATTCAAGCACTGTCTATTTTTACAACCTATTCTAAAACCCAAGTTCCATAAGGGTATCTGAACATTTAGATGGCGAAACACTACTTCTTTTTTTGATTTAGCTCAACCGTTTTCATTGACCTTACATCTACTCTAAGGTTTAGCGTTTATAGATTCACATTAGAGCGCAATTGTGAGGAGTTAATTCCCAGCAGCGTTACCGAGTTTGCATCAAAGGTGACACGTCAGCTACCAAATTTTGGTTCCCTGTATGCACGAACCGCTTGATTTATCTCAACAGAGGGCGCAGCACTGCCATGAGCCTGACAACAAGCCAGACTGGTTTTTGCGGATTACCATGGCACTGGTTGCTACTGGCTACATTTCCCACTGGCTGTTTGCTTCTTCAAGTGCAGAGATTGGCTGGCTACAGCCCTTCAGTCATTCAACTTTTGAACTGGTAAATACAATCTGGTGGGGTATTGCGATCGGTATTGTCATGATTGGCATCCTGGGAAGGGTGCCACGTGAATTTGTTATGTCTGCGCTTGGCATCAGAACAGGAGTCGGCGGTATCTGGCGGGCGACCTTTGCCGGCATCCTTCTGGATTTATGCAGTCATGGTATTTTAATGGTTGGAGCTAAACTCTATGAGCGAGGAGCAAGTGCCGGCCAGGTAATGGCGTTTCTGGTAGCCAGCCCATGGAACTCATTTTCGCTAACATTGATTTTGATTGCCCTGATCGGAATTCCCTGGACGATTGCTTTCATAGTTTTCTCAATGGTGATCGCATTCATTACCGGCATTGTTTTCGATTTTCTGGTTGCCAATAAAATCTTGCCATCGAATCCACAACAAGTTGAGCTTCCGCAAGGATTCCGGTTCTGGCCTGAGGCCAAAAAAGGCTTCGCAGCAACTACGTTCGATTGCAAATGGCTTGGACAAACTATTATGCATGGGATTAAGGATTCCAGAATGGTAGTGCGCTGGATTCTTTTTGGCATCATTCTGGCAAGCCTGGTGAGAGCGATAGTTTCTCCCGATCAGTTTCAATTTTTGTTTGGGCCTACTTTGTTAGGGCTGGGAATCACTATCCTTACTGCCACGGTGTTGGAAGTTTGTTCTGAGGGTTCAACACCCATAGCAGCTGACATTCTTACGCGGGCAGGAGCGCCCGGAAATAGTTTTGCATTTTTAATGGGAGGTGTTGCCACCGACTACACAGAAATTATGGTATTGAAAGACACCACCAGATCCTTAAAACTGGCCTTGTTTCTTCCACTAATAACAGTTCCTCAAGTCGTACTAATTGGTTGGTTAATCAATCTGACAACAGTGACTTAACAGGACTAGTTAACTAATCTACTGCTTCTTTTATAATTGCTGCACTCTCTAAAGCTCATCCGGAAAAGTTATGCTCAAAAAAATACTGAAAGGCCTCGCCGGCCTTCTCTTCACACTAGTTGTACTTGCATTCGTAATCTATATCGCTACTGGTCCGCAAAGGCCTGCGCCTGATTCAGCGTCTGCCAGTTGGCTTGAGGACGGGCAGTATAGTGTCGGAATGTCCGAATACATCTTCGTTGATGAATCAAGGGCGACTGACGAAAATCGAGGCATTCCAGGAAAATCCGAACGTAGTTTCCAGACTTGGATATGGTATCCGGAGAACGCCGAAGGCGAACTTCCCCTCATCGTTCATAGTCACGGCATCATGTCCTCGGGAAACGAGCTGGTAAATGTGGCCGAGCGCCTCGCGAGCAATGGTTATGTTGTCGTTGCAGCGAGCTATCCACTTACCAATGGCGGTACTGAAGGCGGTGCCAATGCCAATGATGTAGTTAATCAGCCTGCCGACGTTTCTTTTTTAATTGATACGGTTATCGGCCTGAGCTCCGCAGACAAACCATTTGCAGGCACGATAGATTTGGATCGCATCGGCCTGTCAGGATACTCTCTTGGCGGATTAACGACTGTCCTGGCTACTTATCATCCGCGCTGGCGTGATCCTCGCATAAGTGCTGCTGTTGCAATTGCTGGCCCCCTCAATGCCTTCACTCCGCGCTTTTATGCCAATAGCGGCATTCCATTTCTGGGCATATACGGTACTGCTGACGCCCTTATCGACTACGACACTAATGGTTTGATTATTCCCGAAAGAATTGGCAACTCAGCGCTTATAACTATTGAAGGCGGTTCTCATCTTGGGTTTATGGCCATCGCCGATCCGATGTTCAGATTCATGAATAACCCAGACAGCATCGGCTGCCAGGGGGTTCTTGCTGTTTTAGAAGATGGCACGGATGATGTATTTGCTT
>JAPPOG010000089.1 GCA_028818225.1 Gammaproteobacteria bacterium | reverse complement strand
GTCTATATGTTGTATAAGTTAAGCGTAAATCAAGGGCTTCTTCTACTGAGCAAAACTTTAAAATAACTAAGTAAATCGCGAAGTTACGGACGCTGCTGCGGTTTGGAATAACCATAATAAGAAGAAAAGCGCTTGATGAAAGTGGCCGTTTTTGTGCCATTTTTCGGATTATTTTAAAGGAATCCGCGTGTTCTCGGTCCTGGCAAAAAAATAATTAAAGTCCAGCCGCAAAAACACAATATATAGTATATGGCTTTAACGCTGCCTGGCAGCCGGATGTGAAATCCGAAGGAGTCGATTTCGCTGAAGGTATCAGCCAGACGGGGATTATCTCGCTGTAAAAAACCGCATTCAGCGCCTCATCTCCGTAACCAGGCATAGTGCTAAAGCGATGTTGAGCCAGCCAGCCTGGTTCATTACGAGCGACAAAAAAACAAACAAGAACACGAAAGTAGTAACGAAATTCGGAGTAATAAATGCAGACAGAAGTACAACCAGCAGGTGACTCTCCTCTCGCAAATACGCCAAACAACGAAGACACACTATCAGTAGTATCAACCGCGCCGGGGCAACTGCGGGTGATCAAGCGCAATGGCGCAGTAGTAGCGTACGATGAGTCCAAGATTTCTGTTGCCATTACCAAGGCCTATCTTGCGGTAGAAGGTGGTAATGCAGCAGCTTCATCAAGAATCCATGAATCCGTAGCGCAACTCGCGGGCCAGATCACCACGATCTTCCGCAGGCGCATGCCATCGGGCGGCACGATCCATATCGAAGATATTCAGGATCAGGTTGAATTGGCGCTGATGCGAACTGGCGAACATAAGATCGCCCGTAGCTACGTCATCTACCGCGCCGAACATGCCCGTATCAGGGAACAAAAACAGGAAGCGCAGCAACCCAAGCAGCCTGAAATTACCGTGACCTTCGAAGATGGTCATCAGGGCCCATTGGATACCGAGCGCCTGCGCACCATCATCAATGAAGCCTGTGAGGGATTGTCCGATGTCTCCGCGGATACCATTTATGACGAGACACTGAAAAATCTCTACCCGGGTGTGAAGATGGAAGACGTGCGCACGTCATTAGTAATGACAGCACGCACCCTGGTGGAGAAGGATCCTAACTACTCTTACGTCACGGCCCGCTTGCTCATGGATACCCTGCGTTCCGAAGCGCTTGGCTTTCTAGGCATAACCGATGCGGCTACCCAGTCGGAAATGCATTATCGCTATGCCGCAACTTTGAGGCCTTATATAGAAAAAGGTGTAGAGCTCGGCTTGCTCTCTGACCACTTGCTGGAATTCGATCTCAATGTGTTAGGCGAAGCCTTGCAAGCGGACCGTGATCAGCAGTTCACCTATCTTGGCTTGCAGACCCTTTACGATCGTTACTTTATTCACAGCGAAGGTGTTCGCTTCGAATTACCGCAGGTATTTTTCATGCGCGTCGCCATGGGACTCGCCTCCAACGAAGAAAACCGGGAAGAGCGTGCTATTGAATTTTACAACCTGATATCCAGTTTTGATTACATGGTTTCCACACCACAGTTATTCAATTCCGGAACATTGAGGCCACAGCTCTCTTCATGTTTCCTGACCACGGTGCCAGATGATTTGCATGGTATTTATTCGGCCATTCGTGACAATGCCATGCTCTCCAAGTGGGCTGGCGGTCTCGGAAACGATTGGACACCGGTAAGAGCGCTGGGTGCTCACATCAAAGGCACTAACGGTAAATCACAGGGCGTTGTGCCATTTCTCAAGGTAGTGAACGATACTGCGGTGGCTGTCAATCAGGGTGGTAAGCGCAAAGGTGCCGTGTGTTCCTATTTAGAAACCTGGCATCTCGATATTGAAGAATTTCTCGAGTTGCGCAAGAACACTGGAGATGATCGCCGTCGTGCCCACGATATGAACACAGCCAATTGGATTCCTGACCTGTTCATGAAACGGGTCTTCAAAGACCAGGAGTGGACGCTGTTCTCACCGAATAATGTGCCTGATCTCCATGAAAAGCATGGCAAGGAATTCGAGGAAGCTTACGAAGAGTATGAACGCAAGGCCATGGCCGGCGAGATAGAAGTCTACAAAACCATCAAGGCATCAGACTTGTGGCGCAAGATGATCTCAATGCTATTCGAAACCGGCCACCCCTGGATTACTTTCAAGGACACCTGCAACGTTCGTTCTCCACAACAACACGTAGGTACGATCCACTCCAGTAACCTGTGTACGGAGATAACTCTGAATACCAGCCCGGAAGAAATAGCCGTGTGTAATCTAGGCTCGGTAAATCTGGTTAATCACGTTGATGACAATGGTCTCAACCAGGAAAAACTGAAGAAGACAATCACCACAGCGATTCGCATGCTGGATAACGTGATCGATATTAACTACTACTCTGTACCGCAAGCTGAAAATTCAAACCTGAAGCATCGGCCGGTAGGAATGGGAGTCATGGGATTCCAGGATGCATTGTATTCCCAGCGTATTCCCTATTCGTCAGATCTGGCCGTTGAGTTTGCCGACGTTTCCATGGAGATGATCAGCTACTATGCCATTAACGCGTCAACAGAACTGGCAGAAGAGCGCGGCCGTTATGAATCCTATGAAGGATCACTCTGGGATCAGGGCATTCTGCCTATCGATTCCCTGCAGAAACTGGCTGACACCCGCGGCGAGGACTACATCGACGTCAACATGGAGCAGCGCCTCGATTGGGATGGGTTGAGAGCCCGCATTAAAAAAACCGGTATGCGCAATTCCAATGTTTTGGCCATCGCACCTACCGCAACAATCGCCAACATAAGCGGCGTCTCCCAGTCGATCGAACCGACGTATCAGAATCTTTACGTTAAATCTAATCTGTCTGGTGAGTTCACAGTAGTTAACCCTTACCTGGTTAATGATCTGAAGAAACTTAATCTCTGGGATAGCGTCATGGTTAACGACCTGAAGTACTACGAAGGTAGTGTACAAAAGATTGATCGTGTTCCTGATGACATCAAGCAAATTTATGCCACCGCCTTCGAAGTTGAGCCTCGCTGGTTAGTAGATGCCGCGAGCCGAAGACAGAAATGGATCGACCAGGCGCAATCGCTGAATCTTTATGTTGCTGGCGCCAGTGGTAAGAAACTGGACATCACCTATCGTATGGCCTGGCTACGTGGATTGAAAACCACGTACTACCTCCGTGCACTGGCTGCCACCACCACGGAGAAATCAACAGTTTCCGATAATAGCTTGAACAAGGTCTCCAGTGAGACAGCGGCGGAGTCAGGGCCGGCTGCGGTACCGGCTGCTTGCTCATTGGATGATCCTGATTGCGAAGCTTGTCAGTAAAAAGCAAGCGACAGGAAAGCAGAAAAAACTGTCAAAAGAAATTGGAAAGATTAATTACAGAATAAAACCGAGAGTCGAGGTGTAACATGTTGTCATGGGATGATTTTAATCAGGAGGAAGCACCAGCTCCTGTTGCCAAACCCAAAATTGAACAGATGCCAAGCGTCAATGAAGTAGTTCAGGAAGCTATTAAACCAGCTGCGCCTGTTGCTCCAGTGAAACCTGCATCAGCGGAACCAGCTTTCGAATCCAATGTCGATTCAAAAGATGAACAAACCAATTCCGATGCCCTGCAACAGGCAATCAATGATTTGCAGTCACTGGATATCGCTTCCGGGTTAGAAGAGTTAGAAGGCACAGCCAATCGTGTCGCTGTCGATGATAAGCGCATGATTAACTGCCGCGCCGATCTTAACCAGTTAGTCCCCTTCAAATATGACTGGGCCTGGCAAAAGTATCTGGATGGTTGCGCCAACCACTGGATGCCACAGGAAGTTAATATGAACGCGGATATCGCGTTGTGGAAAAACCCCAATGGCCTTACCGATGATGAGCGCCTAATCGTTAAACGCAATTTAGGTTTTTTCTCAACAGCGGATTCACTGGTAGCAAACAACCTGGTACTGGCTATTTACCGCTTGATTACCAATCCGGAATGTCGGCAATACATTCTGCGACAGGCCTTCGAAGAGGCAATCCATACTCATGCTTATCAATATTGCATTGAATCTCTGGCTATGGATGAAGGGGAGATCTTCAACATGTACCACGAGATTCCTTCAGTCGCGAAGAAGGCATCCTGGGGGCTTAAATACACCCAATCACTCAGTGATCCTAATTTCAAAACCGGCACAATCGAAACTGATCAGGAATTATTGAAAAACCTGATTGCCTTTTATTGCTGTCTGGAAGGGATCTTCTTCTACTGCGGCTTCACTCAAATTCTCTCCATGGGAAGGCGCAACAAGATGACTGGGACGTCTGAACAGTTTCAATACATCTTGCGTGATGAATCCATGCATCTGAATTTCGGCATCGACATGATCAACCAGATCAAGTTGGAAAATCCGCAACTGTGGAATGATGAAATGAAAGAACATGCGACACAAATGATCCTGCAAGCAACGCAGCTGGAAATCGAATATGCCAGGGACACAATGCCTCGCGGTGTATTGGGAATGAATGCAGCGATGATGGAAGAGTATCTGCAATTCATCGCCAATCGCAGACTGGTACAGATTGGCTTATCAGAACAATTCAAGGGAGTGTCGAATCCGTTCCCATGGATGTCTGAAATCATGGATTTGCGGAAAGAGAAAAACTTCTTCGAAACACGGGTCATCGAATATCAAACCGGTGGAGCCCTATCCTGGGACTAGTTTCTGGATTTGTAATCGACTGGAAGATAGCGATATTTAGCAGTAATTGGGGACTATGGCATGAGCGAAGAAAAGCCGTTTGACAAACGACTCGATAACGATCCAGAGCGAACGTTAATCACACTTGAACAGTTGAGTCAGACCATTGAAGTGATGACCAGTGTGGTCAATCGACTTCGCCAGCATCTCAGTGAGCAGCTCAGAGCTCAGATTGAAGCGCAGGAACAAGCCAAACTGGAGGAGGCAAAATTACAGGAGCAAGCGCAATCTGTGGCGGAAGCAGACAATTCGGGAGATGAAAAGAAAGCCGATTCGAAACAACAACAGAATCAGCGGGAGAGTTTCGTTGTTGAAATACGTCAGCAGGAGAATGATCCGGTTCGCAAGAATACTAAAACTTTGCACTAAGATTTCTCATTGCACTAAGAGTACTTGGGAATATCTCCCAGCAGCAGTACTAATCTCGGTATGCCGTTGTCGCTTCGGGGGCAACGGCATTTTTTTGTTTATGCATAAAAGGACATAGAGTAATGGCAGATAATGTAGGCGCCATTGTATTAGCGGCGGGATTCAGCAACCGGTTCGGCAGTATCAAGCTGTGCGCGGAACTCGAAAGTGGCGCTACAGTTTTTGAACAGACGCTCAATAGGATTCAAAGCGCCATAGGTAATTACAAAGTTGTAACCCGCCCAGAACTCGCAAGCTTATTAAACTCATTTGATCCTGACTTGCAAATTTTCCATGCTGCCGAAAAGGGAATGGGAGCAACTCTCGCCTATGGTATTGGATTTGCAGAAGAATGGGATGCCTGTCTGATTTGTCTCGCTGATATGCCTTTTATCCAGGCTGAGACCTATCGACAGCTAGCGGATCAATTAAATGAAAACAACATCGTTATTCCATACTACCAACAGCAAGCGGGGAATCCGGTAGGTTTCGGCAAGCAGTTCTTTTCCGAGCTGAGTCAACTCAGTGGCGATGCAGGCGGTAGACCAGTGGTGCAGGCACATAAGGATGCGGTGGTTCGAGTCGGTATTGAAGACGCAGCGGTTCTTTATGATATCGATACGCCAGCCGATCTCGAAAAATTCCAGCAGATGGCTGGCTAAAGTCTGCATACTATAAGTTGAAGCTACAGCAGCATTAGTCCTACAATCGATAGCAGTTTGTGGAGTGTGCCGTGGCCGTAAAAAAACGCAAGAACGAATCAGAACTGTTAAAGGAAGCAATCCGTGTTGGTGCGCGTTATTTCGAAGCCCGGGGAGCAGGAAAATTCGAAGCGACCGATCATGTCGATATGAAAGTTCGTGCAATCTATCTGTTGTTAGTCAAAGACAAGATCATCCAACCCCTGGCAAACAAGGACGAAAATGTGCAAAACATGCGGCATAAACTCGCTATCTGGATTGCAAAAAACCTCCCTGCCGACCATCAGCTATTGCAGTAAAGGAAATCGTCTTGCAGCTTTCGCCCATTATTTGCCTGTTTGCTTCGCTGCTGCTAATAAATCCTAGCTTTGCTGATGCCATTAGCGCCGAAGCGGCGATGGAGGACCCATCCAATCCATTAATCTTACTAAGCACTTCAACTGGTGATATTTATATTGAGCTTCTACCAAATGAAGCGCCTGACAACGTGAAAAATTTCCTCGCACTGGCCCAGGGTGAAATCGAATTTATCGACCCAAATTCCAATGCCAGCTTTCAACCACGCTATTTCGACGGCATGCAATTTCATCGTGTCGTTCCTGATTTTGTCATTCAGGCGGGGTCACCATTTTTTAATCCATTGGGACCACCCGATGTATTAATTAGTGATGAGATAAATGCCGACTCCCTGGGACTGGACCGATTACCAGTGATGGATGAACAGGGTAATTTCAATCCCATATTAAATATTGGTAACCAAGAAGAGTTTCATGAAGTATTACTAAAACCTCTATTCGATCGATTAAATATCGAAACCGAAGCACAGATGCAGGATCGCCAATATGAAGTTTTGGAGATACTGCAGGGTTTAACTGTGAAACAGGCCTACGAGAATCAGGGCTTTCGCTATTCCGATAACCTTCCCACCCGCGGTATAAGCCGTGGCGTGGTAGCACTGGCGAATGGAGGACCAAACCAGAATGGACCGGAGTTCTTCATTGCCTTGCAGGATTCGCCCTGGTTAAACGGCAAACATACTGTGATCGGTCGAGTTGTAGAAGGCATCGAAACTGCGGATGCCATAGGGAATAACGCCGTTGATCCGCTTAATCCTACTCGTTTTGCAACACTTATTTATTCGCTGCAACGCATCAACTAAAATAGATCAGTCCAAGTTGAATCTTCTCAGATATTTCCGAGGTCAACATGTCAAAAAAAGCCAAAAAACAAGCTGAACAGGGAACCTGGGCTATTTGTATCACGGCAGGGCTAATTATTGGTGTAGGCTTGGGTCCGCTATCAGGGAACTTCCTGATCACACTACTAATCTGTGGTGCAATAGGAGTTGGTGCTGGTTATTTCTTCACCCATCAAAAAAAGCGCAGTAAACGTTAGATTCTTTATTCTGCACCTGCTCTTATCTATTACTCAACTTTACTCATAAATCGCCGAACTGTATTAGCCGGCAATTCTTTGATTGACCGTTACCGCTACACCAGCTTTAGAAGCGCCTGCAGTGGAAAAATATCAAATGGGATACGACTTTGTCTGCCACGGGTACAGGCCCTGTATTCACTCAATCGAAATCAGGTCACATTTGCATTAAGTGCAACTTCACACTCAATCTTTTCAAAGCTTTTCTTGTTGCTGATTAGCCTGAGCAATGCACTGCCGCTTCCATGAGCAACCGTGTAGCAAATCTCAGTCTTCACAGTTATTGCACATTTATTTCCCAAATCAGTTCTCTGCAGGGAATTCGTCCTGAAATATCTCGCGGCGATAAGGCGGCATGGATTCCAGAATGGTCTTGCCATAACGCTTATTTACTATGCGTTCGTCGAATAAGGTGATCCGCCCACTGTCGGTTTCACTGCGCAATAATCTACCACTTGCCTGTACCAGGCGAAATGCTGCATCGGGAACTGCCAGGGTCATAAAGGCATTCTGACCTTGCTGTTCGATCCAGGCAGACAGCGTCATTTCAATTGGGTCATTAGGTACCGCAAAAGGTATCTTGGCAATTAATACATGGGTGCAATATTTACCCGGCAGATCTACTCCTTCGGCAAAACTCGCCAAGCCAAATATGATACTGCCCTCTCCCCGATCCACTCGCTGGCGATGGTATTTGAGCAGCTGCGCCTTTTGATAATCATCCTGGCAAAGGATCAGGTCCAACCATTCCCGGGGCAGACTTTGCATGACTTCGTTCATCTGCCGACGGGAAGAGAAGAGCATTAATGCGGCGGAGTCATGTTTCAACAATTGCGGAATTGCATTGATGATGTATTCGGTATGTTTTTCGGTCTCTGATGGCTCACAGTTCATGCGAGGCACAACCAGACTCGCTGAACCGGAAAAATCGAAAGGACTTGGAATACTCAGGTAATGAGTTTGCTCTGGAAGCCCCGCACGCAAGCGCAGCATAGTAAACTCACCGAGCGCCGATAAGGTAGCCGAGGTCAGCACTGCACCTGCGCAGTTTTGCCAGAGCCGCTCTTGCAGATTTTCCGCGGCCAGCACCGGACTTGATGATAGCCCAATATCAGCTATTCCTTCATTCTCGGTAAAACTTAACCAGCGCGCTCGCGGTGCACTACCTTCTGGGTCTTGCTGTGCATAGCTCAACCATAATTCGAGATTAGCTTCCGCCCGATCAGTATTAGTACCCAGTATTGGATACCACTGTTCTGCTAATTTGGTTTTTTCCAGATCTACGCCATCATCCATGATTTGGCGTAACTCGGAAGCAAGGTCTTGCAGGCCAGAGGAAAGACGAGTGTATTCAGTGCCCAGATTCTGGGCAACTTCCCGAATCGCATCCGGGACAATGCCAAGCTCGAAAGCATGTTGTGATCGGTTTTCATAACTGTCCAATGCACCCAAAGATTCGATAGTTTGTTCGAGTAACGACCAGGCGTCGTCGGAGTGGTCGCGAATCGAATTGATTATTCTCTGTAACTGTTCCTGACGGTCTGCGTCCAGGAATTCTTCTTTCGCCAACTGCACAAACAGATTTTCGCAGCGCTCTAACCAGGCAAGGCTGGCCTTGATGCGGGTGTAGGCAGAAAAATGATTGTTGGACTTAAACGGTAAATGATGTGCTTCATCGAAAATATAAATGCATTTTTCTGGTTCCGGCAGGATTACCCCTCCTCCCATGGCCAGGTCGGTAAGCACCAGATCGTGATTGCTTACTATGCAATCCACCTTATCCAATGAATCCCGTGCATTATAAAAACAGCAATTACGGAAGTTACTGCAATTGGACCCAGTGCATTGATAGCGATCGACGGTTAAAGGGCGCCAGTTCGCATCTGAGATCGGCGTCTTCCAATCATCCCTGTCTCCTTGCCAATTTCCAGCGCCCAGTTCATTAAGCATATCTTCATAGAGTGCTGTGTCTCCGGAGTCAGGATCTTCCAGTTCTTCACCATACAAATCCATCATCGCCTGCAGACTATCTGACCCTGCCAGCAACATATCCAGCTTGGACAGGCAAAGATAACGCCCACGCCCCTTGGCCAGCGAGACCTTGAACTCGAGGTCCGATCCTTCAAGAATTTCCGGTATATCCTTGAAGATAACCTGTTCCTGCAGGGCAACAGTCGCCGTGGCTATCACTACTTTGTATCCCAACTCTTGGGCCAGCGGTAATACCGCAAGTAGATAGGCAAGAGTCTTGCCGGTGCCGGTACCTGCCTCGATAACGCAAATCGGAGTGTCGACATCTTCGTCGCTGGCCAGAACTGCCAGGGTTCTGGCAATTTCGGCGATCATCTGGCGCTGACCGTAGCGGGGAGTGAGGTCTCTCGATTCCAGTAATTGGCGATAAGCCGTTTGAATGCGGTCTTTTACTTCATCTGCCAACATGGTGCAGGGATCTGGCTTAAATTGGGAATAATTGAATGAAAAAGGATTACTGAATTATAGCACCTGGCCATAAATAAGCCTGAAAACTGCGCATTTTCGGCAAACTGCAGCGTGGAGTCGAGACTGAATAAACATTTAGTCATATGGGAATGAAGTTCTGTTAAACTTGGTCTTCTATTTGTAATCAGCAACCAATGACCCTCGGGCAGTAGTCAATGGCAGCAGACACGCTGGAAAAGCAGCAGATTTCATGGGATCTGCAAGATCCTGATGAAAAACTACGCGTATTAACGCACCTTACAGCCACCGGGCAACCGGATGACTTCGTTGGCATTCTCGCTGGAATTGAGGATGTTGGCATCGCTGCTGAGCAATTAATAGACCTCTCCTTAACCCTCTCCTCCGAGATACACAAACTTATTACTCTAAAAACCAAATCAAAACAGATTGCCGAAAGCCTGATCCCGGTAATCAATGATCCAAACATACTTGTGGATTTGACGCTTTTTGGCACCAGCGTTCATGTTCGCAAGAATGCCGTATTGGCTATCTCGGACCAGCAATTACTTACTGAGCTACAGCAGAGACTGGCTGGCAAAGACAAGACTGTTTGCAAAATTCTCGACTCAAAGTTAGGCCATTCTACAGCGGAAACATCCGGGCAACCGACCCAAAAGGCGATACCGAAATCGGTAAACGAAGATGAACAAGTAAAAGAAAATGCCGCGCCCGATCCTGAAATTAATCCGGTTGCAGACCTGCCCAAGCTCGCGCAGGAGCTGGCCAAACTAAGTTACAAAAATACTGCTCGCCTCAATAGTTTGCAAAACACCGTTAATCGATTGCGCAAAGCGGTTTCTTCTTCAGAAAAAGACCTGATTGAAAGGCTGCAGAAAATCCATGAATCACTCACTGAGAAACTGGCAAAGAATAAATCTCACCAGGATGCATTAAAGCAGAGCACTGAAGATTTGCTGGCAAATCTGCAAAAAGCACTGGATGAGGGACTGAGTCATGATGCTCTGCCAACCTGGGACAAGATCCAGGGAAATATCAGTAATACCAGTGGCAAGTTGCGAGCCGCGCTGCAGAGCCAGTCTAATAAATACAAGACCAAGTTAAACGAACTAAGAGATTGGAAAATATTTGCGGCCACAGAAAAGAAAAAAGAACTTATAGAACAGATGCGCCATTTGGTCGAATCAAAGATGCATGCGTCCGATAGGTCCAAGCACATAAGTAATATGCATAAGGAATGGAAGGCTCTCGGGCGCTCGAATCAAAACGAAGAACTTTGGCGAGAATTCAAAAAGTTATCCGACGCCGCCTATGAACCATGCAAAGCCTATTTCAAGCAGCGCAAACAATTAATGGCAGATAATCTCAAGGCCCGGCGTGAGATTTGCGAAAAACTGGAATCAGACCTGACTGCAATCGACGAAGACAGCGTCAATATCTCTGCCTTGAATAAATTGCTTCTAGGAAGCGAGCAGGACTGGAAGAAATATGCTCCAGTGGAGCAATCAAAGATCAAGAGCTTACAAAAACGATTTTATGGCGTTGTAAATCAGATGCGACGCCTCCGCAAGAATGCACTGCGGGACAACAGCAAACAGAAGGAGGCGCTGATTGCCGGTGCAGTAGAGCTCAGCGCACTGGAAGATAAGCAAAAGGCAATGGCCGAAGCCAAAAGGCTGCAACAGGAGTGGAAAAAGATTGGCCCCACCTCTTATAAGGAAGACAAGAAATACTGGGAACAATTCAGGGCAGCCTGTGACAAAGTATTTGCCAAACGCAATGAAGATGCGGCAGCCGCTCGCGCAGTAATAGAGCAGGCGGAAAAAGAAATCGAAAGCATTCTCGGGCAGCTTCGCAGTATTGGTGAACTCGAAGATGAAGCCTTGCGCAATGCAAGGTCTGATTACCAAGATTTACAACAGGCATTTGCAACGGCACTGAATCCCCGTATACGCAGACAACGCAAAAAGCTTCTGGAAGCATTCAATAACCTGAAACGCAAAATTGATACGCGTTTTAAATCCTTGCCTGACAAGAAGTGGCAGAAACTTAAAAACGCTATCATGAATAAAGTGCAGTTTCTTAAAGATCTGGAATTAGAACTTTTCTCGAGCAAAGATAATTCGCAATTCACTTCGACGAAATCAAAACTGGAAAATGGCGCCTGGAATGAATTGGAAGCAAGCGGTAACGCTAACCTGGATTCAGCATTAAAACTTCGAGCGGATTCAATTCTCAATGCCGCTAGCGTAGAAGAGTTACTGGAACTTGCAAGGAAAAATGAACAACAGATTCGCGCACTATGTATAGAACTAGAGATTCGCGCCAATCTCGACACACCGGAAGAAGACCAGGCATTGCGTATGCAGATCCAACTGGATCAACTCAAAAATGGTTTCGGCAAATTAAAACCAGATAGAAAAGAAAATGCGCGCTATGCCCAGGATGCCGAGCTGCAGGCTTATTGTATTGGTCCACTGGAACAACAAACCCAAATTTCGCTTTTTAGCAGGCTCGAACAAGCCATTAAAAAATTAATCTAAACAACAAATCCCGACTTCAATTTACCTATCACTGGATTGGCATATCCAAACAGAAAGTGCTTATGTAACTTCGCATCCACTGCTTTCAGGCGCTTTGCAAACTTCTTGCGATTCTGATTCGAGATCTCTCTTTGCTGAAAAATATCTCCCAGTAAAAGTAATGGCGCCAATCCATCCTGCTTTAATTTTTCCAAGGCAAGGAAGTTAGAATCGCTGAGTTCATAGTTCTGGAGAATTTGGGTGTCGATGATTTCCGCGAGTTCATCGGGATCATCAGTTTCGATATTTAACTCTTTGCCAAAGGCAACGTGGACATGCCCTTTAAATCCAATCATACCGGTTACGATACTTTCAATATCACTCTCTTCAGTCTTGGTAAAACTTCCCCGGGTTTCAATTTGGTAGAGCTCATCGGCTTTCAATATATCGCAGGCATCGTATTCATAGGAGATAGTCACTGGCACTATGTGCAGTTCACGCAAACTCTCCCTGAAGGGGAGATCCCTTCGAGCCATGGCTAACATTTTCAACAGAGCGGGATCGGTTTTGTCGATACCATCCTTCGCTCGCCCCTCCCGCTGGGCGATCCAGACATTTTGACCATTGGCCACGCAAAAATGCATGTACTCCGACAAGAGCTTGAGGGAATGTAATAATTCACGGCCTTTCCGGGATCGATGCACGATAAAACTCTTGTTTAGCCGCATCAGGTCGGTAACGAAGGGTTTCTTTAATAAATTATCACCTATCGCTATTTGCAGGGTTTCGTGACCAGCGTGATAGAGCATGTAATTAACAAAGGCCGGATCCATGGTGATGTCACGGTGATTGCTGATAAACAGGTAATTCCGGCCGTCCTGCAAATGCTCTAGGCCCGAATTAGTCAGCCTGGTGGTGGTGTCATGGATCATCTTGTCCATGTAGCCGGCGATGACATCCTGCATGGATTTCACGTTGTGGACAGTTTTAACCTGATCCCGCAGCTTCTTGCTGGCTGCATCCAACATTATTTTGGGGAAAATGCGCGTTAGCCGCGGGTAGTAGAATCTGGCAATGCTATCCAGCATCTCCTCATCTTCCAGCAACTGGTCCAGTACTGGCCTTATTTCCTCGTCCTGGTAAGGCCTGATATCCTTGAATTTATCCAATATAATGCCTAAATATCAATAACTTACTATGTTTTTATAATGTTGTTATTTAATTAATAGATTATGAATTCACGACCGCCGCAGTTGCTGATCCATTACCTGCAGGTGCTGCCTCAACATCGCTAAACTGGAGTTCTGCCAGGTTGGCATACAGCTCGCAGCTTGCCATTAACTCCCGGTGGCTGCCCTGGGCAATAACGGCGCCTGCATCCATCACCAGAATGCGGTCGACGTTTTTTACTGTAGCCAGGCGGTGAGCAATAATCAGCGACGTGCGATTTTCCATCAGTTTTTCCAGGGCTAGCTGCACCTGCCGTTCACTCTCCGCATCCAGCGCACTGGTGGCTTCATCCAGCAACAGGATTTCCGGGTCTTTGAGGATTGCGCGAGCTATGGCGATGCGCTGTTTTTGACCGCCGGACAGCCTGATTCCAGACTCCCCCAGGAAGCTTTCGTATTTATCCGGCAATTCTTCAATGAAATTACTCGCATAGGCGGCCTCTGCAGCCGCAACCACCGCCCCATGCTCTGCTTGCGGGTTACCATAGCGAATATTGTCCGCCACATTACCGGTAAACATGGCAGGTTGCTGAGCCACTATGGCGATATGGCTGCGAAGTTCCAGCGGATCCAGTTCGCGAATATCGATACCTTCCAGCCGAATAGCGCCGGCATCAGGGTCGTAAAAGCGCAGAATCAGGTCGAATAACGTAGATTTCCCGGCTCCGGAAGGACCAACCAGGGCTATATTTTCGCCAGGTTCTATGGCTACCGAGAGATTGTTAAGTGCAGGCATTGCAGTTCGCGTTGGATAGGCAAACGTCAGATCTTCGATGCGCAACGATCCGCGGGGTTTGTAAGCAAACTGCCTCGGGTTTTCCGGCGCCGTTATCTCACTTTTCGCATGGAGCAGGTCCATCAGGCGCTCCAAGGCCCCTGCCGCGCGCTGCAATTCAGCCAATACACCGGCAATGGCGGCAACCGCCATGGCTACCATCACCGCGTAAACGATAAAGGCCGTCAGTTCCCCGGCGCTCATGGCCCCATTTATCACGTCCTGGCCGCCCACCCAGATCATTACGGCGATGGCTGCAAACACCAGAGTCATTACTGCTGTAATCAAAATTGCGTTGGTTTTTATACGCTTAAGTGCTATATCGAATGCATTTTCTACATGTGTGGCAAATTCCTTGCGGTCGTAATCCTGGTGGTTGTAAGCCTGTACAGTCTTAATCTGTTGAATGCTCTCCCCAACGTAAGCGCCAACATTCGCCACCTTGTCCTGGGTGCTGCGGGATAGCCGTCGCACCCGGCGACCAAAGAACATGATAGGCCCCACTACCAGGGGGATACAGACCAGCACCACGGTGGTCAACCTTGGATTGGTGATAAACAGGAAGACCGTGCCGCCAATCAACAACAGCAGGTTGCGCAGGGCCACTGACGCGGATGAACCGATTACCGACTGAATAAGCGTCGTATCTGTGGTAATCCGGGACTGAATCTCCCCACTGAGGTTGGCCTCAAAATAGCCGGGATGCAGGGCAATAATGTGGGAATAAACCGCTTGCCGCAGGTCGGCAGTGACTCGCTCCCCCAACCAGGAAACCCAATAAAAGCGGGCGAATGTGCCAATAGCCTGCAATACGGCAATGATAATAAAGCCGGTTATGGCCTGCCCGAGGGACGCCATGGAACTGGCAACAAAACCCTCGTCCACAATAATGCGAACGTACTGTACCAGGGTAAGGTTCAAGCCAGCTGTGAAAATAAGTGCAATGCTGGCCCAAACTATCTGTTTTTTATAGGGTTTTAGGAATCTTGAAGCTCGGATTAGAAGTTTACTGCTGGATTGGCTCGCCATGGGCGCAATGTAACAGCACTCACTACAAAAGCAACACTGGCGATTGCCAGAAATATCCGCTTGTCGGCATAAGCTTGACGTTTAGCGGAAAGCCACCGATGCAGAGGCAAGCACGTTAAAGTGTGCACAAACTTGATGACATGGCTTTTACAATCTATGTTGCAGTTTTGAAACCTTGTTGAGTTTGTTATGCCGGTAAGGCCAGAATGGTTAGCCCAGGTCGAAGAAGAAACCCTTGATCCCCAGCAGATTATTTGCGATCCCCATCACCATCTCTGGGATCATCCCGGCAGCCGCTATCTACTCGAAGATTTATTAGAGGACGTTAGCAGTGGGCATAATGTTGTATCCACTGTGTTTGTGGAGTGCCTGTCCAAATACCGAGAAGACGGCGGTGAAGCATTAGCGCCGGTTGGCGAAACCGAGTTCGTTCAATCAATCGCTGATCTCAGTGCCACTGGAAATTTTGGCGCAACCAAAGTTGCAGCGACCATTGTTAGTTATGCCAACTTGCTACTGGGTGATGCAGTTGATGAAGTTTTAGCTGCCCATGTTGAAGCTAGCCCAGACCGTTTCCGCGGAATTCGTCATGCCTGTAGCTGGGATGTCAGCGAGGATGTGCGTAATTCACACACCAATCCACCGCCACAACTTTACCTGCACGAGGAATTTCGCAAAGGCTTCGCGCGACTAAAAGAATTTGATCTCACTTTTGATACCTGGCTGTATCACACACAGCTGCCGGAATTACTGGCGCTGATCCGGGCATTTCCTGACCAACCAATCGTGCTCGATCATGTGGGTGGCCCCTTGGGAATTGGACCTTATAAAGGAAGAAGGAAGGAAATATTCCAGAATTGGAAACAAGACATAAGCAACCTCGCACAATGTGACAATCTTGTAATTAAACTAGGCGGGTTAGCCATGGCAATTAATGGCTTCGAGTGGCACAAGCAGGAAAGTCCACCGAATTCCCGACAACTGGCTGAGGCAACTCGCCCTTATCTACTGCATTGCATCGAAGCTTTTGGTCCCGAGCGCTGCATGTTTGAAAGCAACTTCCCGGTGGACAAGGTGTCCTGTTCCTACAATGTGTTGTGGAATTCCTTCAAGCGGGTAACGGCTGAATTTAGTGTGGATGAGAAGAATGCCATGTTTCATGATACCGCGGTAAAGTTTTATTCGGTCAAGGACTGAACCAACTCATCGCAATAATCCTGCAACTGCTGCAGCACAGCCTGACCTTTCACATCCTTGGCCTCATTCACTTTTAGCCAGGCTTTTTCCATGTCTCTTTCATAGCGCGCAATAGTTTCGCTGCGTAACAATTTGTCTCTGCGAAACTCATTCCACTGTTCCAATTCATTGCTGTTAAGCGTCTCCGGGTAATTACGCGCTCGATAACGAAATAACATTTCTACAAGGCGCGTATCGCGAAATGGCAGGTCTAACCTGCCCAAATCAGCGGGGTTCGTTGCGCGTACTACTTCCATCAGCTCACGATCGTTATCACCAAAGAACCCGCCACTATAAATCATATAGTCTGGATCGGTTTCCTCAGCAAATTCCTCGGCACTGAATACTGCACTCACTTTCCGCTTTATCTCACTATCACCCTGCAGTTGCTCCCAGTGGTCACGAGATTTATCCAGATCAATGTCGAACTCTTTTGCTTTTTCCGGTTGCAGTACCGCGGGCGAAGTAAGGATAGGACAGCGATTTGCATGTAAAGTCTTTAAGGGAACCCTGCTTGCTCCCGCTGGCAGTTTGTCTTTTGCTGTATAAACCCGCTCTTTGATTTCATCGATACTCAAATTGCGCCAGCTCGATGGATCCTCCCGCAAGTCATAAACCACTACTCCGTTTTTATTGCTTGGATCACTGCAGATTGGCATGACCAGGGCCATACAACCCTGGCTGGCCGGATAACGCATTGACACATGCAAGATAGGTTTTTGGGTAACGAGATCAATCTCTGACTGTACTACTGATTTGTCCTTGAGCTTGTACACATAATCGTAAAGTTTCGGTTGTTTCTTTCTAACGAGTTTTGCCATTTCGATGGTAGCGATTACATCGGCTAATGCATCGTGCGCATCGCTGTGCTCGATGCCATTGGCTACTGTCAATTGATCCAGTTTGAAACTGACCGACCCATTTTCTTTTCGTGGCCACTCAATTCCATCGGGCCTTGTCCCGGCACATAATCGCAACATATCGATAATGTCCCAGCGGGAATTGCCATTTTTCCATTCCCGTTCGTAAGGATCGAAAAAATTTCTATAGAGTAACTGCCGGGTAATCTCATCATCGAATCGAATGCTGTTGTAACCAGCAACACAGGTACCGGGAACGGAAAACTCGGCATTAATGCGTTTTATAAATTCTGCTTCTGGAACGCCGTCTGCGTTTGCTTTCTGCGGGGTAATTCCGGTTACCAGGCAGGCAAACGGATTGGGATAAAAATCATTGGCGACATTGCAATAGATTACCAATGGCTCGCCGATGATATTCAGGTCTTCGTCGGTGCGAATACCTGCAAACTGGCAGGCGCGATCACGGCGCGGGTCGGCACCAAAAGTTTCAAAGTCATACCAGTAGATGCTGGGAGAAGTCATATCCGCCTGATCCTTGCTAGCCTCTTTGCCAATTGATCTGCAATAGTGAATTGCAATAAGGGGAAGTAACAGTAAGCAGTGAGAAGATACCGCAATCAAGGCAATTACAACTACTACAAACCAGTTAATCCAGTGATCTTAACTGCAATCAGCACCTCATTTGTAGTAGTATCCCTCTGGTTTCTTTAGAAAGCAGAATAAATCCACAGCAATGTGGATTGAAAGCAGAAGCTATCGATTATGGATTTTCGCGGCGCCCATATAATCAGCGTAAACCAGTTTGAAAGAGACGATGTCGAAAAAGTCTTTGCTGTTGCTAATGATATGGAGCCCTACGCTCGCCGCGAACGTATAACCAAGGCACTGGAAGGCGCTATCCTTGGCAATATGTTTTTCGAGCCCAGCACCCGTACCCGGGTAAGTTTCGGCTGTGCATTTAATTTGCTGGGGGGACATGTCAGAGAAACCACCGATGTAGAAACTTCCTCTATCTCCAAAGGCGAGTCCCTTTACGATACGGCGCGGGTTATTTCCGGCTACAGCGATGTAATCGTCATGCGCCACCCACAAGCAGGGTCGGTATCGGAATTTGCCAAGGCCAGCCGCGTGCCGGTTATCAATGGCGGCGATGGGCCCAACGAACATCCCTCCCAGGCCTTACTGGATTTGTACACGATCAAGAAAGAGCTGAAGTCCAAGAAGCGTGAGATAGATGGCATGCATATCGCCATGGTTGGTGATCTAAAACACGGCAGGACGGTCCATTCTCTCTCGCAACTGCTGCTGCTCTATAAAAACATTCAATTTACCCTGATCTCCCCAACCGAACTGAAGATGCCCGCTGACATTGTCGGTAAATTGCAAGAGTCCGGGCATACGGTTTTGGAAACCGATGACATGGAAGCAGGTCTCGGCGACAATGATACGGTTTATCTGACTCGCATCCAGGAAGAGCGCTTCACTTCCAAACTGGAGGCCGACATTTATCGAGGGCAGTTTCGCCTGAATCAGGCCATTTACACCCGCAATTGCCAACCTAACACCGTTATTATGCATCCCCTGCCCCGGGATTCCCGAGAGGATGCTAATGAATTGGATAATGATTTGAATCAGCATCCGAATTTAGCGATATTTCGACAAACCGATAACGGCGTATTAGTGCGCATGGCGCTATTCGCGCTTATACTGGATGTAGCCGATAAGGTAGAAGACTCAGCGTCCACCGTTGGCTGGTATACCGAAAGTAGATTTGAATAGGGTACGAAGATTATGGGATTTAAAGATTTACTTAAAATGATGATTGAAAAGGATGGGTCTGACCTGTTCTTGACCACCGGTGCTCCTCCCAGCATTAAAGCCCATGGCAAGCTGGTTCCCTTGTTGGACAAGAAACTGCCGGAGGGAATGGTCAAGAAAATTGCCTATCAGATCATGAATGACGAGCAAATCGCCGATTTTGAAAAGAATCCTGAAATGAACCTCGCAGTGGCGGATCCGGACATCGGTCGCTTCCGTGTCAATATTTTTCAGCAGAGGCGAGCTGGGAATCGTTGCCCGTAATATTAAAACCGAAATTCCAGATGCTGCATCTCTTGGCCTACCGCCGGTGCTTGAAGAATTAATCATGAGTAAGCGTGGCATAATTCTTTTCGTTGGTGGTACCGGCTCAGGAAAATCTACTTCCCTTGCTGCTCTGATCGACCATCGCAATAAAAACAGCGATGGCCATATTATTACTATCGAGGACCCGGTAGAATTCGTGCATCCACATCAAGGCTGTATTGTTAATCAGCGGGAAGTAGGAGTTGATACTAATAGTTATGAAGAAGCACTGAAAAACACGCTAAGACAAGCGCCAGATGTCATTCTTATCGGGGAGATACGAAGCCAGGAAACCATGGAGCATGCCCTCGCCTTTGCCGAAACCGGTCACCTGTGTTTATCTACCCTGCACGCAAACAACGCGAATCAGGCACTGGGCCGAATTATTAACTTCTTCCCAGACGAGCGCCATAAGCAATTATTCCTCGACCTTTCACTAAACCTGGTAGCCTTTGTCTCGCAACGACTAATACCTACAGTCGATGGCAAGCGTGCCGCTGCGATTGAAATTCTCATTGGCACTCCGCGGGTTTGTGACCTGATCAAACAGGGCAAGGTGATGGAGATCAAAGAAGTCATGGAGAAGGGCGAGCAGCAGGGAATGAAGACATTTGATGCTGCCCTTTTTGACTTGTACAAGAAAGGCAAGATCAGCTACGAAGAAGCTCTGAAGAATGCTGACTCGAAAAACAATCTGAGATTGCGCATTCAACTTTCCGAAGGGAAATCTGCGGATGACAGCGACGATTACGATGATGACGATGAAGATTCTGATGGATTATCACTGGTTGGCAAGGATGATGGTGACCAGCACATGTTCTGATTGTTGTGCTCTTGATTATTCCCATAGAAATTTTTAGTCCATGTTAAATCAATCCGATTATCTCGGCATTGATGCGCTCTCGCTTTCCGCTGGCGTTCGTAATCGAGATTTCACACTCACCGAGCTCACCGAATGTGCAATCGCCCGGGCAGAAGCGGTTGAGCCCACGCTAAATTCAATTGTTACATCTAATTTTGAGCAGGCCATCGATGTAGCAAAGAAATTCGATAGCAACCCTGTATTACTGCAGAAAAGTAAGCTCGCTGGATTTCCCTTCCTCATAAAGGACCTAAGCACCGTAGAAGGCTTGCCGACGACACTCGGTTCAAATCTTTTTAAGGGAACAGTTGCAATGAGCTCTTCCAAAATCGTGCAGCGCTATATTGATTCAGGCCTTAATATTTTTGGACTCACCAATACACCCGAGTTTGGGCTAACCATAACTACGGAACCTGTTGCCAATGGCGTTACCAGAAACCCATGGAATACCAATTATTCTACAGGAGGTTCCAGTGGCGGAGCTGCTGCCGCAGTGGCAGCTGGTATTTCACCGGCGGCACATGCAACTGATGGTGGTGGATCGATTCGAATACCTGCAGCCTGTTGTGGACTATTTGGTTTAAAGCCAAGTCGTGGATTAACTGCAATCGAAAACAAGCAGGGTGATAGCTGGAGCGGCATGAGTGTTGGCCATGTCGTGAGCCAAACGGTAAAAGACAGTGCGGCCTTTCTCGACCTGATTAAATTAGAGCAGTTGCAAGTATTTCCCCTTCCCCCTGCTCCGGCCTCCTTTCTTGAATCACTGGAAGCAGCGCCAGAACAATTGAAGATCGGATTACAACTTACTCACCCCCTGGACCAGGCACTGGATCAGGAATGTATCGATGGCGTTACTATTGCCGGGCAACTATGCGAATCTCTCGGCCACAAGGTTGAGGAAATAACTCACCCCGTTGATTATGGCCCTATCGTGTCTGCTATGGCTAAATTAATCAATACCCACATTTTCCAGCGGGTCAACGCAAGAGTTGCGGAATCAGGGTTATCCCTGGATGAGGCTGAGTTGGAAAAATCCACCAAGATAGTCGTCGAACTTGGCAGCAAAGTAACTGCTGCAGAATTTCTGGCAGCGCGGGATACGGTTTTCGAAGCCGAACTTATCTTGCGACAATTTCACCAAAGCTGTGATGTGATCATCTCCCCGGTACTGGCCAAGACCCCGGCTAAAATCGGCTGGCTCGATATGAATAGCGATAACATGAAGGAATACACCCGGCGCTTTCGTCAATACAGTGGTTTTACATCCTTATATAACGGTACCGGGCAACCCAGTATGTCAGTGCCACTGCACCGCACCGACTCAGGACTGCCGGTTGGTGTCATGTTTACCGGGGCATGGGGATCTGACCTTCGCTTGCTGCGCCTGGCCAGTCAGCTAGAACAAGCCCAACCCTGGCCACTTTTCAATTCCGCTTTTTAGCAACGATGGCCCTGTCCTGAGCCTACTGTAACAATTCACTCCAGTAAGATTGCGAAAATACAGCGGGCCGCAAGCAGTATTTCTATGGCGGGCGAGAACCTCGCAAAAACTACTTAATGCAAGAGTAATAGGATACACTCAAGAGGCTCAACGAAATTCAAGCTGCTTAATTGGGGGTTACACAATGACAAAAACTCTAACAAGAAGTCTTATGGTTCTTATGCTCGGTGGTTTGTTTTCTCAGGCAGCGATGGCGCAAGACGCCGGCACTGCATTGAAAACAATTGCTGATATCGTTTCTTCACTCAACCATTTTCCTTCCGATGCGGATAAAGCTGCACTGGCGGAAATCCAAGCGAATGACAGCCTGCCACAAGGCGTAAGAGATATGGCAAACACTGTTGCCAACATTAGTCATTCAGCAAGCGATGAAGGCAAAGAAGCCATGGCGAGAATCCAGGCCAATGCGGGTGCACCGGACAGCGCTAAAGAGCTGGCAGGCATCATTGCCAACATTAGTCATGTCGCCAGTGACGATGCCAAGGCAAGATTAGCTGAACTCTATCCCTAGACTTTAGTTGAGTCTAACTAGGAAAACCCCGCCTCTTTTGGTGGGGTTTTTTATGCCAGAGAGAATCCCTTCGGGCGCAAACAGTGGCTGGTTCTAGCTATGTAACCAAATGATGGTCTCGCCGCATAGCGCCAGCTTACAACTTGGTTAGTAAAAAATAGAGAAAAAGCTGGAATGAACATGGCGGGACCCGGGTGTGCACTTACGACTTTCAGTGCTAGCTGCTGTACTTGGCATCGAACTTATTGCCCGCGCAGCCGGCAAGATTTCAAAATCCCCCGCATAGAATGGGCGCGTGGGTTTACACAAGTAGAAACTGTAACTAATCTAAAGGGACAGAGTGCCTAACCGCAGTAACCTCCGCCATAATTGATATCGCAATCTCAGCTGGCGTCTTAGACTCGATCTGGAATCCAATTGGCGCATGTAATATATCGATCTCATCTTTGGTCAATCCCAACTCAGGTAAACGCTCCCTCCGCGCAGCCGATGTGCGCTCCGAACCCATGGCGCCGACATAAAAAGCATCGGTCTTTAAGGCTTCCATCAATGCCATATCATCCACTCGCGGATCATGTGCCAGAGCGATAATACCACTGTAGGGATTGCTAAAGCGTTCGCGCACTACGTCATCCGGTAAACGGGAGGTAACGTCAACACCTTCTACATGCCAGTTATCCAGATACTTGGGTCGCGGATCACACAGGGTGACATCATATTCTAGGGCCAACGCCATCTCGGCGACATATTTGGCCACATCGCCGGCACCAAGTAACAACAAGCGATACATGGGACTGAGGCTGTGAATCATCTTATTGTCTTCCATGACAACGGCGTCTTCACTGCTATGGTCGTCCGCCGAAATCTCACCAGTTTCGAGATCGAGAATACGACTGATCTTGGTGTGATTCTCGAGCGCAGTAGTCAGATGAGTAAAGACTTCGATGTTGGCATCGGTGGATTCGATGTATTCCAGCAGCACATGTAACTGTCCACCACAGGGAAGTTTTAATCGCGCCTGTTCCGCCTCCGTTTCACCGTACTTCACCATGAACGGTTTGCCTGCCGCATCAAATTGGGATTTCAGACTGCCATCACGCAGTTGCTCGAGAAAATCTTCTTCAATACAACCACCAGAGATTGAACCAATTAATTCGCCGCCCATGGTGCAGGCCATCATCGCACCGATTGGTCGCGGTGATGATCCCCAGGTCTTGAGAATGGTACAGAGCCAGACAGCTTTCTGGTTCTGCAATCTTTCATTCACAAATGAAATTATCTGTTGCTGGCTTGATAGCATTTTTTACCCTTTCAGCCAAAGTCCGTCCCTGCACTTTGTCTGAGACCCAGCTTAGTCACTGGCGCAAAAGGCCGTCTCAGGCGTTCTGCCTTTCGCGGCACTTGTACGTCCAGTACATCGCGTTTGTTTCAGGTGACTAAGCAGCTCGCATTTGCTTCGCAAATGTCAGCACCTCCATGTGCTTCCTCAGTTAATTTTACTTTACTCTCGTTAAACTTCGCGCAGTTTCCATTTACCGCGCATAAATAGCGGGAGGCCTACTATACCAGTGAGACAATCCGAAACAAACACGGCCCAGAAAACTCCTTGCGGCCCAAGTCCCATGCCGAGCGCTAATCCATAAGCCAGAGGCACCTGCACGATCCAGAAGCAAAAGATATTAATGTAAGTAGGAGTCATGGTGTCTCCTGCCCCATTAAATGCCTGGATAATTGCCATGCCGAAGCCCCAGACTACCAATCCGTAAGCAAAGATCTGCAAACACTGTACCGCATAAGGCACTACGTCAGCTTCCTGGGAAAACATGGAAACGATCGGATCGTCCCAGATCAGTAGTGCGACAGCTACCAGTGCCATGTACAGAGCATTGTATTTTGCAATCTGCCAGGTGGTGATTTCTGCCCGATCCGGCAAACCTGCTCCCAGATTTTGACCCACCAGGGTTGCCGCAGCATTACTCAAACCCCAGGCCGGCAAGATAGTGAACATCACTACTCTTACGGCGATGGTGTAGCCGGCAACCGGCCCGCTACCAAAACTGGAGACGATGGACATGAGAAACACCCAGCTCGCCGTCGCCACCAAAAATTGCGCAATACCACCGATTGAAATTCGTATCAGCGATAAAACAATTTTTACCTGCAGCGCCATGTCCTTCAGGTGTAACTGCAAACGACCCTTACCACCGATTAAATAATAGAGACCGTAAATCACACCGATGGTACGACCGATATTGGTTGCCACCGCAGCACCGGTTACACCCAGTTCGGGAAAGGGACCAATGCCGTAAATAAAACAGGGATCGAGCACGATGTTTATACCGTTGGCTAACCATAGTGCACGCATGGCAATGGTGGCATCACCGGCACCACGGAAAATGGCGTTCACCAGGAACAGGAAGACAATGCTGAAACACCCACCAAACATTATCCGGGTATACATTTCCCCGTTTTCAATAACTGCTTCGTCAGCTCCCATAAACTGCAAAATATCCCGGGCGAAGAAAATACCGATCAATCCGACCGTCACAGATACGAATACGCCGAGCCAGATTACCTGGCAAGCAGCAATTGACGCCCCTTCCCTGTCATCTTCTCCAATACGCCGGGCGACCATGGCAGTTGCCCCTATGCTCAATCCGATAGCGATGGCATAGAGCAGCGTGATCACCGCTTCGGTCAAACCCACAACGGCCACCGCTTCTGTACCCAAACCGGCAACAAAGAAGATATCCACTATGGCGAACACGGATTCCATCGCCATTTCCAGGATCATTGGAATTGCGAGGAGAATGGTTACGCGTGCGACCGAACCTTCGGTGTAATTAATGTTCGAATCACCTGCCAGCGCTTGCTTAAAGAGCTGCCATCCGCTTTTTATTTTTTGTGTTGCTGTCATTTTTAATTCTCACAGATATAAATCGACTACATTCACATTGAAAATATCAATGCGATCTGAATGGAGAATTGTGAGCCTGGATTCTGGTACTCTGGAACTAGAGCATAAACTGTCTGTGCGAGAATTCGCAGTGGAGTTTGACAGTTGTACTAGAAGTGAAAGGTTTAACTCTTCGAAAGAGCGCGAGATTTACTGGTAGTACGGATAAACGCAATGCGTTTATTGAATCAGGCCATGTCTCCAAATAGTTTGGCTACACTGTCCATTGGCTTTTCCTCAAAAATTGCTTAAACACTTATTCAAAGTGCGCGCATTATATAGCGTCCTTTTTGCAAAGCACTACAGTTTTTTATTCTCAAATAAGATTACTGGAAAGTTTTTAGCGTTAACCGCTGTCGGACCCGGCAGCATTGTTATTCTTTTCTCGTCGCCACAATAAAAGTACCAGCCAGATTACAAAAACTTTTACCGGCAAGGTGATCTCTTCTGGCAAATCAACTATCGTCCCTCTTTTCAAGAAACCACGAGGTCTGATTACTCCCAGGCTGGTTATGTCATTCGATAATGACATGGCACGATGCAACCAGGATTTTCTTTTCAGATAATAGCGAGTACCGCCGATTTCCACGACATATTCCCGACTTAAGAGGCTTTCCTTTCTCGCTGTTGCCAGTACCTGGGAGCCTTGCAGCAGTGAGAATGTCTGTTTTATGAAGCCTTGCTTGTTGATTTTGTAGGTGGTGTTATCGATCAGCACATCGGCACGCTCACCCCACCAGGCCATATCGATATCGGCAATCTTTCTTGAATTTTCCAGCACATCGTAATCCCTGGAAAAAAGACTTTGGGGTACTGCTTCCATAATTAAATTGCCAGTTAGCCTCTTTTCTGGTTAACGAGGGAATCCACCACGTTTAACATTTCCTGGTAACTTCCTGCTGCTGTGGTGAAGATATACTTGCCATTTACATACAGAGTGAGCGTCTGGCCAACACCATAACCGCGAATCATTTCTTACTGGGCGTGGACGTTACGTTGCTGTCTTTCCCTCTCCTTGAGTTTTGCCCAGGGATTATTCATGATCGCTCGCGCCTGAGCGGCGGCCTCATTTTCAGTCATGATTTCCATATTCTCAATGACTCGATTTCCCTGATTGCTGTTGTGGGTAATGCCCGCCTCCAGCTGTTCAATCACATAGTTGCTCAAGCCGTTGGGCAGATCACTTGCACCCAAGCGTGCAGCTAAATCACTTGCGCCGCTGGCGACTGTCGGTAAGCTAAATGCGCCACGGGATATTTCTCGCACTGGGTTTAGCGCCACATAAGTGCTATTGCGTTCTACCACTTCATAGTTACGACGATCGACTGGATTACAGGTTCGTAATTCCGATTCCTCTTCCAAGGCATCACAGTCATAAGCCCAGAGCCTGGAGGAGTTTTCTTGTTCGATTTCCCTCAGAGAATCCTGCACATTAACTAGCGAAGGAATAAATATCTCTGGCCCGGGAAGAACAGGTTCGCTTTGTTCAGGTGTTAATTCAGAAGGTTCAATAACTTCGGCGATCTCTGTTGGCACTTGTTC
The DNA here is from genome assembly GCA_028818225.1 of Gammaproteobacteria bacterium. GTDB lineage: Bacteria > Pseudomonadota > Gammaproteobacteria > Pseudomonadales > Pseudohongiellaceae > UBA9145. The sequence goes on along the minus strand of JAPPOG010000089.1, from coordinate 23,293 downwards.
GATAAATTCCTCCACTAATTCTCCTACCTGCTCTTCAGTTGTATCATTTTCGACTTCTTCAATTTCGGGAAGATCACTTTCAGCAATTATTTCTTCTGCAATTGCACTTACTTCAACTTCCTCCTCGACGAGCAAGGGATTGGAGGGGATTAACTGAATTTCCACAAAGTCCGGAATGGATTTCTGCTGTAGAGAAAGACGCGCATTAAAGACCAACGTTGCCAGCACGGCGTGCATAAACAAGCTAAGGACCAGTGCTGGAACTAATAAGCGTTGATCTCCAGATGATGCTGGTGGGACGGCCTCGTCCTGAGCCTCGACTTCCTGGTTCCAGTTGCCTAGCGCAGGCTTGGCAAAAGAATTGGGCAAAGACTCAGCGATCGACTCACCCAGGGTGAATTGAGTTTCATTATCCAGCTCTTTTGACAGAAGAGCTGTCAGCTCCTCATCCCGCCAGTCCATGCCAAGACCTTGTTTTGTAGAAGGGGCCGCGGCTGGCCGCTTTTGGTTCGAACCTTTTAAACGATTTCTGATTGTCTCATAACTGCGACAGCCGCGGGGATTAAGAGTTCCCCGGCTGACGCGGGGGTCAAGCCGCACCGGGAGAGCACTCAATCAGCCAAAGTTAAGGCCCGGTGCGATGGCTTCGGCTTCCAGGTTAAGAAGAAATTCTTTCGTCTTGATGCCGCCGCCAAAGCCGGTCAACTTGCCATTCCTGCCTATCACCCGGTGGCAGGGAATTATCACCGGGATTGGATTCAATCCGTTTGCCGCACCAACCGCACGAGAGGCTTTGGGCCTGCCAATATGTTTCGCTAACTGGCCGTAGCTCCAGGTTTCGCCAAACGGAATTTCTGTGAGGGCGTCCCATACCGTTCGTTGAAATGCTGTTCCATGGGGAGCCAGGGCAAGATCGAAGTCCTGTAGTTCGCCAGCGAAATAAGCGTCCAGTTGATAAATGACTTCCTTGAACGGATTGCTGTCTTTTGCCCAGCCCTGTTCATGTTTTCGCGCCATAGATCCAGAGGGAAAACCCAAAAGGCTTAAACAGTCTCCATCACCGGCAAGGAGAAGTTTTCCAATGGGAGAAGTATGGTAGTGATAGTAAGTGGTCATAGTTTGTCTCTTTGAATTCTTAAGGATCTGTTTCCTTTTCTTAACCATGTGCCTGGCGTTTAAGTCTCAGGTTTTGCTCGTACGTAAGTCCCATAATGCTTCCACAGCAAGATCACTGCGTAGGCCCGCCACGGTTGCCAGGCTTCGGAACGGGCTAATAATTGTTTGGGCGTGAGTTCTTCGCTGCTCACAGACCGACGTAAAATCAAGTCTGAATAAGGAAAAGCGTTGGGATCATTCAGTGCACGCATCGCAATATAAAGTGCAGTCCATTCACCAATACCTTTGATCGAACAAATATTTTTTATGAATTCCTCTGTATCGACGGTGCAATCTATCTGCATCTCATCTTTCGCAACAAGGGTAGCGATAGCCCGAATGGCCGCGATTCTCTGGGTAACGATCCCCATATTATCCATCTTCGCCCGCTGTAGTTTTTCTGCCTCGGGAAACACATGGCTTAAGCCTTCGACCGCACAGTCATAAGCCTCGCCATAGCGTTCGGCTATACGGGAAACCAGGGTAGAAGCTGCCTTCACGGTTACCTGCTGGCCAAGTATGGCGCGCACCGCTACTTCGAAACCACTCCAGCATCCCGGCACCCTTAATCCCGGCAACTGTTTCACCATAGGCTTTAATGCTTTGTCTTTGGCCAGAAAGTTATCTACCTGTTCACTGTCTGCTCTTAAATCGAAAATGGATTTAATGCTATCGATGATCTGGTAGAGCTGACGGGATTCCGGGTAATGAATTTCTACATTGATCTGGTAGCTGTTGTCTGCAAACTCGACAATAAAGTGCCCTGCCACTCCATCGAGACTAATGGTTCGCCCATAACTGTTTGCGGTGACGACTTCCACGCCAGGGATTGAGCGATAGGCAAGAAATGCCAGGTGGGATTTCCAGTCGAATGGCGGTCGGAAAGAAAGCGTAATCTGAATTCCTTCTTCTTGATCAGCAGCTTTGTTATTTGTTTTACGTTTTTCCCGCAGTGCTTTCGGCGAACGCTGGTAGGTTTTGGCAAAGACTGCATTAAAGCGACGTACACTACCAAAACCGGCAGCGAAACAAATTTCACTGAGCGGCATACTCGTCTCATCGATGAGCTTTTTGGCAAAGTGCAAGCGTCGGGTTTGAGCCAGCTCTACCGGCGAGGCGCCGAGGTGAGTCTGAAACAGACGACTTAGCTGCCTTGGCCCTACTTCGATCTGGTCGGCGAGCTCGTCGACGGAGCCCTCATCCAGAAATCCCTGGTCAATCAATTGCAACGCCCGGGATACCTTCCAGGAAGCACCACTCCGGGCCGGCGTTCCCGGAGAGGACTCCGGTCGACAACGCAAGCAAGGTCGAAAACCCGCCGCTGCCGCTCCGGCCGCCGTCTTGTAAAGTTGCACGTTTTCTTTTTTTGGAACTCTTACCGGGCAGACCGGACGACAGTAGATGCCAGTAGTGAGCACGCCGACGAAAAAGCGCCCGTCGAAGCGGGCATCCCGAGCCTGGCGAGCAGCTTCAAAGTCATCCGGATTTAATAGCATGTAGCTAACACCAAAATTTCGATGCTTGCCATCATACCCTGTTTCAGGGCAAAAACTGGCCGTTTTCGGACCTCATCATTAAAATACTTTTCGGCAATGGTGTATAGTAGCGCCCTCTTGAAAATACGCGCTAAAAACCCAGGATTTAGCTTCAAGTAATTTCTTAACTGATAGTGGAAAAGCAATGGCTGATAAGGACTTACGGAAACATTCTAAGATTGTAGTAGACGGGGTGGAACAGGCCCCGAGTCGGGCAATGTTGCGAGCCGTTGGCTTCGAAGATGCCGACTTCGCGAAGCCGCAAATCGGTATATGTTCGACCTGGTCGATGGTGACTCCGTGCAATATGCATATCGACAAACTGGCGGAATACGTCAACCAGGGAACCGACGATGCCGGTGGTAAAGGCATCATCTATAATGCCATCACGATTTCTGATGGAATCTCCATGGGAACGGAGGGCATGAAGTATTCCCTGGTGTCTCGCGAAGTCATTGCCGACAGTGTGGAAACCGTCTCCGGCTGTATGGGGCATGACGCGATCATTGCCATCGGCGGTTGTGACAAGAACATGCCTGGCCTGATGATGGGCATTTCCCGCTTAAATCGTCCGTCCTTATTCATTTATGGCGGTACCATTCAACCCGGCCCGAATCACACCAATATTATTTCCGTGTTTGAAGCTGTGGGTGGCCATGCTGCAGGCAAGGTTTCCGATATCGAGTTAAAACAGATCGAAGACACGGCCATACCCGGCCCGGGTTCCTGTGGTGGAATGTATACTGCCAATACCATGGCGTCTGCCATTGAAGCATTAGGCATGAGCCTGCCGAATAGTTCTGCCCAGGATGCCATCTCCGATGAAAAAGTGGGTGATTGCCTGAGTGCCGGTGAGGCCATCATGCATTTGATCGAGCGCGACATAAAACCTTCTGACATCATGACCCGGCCGGCTTTCGAAAACGCGATCAAGGTAACAATTGCGTTAGGAGGATCGACCAATGCAGTCCTGCATCTGTTAGCAATGGCGCATACCATGGGGGTTGAACTGGAACTGGATGACTTCACTCGCATCGGGAAAACCATTCCCATGGTGGCGGATCTCAAACCCAGCGGCAAATACCTTATGTCTGAACTCATCAAGATCGGTGGTATCCAACCCCTGATGAAAATCATGTTGGAGATGGACCTGTTAGATGGCGATTGCCTGACGGTTACCGGCAAAACTCTCGCGGAAAACCTCGCTACTGTTGATCCTTATCCAGAAGGCCAGGACATCATTCGTTCCTTCGACGATCCTATCAAGAAAGATTCACACCTGGTGGTACTCCGGGGCAATCTTGCGCCCACTGGGGCGGTGGCGAAGATTACCGGCAAGGAAGGTTTATCCTTCACTGGTAACGCTCGGGTTTTCGAGTCAGAAGAAGATTGTTTAAAAGGCATTCTCGACGGCACTGTGGTTAAAGACGATGTACTGGTGATTCGCTACGAAGGCCCGAAAGGCGCACCGGGAATGCGGGAAATGCTCTCCCCCACTTCCGCGATTATGGGAGCAGGTTTAGGAGAGAGCGTAGCTCTTATCACAGACGGGCGCTTTTCGGGAGGCTCCCATGGCTTCGTTGTGGGACACGTGACTCCTGAAGCCATCGAAGGTGGTCCGATCGCTATCGTTCAGGACGGCGATCGAATTTCCATCGACGCCGAATCCAATACCATTACGCTGGATCTCAGCGAGGAAGAAATCCAAGCCCGACTGGATGGCTGGCAAAAACCGGAACCACGTTATACCCGTGGCGTATTGGCCAAATACGCGGCGACTGTTACCTCGGCATCAGAGGGGGCCGTGACAGACAAATACATTTAAGGCAATGTTTTTGGCTAACCCGTTCCCGGCCTACGCCGTAATAATCTGGTAGACAATTCCAAGCAAGGCCAGGTAGCCGACAGCAAAGGATAACGATCGAGCCCAGGGTACGGCTAGGGCATAAGTTACTGCGTGCGCTATGCGCGCTACAAAAAATACCAGGCAAGATAGCTGGGTCGCAGGTGATGTAAGACCAGCGATCTCCACAACAAACACCAATGGCGCAAACAGCACCAGATTTTCTACCGCATTGTAATGGGCTGCCTTGAGGCGCTGCGCCCAGGGTGCCAGGGGTACGGGATTCTCCGGGTAGCCCACGGCATTGACCAAACCCTGTATACTAATTTGATTGAGAACATAGGGTATCCACAATAAAGCGGTGAATACGATTGTGCAGGTAAGGTAAATCAGCTCGCCACTCATCATGATTCTCCTCTTTCGATCTGCCCTTTATGATCAGATCTTTTCGATTCGCGCATAAATTATCGCCAAAGCCAATTGCCTGCCACCATTAATCAATAGCAAATTAATGCAATCGTGCTATGCTCGGCGTCGTCCTAAATAATAACGACAAAAACCAGAAGAGATTAAGACTTAATGCCTGAGTTTTTTACCGGCATCGGCGAGCTGTTAAGTGGCTCCTTCTTACAGAGCGGCGCCTTGTGGACCCTTACCAATGTGCCCGGCTTCCCCCCCATCATTCAGACGGTACACATCCTTGGTATTGCCGTGGTGATGGGAACTATCGCCTTTCAGAGTCTACGCATATTGGGACTGGCCATTCCCTCCCAGACTTTTCCGGAAATAACGCAACGGGTAATGCCAATATTCTGGATAGCGTTAGTCATAATGATCTGGTCTGGCTCTTTTTTCGTGTTTGGCAGACCCAATCGTTACTTCAATAACCCGGTTTTTCTCTGGAAGATGTCATGCCTCGCGCCTCTCCTTTTAATGATGTTGTTTTATCAGGTGATGAGCAAAACCCAGGAAAACTACTGGCAAATAAACAGCAAGCGTATCTGGGTTGCACGTGGCATTGCAGCGCTTTCTATTCTTCTAATACTGACAATTTGTACCGCAGGAAGATGGATCGCCTATCTTGAATACATCGAATACCCGCTATGGTATCTGGAGCCATACCATGATGGGCAGGAATTGCCTCTCTGGGATTGGGTACAAAACTGGTCTCTGTCGCAGATCATTGCTTCAACCAACTGGTTTCCAACCATCGAAACTATCCATGTTATCGCTGCCTCATTAATGGTAGGCGCAATTCTCTGGGTAGACCTGCGCTTGATTGGCATCGGTGCGAATAAATACTCAATCTCATCGCTCAACAAAGAACTAGTACCATGGGCTTGGGGCGCATTTACCATTGCGGTCATCACCGGCCTGGGTATGTTTATTACCCGTGCCTCTGGTCATGTATTAAATCCCGCCTTCCAGTCAAAGATGGTGCTACTGATACTTGCTGGCATAAACATGGCCTACTTCCACTTCAAGCTATTCCGTAATATCGATCAGTTCGATGACAACAATAACCCACCCAACAACGTCAAGTTGGCAGGCTTCCTATCACTCTTCTTATGGTCAGGCGTAATGTTGGCTGGACGATGGGTGGGGCACATTATCTAGATCATAATCTATCCAAAGGACTATTCGTTCCTGCATAATGTTTACCCAGGACATGGGTATAGATTTGAGTCGTTTTGGCGAGTACACTAAATACAAACAGAGGTTTAGTCGATGTGTTGCAGGATACCAGAGACGGATACGACCCTGGCTTTATAGCATTACTAGATAGTTTGACTGATGGATAAGCGTCCTAAATAGCACATAACAATCAGTTCAATGGGAGCGCCTCACCACATAACGCTTTCGGATGGCCTGCGGCCATTTTATCCGCAAACCAAATATGGCGAACTGCCCCTAACAGGGCGTTATGTAGAGCAAGGACTATCGAGTGAACTGGGAAGCTATTGGTGCAATTGGTGAGATCATAGGTGCGCTAGCCGTGATTGCCACTCTTATATATCTTGCAGCGCAAATAAAAATCAATACTGCCGCCATTAACCAAGCCGCGAGGCAGACCACACTAATTGGAAGAGGAGAAGCTAGCAAGTGGGTCGCCTGGGACCAAGAAATAAGCAAGCTTTTATGGAAAGGCGCTGCTGATCCGGAATGCCTTACAACTGAAGAATTTCAAAGATTTATAATAATGATTGGCTCCGTGGTGCGACCCACTGAATTAGCTTTTCTTGATTTCCAAGAAGGCAGAATGTCAGAAAAACTTTGGTCTGCACGAGATGATAAAGGTGCATCGTGAAGCCACCCAGATGTTGGCCTCTGCCAACATCAGCGATATTTTTGTCCGCGCCAATAAAGATTATGACTCAATCACCGAAGCGGAATCTGTACAGTTGATGGTGCTGATTACCAACTTTTTCCGCGCCTGGGAAACAGCATTCCTGGAAAACCGGGATGGCAATCTGGATGAGAAAGTATGGGAGGTTCTGGCTAAAGATTATACAGAGCCAATGGGAGCTGCTTCATTGCTTCATGTATGGAATCTGCGAAAGCAAAATTATGACGCAGATTTTCAAAAATTTATCGATGAGCTGGAAATCCATGAATATGTATCGAGATAAAACCAGCATGAGCTTAGCAAGATGAGTAAAGCACTGTGTATATAGCCATGGAATCCATAACACATACCAGGGGGCAACAAACATAATTAGTATTAGGTTCAAGGTAGCGTAACTAGAACTGCCGACTATTCGTAAACTTCGAGAACAATAATAATGAAGCTCAAAGATTTTGCGTTTTATGCTATATCCATGATTGCCTTGATCACCTTTGTGCTACTTCCGTATACCTATGGTATGGCGCCGGAAGAATTTATGCCTGGCATTGAGATATGCAAACAATTAATTAATTCAGTGGATAGTTATTTACAGTTTCTTTGATAGCCAGCAGCCTCGCTACTGAACAAAATGCTGTTGGTGCTTATGTTGTTGGCTTGCAGAAATAAAGAACTCATCGCTGCGTGAACCAGCTTTCGCCATCATTTATGAAACGCACGGGAAGATTATTCATAGCTTACTCCCTTGCAAGTAAGGCAGTCACCTCCAGTGAAAACTTGCTATCCCTCAATCAGACCGTTATGCAAGCTCTCGTCATGCGGGGAGTGATGCAAAACGTCTGGCTCAATTTCAGGTAAAGTACCGGCAATTCCGGACGTTAATTCAGCTAGCGATCTTTACTTAGGACTGGTATCAGAATACCTTTAGCAATCATCAAATTCGTCAATTTGCTTAATCTCAGGACAATTCTTTTCAGGGGGATCTCATGTCTTTGTCAAAATCTCTACTGGCCTCTACCATTTCTTTGGGTCTGGCGTTCTCTGCGAGCTCAACCGTTACCTTTGCCCAAGGTGCTGATAAGCCGCAACTTTCCGGTATCTGGAGCAATGCTTCCCGCACTTCACTAACCCGCCCCCGCGGCCTGGAATTAGTAGTGTCGGCTGAAGAGGCACAGGAAATTGTTGCCAATATGTCTATTGCTGGTATTTCGCGCGAAAATATTGAGGCTGGACCAGCTATCGATCCGGAGACCGGCGCGCCGCCGGTCGGGGCACAGGATTTCGGACTGCGTGGCTACAACCTGTTCTGGACTGATCCCGGCTCAACCCTGGCTCGAGTAAGAGGCGAATATCGCACTTCCTATATTATCGATCCGCCCAGTGGACAAATTCCGCGCCTGGACGAACCGACTTATGATCTGAATCGCCCTCAATTTGGCGCCCGCTATCTCACAGGTGTGGCAGATGCGTCAGGGCCGGAGGCCATTCCTATCGCTGAACGCTGCCTGATTGGTTTTGGCAATACAGCTGGCCCGGGCATGATGGGTACGCTTTACAACAGCAGCTATCAGTTCATTCAAACCGATGACTACTTCATGATCATGGTTGAGATGGTTCATGATGCGCGCATCATTCCTTTGTTCGATAACGCGGAAGAGGCACGAGCGAATCGCCGCCCTCCTGAATTGCAGCAATGGCTGGGTGATTCCGTAGGTTGGTATGAAGGCGACACGCTGGTTATAGAAACCGCGAATATTAATCCCCTGCAAATGGGTCAAAGCTCAGTGCCTATCTCTCCTTACGGAAAGATAACTGAACGCTTTAGCCGTTATGCCGAGAATGAGATCAACTACCAGTTCACGGTAGAGGATGAACACCTTTATAGTCAGCCCTGGACAGCGGAAATGGCCTACTACCCGCTGGACGGTCAGATATATGAGTATGCCTGCCATGAAGGTAACTATTCCATGCCAGGCATTCTTGCCGGCGCCCGCCGCGCGGAAAGAGAACAGGCTTCGAACTAATCGCAGTTCTATGCAAACAAATAAAAAAGAGTCGCACTAGCGGCTCTTTTTTTGCATGTGTTTTTATGAGTGAAAGGAATAAGTGATTAAGTCAAGAATTTTGGATAAGCTCTTTGTAACTACCAAGAAGCTCAATGAAAAATTATTTACTCATCCTATTGCTTGCACTCCTGCTTAGCCACTGTGGCGAAGATTCCCAACCGGCTCGGCAAATCAATGAACCAATTTCTAATGTTGATAGCTTTCGCATGGGTAATGCAGAAATTCGACGAGACATAATCAATGCACTCATTGAAGAAGGCATCGAACACTGGGAAAACGAGGATGGCTCTATCGGTTTTTACAGCAAGGACACTGAACGTGTCGATGCTATTGGATTTTTTGCCATCGGCGCTTATGCCGCGAGACAGTAACCACTAATAAGCGAGGACTTTCCATGGGTGCTCTTCAATCCCAAACCTGGTTTTTTGCCGCCCTGATGTTGCTAGCTGGATTCGGCATTCCTATTATGGCCGCACTCAACGGCGGACTGGCCGTAAGGATACAAAGTACTTCCGTTGCTTCCTGCATCTTGCTCAGTTTCGCACTTGTCTGCGCATTGACAATAACTTTGCTAACCGAGGGTATTCCGCAATCCCTTTATCAAAGTTCGACTCCATTCTATTTTTATATGGCAGGTATATTCGTAGTTTTTTATACCTTCACCATTACCTGGGTAACCCCGCGGTTCGGCGTCGGAAATGCAGTTGCATTCGTATTACTGGGTCAATTAATCGCCATGTCAATCATCGATCAATTCGGATTATTCGATTCACCGCAGATTAATATTTCACTGCAACGAATTGCCGGTTTGGTATTAATGGCCACTGGAGTATTTCTCGTAGTACGGAGTTAAAATGAACAACGAACAATTGCAAAAATGGTCTGCGATCGCAGAAATAACAGCGGCTGTTGCGGTAGTAATTTCCTTAATTGTAGTTGCCTATGAACTTCATCAAAGCACCGCGCAAGCAAGACTGAATACTTCCGCAGTAGAAATTGCCACTTACCAGGATCTGACCACGAGCATCGCAGAGTTGAATTCTCAAGCAATTCAAGACGAACAACTGGCGTCAATCTTTCTCGCCGCGTCCAGTGATAATCCAGAGCTAACTGAATTAGAACAGATTCGGTTTGCACTTTACCTGATCAATGTATTTCGACATGGCGATATGGCTTATTTCCAATATGAACAAGGGGCGATTGACGAAGCCCGCCTGAACTCCACTTTGGCAATCGTGGCTGCCAATCTGGGCAGAGGTCCAATCGCTATAAACTAATGGGAACGATTATCAATTCAGAGCACTTTCCCAAAATCCTATGTTGATCATGTGAATGAGTTTGTAGCTACTACTAACATCTTTACGCTTGGCGATTTAGTTAATTGAAATTTATTTGGTGAGAACAAAGGTTTGCAATGAATGCACCTCTAAAATCATAAGAACCGAGATAAAATTCTAAATGCCAGAAATCAATGGAATCGCTCATATTGCCCTGACTGTTACCGATTTAGAAAGATCGAAACCGTTTTACAGGGAATTATTCAAAAGCCTCAATATGAAGGTCGTGTTGGATAATGCTTATGGTTTCTACGGTGTCGGCGGCCGCACTGGCATTGTTATTCACCAATGCTCCGAAGAAAATCGCCATCAGCTATTCGACCAGCGTCGGGCAGGACTTCATCACTTTTGTTTCCGCGCTCGTTCCAGGAAAGATGTGGATCAGATTCACGAAGTTGCGCTGGCACTGGGCGCTAATATCATCCATGGCCCTCAGCAAGATGGCTTCGCCCCGGGCTATTATTCAGTCCTGTTTGAAGACCCAGACGGCATCCGCCTGGAGGCAAATTTCATCCCCGGCAAAGGCATTCTGGAACCCGGGCTGGATCAGATTGGTCGTAAAGATACAACTTGGCGCCAGCAGGACTCTTAGAATCAGCCGAAAACCCCGTCAACCCTGCGATTGCATCAACTCCCACTGGTGTTACACTAGGTGTTCTCACGGACAACACAAGAAGAAGGAGTGAGTATGCGCCTGCAAGCAAGCATTCTGTGGAAAAGTCTCCTGCCCGTTGGAGCGCTATCCCTTATTCTCGCTGGCCTCCCAAGCTCTGCGGAAGATGCCGGCACCCTCTATAACACCCCTTACGACGTTGCCCAGGGCGAACGCTATTTCGAAAGACAGTGTTCCCGCTGTCACGGCTTCGATGCAAAAGGCAATGATGAAACTGGTGCTCCCGATATTACGGGCCGGCTGAATCGTGCCAGCAATGAAGTCGGGATCTTTAATGTCATTCGTAATGGTGTCCCCAATACCGCAATGTTACCGGTTGATGCAGACCTGCCTGACAACCAGGTTTGGCAATTGGTGGCTTACATAGAGTCACTCCGCTATGACCCCAACCTGGTAGAACTTGACGGCGATGCGGATTCCGGATTGGCTTTGTTCAGAGGTAAAGGAGATTGTTCATCCTGTCACATGGTCAATGGTCAAGGTGGAAGACTTGGTCCTGACCTTTCTCGCGTTGGAGAAAGCACCCGACCGGAAGACTTAATGACTGCAATTACCAATCCTCACGAAGATGTCGCACCAAGATGGTGGACTCTGGAAATTACTGGAGCAGACGGTGTACCTCGCAGTGGTTTTCGCATGGGTGAGGACAGCTTCTCGGTGAGAATTATGGATAACGACTCTAATCTCTGGTCGTTCCAGAAAGACGATATTCAGTCTATCGAACGCATCGAGCGCTCAACGATGCCCAGTTATGATGGATCAATGTCAGAAAGTGAATTAGACGATTTAGTCGCCTACTTGTTTTCTCTGAGAAGGGAGGAAAATTAGCATGAAACGCATTCTCTGCACTTTTTGTGCGCTAACAATAACAACAATAACTGCGCAACTGTCGGCACAGGAACAGGAATTTGAAACTGTAATGACACCTGCATTCTCTCCCATTACCTGGGAAAGACTGGTTAATGCGAAAGACGAACCCCACAACTGGTTAATGTATAACGGCACACTCGATGCTCAGCGTCATTCTCTTCTCGACGAAGTAAATGTTAGCAATGTCGATGAACTTGAGTTGAAGTGGGCTTATCAGATTCCTGAAATCGATCGCGCTGAAACTGTGCCAGTGGTAGTGGACGGCATTATGTTTATTACTGAAGCGCCGAGCAATGTGGTAGCAGTTGACGCACGCACCGGTCGCCAGTACTGGCGCTACAATCATGAAATGCCGGACGATCTGCGAATCTGTTGCGGACGTAACAATCGCGGCGTTGCGATTCTCGGTGAAACGCTTTTCATGAGCACACTCGATGCACACCTTGTTGCAATCGATGCGCGAACCGGCAACCTGTTATGGGATACAGAAGTTGCGAAGCATGATTCTGGTTACAGTAAGACAGCAGCACCCTTAATTGTAAAAGATCTGGTTGTTACTGGTATCGCTGGTGGTGAGTTTGGTATTCGCGGATTCATCGATGCTTATGACCCGGTTACCGGCGAACTGGTTTGGCGAACTTATACAATTCCTGGCGAAGGCGAACCCGGCGTGGAAACCTGGCTGGGTGATTCCTGGAAAACCGGGGGGTCAGCCACCTGGATTACCGGTGCCTATGATCCAGATTTAAATCTCATTTACTGGGGAACCGGCAACCCGGGCCCTGACTGGAATGGTGATGTACGCTTAGGGGACAACCTCTATTCCGATTCCGCCCTAGCATTGAACGGTGATACCGGCGAAATTGAATGGTACTTCCAGTTTACGCCGCACGATGTGCACGATTGGGATGCCATTCAGATTCCTATTCTGGCAGACCTGAACATGGGCGGCCAGGATCGTCGCGTGATGATGTGGGCAAATCGTAATGCCTTTTTCTATAGCATCGATGCGGCTACCGGACAGTTTCTGGAAGGCAGTCCGTTTGCCACACAAACCTGGGCTCAGGGATTAGATCCGGTTACAGGTGCACCTATTCGCGTACCCGGTATGGCACCGACTTACGAAGGCATAATGGTATCCCCGCCAATTACTGGTGGTACCAACTGGTATTCACCGGCTTATAATCCGGACTCCGGCTTATTCTACGTAACCTCTTTCGACGGAGAACAAATCTTCTTCAAACGTGATGAGGATTATGAGGAAGGCGAACGCTATACCGGCGGTGGTGGTCGTTATGATCGACCAATGGACGCCTTTCAGAGTTATATTCGAGCAATCGATCCGGTTTCCACTGAAATCCAGTGGGAGTTCCCGATCATGCCTCGTTCATCTGCTGGTATTACAACTACCGCAGGCGGCCTGTTGTTTAGTGGTACTGCTGACGGATACTTCTTCGCTCTGAATGCCGAAAACGGTGAAGAGCTTTGGAATATTTCATTGGGTCGTCGTGTTCATGCGGCCCCTATCACTTATGAAGTCGATGGTCAGCAACATGTCACTATCGCTTCTGGAAATGTCGTCTATACGTTCGTTTTGGACGATTAATCTTATCATCGAATTAGCGGGCCACACCCACAACATGTGGCCCGCGTTTTTTCCAGCAGACTTATTTCCCGATTGCAGTATTGCTATTTTTGCAGGCTGCCCGGTGAACAGTTGCTTCACGCACTCCCTAAAAGCTCATTTACCGCTCGATAAGCTTCATTTATTGATCCATCGGTATGTGGGCTGGCTGATGCATCACAGTTGGCAATGGCAATTCTTCCATAGCGCTGCCTGCCGACAACACAGGGCCTGGAATCAGAAGTTGTGTAGGCCCACTCTTCCGAATCGGACAAAGGATTATAAGAGTAGCTATAGCCATGAGGCCATCGATTAACCGTTATGCCTACTATGTCTCGCTCATCATCGAACCCATAAGGACTCAATACCCGGCTTAACTTGTCTCGAATCATAAATTCGAAGTCATCAAAACTACTGTTAAGCATTTCCGTGCGACCCACCAGGTGCTGCTCACGCCTGTTTAAGCCCTGATCAGGCGCATCAAAGTAAGCAGACATTCTAACCACAAGTGGGTCACGGGGATCACGGTTGGTTTTATAATCGCCCATGGTAAGTGCAGCCTGCAGACTGGTTCTGGAAAAAGTTTTACCGGGCGCTGTAATAGAGGAAATTCCTGCCTCATAAAATGACATCCAGTTTGACACTAAAACGCCACTGTACATCAGGGGCGACTTTACCCCATAAGCCAGAGCTTCTTTCTGAGTGTCAGAGATCTCGGGACAAATATAAGGAATTACCGTATTCCAGCAGGCCAGCACAACACTCTTACTCTTTACAGAATAGGCCTGATTGTCTCGCACATAGCTAGTAACGACTTGATTGTCATTCTCATGTCGTACTTCATTAACAAAACTGTTCAGGCGAATGCGGCACACATTGCCCGCCTTATCCAATTGCTGGTAATTCAAGCCAGCTGTAACGACATCCTCCATATCATGACCAGGCATCGAGTTAGGGATCAATGAACGTACTAACAAGCGTGTTATGGTTGCGTTGCCATCAGGAAAATGCATATCGGGATCGCCTTCGTTCGCTCGTTCGGCGTTTTCCCTGCCGTGCTGACCACCCGGCTCGTGTGCAAGTAAATTTCTCGGTAAGTCCTCCAGGTTTAATCCGGCAAAGCCAGGGTAACCACTGTCACGGAAGTAAATTGCCGGTATCGCATCAGGCCCAACGACTAATGATCCATGAAATGCAGACTGAAAAAGTTTTACAACGATTGGATCGACCTGGACTATGTCTACCAGATAGTCATGGTAACTCATATGGCTAAGTCGACTGCGAGTTTCCTCAGCGTTTAATCCTGGAAAATAGTTTTCCCTGGTTTCATACAGTCTAATCACATCCTGTTTTGCTTTGTCACTTAGTGGCGATTGTTGAATTGAGTCGTGAATGGAGTTTGCACCATAACCAACCACGAGCCTGTCATCGCCAAAGGTTTCCTGATCGAAGAACATACTGGAGCGCAATCCCAGGTCTCGATAAAAGGAAAACATATCCTTGTTCTTTTCGAAGTAACGGGTGCGATCGATACCCAATTCCCATAACAACCCTGCCGCTACGGTGCTGTATTGAGATGGCGCCTCTACGTTCAAGGTTCCGCCGTTAACGAGGTACATACGGCCTTCATGCCACATCTCATTTCGCTTGGCATGCCCGCCGAAATCGTCGTGATTATCGAGAATCAGGATGCGGGAATCGGGACCGTGCTGCTTTCGAAAAAAGTAAGCGGCTGAGAGACCGCTGATCCCACCCCCAACAACAACCAAATCAAATTCCCGCTCTCCGGTATCGGCTGCCTGCCAGGTTTGTCCGTCGCGAAATCCATGGGCGACCTCGAAGGAACCTTCATGACTACCACGCAATCCCTGAAGAGATGGTGGATAGTATCCGGGGGGTATGGCATTTTGATCTACCAGGCCCTGGGCAATAGCATCCATCGGCGTAATAGCACTACCTGCTGCGAATGAAATTGCGCAACCGTTGAGAAAATCGCGGCGACTAATGGAATTCTTCTTGTTCTTATGCATGCTGATTTGCCTGGAATTGTAGTCAAATGAAACCATGGTACTTGCCCGTCTCCCTGGCGCTGTGCTTTTACTCATCTACGATGACTTCGAAACCGCCAAAGATCATGCGGCCACCATCAAATGGCGGCGGAGCGGCTTCCCCTGGTTGCAGGCGCGGGTCGTTCATCATTTCCCCCAAACCCTTGTTACGCGCTTCTTTAGAGGGCCAGACCATCCAGGAAAAAACCACGGTTTCGTCCTCTTTTAACCTAACTGCCATGGGTAAAGAAGTATTTTCTCCCGAGGGAACATCATCTCCCCAACATTCGGTAGCAGACAATGCGCCGTATTCTTTGAATAGCGGAATTGCTGCCTTTGCGTGCTCAACATAAGGTTCTTTGTTGGCAGTGGGCACTGCAACGATGTAACCATCGACATAGGCCATAATGAGGACCTCTTAGCTCGTTTTATTATTTGCGAGTCAGTGTATCGAGTTCTGGAAAAGTTTTCGAATTACTATTGCAAAATTGTATCCATTTCCTGGCGTCTGGCATCGGCAAGGCAGACAGGCAGCCCTGGATTCTGAAATTTTCCACATAAGGGATAACTTTCTTCGATTTGTCTTTGCTCAAAACTGCTTCCTGCACTACTTTCAATGGCTCAATAGACCTTAAAAGCCCTCTAGCTATTGCAACTTTCCTGCCCGAATTTTGATTAAGCACAAGTGCTTGCAAAGCGGTTTTTTAAGCGCTTCACAGACCCGCTAAATTTCATTATTCTCTAGGGGCTTTTCCAGAAAAATAAGATCCCCAGAGGGCAGCTGTCTGCAAAGGTGTCCAAAAATAGGAGGGCTTCCATGCCAGGCAAAATCATAGTCGGCAATTCTGTCAAAAACTCCGGTTCGCTCATTTTTCGTGTATTTAGTGTCGTACTCCTCAGCCTTTTCAGTATTTCCCTGATCGCACAGGAAATTAACTATCGCCCCAATCCCGGTGATTGGCGCTATATAGGCGGCGATGCCGGACATACGCGCTCAACGCCCTTAAACGAAATTACCCCGGAAAATTTCGAAGCCTTGGAAATCGAATGGAGCTGGAGTGATGCCAGTTTTGGCTCGACTCCTCCTCGTTCCACACCGGTCTATGCCAATGGCAAATTGATAACGGTTGCGGGTGCACGACGTCATGTGGTCGCCATCGATCCCAATACCGGCGAAACCCTGTGGAGCTTCAGGGAACCAAATACGTTTCGCTGGGAATATTCCATGCGAGCGCCCTGGGGCAAGGGGGTTGCATACACGGAGATTGATGGGCGCGGCGTGGTATTTATTGTCACACCGGCTTTCTTCCTCTATGCATTGGATGCTGAAACTGGTGACTTACTGGAGAATTGGGGATCTCCCATACCCCTGGAAGGATTTCCCCAGACAGGCGGCGTCGATATGATTCCTGACCTTATCTCCGACTGGAGTCCATGGATCAATTCGGGACAATCTTACGACCCTGATATTGGCATACCACTGGAGCTTGGTTACATAACCAATTCATCTCCTCCCATCGTAGTTAACGACACCATTGTGGTCGGCAACTCTGCCGAACAGGGTTATAACCAGACCAGAACCGAGAACGTGCCAGGGGATATTCTTGGCTATGACGTTCGGACTGGCGAATTTAAATGGAAGTTTCATGTTATTCCACGACCCGGCGAAGTCGGGCATGAAACCTGGGAAAACGATGCCTGGTCTTATACCGGTGATGTCTCTTCCTGGGCTCCCCTGTCAGCCGATCCTGAACTCGGCCTGGTGTATGTGCCAACTAATGCAGCAACCATCGATTTTTATGGCGGTTTTCAACCCGGCGATAACTTGTTCAGTGCCAGCCTGATCGCTCTCGATGTGGAAACCGGGGAGCGAGCCTGGCATTTCCAGATGGTTCATCATGATGTATGGAATAACGACACACCTACTGCACCTTTATTGATGGACGTAATGGTTGATGGCCAAAGGGTGCCAGGTGTCTTTCAAGCCACCAAGCAGGCCTGGTTATATTCCTTTAATCGGGAAACCGGCGAACCGATCTGGCCAATAGTCGAGCGACCGGTGCCGGCCTCGACGGTCCCAGGTGAACAATTATCGCCAACACAACCCTATCCAACCAAACCTGCCGCCTATGACATTCAGGAATTGACGGTAGATGGACTGATCAATTTCACCCCTGAATTGAGGCAGGAAGCACTGGAAATAGTTTCCGAATACAAACTCGGCGGCATTTTTAATCCGCCGATGCAGAAAGATAATCCGGAAGGATTGACCGGCTCGATCTGGTGCCCGGGCGAATTGGGCGGCACCAATATCACCGGGCCACCGGTAGCTGACCCGAGTACTGGCATTATCTACACGATCTCCCGCACAAATTGTGGCTGGCGCACCATCGTACCAGGTGAGGAACGGGATATTTTGCTGGAACAGCCCACCGGGTTAACTATCGCTGATTACGCCGTTGGTCTGGGAACCCCGAACGGCGTGCGGGGGCCGCAGGGACTGCCTCTCGAAAAACCACCCTATAGCCGAATTACCGCTATCGACCTCAATTCCGGCCAGCATCTGTGGTGGATTCCCAATGGCGGCACTCCGCGCTTCATTCAGCAACATCCCGCCTTGCAGGGCCTGGATATTCCGCCCACTGGCAATATCAATCACTCGGCCATGATGGTGACGCCGGGCATGTTATTGCATACCGCTATCGGCGATGATGGTGCTACACCTTATATGTTTGCTATCGACAAGCAGACTGGCGAGCGCCTGGGCATGGTGGAATCACCGGGTCTGGGAATGTATGGCATGATGACTTATGAGCACGAGGGTAAACAGCGAATCGTACTGCAAACTCCAGGACAGCTGGTTGCTTACAGCCTGCCTTCTGACAAAGATTAGCTTGCAGTGGATTGGGATTCCAGAAACGGCTGAACCAACTCTTCGCTGACCCGCCAGAGTCGTTCGGCCGCTTCATCGGTAGCAAAAGGCGCGATGGAGACCTGTCGTCGATCGAAAAAATAGTTTCCATTCGCGTTTAATGCGGCCTCATCATTGGAACTGGCAAGCCAAATAAAGGTATCTGACCCCCTTTTAATACTCCACATAAAAGGCCACATAACAATTCCCAACATTGCAGCGAGAATTCCTCCTTTCTTCCATATAGAAGTACGCACTGCCCCCGGATGAAAGGAACTGGCAATCACGCCCTGGTCACCATAACGCTTATGGATCTCACGCGCATTTAGCAAGTTCATTAATTTAGATCTACCATAGGCACGCAAGGTGCTGTAATCCTTCTCCAGATTTAAATCATCGAAATCAAGGGGGCTGTTCTTGTGTCCGAGAGAACTGGTAAATACAACACGGGCAGAATCATGAGCTGCTGCGAGTAAAAGCTTTGGCATTAACAAATTCGTTAACAGGAATCCCGCCAGATGATTAGCCTCAAAGGTTTTCTCAAAGCCGTCTTTGGTAACGGTTCGACCTGCATTCGCTCCGCCAGCGTTATTACAGAGCACGTGAATTTCATCATAGGAGTGATTAATCTCTTGCGCCACTCTCACCACTGAACCGAGCGAGGTGAAATCGGCAACGAACAGATTTATATTCGTATTATTAGTTTTGCCCCTGATGGCATTGAGGGCTGCAGTGCCACGTTCCGCACTACGGCAAACTATTGCCAGTGCTGCTCCCCTGCTGGCAAAATTTTCCGCCGCTGCAAAACCAATACCACTATTGGCACCAGTGACTACATAGACCTTATTCGCCAGATCAGCAGGCGGTGAATTTGTCTCTGCTCGAACCATTAAATTTTCCCTGTTCAATTCTATTTAATAAAGACACAGATTGAGTTTCTTGTACAATGCTTGCTTTCTACAACGCTCATCATATTGCTGTTGTAAGGGGATTGAAAATAAAAGGAACAACATGATCATAGTTATCGGCAGCGTTACTGTGCGAGCAGATGCACTGGCAGAAGCACTTAAACTGAGTCAGGAACACGTCGAGCGTTCTCGTCAGGAACCTGGTTGCATAAGTCATGGAGTAAATGTGGATAATGAGGATCCAAATCGCCTGGTATTTATCGAACGTTGGCAGGACATGGAACATCTGGAACAGCATTTTCGAGTGCCAGAGTCAGGGGAATTTGTGCAGCAGATGGCGGCGCTGGCTACTGTTGCTCCAACCATGGATCTTTACCAATCCAACGTTATTCAGAGACACTAAGCCGAGAATGGCACCACAAATTTGTATAATAAGTAGTCATTATGTCAGACAAAGCTATTAGCCGATTTCCCCTACCTGATATTAATTCACTGCCCGATGACTTGAAGGATCGAATCCTGGGAGTCCAGGAGAAGGCAGGCTTCATTCCCAACATTTTCCTGGCACTGGCACACAGGCCCGAGGAATTTCGAGCCTTTTTCGCCTATCACGACGCCCTCATGGAAAAAGAATCCGGGCTTAGCAAAGGCGAGCGTGAAATGATCGTGGTCGCCACATCCGGATTAAACCATTGTATCTATTGTGTCGTCGCACATGGCGCCATTTTACGCATCAGGGAGAAGAATCCCTTGCTTGCGGACCAGGTCGCCACCAATTATCGCAAAGCAGACATTTCAGCCCGACAAATGGCGATGCTGGACTTTGCAGTCAAAGTGTCACAAAGATCCTATGAAATTGGTGATATAGATATAAAATCACTGCTAGATCAGGGATTTAGCGAAGATGACGTGTGGGATATCGGGGCCATTGCTGGCTTATTTGCACTGTCTAACAGAATCGCCAATATGGCGGGTATTCGCCCCAATGACGAGTTTTACCTGATGGGCAGAACTGAAAAGTCGTAATAATTAGTAACCCAGTAATCCGGGGCTTGCATAACATGTTATGCAAGCCCGCAAACTTCGAGGAACTAATTTACCTGCCAGCGCAGGGGCATTTATGAGAACTGTTTCACAACTCCTGGCTAAACCCTATTCGTCCCACTAAAACGCTTCCCCTGTTCGCTTCTAGTCTGTAATCTTTCCTATTAAGTAACTGATTTGGCGGTTAAAAACCAATAATAATTTGAAGCTGCATGGCTATTAAGCATCCACAATTTCCAGCTAGCGCCTACGTAGGCGATTCGACCCTGATCCAGCCCTGCCTTGGCAGTCGGCTGTACGAAGATGATCACGGCTCAATTTTAGTGGGCCAACCGCCTGAAGTACTCAAAGGATTGCTACTCCATGGCGTCAATAACTTCGATACACTGGTTCTGCCTGACATCAAAGAGAAAGGCGGTTCGCTCACGAATAATCTGGAATTTCCGCTCTATTTCTTCTTATTTGTTGCCAACGGTCTCAGCGAAGGACGCAGACTGAACCTGGTGGGTGAAGATGAAGATCTCAGTCATGCGCTACGCCTTTTGCAAATTGCCTTGTTTGGCCCGAGCCGGGAAGAACTTACAAACTGGAATACGGAAATTGAACTGGCTAATGAATGGTTAGCCGCCAGTGAAGAGCTCGCGCTCAAGGACCAAGACTGCAAATTAATTCCTTTGGAAGACTTCTTTAATTTACTGCCATTTGAAGACGGCAAGGTGAAGATCGGCGAACAAACTATTACCCATGTTGCTGAAGATGTCTTCGATATCGGTATTGGCAATAAGAATACCCGCTTTGATTTAAATGAAGACGTGGCTATCGAGCCCCCTTACCAGGTGGCCCCGGATTATGTACCGGGCGGCCTGGTCAAAATGGGTATCGAAGTACTGGGTGGCGCCTCCGGATTTACGCCGACAGAGCCCTGTACTGGTCTCGCGCTCTGTTACAACGGTGAATACCTGTTAATTGACTGCATCCCCTTCCTGGATCAGCACCTGTTTGCGCGCGGTATTTCCAAGAATCAAGTTGCCGCAATTTTCCTGACTCATTTACATGATGATCATTCATCCTTGTTTCCTTTGTTGCTTATGCCCCATCAGGTTGATTTGATTACAACTCGGGAAATCTTCTACATGGCAATGGAAAAAATTGCCTGCGGCCTGGGTTGGACGGCAGAGGCTGTGCAAGAACATTTCAATCTGGTTGAAGTTCGACCGGGGGAGCGCCTGAACTATTTTGGCCTGACCATCGATACCCACGTAACTGTGCACAGCATTCCAACTGTGGGTGCAACCTTTTCCACCATAAACCGGGGCATTGAACGAACGCTATGCGTAGTTGGCGACAACCACTCCATGTCTGCTATTCATTACATGAACCGTCGCGGACTGGTACGTAACTCAACTGTAAAGAAGCTGGACCAGTTGTATACCGATCGATTCTCATTACTGGTTGCCGATGGTGGCGCCGGCGCGATTCACGGTGATCCGGCTGATGCAATTCAATCAGCATCAGACCGGGTTGTATTTATGCATGTGGAAAAACTCACCAATGAATTTAATACCACATTCTCATTGGCGACTTCAGGCAAGCGCTATACGATTCTTGAGGGCGACCCTGCTATTTATACTTCCCAGATCAATCATTACCTTACGGCATGGTTAGGCAGACCGTTTCCGAATCGTTGGATGCGAAGCCTGTTGGCGGAAGAAGAAATTCGCCGCTATAACACTGATGATGTCATCCTCGTACAGGATTCGAGCACACGGGGCTATGTGTACCTGATTCTCACTGGATACGCAGATGTGGTTCAGCATGATGGCAAGCAATTACATCTTGAAGCGAAATTACAAGCAGGTGATATCCTGGGCGAAATGGTTGTAATTACCGGCGCAGGCACGCGCAACGCCAGTGTGGTTGCAAAAACCCCGGTTACCCTGTGTGTCTTTGCCGAAGAAACATTTAAATCCTTTATTGTTGCCGAAGGTTTTCAGGATAAATTATTAAAGCAGTGGTCATTTCGACCAGCCATTGCTCGTCAACCACAGTTCAATCAGCTCTCCTCCACCGTTTATGAGAAACTCAGCCAGATTGCCGAAGCGAAATCGTTGGAAGCTGGTGATGCATTCGAGCTTACCGAAACCCACTGGTGTTTACTCTCGGAAGGAAATGCCACTCTTAACGGACAATCAATGTCTCCTTATGAAGACTATGGTCGGCGACCATTTGCTGCTGCAATCACTGGCCCCGTCACCAGTCGGGATGGCGCTAAGCTATTGATGATTAACTTTCGGCGCCTGGACTCATTGCGTCTCGAATGCCCGCAGCTAAATTACTACTTGCGTAAGATGCGCATGAAAGATTCCAATCAACTTGTTGATTGGCGCTTGGGGAAAGTTGATATACTCAACCCATCCTGAACGGTAGCTCTTAGCCTCATGCTCATTCGCGAGCACTATTACCAACCTTTTGAAAATGATGACAGTTTCTAATTTTCAGATTCTTGCACTAAACGATGCCCAATCCTCGGAAAACCGTATCCATAGCGATGAGGTAGCGGAAAAGTATGGGTTCAAGGGCGCCCTGGTTAGTGGCGTTAATGTCTTCGGTTATCTGAGCCAACCCCTGGTACGTCACTATAAAGATGACTGGCTCACTCAAGGCATCATGGATGTCGTGTTCATCAAGCCTGCTTATCAGTACAACTTGCTGACAATCAAAACTGAAACTGGCGGCGCTGAATCGAGCCAACGAAATAATCATACTTATGCCTACAATGAAGAAGAAGTGTTGATCGCGAAGCTGGAATCCTGGTTGCCGGACGAGTTACCTGTAATAAGCGAACTTGCAAAATGCTACAGAAAATTTGAAGAAGTAGAGAGGCGAGAAATTAGTTGGGATTTGATCGAAATAAACACGCCCTGGCCCACATATC
>JAPPOG010000017.1 GCA_028818225.1 Gammaproteobacteria bacterium | reverse complement strand
CGTTACGCCAAATTAGAGGCTACTTCTTTTACGAGGTTGTTTTTAGCGCTTCATTAAACATACTGATGCTCACGCCTATAATTTACATGCTGCAAGTTTATGATCGGGTTGTTTCTAGCGGCAGTATGAGCACTCTTGGCATGCTAACTATACTGATGATAGTCCTTTTAGCAGCGGCTGGCGGGTTTGAATGGGTCCGAAGTAGACTACTCATAGCGGCTAATGTCCGTCTGGAAAATAGTCTGCGAGACGCAGTATCAATTGCCGCTTCAAAACACACACTCATGACTGGCAATCCTAGCGGCTCCGGCCAGGCAATGTCAGATTTATTAGCGCTACGTCAATTCATTACAGGAAATGGAATTTTCGCGATAATGGATGCGCCATGGGCACCTATCTACATCGCAATAATGTTTCTGTTTCATCCTTTGTTTGGCATAGCAGCATTAATCTGTGCCGTCATAATGATAATTTTGGCGATAGTTACACAAAAATCCACATCATCAAGATTGCTAGAAGCTAATGGTCTGACAAACAAAGCAAATATTTCATTTCAAAACAGTCTAAGAAACTCAGAGGTAATCCAGGGAATGGGCATGGGTGCAAATATCAGACGACAAAATGACAAGTTGTATGATGACGCTGGAAACGAACAAGCTATAGCGAGCACCATTGCCGGAAGGCTTGCCGCAATTAGTAAGTCATTTAGATTAATCTCTCAATCGTTCTTATTGGGAATAGGCGCCTATCTTGCAGTAAACCAGCAAATTACGCCGGGTATGATGATCGCAGGATCGCTCTTATTGGGAAGGGCTCTGGCACCTATAGATCTGATGGTCGCATCTTGGAAAGGGTTCATTGAAGCCAAGAATCAATTTGCAAGACTCAAAGCTCTCCTTAATGCTTTTCCTGAAGAAAACGAAAGAATGGCATTGCCCGCCCCAACGGGCGCTTTATCAATTGAAAATCTCATTGTTACCCCTCCGGGCTCTAGTATCGCATCTGTTAAAGGGGTGGCGTTTCAATTAAGAGCTGGGGAATCTATGGGAGTTATAGGGCCAAGCGCCGCCGGTAAAACAAGCCTTGTTAGAGCAATACTGGGAGTTTGGCCAGTTAGAGCCGGCACAGTTAGGCTAGACGGAGCAGAAATCAATCAGTGGGACAGGGACCACCTTGGGCCGCATATGGGTTATTTACCTCAGGATATTGAATTGTTTGATGGCACTATCGCTGCAAATATTTGCCGATTCTCTAATGAGAACTCAGACAAAATTATTCAAGCGTCAAAATCTGCTGGAATACATGAAATGATTCTGAGCCTCCCAAATGGGTATGACACCATAATCAATGCAAATGGTGGGGCACTGTCTGCAGGACAAAGACAAAGGTTAGGGTTAGCACGCGCAATATACGACGAGCCAAAATTGATAATTCTAGATGAACCTAACTCAAATTTAGATGACCAGGGAGAACGTGATTTGCTCTCTACTCTGAATCGCATAAAAGGGTCTGGTCGCACTATTATCGTTGTTACCCATAGAACATCTATTCTCTCTTTAGTTGATAAGTTACTTCTTATGAAAGATGGGGTGGTACTGCACTTTGGTGAAAAGAATGATGTCTTGCAGGCCATGAATGCCAATAAATCCAAAGTAACAAAACTGCCCAATAAAATGGAAGGTTCTTCATGAGATTAGAAAAACATAATGGATGAACAAGTGAATAACTCCGTTAAAACAGTATCTAAATTCGACTCTAATCTTAGTACTCACAATAGGTTCGGAATGTTCCTTTTTGTTGCGCTCTTTGGATTTGGTGGGATTTGGGCTTCTACTGCGCCCATCGATGGCGCTGCTCTTGCTCCAGGCAGAGTAACTGTCCGCTCTTACAGCAAAATCGTCCAGCATTTAGAGGGTGGAATTATCGACCAGATATTTGTTGAAAATGGTGCTCATGTTCAAGAAGGAGACCCAATCCTAAATTTAGATAGCACTCAGTCGCTGGCACAGCTGGAAATTGCGAACAATGAATATATTTCTTTACGAGCATTGGAAGTGAGGTTAATGGCTGAAAGGGATGGTTTAGCAACCCTTGGATATTCCCAGGAGTTTCTGGAACTTGGAGAAAGAGCAGAAGAGGAAACTTCAGGACAAATTGAAATTTTTAACGCGCGCCGTTCAACACTTGAAAATAGCACTCAGGTATTAGAGCAACGTATACAGCAACTTAGATCTCAAATAACTGGACTTATAGCCCTTAAAGAAAGCAAAGACACGTTAGCAAAATCTTTCGAAGAGGAGTCGGAAGATATTCGTGCGCTTTTAGGCCAGGGTTTCTCAGATAAAACTAGATTAAGGGATCTTGAAAGGAATGTAGCCACTTTCCTAGGGGAGGCTGCGGAGCTTCACGCGAGCATTTCAGCAACGGAAATACAAATCGGTGAAACCCAATTACAGATTATTCAACAGGAAAGAGAATTCAGAAATCAAGTTGTTACCGAGCTCGGTGAAGTGCAAACAAATGTAAATGGTGTAATTGAAAGAATTACGGCGCTTCAGGATGTCGTCTCCCGAACAGAGGTACGAGCACCAGAGTCTGGCATAGTCAATGGATTACAAGTACATACGATCGGCGGTGTAATAGGGCCTGGAATGCGAATCGTAGATATTGTGCCTCAAGAAGAAGATCTAATTATCGAAGCCGAAGTAGCCCCCGTAGATATCGACCGAGTTGAAGTAGGGCAGCGGGCAACAATTCGATTCTCCACCTTCGGTATGGGAAGTGTCCCTACAATCTTTGGTGAAGTAATTAATATTTCAGCAGAAAGTATGGTTAATGAGACCACTAACATTCCCTACTATCTTGCGCGGGTAGAGGTTTCTCCAGACAGCTTAGACGATTTAGGGGACCTAGTATTGATCCCGGGTATGCCCGCTGAGGTCTTCATTGCAACTGGAGAAAGAACTTTCCTGGAGTATATATTCAAGCCATTCTCAAATGCGATAGCTCGCGGATTCAGGGAAGACTAGTTAATGCGTACAACTTGGGTTTTCAGCAATAAGGTTCTTTTAAGTGTTCTAGTTGTTCTTTCTTTGTCTCACCACACTCATTCCGATGCACAGCCAATTCCAGGCTCAAGCCTAGAAGACTTTTTCAATGCAGCCATAAACTTCAGCACCGAACTGCGCATATCAGAAGAAAATCTAAAAATAGGGACGGCCCGAAAAAATGCTGCTAATAGCCAACTGCTTCCTCAAATAAGTGCAGGAGCGAGTATTTCCGATAATCGCCTTAATCAATTTAATCAGTCCCGAGAGTTCGACGGTGAGCGTTATTTCCTCTCGCTGACTCAAGTTTTGTTTAACTGGCAAACGTTTAGTGAGCGTAAACGTGCCTCTATAGTTGAAGATCAATTGGAAGAAGAATATTACTTTCAGTTGGCCACTATTCTTGCAGACGTCGCTGAAAGATATTTCAATGTTCTGCAGGCAAACAATGCGCTGGACTCTATCGATTCTGAAATTGATGCCCTGTCAAATCAACTCGAACAAATCCAGAGTTTGTTTGACAGACAACTAGCTCAAGTTACCGATATTTATCAAGGCGAAGCAAGTCTCGCGGCAGCTCAAGCAGAAGAATTAAGGTTGGAAGCGGAATTGGCTCTTGCCAGAGAATCACTCCGTTCAGTTTCTGGGTTGGAAGTAGGGCCACTATATAGATTATCTGATAGTTCATCAGTTCCAGAACTGGAATTTGATCAACAATACTATGTCGACCAAGCGCAGGAGAATAACCAACTAATTCGAGCTAGTAAATTAGCTCTAAGCGCTGCTCGGGAAAGGGTATCAGGGCAGAGGGGTGCATATGCACCAACCTTTTCTTTCATCGCACAACGCCAAGATTCTGATGTTGGATTTGACAACTTGCCGATAGCCAGAACCGACAATACCTATGTGGGAATAAATTTATCAATCCCTATTTATCGAGGCGGATCAAATCGTGCAGCTGTTAGCGAAGCATTAAGTATGCAAAATATCGCTGAGTACGAGTTAAGAGCAACACAATTACAAACCAGAGAGCGAGTAAGGTCTGCTTATTTGCTATTAGAAGCAAGCCGGACTCAAATTGAGGCTGCACGTATTCTCGTCGAGTCAACGGAGTTGGCAGCAGAGGCCATGCAGCAGGGCTTCGCACTGGGAACGGTCACTAGTGTTGATGTATTAAATGCGCTTAGGGATCAATTCAGAGCAGAAAGAGATTTGCAGCGCACTCGATATGAGCAAATAACTTACTACCTGTTTCTTAAAAGGGAGACCGGGGTTTTAAAGGCGGAAGATATGATTGAAGTAGGTGCATGGCTAGAACCAGCATCACTCTAAGTTTTTATGCAAAGTTTAAAAACGATTACGTCAGAGTATATTGAATCAGAAGACCGATTTAAACTAAGTGCCTTAACTAATGAAGATGAATTATTAGCGTTTTGGATGACGCAGCGATTGTTAACCCGCCTAGTCACCAACTTGAGTAAGAAAATAGAACTAGGATCACCGCAATCGGGCGGTGCGCCGAAAGGCGCAGACGCCAGTTATTCTGAATCCGATAAAGATTTCGAAACCAATTGCAAGCATTTCCCTGCGGAATCCGACGTTAAAATTGAAAAAAAATTCAAACCAGTATTAATAACAGAAGTTGATATAAAATTTGGACAATGCGACCTTACCCTTGTTCTAAAATCGGGCAATAAATCATGCGCTAGTATGTTTTTATCTATTTCCGAACTAAGACAATGGCTAGAGATTCTTTATACACTTTGGCAGAGGGCCGGTTGGCCTGCATCCCTTTGGCCTCAGAAGTTGAACGATTACAGCTCAACTAAGCAAGTGACTATAAACACGATTCATTAAGCATATATTTTCAAAAGCTTTCTATAGATATAAATCTATAACCAACTTTGTAATCTCTCTTAAACTTAGATCAAGGTCCTTGATCTGGTACCGGAAAAACCCCTCGGCAAATCTTACTTTATTGGGTAAAGAAAAGGTTCTGCCTTTGTCTAAAGCTAATACCAACTCTGAATAGTTATTTTGCCCATTCTGGCTGACATACAGATTCATTGCTTTTTTCTTAGTTTTAATCTCGTCTGAAATATTGATTAGCATATTAATTGGGTTTTGAACGCTAATTTCATAAGATATTGGCTCTGGACAAATGTTTTCCTGCCTCGCCCTTTGTAAGGCATCCCAAATAATAAAAGCCGTTGTTCTGTGATCCGGATGTATTTCTAAAGGGCCCGGAAAATAGACTGTTGCTGGCTTAATATCCAGAATAGCTTGATGTGCTTTTTTGATAGTTATTTGACTGTGAGCTAGCGCTCGGTCTGGCTCATCCCAAAAGTTTAAAGACTTTAAGCCTAATATTTTAGAAACTTTCTCAGCTTCTCTCTTCCGTATTTCAACAAGATTGATTTGATCGCCCCCAAGAGAGCCATCGGTCAGAATAACTAGGTGAACGTCAATCCCCTCATTCTTCGCTTTGAGAATGCTTCCACCCATACCAAAGGTTTCGTCGTCTGCATGGGGAGCAAAAACCAACCAGGGACCAGGAGGTAGGGGAGAAACCTGAAAAGGAATCAGTACATGCTCAGGATTCAGCATGATTGGAATAGCTGCCTAATGTAATGGGGATAGAGGAAAGCTGAAGTATATAAGCTATCCATGGATATTTTTAGTTTTTTCGCTTGATTCATGGTTAAATTCGCAGCCTTAAGCGCGCTAAAACCAATGCACTTTATCTTGCCGGCCAATCAATGTTTTTTAAACTAATATCTGACTGGATCAAATCACCTTTCCACAGCGCGCGCCTGTTCAATAATTTCACCAGGCAAGATTTTTTTGTGCAGTTTACGGCTTCTATAGCAGGTGTTTTCTGGCTATTCCTGACGCCCATCGTCAATCTCATCATCTACTCTTTTGTATTTGGCTATGTCTTCCAAATGCGTGCCTTGCCCGAGTTTGGAGAAACGCAGTTTGTAATTTTTATGATGATAGGTTACCTGCCCTGGTTTGCCTTCGCCGAAGCGATTAGTAAATCTCCGGGGCTACTATTGGAGAAAGCGCCCTTGATAACGAAGGTGATGTTTCCGGTGCAATTACTGCCAATAGTCGGAACAGTGGTTCCCTATTTAACTCATGTCATTGGTTTTGGGTTGCTCTTGCTTTACCTGGTGCTACAGGGCTATCTGTCATTGCTCTGGCTACTGATTCCAGTGATTTTCTTTTTGCAGTTTCTATTTACCATGGGATTAGTGGCGATTCTGTCTGCCTTCTGTGTTTTCCTGAGAGACTTACAACAACTGGTGGCGCTGTTGATAACGCTCTGGTTTTTTCTGACGCCTATAATCTATCCGGTTTCAATAATAGAAAGTGAAACCGTGAGGGAGCTTTTTTTGTTCAATCCAATGCACAGTTTCGTCAGCCTCTATCGAGACATTATTCTGTTTGAGAGTATCTCCCTGGTGAATCTGCAAATCATTATTCCAGTATCACTTATCAGTTACCTGATCGGTGGTTGGTTGTTTATGCGCATAAAACACGCATTCGGTGACGTACTGTAATCAGGGGCGCAGCAATTCGATGACACGCATTACCGTTAACAACCTGTACAAGGATTTCAAAATTTACGATAAGCCACAGGATCGCTTGGCAGAAATAATTCTGCGCAAGTCAAGGCATAAGGTTTATCACGTCTTGAGTGATATTTCTTTCGCCGTACCGGACGGGAAAAGCCTGGGTATTATTGGTGACAATGGCGCGGGCAAATCGACGCTGCTCAAGTTACTGGTAGGTATCCTGCAACCAACCAGCGGCGACGTGCAGTTGCAAGGTCAGGTAGCGGCGCTACTGGAATTAGGCGCGGGCTTTCATCCGGAATTCACTGGTCGCAAAAATATCTACCTGAATGCAGCTTTGTTAGGTGTTCCCGATGAAAACATTCCTGAAATAGAGAATGACATCATCGAATTTTCGGAACTGGACTATTTTATCGACCGCCCGGTAAAAACCTATTCCTCCGGTATGTTTGTACGTCTTGCCTTTTCCATTGCCACCATGGTGCGACCGGACATCCTGGTTATCGACGAAGCACTCTCGGTTGGGGATATGGCATTTCAGAAGAAATGTGTGCAGCGCATGAATGAATTCCGGGAACAACAGAAAACCATGGTGTTCTGTAGCCACTCAATGTTTCACATACAGGAACTGTGCGATACGGCCATTTGGATCGATAAGGGCAAGATTCAGGAAATGGGGGACAGCGACAAGGTGGTTGGTCACTATGAGGACTACTGCAACAGCAAGAAGGTTTATCACAGCATTCGTGAAGACATGCCCCATGAAGATGATCCAGTCAGTACCTCCGAAGAACCAAAAGTTCAGGATTGCAGAATTAATTCTCTTTCGGTGAAATCTCCGGCGGGTGTCGAATTGTCATCCCTGACACCGCTGGAAGATGTAGTTTTGGAAATGGAAGTGGAAGTGTTGGCTGACGGAATCGAAGGCAATTTTGGATTCGCTTTTATGAAATCTGCCGAGGAGCCAGTCGCCTCTTTTTTAACTACAGACATTGAGCATATCGAAAAAGGCCCCTTCCATAAAGGCGATAAGTTTACGGTCTCTTTAACTGTAAGAAACCTGGCTATGCGCGTCGGTGACTTTTATGTACTTGGAGGGTTAGCTGATAAGAGTGGTCTGCTGTGGTACGAAACTAAATTCAGCAAGCAGCTCCATATTGGAGCCAACAAAGGGGTTGGACCCTTGTTGATGCAATCAGAATGGGAAGTTAATCAACGCTAAAGCCGGAGGGTATATCGAATAAATAATCTTCTTCGTATACCCGTGGTGGCCCGGTATCAGGCAGTCGGCCATAGGGGTCGATCCGATGTATATTGGGCAATTCACTAAATCCCCGCACCTCAACTATTTCCATATAGGCTTGTTGCACCAGGTCGAGATTGGGAAATTCCTTTTCCGCAAGGGTTTGCAAAGTTTCTTCATCGACTTCGATGTTTTCATAGACGAAGACGCTGTAAAAATTTGAGGTATTGTTGCCAACCCAGGGTGACAGTTCCTGTAATTCTTCGAAAGGAACAATTTCGGCAATTTCCGCTCGATTATTCAATTCGTCCAGTTCACGGTAAGCTAGGATATTTTCGATCAACTCCTCATCCAATCCCGGCAAGAGCTCCATGGCTTCCCTGGTAGCCAGATTTAAGTTCACAGTTCTGGTGTTTCCATAAATAGTGAATGCTGCTTCAAGATTCACTCCCTCAAATAGTTCGGCAAATCCCCTGATGTGAAGAATCTCCTCAACCGTATCCAGCTCGGGGTTATTTCTGGGAGTATAGGGTTGTTCGAGAGATTCGTAGTAATCTCTTTCCGCGCCGTTCAGTCCTTCCAGATCGTTTAGATCAGTCCAATCGGTCCAGGCAGTGAGTAAATCCTGTACTTCTTCAGGGTCTGCCTGTTGTCCACCCAGGCGTTTCTCGATAAGTAACTGCATATTGCGCCGCGGTATACGATTCAAGTTTATTTTTCCGGCATGATCGAATATACGCACCGTGATGTTTTCGCCCAGCGGATAATGCAACTCTGCAGGCTGACCATTAAATCGATATGCCGGGGTTCTGGTAGCTCCATCGGCGGTGCGTTGCAAGTCCTCATCAATCGGCCGCGGCATTCGGTCCAGCATTAATTCCATTTCTGTCTGATTAACCGCGCCCATAAGCGTTGCCCAGGACATACTGGCTTCTTGATTATGGATGACAGTTTGAGCCGATAAGCGCACCTTGCTCGCCATAGCAGTAACCAGGACAGTTAAGAGAACTGCCGTCCAAAGTACAATAATGATGACTGAGCCAGCCTGCCTTTTCATAAATCTTGTATTTCTAATTCATTAGGTTGAATGCTGCGATGCGTGTTGTTGCGAATTCGTGCCACGATTTCCAATACTTCTTTTTCATCGTCTTCTGGTACAAAGCGTGCATAGACCGCCAGAGGTAAGCTGAGTAGTTCCTGGGCTTCCCACACTTCACTCCAAACTTTGTTTTCATTGAGATCTTCATAAAGATAGCTAAACTCTACTTCATAACCGGGAAACAGTAATTCCGGTTCAGCTTCTTCAAGTCTAAGGCTTGGATTATCACTGAATGCAGGAACGATATTCAGATAGGTCCCTTCATCTGCAACCGAATACAATTCCCAGGTCGTTAATCCTGCTGCCCGCTGGGGCGAAACAGTAGATACCCAGGAGAGATAATCATCTTCCCCGGTAAAAAATAGCTGTCGCGATAGAGTCTCTTCGCTGGTAAAACTGTGGGGAAATGCGCCATGCAGTGCGCGATCAATCTGCAGGATCGCCAAGGCTTCATCAAGGCTTTGGTCCAGGACATCCGAATTTCTATTCCAGTCCTCGGCAACTATGAATACCCCTGTGCTTAACAAGCCAAGCAATAACGAAGTTAATCCGAGGGCAAGGATTACTTCGATTAGAGTGAAACCGAAATACTTAATGTATGTGATTGCTTTAGGTTGCTTCAATTGATTTTACCGTGGAAGATTTAGTCTAATCCATCGATTGCCTGTTATGAATTCATCTCTTTCCTCATTGACAATCTCAAACGCCTGCAAGGTATAGATATTGGGTTCAGTTTTGCGCTCTGGTTCTTCCAACACATCCATAGCGACAATGTCCCAACTCTCATCTTCAAGGATTAACTCAACATCCCTGTATTCGTTTTGTAACAGCGCAAAGTTTGTTACTGCCCTTGCTTTAGTAGCCCTGTGCAAACTATCCTCAGAGCGCCATGAAAGTTGTTTGCTGCCTCCAACAAGTGAAAACAATGAGCCAAGCACAAACCCTGTTATGGCCATGGCAACAATAACTTCCAGCAGAGTAAAGCCGCGCTGTGTCCGCAGCCGGTTGAATCTTCCTTTATTCATCTTCTTCCTCTGGAGTAGATACTCTGCCAGTGAAAGGATCGATTTTGATAGTTTCCTGCCGTTCATTTAACGCAAGAATTAAGGTCCCGCCAGTACTGCCACCTTCCGGGAAAAAAGTAATCTCGATTTTGTCTTCGACTTCCGTTTCGCGCTCCGCGCTGTCGATAAACACTATTTGTGCGCCGTTACTTTCCCAGCTACCGACTGAAGTCCGGGAAGCAAGCGCTTCGCTTTCCTCAATGGGTACGGCATAAAATTCGATGGAGGCGGGCTGGCCCTGAACCACAGCTGTGCGCCGCGCATAGTTAAGCAAAGTGCTTGCCTGCCTGAGCTGGGTGCTGAATGAGCGTGCCTCCAGATTCCCCACATTAGGAACAACCAGCACGCTGGCCAAGCCAATAATGGTAAGCACCAGGAGAATTTCCAGCAGGGTGAATCCTGCCGAGGTGCTTAAGGAATTTTTGCCAACGGCAATGCTAGAGGATGATATCGGCGTCATCACCTTCGCCGCCTTGTTCACCATCGGGACCATAAGACAATAAAGTGAATTCCCGGCCATCTGAGTCATAAACAAATTCATTGCCCCAGGGATCCAGGGGAATGTCCCTGCGCAAATAGGGGCCGTTCCATGAAGCCCGGCCGGAATCGTTATCTCTCAAACCCTCCAGCGAATCAGGATACTCACCAACATCCAAACGATAGGTATCCAGCGCTGCTTCCAGGCTGGAAATTTGAGACATGGCAGCATCACGCTGAGCGCCTGCCTGCTGGTTGAATATATTTGGTGCAACCATGACGGCAAGCATGCCAATAATGGCCATCACCACCAGAATTTCTATCAGGGTAAAACCTCTTGCTAATTGCAGGTTTTGGAATTTAATTTGTTGTTTAGTCATCTTTCTGCCTCGAGATTTCTCTGATCGCCAAACTCTAAGTTTCTGACTCTAAATATTGGCATCTTCAAACAATTCTGACGCCAATTCAAAGCGATCCAGAATTTCTGCATATTGCGGACCTTCTTCATCGTTTAGGTTAATTATTTCTGGGCGTAATACAATAAATAGTTCTCTTCGTTCCGTATTATCCTGCTGATAAGAGAACAGGTTGCCCACTGCTGGCAATTGATTCAATAGAGGAATACCAGTATTCAGTTGTTCATTATCGGTTTGAATCAGGCCGCCCAATACAATGTTATCGCCATCTCTAACAACGACTGTCGTCGTAATTTCCTGGTTATTGAAAACCGGATTATTGTTTATCCCTGAAGCGCTATTATCCACCGAGCGCAATGTTTGCGTGATGAGCAGATTAACCACACCGTCTTCATTAATCTTCGGTTCAATCAATAATCCGATACCGGTATCTCTGTATTGAATATTGGTTGTCGACAAACCTCCAGCACTAATAGATTCTCCCGCTTCGACTGGTACTTCTGCGCCAATCTGGATTTCACCTTCCTGATTGTTGCCTACGGTCAATGAGGGCCGCGCTAACAGGCGCACTTCGTTGTTCTGCGCAATCGCCTCCAAAGTAGCCTCTACTCGGGCCGATCCATCGATAAATCCCTTACTAAACATTAATCCGTTTAGGGTAGGCGCGAAGTCGGTGACCGTTGAAGTTGAAATCGGGTCGAGTAAAGCATCATTGGCGATGCGGCTCCAATCAACTCCAAATCGCGTGTCATCAGTCAAGGTAATCTGTGCAATAACAGCATTCACCATTACTTGCAGGGGAACGACATCCAGTTGGTTAATCGTAGTCAGTAATTGCCGATAGTCTCTTGCAGTTGAACGAATCAGTAGACTATTGGTTGCTACGTCGGCAACTATGCGAACTGTTAAATCGGCAGAGACAGCGCCACCGGCACCCGGCGGTGCAGAAGTCGGTTGGCTGATTGCCGTTTCCACTGCAGCAGCTTGGTCAGCTTCGCCAGCAGCCGGGGCGAACATGCCTCCTTCTCCACCGAGATCGTCAGGGTTTGCAAACACTGGATCTTCATTTTCCTCAAATACCGTTGAGAGGGTTTCAGCAAGTTCCAGAGCATCGAGGTTTTTAACCCGGTACATAAACAGTTGCTCTACCTGTTCCTGGCTTTCAGCATCAAGAATCTGCACCCATCGAGATATTTCTTCGAAGCCCCGCATCGCAGGCGCAGTAACAAGGATGGCGTTTATGCGCTCTATGCCCCTTACCTGGTAAGAAGGACTCGATCCTTCGATTAACAACAGGATCTCCGATAGCTCAGTTGCCACCTCGACAGCATTCGCATTACTCAACTGGTACAAACGAATGCCTTGATTTGCAAAAGGATCTGCGTCAATGAGCATCAGGAGTTGATTAACTCGTTGCAGCTGGTATTCAGAACCAGTAATGATGAGTAAATCGCGATTACCCAATTGGCTAACACTGCCTTCTGGATTCAGTAATGGTTCAATAGCCTGTATTACCGCGTCGGTGGAAACGAATGTGAGCGGCGTAACTTGCATGACTTCTGCGGAGCTGTTGCCCTCCATAGAATCAGGAGTGACGATGTCCGCTGGAAGCGCAGACTCAATGCGGCGCGCGTTGTATACGTCTCCGACTTGCTCTAAAAGGATGCCGGCATCTCGAGTCAGCAAACGAACTAGAGGCCAGATATCATCCCGTTGCAATGGCCGATCGGCAGAGGTACGAATACTGATGACATTGTCGATGGATGGATCCAGAACGATTGTTATATCTAATGCATTGGCCAGTTCTTCCAGCACCAGGCGCAGGTCAGCCTGTTCATAGTTGAGCTCGACAATATCGTCACCCTCGATTACCTCGGGCTGAGGAACCTGCTCGCTGAATCCTGTGTATTGAAAAGATTGGCCATCGCGATTGATGGCTTCAATGATAGCCTGTTGTTCGGCATTAATTGTCCCAGCTATGACGGGGATCTCAGGGTCACTGGCGGTGTTAGCCGAAGTGGCTGCAGTTATCACCCGTTCCGCAGAGGCGCGAGACTCGGCCTCTGGTGCAGCGCTGCTCTCATGATCGAGCATGGCACAGGATTGAAGGGCAATGACACTAATTCCCAACAATGCATTGCGCCAAGCATTCCATCTCCACCCGTTTATGCTTGACTGGCTATTGCTTCGCGATTTTTCCTTCGCTAGTCCTGTAAAAATCACTTTCTTCTCCAATCGATTGGTTAAAACTCCACTGCATTCATACTGAATACGGCTGAGAGCATGGTGATAGTTATTCCCCCAACTGCAATAGCGAGGAAGATAATGAGTGCAGGTTGTAATGCAGACACGAGCGCCGACATTTGATTCCTGACAAAGTTATCAAAGGTAGTAGCTGATTTAAGCAAGATGGCAGAGGTGCGGCCGGACTCTTCGCCTACAGCAACGAGTTGATGTAGCAAGGTTGGAAAAATGCCTGTTTTCTCAATAGAAATTCCCAGGCCAGCACCTCCACGTACATCTTCTTCAACATCTGTTAAATGTTTTGTTAATACGGTATTGATGACGACTTCTCGCGACACCCTTAAGCCTCGAATTAATGGGATACCTGCCCCTAACAGCGCGCCAAGAGTACGGGAGAAAATTGCACATTCCTTATAGAGTATGAGGTTTCCTACTAGCGGCAAGGAAAGTAAGAAATTATCTTTTTTGAATTTCGTCACGGGATCCTTATCCAGACGTCGCCAGAAAACCACTAACAGCACGATGAACACCACAATCAGGTAGCCATAGGATTGAACAAAGTCACTCAGGTTTAGCAGAAAGGCGGCTGATGGTGGAATCTCGGTTCCAGCGTCTTCGAACATCGCAGCAAACTGGGGTACCACGAAAACCAATAACAGGAAGACTGAGATGATGCCTGTTGCCAGCAAAACGATGGGGTAAATCATCGCCGAGATTATTGCCTGTCGCGTCTTTGCGCTGGTATCCAGAAAGTCAGCCAGATCAGGCAGTAAGGTATGCAGGATGCCACCCTCCTCGCCTGCTCGCACAATGTTAATGTACATCTTGCTGAATACTGTAGGGTGGCTCTCCATGGCATCAGCGAGGCTCTTACCTTCTTTCACATCCCGCAAGAGATTCAGTACCAGTTCTTTCATGGCCGGCGATTCGGTAATGCCATCCAGTAGGCGCAGGGCCTTATCAATAGGAACTCTAGCCTCCACCAGGGTACAAAGACCATTGGTGAAATCTAATAGATCATTGTTAGTGATTTTCTTGCGGTGGGCGCTTTCTGCTGCTTGTTTGGATTCCTGGATTTTTACCGGGGTAAGGTTCTTACCGCGTAAAATACGCAGCGCCTCTTTCTCCGTTTCAGCATTCAACTGGCCGTTCTGCAGTTTTCCCTGCGAATCAAATGCCTGATACTTGTAAGAGACGGCACTCATATTGCTCTTGTCACTCTCACTACTTCTTCCGGAGTTGTCAGGCCGGCATTCAATTTATCGATGGCATCCTCTCGCAAGGTGCGCATCCCTTCTTTAATTGCCTGGTCGCGAATAATATTGGCATCAGCGCCACTGGCAATGTGGTGGCGGATGGCATCGCTCATCATCAATAATTCATACAGTCCAACCCGTCCCCGATAGCCAGTTTGACCGCAGCGTTCGCAACCGTTTCCGCGCCGAATCTCGGGACAGTCATTCACATCAATTTCCAATACCGCAGCTTCATCATCGCTTAATGTCAAGACTTCCGCGCAATCCGTACATACTCTTCGAACTAATCGTTGGGCCTGAATCCCCAGTAAACTGGAACTGATTAAATAGCCTTCAACGCCCATGTCCTGCAATCGGGTTACGGCGCCGGCCGCATCATTGGTATGCAAGGTGGAGAAAACCAGGTGTCCGGTTAGTGCGGACTCAATAGCTATCTCAGCGGTTTCGTGATCGCGAATCTCACCTACCATCAAGACATCTGGATCCTGGCGAACGATGGATCTGAGTCCTACTGCAAAGCTAAGGCCGATCGAGGCATTTGCCTGAATCTGGGTTATACCCTCAAGTTGATATTCAACAGGATCTTCCACGGTAATAATCTTCTGCCGTTCGTTGTTAATTTTTTCCAGGGTTGCGTAGAGCGTGGTTGTCTTGCCAGAGCCGGTAGGGCCGGTAATCAGAATCATGCCGTGGGGCTGCGATATTACTCCCTGATAATTCTGCAGAACACTGGCGGGCATGCCCAGTTGGGCAAGATCAACTGTCGTGTCGGAGCGATCCAGTATTCTCAGCACAACAGATTCACCATGGACTCCCGGCAAAGTCGAAACTCGCATATCCAGCTGCTTGCTGCCGATTTGATAATCGATGCGCCCATCCTGAGGTAAACGCTTCTCTCCGATATCTAATTTCGCCATGAGTTTTAAACGAGATGCCACGGCAGTATGAATCCGAACTGGCAGGCGTTCGATGCGGGTCATAATTCCGTCTACACGGCAACGAACATCCAGATGGGCTTCATTAGGCTCAAAATGAATGTCACTGGCGTTTAAATCCAGTGCTCGTGCAAACAGGTGGTTTACCAATCGAATAATCGGCGCTTCAGAAGCCAGATCAATTAGCTCTTCGTCGTCTTCGAAACCTGAAACAAATAAATCATCTTCATTGCTTTCAATCTGGGGCGATAATTCTGCGCGCCAGTGTTTCATTAAGCGCCTGACCTCATCATCTTCACCAAGATTAAAACGCACGATTTCACCAATAATGAATCTAATCTTCGCGCGCAGCGCTATCGAGGGCAGCTGATTACAAATTAAACTTCCAGAATCCTCAAAGTCCTGCGCTGGAGCAATTCCCTCAGGTTCCAGAAGCTGAGTAAAGATAGGCAAGGTTAACGGCGAGTAAGACATAT
The DNA here is from genome assembly GCA_028818225.1 of Gammaproteobacteria bacterium. Classification (GTDB taxonomy): domain Bacteria; phylum Pseudomonadota; class Gammaproteobacteria; order Pseudomonadales; family Pseudohongiellaceae; genus UBA9145. The sequence goes on along the minus strand of JAPPOG010000017.1, from coordinate 35,419 downwards.
TTACCTCTGGGCCGTTGCTGCCGAGACCAGCCCTTCGCTCCTGGCGAAGCCGACCACGGTAATAGTGCCGCTATATTGATTACGGCTACGATTGATTGCGAAATCTGAAACGAAGAGTCGCGGCAAAGAATTTTCCAGCCTTTCCAAGAGACTAATCGTATTTCCTGCATCAGTGGTTCTGAATGACATCTCCTGACTTATCATCAACCAGTTATTGGTTTCTAGGCGGTCTGCCAGACGCGTTGAACTTACTGTTATTCCAGAGTTGCGCGCATATTCGGAAAGGTCTCCAGAAATATTAGCTTCGACCAGTGGAATAGTGTCGCCACTAAAGACTTGCTGCTCGAGTTCCTGAGTGCGTTGTTCAACTTCGACCCGGCGTTCACGCCAGGTGAGTGTATTTTCAATAAGACTTTGCTCCCTATCGATGTCTAGTAAAACATCTTCGATTAATTCCTGACGTTCCTGATACTGGGCACGGATAGTCGGGAATATGGTTGTCGCGGCAAAGACAACAGCGACGAAGGCTGCCATAAACAAGATGTTTCTTTCACGCGTTGATATCTGCACGATTTCTTACTCTTTCTCTTTAGTCGTCGGGAAAATACCGAATCATATAGGCTTCAAAATTTACCGGGCTCAAACGCAAATCAATGTAGTATCGAGTGTTATTGGTCGCGCGGGAGAACAGAACCTCAGTAAACAAGGGGTCCTGTTCAAGGCGCTGCAATATTGCTTGTGGATCAGTGCTGGTCCCCTGGATTGATATCAGGCCCTCGGATATTTCCAGTGAAGTAAGTTGTTCTGGGCTGAGTACATTTTGTAAAGTAAACATTGCTTCCCGAATGCGTTGTTCTGGAAAGTCGCTCAGCGGGCCCCACTCATTTTCAAAATTAACGACTATTTGCTGATCTTGACGGGCATCGGCGGACATCAAGCGACTCGATTCCAATGTTGCAGCTGCACTTCTATAGGCTAATGATTGTTGAATAAACGGGATGGCAGAAAGAAGCAGAAGCACTGCCACGCCAGCCAGGCCTGCTAACAGCTTGCGGCCTTTCTCTACTTTCTTGCGTGCATTCAAGGCACCGGTTGGGAAAAAGTTATATTCGCTATTAGCGGTATTATCCAACGCAGGTAAAAACTGCTGATAACTACTTAAGTCTTTCACTGATGTGGCCGAACTGTTTTCAAGCGAATCTTGCCACTGCCTGACAAATTCTTCTTGTTCCAGGTCTATCTTGTTGACTTGTTGCCAGGCTCTTAAAAGTCCATTCTCAATCAGTACAAAGCTTACATCGCTCTCATCAGTGTCAAGCAACCCAATGACGCTTTCTCCGATTTCGGAATTCAGTATTCTTGGTTTTATTGCAGCGAGAAATAAATTCTGGTCACTGAATGCATCAAACAACTCGTTTAACTTTTCCTGTGGCAGCCATAACGCAACCGACTCGGCGTTACCATCACTGCTGTTTGCATCGATTGCCAGAGAAAGATCCTCCTCGTAAGAAGGCAAAATCGTTTCGGTTTGCAAACGTAAAGCGGAAATCAAATTTTCTTTGGAAATTCCCGGTAGGGAATGGGAAGTTGCAATAAACTCTGACGGCGGCAACAAAAGCAGTACGGACACATCATCGCCACTATCAGGTATTAATTTTTTTGCCGCCTGTGCAATCGTCTCAGGTTTACTATCCGCTAATGTCGAAACTGCCCCCGATTCGCCATGAATCAATTCAGCGTTAAAAACCATCAATGTTGTGTTAATGCTACTAATTAGTTCCTTACGCGAACTGCCCTCCAACACCTTTTTAAGCGGTGCAGGAATGCGATCGATAAGCTGTTGTTGGAAGCTGCCCATAGTGATTACTGGCTAAACTGGAATTTGCCCTCGGCCAATCCCTGCTCTTCGTTCTAAGTTCCTGAATATTTTGTTAATTCTGATGTTTAAGACTGATTCGGTTGGGAAATAGTTTTAGCGCTTACGCGAAAAAAAATTAAACGGGGTGCGGGCTACTGAAGCCTGACCAGGCCAATTCAGGAAAAATGGCAAAGAGCGTAACCCCAAAAACGGCTTCGCCCCGGATTTTAAGGCCCGGGGCGAAGCAAAAATCCAGGGTAGCGGGGGTTTAGTCGCCAGAGCTGCGCATTGCTTGTCGCTCTTTTTCTACAAGAAAATCAACGACTTCCAGCATTTCTTGCTGGGTACGCACGTTTTCACTGGTGGCGATCAAATATTTCCCGTTTACGATCATGTTTGGCGTCGAACGAATGCCATAATCCTGCATTCTGCGCTCTGCCTGATTTACCTTGGTACGTACCGAGAAAGAATTAAAAGTGCGATCGAAATCCTCCTCACTGACCCCGTGCTCCGCGAACAGGTCAGCGATCTGACTTTCGTTTTGCAGCATATTACGCTCAACATTAATGGCATTGAAGATGTGCTCGTGGAGCACATCCACGGCATCCAGCGCTTCGGCAGCGTAGTAAACCTGGGCATGGATCTTCATTAAATTGTTCCACATCGCTGGAAAGCGGACGAAATCAACATCGTCAGGCTTATTTTCTTCCCAGTTGGTGATGAGTGGCTCGAAGCGAAAACAGTGAGAGCACCCATACCAGAAGGCTTCGATCACCTCGACTCTCGACGCATCATTGGTGTTAACCGGATTGGCAATTTCGACGTAGTGGGTGCCGGCAACATAGCGCTCGATTTGCCCGTAACTGGCTAAGGCCACTGGCATTAAGACCAGTAATACTGCGGCCTGTAGCGCTCTTTTTAAAACTGTATTTTTAGTCATCTTTGGACTCCGTTCGGTTCATCCTGGTTTGCAGGAGGATGGCGAAAAACGTTACCACAGCAAAAAGCGCCTTGCCATCTCAGCCTACTTAAAAATTGATCTGGCTAACGCATTGCCCCGTCCTTGCTGCTTGGCTTAATTGAGCCCGGATACGTAACTGGCAAGGGCTTCCAGTTCCTGATCAGTGAGCCGCTCAACCACCGTCCGCATCATGCCACTCTGATCATTCTGGCGTTCGCCGGAACGAAAGGCCTTAAGCTGTAATAAGGTGTATTCGGGATGCTGGCCACTGAGCGAAGGAAAACCTGCCGGCGCATTGCCAATTCCGGTAGGTGAATGACAGGCTGAACATGCTGCCACTGAGAGCTCTTTAATGCCTGCTCTGTAAAGGGTTTCCCCGAGCTCCAGTGATTCCGGGTCGGCGCCCAGTAAAGTAACTTGTTGGGAGGCGTACCAGGCGGCTATGTCGAGCATGTCCTGATCACTGAGTGCTGCGACCATACCTGCCATAATTGCATTGGCCCGGGCACCAGACTTGTAGTCATTTAATTGCTTGACTATGTAACTGGCATTTTGGCCGGCTAATTTTGGGTTTTCGGCAAGTTGGCTATTGCCATCAGCACCATGGCAGGTTGCACAAAGTGCTGATTTTGCCTGACCTGCTGCTGCATCGCCTTGTGCGAGTAATATCTGAGGTGCAAGGCTTCCAATGAGAGCCGATACAATGACAATGACGAGTTTCTTCATGAGTTTTCCTGAAGTTACTGCTGAAAATTTAGACCAAGCTGGGTTCAAATTTTCAAGTTTAGAGAAATACTGTTTGTCCATAGGTTCTTATTAAACGCGATCCCATGAAATCGCGGTCGCGGATTATAGCTCAAAATAGGCAACGACTCTAATGGGCGCTGCCCCAGTGATTCTGGCCAGGCGAAGTAATGAATTTCAACCAATCGCATTTTGTAACCAGCGCTGCAAGCCTCAAGGATTGCCCTGCTGACAGTTTAGCGGAAGTTGCTTTCGCCGGCCGCTCGAACGCGGGTAAATCCAGCGCCATAAATACACTGTGTAATCAATCCCGTTTGGCCAGAATCAGCAAGACACCGGGTAGAACCCAATTAATTAATTTCTTCAAAATTGAAGACAGTAAATACCTGGTTGATTTGCCTGGCTATGGATTCGCCAAGGTTCCGCTTGCAGTGAAGAACAAATGGCAGTTCGAACTCGAGCAGTACTTGAGAAAACGGGAGGCATTAGTCGGTCTCGTCCTGCTCAGTGATAGCCGTCACCCGCTCAAGGAATTTGATCGCATGATGATTGACTGGGCAGTTCAATCCCAGTTGCCACTGCATTTACTTTTGACCAAAGCTGACAAGCTAAAACGTGGAGCGGCACAGAACACCTTATTAAAAGTCAAAAGAGAGCTGGAAAACCTGGATCAAGTTTCCGTTCAGCTATTCTCTTCGCTGAAAAACACCGGTGTGGATGAAGCGAGAAAACAAATAGCTGTCTGGTATAGTGAAGAATTGTAATTTTCAGTCAGTGCGCCTGATCCCAGTTGTTGCCAACACCAATATCAACAACTAAGGGTACATCCAGTGAGGCTGCTGTCATCATTCTAAACTTTACACCCTCGGCGAGTAGATCGATGTCGCCTTCTTTAACCTCAAACACCAGTTCATCATGAACTTGTAATAACATGCGCGCCTCGAGGTCTCCTAGTGCCAACCAGTGATCGATATCGATCATCGCCTGTTTAATTATGTCTGCTGCTGATCCTTGCATCGGGGCGTTGATGGCCGTTCGTTGTGCAGCTTTGCGAATCATGGCATTACCCGCATGGATATCAGGCAGATAAAGTCGCCGCCCAAAAATTGTTTCGACGTAACCTTTCTCATCGGCTAATGCCTGAGTCTGGTCCATGTAATTTCGAACTCCGGGATACTTTTGGAAATACCTGTCGACGTATTGTTGGGCATCAGTACGGCTAACATTCAGCTGGTTTGCCAAGCCAAAAGCACTCATGCCATAAATGAGTCCGAAGTTTATTGCCTTGGCGCTGCGCCTTTGCTCCGCAGTAACTTTGTCCAGTGGTGTGTTGAACACATCTGCTGCCGTAGCTTTGTGTACGTCCTGATCACTGGAGAAAGCTGTCAGTAGTCCAGCATCTCCAGACAAATGAGCCATGATGCGTAATTCCACCTGTGAATAGTCCGCTGCCATTAGCTTGTATCCCTTTTCGGCAACAAATGCTTTGCGCACTTTTCTTCCTTCTTCAGTTCGAATAGGAATGTTTTGCAAGTTCGGATCAGTGGAAGACAATCTTCCCGTTGCGGCTACAGCTTGCTGGAATGAAGAATGTATGCGACCAGTATCGTTATTGACTTCCAGTGGCAGCTTATCGGTATAGGTGGACTTTAGCTTGGAAAGTGAGCGCTGATCCAGAATAAGGCGCGGTAGCTCATACTCCTCTGCCAATTCCTGTAATACGGGCTCAGCGGTAGAAGGCTGCCCGGTAGGCGTTTTCTTTAAAACAGGCAAGTTTAATTTTTCAAAGAATATACTCTGCAGCTGTTTGGGTGAGCCAATATTGAATTCTTCTCCAGCGATTTTATAAATTTCTGCCTGCAACTGGTCTAGCTTCTTGCCGATATCGGTGCTCTGCCTGGCTAAGACTTTTTTATCCAGCAGAATCCCATTCCTTTCAATATGCTGTAAGACTTCGATCAAGGGCAATTCGTAATACCGATAAAGCCCAAGTAATTGTCCGTGGCTGGCGAGTTCTTGTTCCAGAAAGATTGCCAAGCGGTGGATGAAGTCAACCCGCTCATTTGCGTAGTCAGCAAACTTGTCGATTGAAACTTCTTTCTGGGTAAGTTTGTTTCTGCCTTTACCGAGCAACTCTTCCAGCCCGACCAGACTGGTATCCAGATAATATCGGGCAATATCATTCAGTTTGTGTTTAACGGCGACTGAATTGAGCACGTAAGAAGCGAGCAAAACATCGGATTTTAGAGGGTCCAGGGAAATGTCATGATTCTGCAAGACGTGGCTAATATGTTTTAAATCATAGCCTAGCTTGACGATATCTGGATTTTCCAGAACTGGCTTTAATTCAGTTAAAACCTCATCTAGGCCCAATTGTTGTGGTGCGTCTTCATAGGTATGCGCAATGGGTATATAACATGCTTTGCCAAGATCGGAACTGATACCAATACCAATTATTTGCGCTTCGAGAAAATGGTCTTCTTCAAGTTCCAGGTTGATGCTGAATTTTTTGAGTGCGCCTAAAGTTTCTACCAGACTCGCCAGTTGTTTCCTGTCATTTATAGTTGCATAGGAAGTCTCGGCGGGCGTAACAGAAACAGACTCTTCCTCCTCTTTTTTTGGCGTTTGTTTTTTGCTTGCCTTTTTAGAAGTGCCACTTATCCCATATTCTTCAAGTTCTTTGATCCAGGTTTTAAATTCAAGCTCGGAAAAAATGTCATACAGTTCTTGCTGATCATCATCCTTTTTGGTCAGTTCCTGTATTGAAATAGCCAGCTTGCAATCGAGTTTTATGGTCGCGAGTTCATAGGACAATCTAAGCAGGTCGATATTGTCACGCAGGCGTTCGCCGACTTTGCCACCGATTGCGCCGGCATTTTCAATAATGCCTTCCATCGAATCATATTCATGTAGCCATTTGATGGCGGTTTTCGGTCCAACCCCAGGGACACCCGGAATGTTATCTGCCTTATCCCCCATTAATGCCAGGTAATCGATAATACGCTCCGGCCCTACTTCAAATTTCTTTCTGACGCCTTCCACATCCAGAGTTTCGTTGGTCATAGTGTTCATCAGTGTCACATGCTTGTTGACCAATTGCGCGAGGTCTTTGTCACCTGTAGAAATCAGGGTATCTATGCCTTGCTTACTGGCCTCGTGAGCGAGAGTACCGATAACGTCATCTGCCTCTACCCCTTCTATTATCAGCAGGGGTAATCCCATGGCCCGAATAATGTCGTGTATGGGCTGGATCTGACTGCGTAAATCATCGGGCATGGGTGGCCGATGAGCCTTGTACTCTTTATACACATCATTACGAAAGGTCTTTCCCTTGGCGTCGAAAACAATCGCGATATTGCTGTGATCGTGGCTCTTGATTAGTGCACGTATCATGTTGATGACGCCCTTAACAGCGCCGGTGGCTTGCCGTTTACTATTCACCAGCGGGGGCAAGGCATGGAAGGCTCTGAATAGATAGGATGAGCCATCAACTAAAACGAGTTCTTTTATTTTTGCCAAGTTCTTCGCCCTGAAATTAATCGCTTAAACAGGTCTTAAAGGAGTCAGCGATGCTGGATAACAATTGTGGATAGCTTTCAGGACCATCCTCGATAGCAAAGCCTAACAAGTCAACCGTTTCCTTTTTCAACTCGCGGCCTTGTAAAGCGGTATCAACCAATTCCAGATTACTATCGGGTTCCAGTAAGATACAAACCGCTGCGAGCCCATCCAACTCCCGTCTGAAGGCGAGCAATTCCCGCATACTCGGCTGAACTTCCGCGTTACGCAGCAAAACCAAACCGCTGGCCATTCCGAATTCGCGCTCAAAATATTGATAGGCGTTGTGAAATATCACGTAATTTTCGTTCTCCAGCGCACCAAGTTCGCGCGCGCTTAACAGCTTGGTAGTAGTAACTTTTGCTTCGAATCGAGCCAGTGCATTTTGATAGCTATCATAATTATCGGTGTCGATAGCTTGCAATTGCCTGGTTAGTTCCTTTGCGATTGCAATACCATTGGTAGCACTCAGCCAGACATGGGGGTCCAGTTCAGCAGTATCAAACCTCAATAGAGAAATATCAGCTATTGCGGTTGCTGTTACTACAGGCTTCTCAATTGACAAAGAATCAAATACATCGGCTAATTGAACTTCAAATTCCGGACTTACCCATAGCAATATATCTGCGCTCTCCAGGCTCAGCCGATCGCCTGGTGATAACGAATAATGATGGGGCGAATCCTGCATGCCAATCACCGAACTAACTTTGCCACGATCTTCAACAATGGCCTGTGCAATCAAGGCGAGAGGGCGAATAGATGTCGCGACGCTGACCTCGGCATAGCTAGTGGAAGAAATGCTTAAACCAAGACAAAGCAAAAGTATTTTAAAAGTCAGCCTGGAAACGATCATGGCACAGAGGTGAGAATGGATTGTTACAACGGTGTTATCATATACCATTGATCTGATGGCAGATACCGCACATTGTTTGCCCAGTATTGGCAGTTCGGCAATTACACGATAAATGAGTCTATGGACGCTTCCCCAGATTTCAACGCAAAAATCCTGCTATCTGCCAATGGCATAGACAAGTCCTTAGCCTCTCGCCACATTTTGCAAGGCATAGACCTGACGATTGAAGAAGGTCAAATCGTCACCCTGATTGGTCCCAACGGCGCAGGAAAAACAACGCTGGTCAGAGTCTTGCTGGGCCTGCTGAAACCCGATGCGGGATCGGTCTATTTGCGACCAGACTTGCGCATAGGCTATATGCCCCAGCGCCTGTTTGTTGAATCTACCCTGCCGATCACAGTGCAACGATTCCTGCGCCTGGCCGAGCCAAATTCGACAAAAAGTATCAATGATGCACTGGCGCAATTAGATATAAGCGAACTGGCGCAGCAGCAATTGAATGGGATTTCAGGGGGTGAGCTGCAACGGGTCTTACTGGCAAGGGCCTTATTGCGCAATCCTCATCTTTTAATCCTTGATGAACCGGCGCAGGGTGTTGATATCGCCGGCCAGGCGGAGCTTTATGAATTGATTAGCAAGATTCGCCACGACAAGCATTGCAGCGTATTAATGATTTCACATGACTTGCACCTGGTTATGTCCTCCACTGATGAGGTCGTCTGTTTGAACCATCATGTTTGTTGTCATGGCAAGCCGGACCAGGTAAGTGCTGATCCTGCATTCGTCGAACTCTTTGGCGCCAAGGTCTCCACCAATCTTGCTGTGTACACTCACCACCATAATCATGAGCATGATATTGCTGGTGATGTGAAAGCGACCGACCAATGATTTCATTAACTGATTTACTAACAGCGGATTTCTTTCTCTATGCGCTTATTGCAGGAATCAGCCTGTCAGTCGTGGTAGGCCCATTGGGATCTTTTATTGTATGGCGCCGCATGTCTTACTTTGGCGATACACTGGCACATTCTGCATTACTTGGTATCGCTATTGGGCTTATTACCGGTGGCAATCCGCAATTAAGCATTATTATTAGTTGCTTACTGATTGGTGCGCTGTTGGTTTACCTGGACAAGAATCCAAACGTATCGACAGATACATTGTTAGGAATATTGGCGCACAGCACGCTGGCAGTTGGCGTGGTATTACTTGCGCTTACCGAATCAGTTCGAGTGAATTTGGAGGCCTATTTATTCGGCGCCTTATTAACCATTAACTCGACTGATTTGCTGTGGGTAGTAGTTATAGTCGCACTGGTTGCAATTGTGCTTTACCGGTTCTGGAATGACTTTTTGTCTGCAACCGTGCATGCAGAACTCGCGCAAATAGAAGGGATAGATGTAAGTCGCTGCAATCTGTACCTCGTACTTTTGATTGCATTGACCATTGCCGTCTCAATGAAAATAGTTGGGATTTTGCTGATCACTTCACTATTGATTATTCCCCCTGCAGCGGCTCGCAAATTTGCAGAAAGCCCGGAAAAAATGGCGTTTCTTGCAAGTCTCATCGGTGCAATTTCAATCCTGTTGGGTTTGTTTTCTGCTTTCTACTTTGACACACCAGTCGGGCCCACAATCGTAGTAATTGCCGCACTGATCTTTCTTATTGTTAATTTCTTACCGACTGTTCAACAATCTAATTCGTAAAGCTAATTAGCTATAAGCGTAAATGCTTCGGCGATATCTCTTGCTCTATGGGGAGGTCTCAGCACGGCAAAGAGATTTCCATCAGGATCTATAACAGAGATATGACTGCTGTGGTCGATAACAAAGTCACCGGGATTAAGTCGGTTATTGTGCGTGTTATGGCCTGAAGGCTGAGCTCCGACCGCTGCCGGTTCGCCGAAGGCAACAAAAAGCTCATCGGCAAAAACTGCGAGGGCATTGCGTTCGCCTGTCAGCCCAATAAAATCCGGATTGAAATCACTGAGGTATTCATTCATTTTTTGTGGAGTATCTGTCTCGGGATCGACCGTTGCCAAAATAATTCTTGGCAATGCCCCGCTATTACTCTCAAGCCAGTTAGTTGCAAAGCGATCGAGTTCGGCCATGGTTAACGGGCAAATATCCGGGCATGACGTAAATCCGAAGAACACCAGGTTCCAGTTACCAAGAAAAGCCTCGTTGGAAAATCTATTTCCATTTTGGTCGAGTAAATTAATGTTGGAGAGCTCAAAGGGTTCTTCGTAGATTGTCGCACCTATTTCGCGCAACTCAGTTTGCAGTTCCCGTTCAGCGCGCACCATAAATAGAGAAACCAGGATAACCGCCAGCGCAATATCGACTAGCAGAAACGCAATGAGGCCTAATTTTGTGGAGGGTGAAAGTTGCACGATTCTCTCGTTCCGCGAATTCCAGGAGCGGAAAATCAGAACAGGTAATGATCCACCATCAGGGCAACGAAAAGCAGCGCCAGGTAAACGATGGAATATTTAAAGGTGTCCATGGCAGTGCTTGCTTTGGGCTTGAACATAAGCAGCGCGGACCAGACCAGGAAGCCGGCACCAAGTGCTATTGCCGCTAACAGATACAACAAGCCACTCATGCCAGAGAAGTAAGGGAAGACACTCACCAGTACCAGGATTGCTGTGTAAACAATGATATGGACTTTGGTGACATACTCGCCATGGGTTACCGGCAGCATCGGTACACCACTCTTGGCGTATTCATCTTTACGGTGAATGGCCAAGGCCCAGAAGTGGGGCGGTGTCCAGGCAAAGATAATTAAGACCAGAATTAACGCATCCGGCTCGATACTGCCGGTCACGGCTGACCAGCCCAGTAATGGGGGCATCGCGCCGGAGAGCCCGCCAATCACAATATTCTGTGGCGTAGCGTGTTTCAGGTAACCGGTGTAAATGAAGGCATAGCCAACGAAAGACGCCAGTGTCAGCCAGGCGCATAATGGATTCACCCAAAACAGCAGAATCGCCATGCCGATCACGCCAATACTGATGGCGAAGACGATTGTCTGCTTCGGGTCCACCCGCCCCTGGGGTAGCGGACGGTTGTGCGTGCGCTTCATCATGATATCGATCTTGCGATCGATTAAATGATTGACCACGGCACCGGATGCTGCCACCAGCGCTATACCAAGATTGCCTAACAGCAGAATCTCCAGCGGCACCATGCCAGGTACGGCCAGGAACATACCAACCAGCGATGTCAAAATCATCAACATCACGACGCGCGGTTTACACATTTCGTAATAATCGCGCCAACTGGCAGCTGTATTTGAAGTCAGTTCGTTCACAGGTTTTAGTCAAAGCCTCTGGAGAGTTGCCCTGAGAGTATACGACAGAAATCCCGTTCAATCGCGGACCCAATTTCGAGCGCGGGTATTCGAACATTTTTTGTGTGGAATCTCAACCAAAGCTGTCGATATTCGGCAGTAAATTTTTAGGATTTTTAGATCAGCTTTCCAGCACGAGTTTTATCCGGACAATATAATGTCAAAAATGCTTAATTTAACGCAGGAAACTCAGGGTTTCTGCACTATAATAGCTTGCGGTAGCAAGGGTTTTTTTATAGGATGCCGATGCGCGTGAGGTGTGCGAAATATCCCTGAATATTTGAGTTAAATTCAAATACTTGGGGAGGCGTAACAGCCCCATCCAGATTTAAACAATTACTAGGGAATTAACTAGAACAAGCTTTCAAGCTGAGTGATTCTTAGAGTTAACTCAAAGACCAAATTGCGGCATGAATCAGCACAAAAACTAGATCCCTGGAACGAAATGAGCAAAACAAAACTAATCTTTCCAGCAGGGCCCAAAAACTTGACCGTTTTCGTGGCCACTGGAACATGTTTGTAATTTTAAAAGGAATACTGGTATATGGCTTTAGCGGTCGTTGTTGTTCTCCTGGTAGTCGGTTCAATTGTCTTCCATTTTATGCAACTTTATGGAGGCCCTTGGTACTTCACTGATCTGGCTGCAGACTGGGGATCTATCGATTTCACCATTAACGTGACTTTCTGGGTTACTGGATTCGTCTTCATCGTGGTAAATCTTTTTATGGCCTGGTGTGTTTACAAGTTCCGCCAGAAAGACGGGCATAAGGCCGTTTACGAGCCGGAAAACCACAAGCTTGAGATTGGTTTAACGATTTTCACCACCGTTGGCGTTATCGCCATGCTGGCTCCCGGTCTCTTTGTTTGGGCCCAGTTTGTGACGGTGCCAGAGGAAGCCCACCGTTACGAGGTGCTTGCTTCGCAGTGGCAATGGCAATTCCGCTACCCGGGTGAAGATGGCGTACTGGGGGCGGCTGACGTCGGCAACGTAACGCCAACTAATCCATTCGGCATCAATCCCGAAGATCCGCGAGGTCAGGATGACGTGGTGGTCAACGAACCCAATATGCATTTACCGGTTAACCAGCCGGCTCATGCACTGCTTCGCTCCCATGATGTCTTGCACAATTACACCGTTACCCAATTCCGGGTGAAGATGGATCTGGTGCCTGGCCTGGTTTCCTATCTCTGGTTCGATCCCACGGTAGAAGGTACCTATGACATCCTGTGTGAAGAACTGTGCGGCATCGGCCACTTCATCATGCGCGGTTCCGTTACTGTTGAGTCCCAGGAAGAATTCGATGCCTGGTTAGCAGCGCAACCAACCTTTGCCGAAACCCAGGCAATTCCAGCACCCGACCTCGCTGCAGGGCAGGCATCCTATGCCATCTGTGCCACTTGTCATGGCGCCCAGGGCGAAGGCAACCAGGCGCTGAATAGTCCCAAACTGGCTGGTCAGGAAGCGTGGTACACCGCGAGACAACTTAAATACTTCCAGACCGGTGTGCGCGGTGGAGAAGGCGACACCCTTGGCGCGCAAATGGTGTCAATGTCGATGACACTGGCAGACGATGCCGCAATCCGTAACATCGCAGCTTATATCGAGTCCTTGCCAGATACACCAGCAGAGCCAACCATTGCGGGTGATATCGATAATGGCAGGAATATCTACGCAAAGAACTGCGCCGCCTGTCACCTGGATGACGGCAGTGGCAGCTGGTATACCGATGCTCCGGGCCTGGCAGGCATGAGTGATTGGTATTTTGTCACGCAGATTAGCAATTTTGGTGCGGGCATTCGCGGACTCCATCCAAACGATCACTACGGTGAGCAAATGGTTTCCATGGCAACTGCCATGTCAGATATTGACGAAATTAACGACGTCGCAGCGTACATTAACACTCTGCGGTAGAAGAATTTAGACGACACAGTAAACAGAATTTGTTGAGGCCACAGGCCTACATATAGAGACAGCTTAGGAGGAATTAATGGCTTACGTACCATTAGCGGATCGCGATCATGAAATGGAGATGCATCATCCCAAGACATGGATTGGAAAATGGGTTTTCTGTCAGGATCACAAAGTCATTGCTATTCAGTATGGCAGCATAGCCATTTTTACGGGACTGGTTGGATTGATACTGTCGCTGCTTTTCCGTATGCAGCTCGGTTTTCCTGAAGCCGCCGATTTTATCGATCCAAGTTTTTATTACCAGGCTGTCACCATGCACGGCATGATCATGGTGATCTATCTCCTCACGGCACTCTTTCTCGGGGGCTTTGGAAATTACCTGATTCCGCTTATGTGCGGTGCGCGAGACATGGTCTTCCCATTTATGAACATGCTCTCGGTGTGGGTATTCCTGGTTTCGGTAATCATTTTGATGGCCAGCTTCTTTGTAACTGGTGGGCCCACTGGCGGGGGTTGGACATTGTATCCACCGCAGACGACCCTGGCAGGAACACCTGGTCATGACATGGGTATTGTGCTCATGCTGATTTCCCTGGCTGTATTTATCGTTGCAACAACCATGGGTGGTTTGAACTACGTTGTGACTGTTCTTCAGTATCGCTGCCGTGGTTTAACCATGATGCGTCTGCCTCTTTCTGTATGGGGAATCTTTGTTGCTACCATTCTTGCGTTGTTTGCATTCCCGGCATTGTTGGTAGCTGCCATCATGATGTTATTCGACATCTTGCTGGGCACCAGTTTCTTTATGCCGGCACTGATTGAATCCGGCGCACCGCTGGATCACAACGGCGGTTCTCCAATTTTGTTCCAGCACTTGTTCTGGTTCTTTGGTCACCCGGAGGTTTACATTGTGGCGCTGCCAGCCTTTGGTTTGGTTTCCGATGTGCTAAGTGTGCATGCCCGGAAAAATATTTTCGGTTATCGCATGATGGTGTGGGCGATTATCGCAATCGGTGGTTTGAGCTTCATCGTATGGGCACACCACATGTATGTGTCTGGAATGCATCCTTACTTTGGATTTTTCTTTGCGACTACGACATTGATTATTGCGGTACCGACCGCGCTCAAAGTTTACAACTGGGTACTGACCCTTTGGGAAGGTGACATTCGTCTGAATGCACCAATGTATTTCGCCATTGGCTTTATCTTCACCTTTATTCACGGTGGTTTGACTGGGCTATTCCTGGGTAACGTGGTTATCGACTTACCTCTTTCCGATACTTACTTCGTAGTTGCGCACTTCCACATGGTAATGGGTGTATCACCGGTGCTGGTTGTATTCGCTGCAATCTATCACTGGTATCCGAAGATGTCCGGACGCATGTACCACGAAGGTATGGCCAAGCTGCATTTCTGGTGTACGTTCCTTGGTACCTATGCAATCTATCTGCCAATGCATTACTTGGGATTCGTCGGAGTTCCGCGTCGCTACTACGCGCTTGGCACGACCGATTTCTTGCCGCCGTCGGCACAGGATCTGAATACAACAATAACAATCGCAGCACTGTTTGTTGGTGCTTCGCAGTTGTTATTCCTGATCAATATCATTTGGAGTCTGCGTAATGGGCCGAAAGCAGATCCGAATCCCTGGGGCGCCGCATCATTAGAATGGCAAACTCCAGACACGCCCCCGGTGCATGGTAACTGGGGTGAGTCTCTACCAACTGTTTATCGTTGGGCTTATGACTACAGTGTGCCTGGTGCTCACGAAGATTTTATTCCTCAGAACACACCAGAGAGTGAAGAACCTACCGTGGATGAACAGCATTTCGATCCAGACACGGATGAGTCAATGGCCGACGTATGAGTTTTTTCAAAACCATAACTACCAAGCCCTGGGAAAAGAAGGGCGTAATTGGCGGGCTCGATCCTGAAGGCGCTATCGATGCACCTAATGAAAAGGTTGCGCTGTCCGTGTTTCTGGTGGTCGTTTCAGTTGTCTTTTCATTGTTTACAGTTGGCTATTTTCTGCGCATGGAACTGCCTGACTGGCAGCCGTTGTCAGAGCCTGGTCAACTTTGGTTTAACACTGGATTATTAGTGTTAAGCAGTGTGCTGTTTCAATGGGCACGCAACATCGTCAATAGCGAAAGCTCCAAGCACTTAACCGCAGCTTTTATTGGAGGTGGATTATTTGCCATCTTCTTTATTGCTGGTCAGTTAGCGATCTGGGGTAATTTGCAAGACGCTGGTTATTACATGACATCCAACCCAGCAAATGCCTTCTATTATTTAATGACAGGTTTACACGCAGTTCATCTTTTAGGTGGACTATGGGTTTGGAGTAAGAGTTCAATCAAGCTGCTCTCCGGCAGAGAAACGAGCGATGTAAAACTCAGCATCGAACTTTGTACTGTGTATTGGCACTTCCTGCTGATTGTCTGGCTAGTACTCTTTGCAATTTTATCAAATACTTAAATCAAGATTACGCAATACTTAATAGGACATTTAAATGAGTGAAGCAACAGCATCTCACGAGGGAATCACAGGATTAGTAGACGATTGGTCTGCTGACAAGCAGGCCTATCATGTGCCCTGGGGCAAGGCCATGATGTGGATTTTTCTTGTCAGTGACACCTTCATCTTCTCTTGCTTTTTGGTGGGCTATTTGAACGTGCGTATGACCACCACTGAGCCATGGCCACCCCAGAGTGAAATATTTGCGCTCTCCTTCGGTGGAGATCCTATTCCCTTAATCCTCATTGCGATCATGACGTTTATCCTGATTACCAGTTCGGGAACCATGGCGTTGGCAGTGAATTACGGGTATCGAAAGGATAAAGTCAGGACGTTCTGGTTAATCTGTGCGACTGCTGCTTTTGGTGCCTCATTCGTTGGCATGCAGGCATTTGAGTGGACCAAGCTAATCGTAGATGAGGGGGTTCGACCCTGGGGTAATCCTTTTGGAGCACCGCAATTTGGGTCGGTCTTTTTTATGGTGACCGGCTTTCACGGGCTCCACGTGTCGGCGGGCGTAATCTATTTATTATGGGTTGCCTTCCGGGTAAAACGAGGCTATTACGACAACAAAGGGTTTGAGATTGTTGAGATTGCCGGCCTCTACTGGCACTTTGTTGACCTGGTTTGGGTATTCATTTTCGCATTTTTCTATTTATTGTAAGGAACGACTTCAATGGCTGAAGCTGAAGGACAACAACATCCCTTAGGGATTTACTACAAAATCTGGATACTGCTCTTCGTATTGAGCGCCTTCTCATATGCCGTCGATTATTTCGATGTGCAAGGTGCACTGCGCTGGACTCTTGTAATCATCTTCATGTTTTTGAAGGCCGGATTCATCGTAGCTATCTTTATGCATGCGGTTTGGGAACGACTGGCACTGATTCTGACAATTCTTGGACCACCCTCTGTATTGTTACTGCTCATTGCTTTTATGGCAGTCGAAGGTAACTACACCGAAGAACTTCGCTTCGATTACATGGGGCATGACCGTGATGCGGTTGCATTGACTCCGGCAGAACTTCATGGAGAGGAAGGCGGTCATGGGGGCGAGGAAGCGCATTAACTCAATTTCTCGAATCTCAAAAAAGGGCTGAGGTTAATTCCAAAGCCCTTTTTTTTGCAATGCCCTCTTTGCCTCACCCTCCGATGAAGCCAGGGCAAGTTGCTCACGTATTGCGCAGGGCAGCTATGACCGGTGCTGTCTCTGGCCTGACACCTCGCCAGCGCAAAAAAGACTCTGCCGCCTGTTCCACCAGCATGCCCAGGCCATCTAATGCGAACGCAGCACCATTGCTTTTTGCCCAGGCTACAAAGGCGGTATCTTCCTTGCCATACATCATGTCATAGCAACAGCTGTTTTCGCTTAAACGTTCACTGGAAATTGCTGGAATTTCTCCGCTCAGGCTTAACGAAGTGCCATTAATAATCAGGTCATATTTGCCTTCCAGGCGATCAAAGCCAGAAGTTTTTATATCAAATTTCTCTTTAAAGACGCCGCGTAAATCGTTTGCCTTTGCAACGGTTCTGTTTACCACCATGATAGCTGCCGGTTGAGATTCGATGAGGGAAACCAGAGCACCTCTAACTGCACCACCGGCGCCGATGACTAAAATAGTCTTTCCTTTAATTTGAACATTGTGGTTACTCTGCAAATCACGAACCAGGCCAGTTCCATCGGTATTATCTCCACACAAAGTCTTTTCATCATTCAGGTAGAGCGTATTAACTGCAGCGGCTAATTCTGCCTTGGGTTCGAGAACCTTTGCGATGTTGTATGCCCGCTCTTTATGGGGAAGGGTTACGTTAAGCCCTGCACCCCCCTGCGCAAAAAAATCCAGCACAAAAGTATCGAATTCATCAGCTTCAACCTTGATTGCTTCGTATTGAACATCCTGCGCTGTTTGTTCGGCGAACAGGCGATGAATTAACGGCGATTTACTGTGAGCAATCGGCGAGCCTATGACCGCGTAGCGAGCCATCTTAGTTCCTTAACAAAATGCTTATACCCAATCTCTGGGTTTCAGAAAGTGAGTATAAAGTTTTTCTTCTTCACTGCCAGACTCTGGATGCCAATCGTAAGTCCATCTCACTACAGGCGGGAGAGACATAAGGATGGACTCGATTCTGCCAACGCCGGATTGCAGTCCAAAGACAGTGCCTCGGTCATAAACTAAATTGAATTCCGCATACCGGCCGCGCCGATACTCCTGGAATGCTTTTTGCTCGCTGGAATAGGGCAGATTCTTTCTTTTTTCCACAATGGGCGCGTAGGCGTCTGAATAACTATTCGCCATTGCACGAACGAACTCAAAGGATTTTTCAAATCCTAGTTCATTAAAATCATCAAAGAATAGGCCACCCACGCCACGAGGTTCATTGCGGTGTTTGATATGAAAGTAATCATCACATTGCTGTTTAAAAAGTGGATAGTACTTTTCACCAAATGGGTCACATGCCTGTTTTGCGGTTTTATGCCAGTGGATGCAATCCTCATCATCGCCATAGTAAGGGGTTAGATCGTAACCCCCACCAAACCACCAGACACTCGCTTCCCCTTGTTTCTCTGCCACAAACATTCTGAAATTAGCATGGGACGTTGGTACAAAGGGGTTCAGGGGATGAATAACCAATGAAATGCCCATTGCCTGAAAAGCTCGGCCTGCCAGCTCTGGGCGCAGCGCAGTCGCTGAAGCGGGCATGGATTTCCCAAACACATGGGAAAAATTTACCCCCCCTTTTTCAAACACGTCGCCGTCGCTGATGACACGCGAGATACCTGAACCGCCTTCGTCCCGATTCCATTTATCCGTCTGGAACTTTGCTACCGAGTCCAGATTTTCCAGTTCACTACAAATATCTTTCTGTAGCTGCAACAGAAATTCTTTTACTTTTAGGACGCCTTCAGAGTTCAAAGCTTTCTCCTGCTCAAGTTTGTTAGCGAAGCACCGCACCTGATATCAAATCCCTGATTTGGGATGGCACACTGCGATCACCAAGCTCTCCTTCAACAATGTAATCAATTCTATCTGCAAATTGTTCTTCAAGAATTAGCCTGGATCTAATTTCTTCTTCCCCGGCTGTATTGGCGGAAGTTGAAACAATTGGTTTTCCGTACTGCTTACACAATTCTTGAACCAGTGGATGTGCACTAACCCGAATAGCAATGGATTTGTGAGTGCCCTTAACCCAAACAGGGAATAAGTTTTTGGGGTCCGGTATTAACCAGGTAGTTGGACCCGGCCAGGAGTCCGCTAAAAGTTGCTTCTGCGTCTCTGGCAAGTCTTCCAACAGCTCAGCTATCTGACTGCTACCTGCCGCCACCAAAATTAGCCCTTTTTCTACTGGGCGCTGCTTGATAGCCAAAATTCTAAGAACGGCTGCTTCGTTGAAAGGATCACAACCGAAGCCCCAAACAGCTTCGGTCGGATAAGCGATAAGTTTGCCCTGCTTGAGAAAATCACACGCAGTGCTTAGATCGAGATTGCCCATGGGGCGATCCTGTTTTGGGAATTAAAGCGAATCCTGCAAGGCTTGATCCTGAGCCTGAACTTTTGCAGCATTAGCCGCCCGCTCAGCATTGACACGCTCTGCCAAATTGCTATCTGCAAGAGACAGAATTTGTGCCGCCAAATAGCCTGCATTTTTCGCACCGGCCTTGCCGATGGCAACTGTTGCCACTGGTATTCCGCCCGGCATTTGCACGGTGGAAAGCAATGCATCAAATCCTTGTAATGGACCTGCGTCAATGGGTACGCCAATAACCGGTTTTGTTGTATGAGCAGCGGTCGCTCCTGCCAGATGTGCAGCGAGCCCGGCTCCACAAATAAATACCTGACAACCCCGCTCAACCGCATCACCGATGTATTGTTGGGTAGCGGCAGGGGTGCGGTGTGCCGAAGTTACTTTTATCTCATACTTAATACCGAGTTGTTTTAAGACATCTGCGCCAGCCTGCATAACAGGGAAGTCATTTTCAGATCCCATTAGAATTGCAACAAAAGGTTCACTCATTGCTATAGCTTCCAGCTTAAAAATGCGAAACCGGGAAACTACCGCAGACCCGAAATTGTTTCAAGCGTTCACGAATTCTCAATAACATCTAGTCTTGTTGCTTGAAATATCTGCCGCCCCTGGCGGTAATAATTCCCTCAATTTCCAGAGTCATTAGCTCACTGGCAAGTTTTGTCATGGACAGACTGGTCTCAGAAAGAAGGTGGTCTACTAGCACCTGGTCATTGCCAATCGCTTTTAAGATTTTTCGTTGCATCTGATTAAGTTTTGCAATCACCGGTGGCTTTCTATTTGGCTGCGGCGGTGTGTTCTCCAACTTGCTTGCTGAAAGCGCAGTTAATTGCGGGAAGTCTTCAAGTATTTCTTCCGGTGATTCAACTAATTTTGCTCCCTGCTTTATTAAATGATGGCAGCCTTTGCTTTGCTCACCAGCGATTGAACCGGGAATTACAAATACCTCTCTGTTTTGTTCCAGGGCCTGCCGCGCAGTGATTAACGATCCACTGCGTAAACTGGCTTCCACCACCAGCACTCCCATACTCAATCCGCTAATAATTCGATTTCGACGAGGAAAGTTTTCTTTACGGGGCGCAGTACCCAGCGGAAATTCTGAAACCAGGCTTCCATACTCCACGATTTCCTCGGCAAGTCGCTTGTTTTCCAGTGGATACGCCTGATCCAAGCCAGTTGCGACAATGGCAACGGTATGGCCGCTGGCCTGCAATGCACCGCGATGAGCCTGAGCATCAATGCCACTAGCCAGGCCGCTGCAGATACTAAGTCCAGTACGAGCAAGTTCGAAGCCCATCCAGCGAGCATTGCGACTGCCGTAATTCGAACAGCGTCGACTCCCCACGATAGCAATAGAAGGAGATGCCAGATCGCAAACCCTGCCTCGTGCGAACAGGATCGGCGGCGGTACCGGAATTTGTCGCAATTGTGGGGGGTATTCAATCGATTCGAATACAATTATTCGGTTTTGTGGGTTTTCAGCCCAGTTAAGTGGATTTAAGCGCTTTTTAGCTGGGTTGAATCGAATGTCACGGTTTTTAATTGTAGCTATCTGGTCTGTCTGCAGCCCATTTTCACGTAAGCTGGAATTTGACTGGGCCCGAACGCGTTGCAGCGTGCCATAGTGAGACAATAGGCGGCGTAAAGCAACGCCAGATAGCTTTGTACCAGTGAGTCTTCCATAGCTCATCCTTGATCAATGGAATAAGTGAAAGTGAAGTGGCTAAGCTGATTAGGGGCTGGCCACCCGGGTGTTTACCTGCAATGGCTCGAGGCTGCTTAAAATCACAGCATAGCTTAAATTATTGAAAGTCTTGTACACCAGCAGTGTACCAAGGCCAGCGCCCGGTATTTCCAGCCGGCCTCCTCGCAAGATTGCGCGAAGCCTCTCTCGGAACGGCATGTTGCTGCGCTCTACTTCATCTACCAAACGGATGGATTCATCGGTAACCGCCAACACATCGCCGACTTTTATTAAGTCCAGGGTTCCAAGGTCTACCACTGCCGTATCCAGCTGTGATGCCATAGCCTCACCGGATAAAAAGGCGATGATTCTTCCTTCTACCTGCTGGTCCGGTTCGCTCGGGTAAATTGTGGCATCCAGCCGCTCCTCTTCCCTGATAAGTAAGCGGTCACCAACCCGAATTTCCTTGCTGCTGTTGTTTATGATCAGCCGGCGCAGCCCATCATTGGCCTCGGCGGCGATGCTGGCAAAGCCCAAATACTCCACTTCCAGGCCAAGCGCTTCGGCATCTGTGGCGCCTGCATAGGTTCGCCCCGCCCTGTATACCTCAAACGACGTTGTTCCCATGGGCCAGGTTCCACGGGCATAAACCTCATCGCCTGTGGCTATAGCCAGATTGGCACCCAAGTTTTCTACAATATATGGTGCGTTATCGTAGAGTTCCTGGCTGATGATTCGATTGCGGGTAAAGCTGTTCTCTATTGATTCCAGGGGAATTTCGGGAATTGAACTTTCCAGTGCCTGAATTCGAATTTCTGGCCCCAGGTTTGCAACCGCCCGGTCTCCGCGGGTGACCAATACCCGCGGCGCTCCGCGAACCGTGCCTATGCGCAGGATATCACCGGGATAAATCAAATCGGAATTGTCCAGGTAAGGATCCGGTTGCCATATCTCCGTCCATCTTTCTGGATCTTGCAGGAACTAACTGGCAATATTCCATAACGTGTCGTTTTCAACCACGGTATAGCTTTCCGGCAAGTCACGCCTTAACAAGGCACCCTGGGCTGCTACCAGTGAATACGGTAGCAACATTAAAATCACCAGTATCAGCGACGTGTAGAAGTGCTTAAATCGAGGGTTTTTCATTAGTAATTCCGCACTTAGAGGCGTTGTTATGTTAGCAATACGGTATAATAATCACTAGAAGCAGTTCACAGACTGCTTTTTTAGTATAACTTCGATAATTCAGGGCTTTCTTGCGCAATGGCAATTCTACAAATTCTGGAATTTCCCGATCCCAGGCTGCGGAAAATAGCAGCCCCCGTAACTGTTTTCGACGACAAGCTGGAAGTCTTGATCGACGACATGCTTGAGACCATGTACGAAGCAAAGGGTATTGGTCTCGCCGCTACCCAGGTTAATGTTCACAAGCGCTTATTGGTAATCGATGTATCGGAAGAAAAAGATAGTCCTCAAGTCTTTATTAATCCAAATTTTGAAGTAATTGAAGACGAGCTATCGGAGTATGACGAAGGTTGCCTCTCTGTTCCCGGGTTTTACGAAACTGTGTCCAGACCTAAAGGCATTCAGGTTACTGCCCAAGACAAGAAAGGGGATACATTCAAGATCGAAGCGCAAGGTATATTAGCTACTTGCATTCAACACGAGATTGATCACTTGGAGGGGAAACTGTTCGTCGACTATTTAAGCGCACTCAAGCGTAACCGTATTCGCGGCAAGCTCGAAAAAGAGCATAAGAAGTCTGCATAACTCACGCCATGCCTGCTTTAAGAATAGTCTTCGCGGGAACTCCCGCTTTCGCTGCTGCACATCTTTCTGCAATCTTGCAATCGCAACATGAAATTGTTGCTGTCTATACTCAGCCGGACCGACCTTCAGGTAGAGGCAAGAAGCCAACACCAAGCCCGGTAAAACAGCTAGCTCTAGATAATCACCTGGAGATTCATCAGCCTTTCTCTTTGAGGAGCAAGGACGAACATAAGCACTTGGCTGAGTTACACGCTGATGTGATGGTTATTGTTGCTTATGGCTTGATCTTACCGCAGGAAATTTTAGAAATTCCCAGATACGGATGTATCAATGTCCATGCTTCCTTATTGCCAAGGTGGCGAGGAGCAGCACCCATAGAGCGAGCTCTTCTTGCAGGAGATAAAGTGTCAGGTGTCACAATTATGCAAATGGACGAAGGCCTGGATACTGGGGACATGCTCTTAAAGTCTGAAGTAACAATTGATGAGCAGGACTCGCGTGATGATCTGGAACTCAAGTTAACAATGGCAGGCACGGTGTCACTGATAAAGGCGCTTGATAACTTAACCGAGTTACTCAAAACCCCCGAAAAACAGGACTCTTCGCTTAGTTGCTATGCGGAAAAGCTCCATAAATCAGAGTCTTTAATTGATTGGCAATTACCAGCTGAGCTTATCCATCGCCAGGTTAGAGTCGGTATAGGTCGAAGCCCTGCTTATACGTTTTTGGAAGGGCAGCGTATAAGAATCCTCCAGGCTGAAGTTGTTGAGTCCAGCTCTGAGGTTAACCCCGGGAAAATATCTAGTTCTGATACAGACTCTTTCATTGTGCAATGTCAGAACTCTTCATTACGTGTGTCCCGCGTACAATTATCAGGAAAAGCTGCGGCGACTGTGCGCGATATTCTGAATTCCAAACCAGATTTTTTTGCCGTTGGAAAACAGTTTGTAGCTACAGAACTTACTGATTAGTCCGTATGGAAAATGAAAAATCTTAGAGCAGTAGCAGCATCCATAATCGCAAGCTTGCTGAACGGTAACGGCTCTCTTTCCAGTCATTTGTCTCACCACAAGAGCTCGAGCGACTATTCATTATTACAGGAAATTTGCTTCGGATCCTGTCGCTGGTTTCACGAGCTTTCGTTTTTTACCGATGCATTATTGGAAAAACCTCTGAAGCAAAAAGATATGGAAATTCGGTGTTTGCTAATCGTTGGACTTTACCAGTTACGCCAATTATCAATTCCTCAACATGCAGTGCTAAACGAAACTGTCGCTGCCACCCATGACCTGAATAAGCCCTGGGCCAAGGCTTTAGTAAATGCAATTCTTAGAAACTATTTGCGCCAACAAGAAGAGTTGGAACAGGCACTGCTTCAAGCGGCAGGTTCATCAAGGTTATCCTTTCCAGACTGGATGTCAGAACAGTTTGCCACTGCCTGGCCCGAGCAATGGCAAGAACTGATAAGAAACAGCAATCAGCGCCCCCCCATGACCTTGCGAGTTAATCGTAATAAGACCCGCAGGGATGACTATTTGGTAAAGCTTGAGCAACAGGGCATAAGCGCCAGTCCGGGTAAGCTGGCGGAGAGTTCCATTTATCTTGGCAAGCCGATGGCCGTGATGGATATTCCTCAATTCAGTGAGGGTGTGGTCAGCGTGCAGGATGAAGCCTCACAACTCGTTCCCGCCTTGCTGCATTTGGAACCCGGTTTACGGGTACTGGATGCCTGTGCTGCTCCTGGCGGCAAAACCTGTCATATATTAGAAAGTGAGCATTTACTTACCGAATTGGTCGCAGTTGACTTGGTCTCCGAGCGAACTGACAGAATTCATGAAAATCTTGAGCGGCTGCAATTGGCGGCACAAATCATTACCGCGGATATTCTCAACCTGGATTCCTGGTGGGATGGGAAGCCCTTCGATAGGGTGCTACTGGATGCGCCCTGTTCCGCCACCGGCGTCATCCGCCGTCATCCCGACATAAAACTGTTGCGCAGCGCTGATGAAGTGAAGCGTTTGGCGAGCTTGCAACAAGCAATCCTGCTGACACTATGGTCGTGCCTGCAGCCGAATGGACTGCTTTTATATACGACCTGTTCAGTGTTGCCAGTGGAAAACGACCTGCAGATTCAACGCTTTTTAGAAACCACGGATAACGCTAAATATGAGGGCATCACTGCCGATTGGGGAGTAGAATGCCGCTATGGAAGACAGCTCCTGACGGGCGCACAAGATGGCCCTGATGGATTCTTTTATTCGTTACTTCGAAAAACATAAGCAGCTCAGTTCAACTGTCTGCAAGTAGTCATTTCATGAAAATTATAATTCTCGGCGCTAACCAGGTTGGCAGCACACTGGCTGAAACGTTAGCCAATGAAGCTAACGACATAACCGTTGTCGACAATGACAGCGAGCGCTTACGAGAATTAAAAGACCAGATCGATATTGGCACCATGCCAGGACAGGCTTGTCACCCGGATGTATTAACACGCGCAGGCGGTGAAGATGCTGACATGATTATTGCTGTCACAGAAAGTGATGAAATAAATATGGTCGCCTGTCGAGTTGCTTATTCCCTGTTTCAAACTCCCAAGAAAATTTGTCGCCTGCGTTCCTCCGCCTATTTAGTGAGCGACAAATTATTCAGCAAAAAACATGGCATTGCGGTAGATGTAACAATAAGCCCCGAGCTCATTGTGTCTGAATATATTGAGCGACTAATCGACTTACCTGGTTCTCTGCAGGTATTGGATTTTGCTGATGGCAGAGTTCAGCTGGTTGCAGTAAAGGCATTTTACGGTGGGCCACTTGTCGGCCAGGAAATTCGATTACTACGACAACATATGCCTAATATTGAAACACGGGTAGCTGCAATTTTTCGTAAAGATCGCCCCATCATTCCAGAAGGATCAACAGTAATTGAGGCAGATGACGAGGTGTTTTTTGTTGCAGCCCAGGAAAACATTCGTGCCTGCATGGGTGAATTACGGCGCCTGGACAAACCTTACAAGAAAATAATAATTGCCGGTGGGGGCAATATCGGCATGCGCCTGGCAGAGACTATTGAAGAAAGGTATCAGGTAAAAATCATTGAACACAATCCGCAGCGTTGTGCTTTTCTTTCCGAGCATTTGAATAAAGCAATCGTGTTAAACGGTGAGGCTTCTCACCAGGAGTTATTGCTGGATGAAAATATAGAAGACACCGATGTCTTTCTCGCGCTTACCAATGATGATGAAGCAAACATCATGTCTTCGTTATTGGCTAAAAGGCTCGGCGCGAAAAAAGTTATGGCAATAATTAATAATCCAGCTTATGTCGACCTGGTACAAGGTGGGGAAATTGATATTGCGATATCACCTCAGCAAGCAACCATTGGCAGTTTATTAACTCATGTCCGCCGGGGTGACGTTGTGAATGTGCATTCGTTACGCCGTGGAGCAGCAGAAGCTTTGGAAGCAATTGCCCACGGCGATCAGTCTTCATCTAAAGTAGTTGGCAAAGCTATTGAAGATATCGATCTACCGGAAGGAACTACTATAGGCGCTATCGTAAGAAACGACGAAGTTTTAATCGCCCACGATGACACAGTAGTTGAGTCTGATGACCATGTAATCCTGTTCCTGGTGGATCGCAAAACCATTCCAGAAGTTGAGCGGCTTTTTCAGGTTGGTCTCAGTTTTTTCTAGGCACTTTTCTAAACAAGAATGCACACATCTATCATTATTAAGATACTAGGCAGCCTGTTAATGCTGTTTAGTTTGCTGGCTAATATCCCGCCCATGCTGGTGTCCTTGTTCTATGCAGACGGTATGTTTTCTGCTTTTCTAAATTCCTTGCTGATTATTTTCGGAATTGGCTTGTTATTATTTCTATCGACTGCCAGAACCAAAAAAGATTTAGGAACAAGAGATGGCTTTCTGATTGTTACACTTTTCTGGGCGGTACTGGGCACCGCTGGCTGTTTGCCATTCTTGTTCTCTCCGTCCCTGGAGCTATCGATAACCGATGCGGTGTTTGAATCCTTATCTGGCCTTACCACCACTGGAGCCACGGTAATCTCTGGGCTTGACGCCCTGCCGAAATCGATCTTGTTCTACCGGCAACAACTTCAGTGGCTGGGAGGAATGGGAATCATTGTTTTGGCGATCTCGCTCTTACCAATGCTTGGGATTGGAGGGATGCAACTTTATCGCGCAGAAAGCCCCGGTCCGGTCAAAGATCACAAGCTCGTTCCTCGTCTGGCAGAAACTGCTAAAGCACTTTGGTTGATCTATCTCTCACTGACAATAGCTTGTGCACTTGCTTACTGGGTAGTAGGCATGGATGTATTCGATGCAATTAGCCATAGTTTTACCACCATTGCCATCGGTGGGTTTTCCACCCATGACGCCAGTCTTGGTTATTTCGAAAACCCTGCAATAGAAATGGTAGCGGTCGTATTTATGTTTATTGCGGGCATTAATTTCGCTTTACATTTCACTGCATGGCAACGCCGCAGCATTAGACATTATCTTGGTGATCCTGAGTTTCTCTTTTATGCTTTTATCCTGCTTTTCGTTTCGGTAATAACAATCAGCGTACTCTATTTCTCAGATGTCTATTCCGGATTACTTGAGTCATTCACCAAGGGTCTATTTCAGGTTGTTTCATTCGCAACAACTACAGGTTTCACCACCGCTGATTTCAATTCCTGGCCTCTCTTCCTTCCCTATATTTTGTTATACGCGGCAATCATCGGTGCTTGCGCAGGTTCAACAGGTGGCGGCATGAAAGTGATTCGTATCTTGCTAATTTTCAAACAGGGCTTTAGAGAGGTACAGAGACTTATTCATCCGAAAGCGGTGATACCGGTAAAGCTTGGAAAAAACGCAGTGACGGATCGGGTAATTGAATCCGTTTGGGGGTTTTTTGCGGTTTATGTAATGGCTTTTATGGCAATGTTACTAGCCTTACTCGCTACGGGATTGGATATTGTTACGGCGTTCAGCGCAGTAGGAGCTTGTATTAATAATCTGGGGCCAGGATTAGCAAGTGTAGCTGAAACTTATGGTCACTTGTCTGGCACAGCGAAATGGATCCTGTGTGTGGCGATGCTGTTAGGGCGACTTGAAGTGTTTACGCTGCTTGTACTATTCACTCCGATGTTTTGGAAGCGCTAATAAAACCTGCTTCCGTCCACTTGCTTTTTAAAACGCTTGTATTCCCATTGATACTGCTCAACCGCTTTTTCAACGCTCCGCTCGACGCTTTTGTTAAGTGCGGCAACTGAGACTTCAACATCATCACTGTAAATTTCCTGATCTGCTTCTTCTACAATAATTTTGAATCCCTTGGCATCAGGCAGGCGTTTTGCGAAGCCGCAAAATACCCTGGCGTTGGATCTTTGCACCAGTTTACTCACCAATGTCATAGTGTATGCCGAGACACCAAAGAATGGCGCATAGGTTCCACCTTCTTCCGTCGGCACCTGGTCTGGTAGCACCCCGATAAGCTGTCCCTGCTTCAATGCTTTGAATAGCTGCGCTACTCCTGCCCGGTTTGTAGGTGCCATGTTTATCCCGCCTCTTGAACGAGTCCGAGTAATTAAGCGATCGAGAGCAGGGTTCTTTGGCGGCTGGTACAGCCAGGTAGCGCTTTTGGAATCGCAAAGTTTAAAACCGAATAGCTCCCAGTTCCCCAGGTGAGGTGCCAGCAGGACAATCCCGGAGCCAGATTCGTAAGCGGAATTGAAATCGTTTTGACCTTCGATTTCAACTACCAGGCGCAAAGTCTTGCTTATGGCAGGTAACCAACTCTTGCCCATTTCCAGGGCAGTTGCAGCTGTGTTAATTAGGCTTGCCCTGGTAAGTGCGTCGATTTCATTCGCACTCTTTTCAGTAAAGCATGCTTTCAGGTTTTTTTGCGTCGTGTCTTTCGCCCGATTTGGAAATCGGTACAGCAGGGAACCCCATATCTTTGCCAGAAAATGCAAAATTCGCAGTGGTAGCAAAGCGCTCAAAGAAAGAAAGCTTCTGAACAGGTAATAACCGAAAGTTTGAATGGTGTTTCTCGCATCTGAATCGGACAGTGTATTGTAGAGCGACAATTCCCAAAGGCACATGCTTTTTATTGGTCTAATCTGTTTTTGAAATGGCCCGAATCTTTTGCGCTATAGATAACTTTCAGAGAATCGAGGATAATTGCAGCCCTTTGATTTTCAGGGAAATTCGGCGGTTTCGTGAGCCAGCAATACGACTTAAAAACGTTCCAGGGGTTAGTTCTGGCACTCCAACAATTTTGGGCGGATAAGGGGTGTGTTGTGTTACAGCCGCTTGACTTGGAAGTCGGCGCTGGCACTTTTCATCCTGCTACATTTCTGCGCGCGATCGGTCCAGAGAGCTGGAACACCGCCTATGTGCAGCCCTGTCGCAGACCCACCGACGGCCGCTATGGAGAAAACCCAAACCGATTGCAGCATTATTACCAGTTTCAGGTGATTCTTAAGCCCTCGCCTTTGGATATCCAAACTATCTATTTGGAATCGCTGGAGAGTCTTGGCATCGACATGTCGATCCATGATGTTCGTTTTGTAGAGGATAACTGGGAGTCACCAACCCTCGGCGCCTGGGGTTTAGGCTGGGAGGTTTGGTTAAACGGCATGGAAGTCACTCAATTTACTTACTTCCAGCAGGTTGGTGGTTTGGAATGCCATCCAGTAAGTGGCGAGATAACTTACGGTATTGAAAGGATTGCCATGTACCTGCAGGGTGTAGACAGCATTTATGACATAGTATGGACAAAAGGAGCAGGTGGGGTAGTCACTTACGGAGACGTGTTCAAACAAAATGAAGTGGAGATGTCGGCATATAATTTTGAGCTGGCCGATACTGAATTGCTGTTTCGTTACTTCGATGACTGTGAAGCTCAATGCAATAAGTTGATTGCCAAGAGTTTGCCCCTGCCGGCTTATGAGCAGGTTCTCAAAGCATCTCATTACTTTAATTTGTTAGACGCAAGGAATGCGATTTCAGTTACCGAAAGGCAAAGGTATATCCTGCGGGTGCGTGCACTCGCCCGTCTAGTTGCAGAGGCTTATTTTGAAAGCAGAAAGCAACTCGGATTTCCTCTGGCAAGCGAAGAGCTTCGTAAAGAGTATTTAGAAGATTAGCCATGTCTACTCGAGACCTCCTCATTGAAATTGGCACGGAAGAGCTGCCTCCTAAAGCGCTGAGTAATTTATCCCGCGCGTTTGAAGAACTGGTTTGCGTCGCACTAAAGAAAAGCGATCTTGCCTTCGACTCAGCACAGCGCTTTGCTACACCAAGAAGGCTGGCTGTGCTAATTACTGCCTTGCAAACAGCCCAGGAAGATAAATTGATTGAAAAGGTGGGCCCTGCTGTTGCGGCGGCTTTCGATGATGACAATAATCCCAAGCCGGCAGCACTTGGCTTCGCAAAATCCTGTGGTGTTGAGGTAGCAGATCTGGCAAGAATAGAAAAAGACGGCGTTGAGAAGCTTGCCTATTCTTCGCAACATAAAGGGCAACAAACAAGCGACTTATTGCCTGAAATCGTGAGCCAGGCTCTGGCGCAATTGCCAGTTCCCAAGCGTATGCGCTGGGGAAGTTCCCGCGAGGAATTTGTCCGGCCTGTACATTGGCTTGTATTGCTTTTTGGTGAACAGATAATTGGGCTTGAAATTTATGGCGTAACTAGCGGCAGGATTACTTTTGGTCATCGATTCCATAACAATAACGAAATTGCAATCGACGCTGCCACTGGTTATGAGGAATGTTTAGAAGAGACTGGCGGGGTAATTCCAGATTTTGCCAAACGTAAAGAGTTGGTGCGAAATCTAGTGATAGAGGAAGGCAAGAAATCCAAAGCGACGACTGTTATTGATGAATCCTTGCTAGACGAGGTAACCGCGCTTGTAGAATATCCGGTGGCCCTGACCGGTAACTTTGATGATGATTTCCTGCAGGTTCCTCCTGAAGCGCTAATCCTCGCAATGAAGTCACATCAGAAATGTTTCTACCTGGTAGATGACGATCAGAATTTATTACCAAAATTTGTCACTGTCAGTAATATCGTCTCCAAAGACCCGGCCCAAGTTATCGAAGGCAATGAAAGAGTAATACGCCCCCGTCTGGCAGATGCTCGCTTCTTCTTTGAAACTGATAAGCAATCGCCCCTGGCATCCAGGATGGAGCCCCTAAAAAAGATCGTGTTTCAGGATAAATTGGGCACGGTATTTGAGAAGTCTGAACGGGTTGCCAGCTTAAGCAAGGCTATTGCGGAAGACTTGGGCCTTGATGTTGCACTTTGTGAACGGGCTGCCCTGCTTTCAAAATGCGATTTATTAACCAGTATGGTTGGTGAATTTGCTGACTTGCAAGGTTTAATGGGTTCCTATTATGCCCAGCATGATGGCGAGCCAGATGCGGTTAGCCAGGCCTTGAACGAACAATATTTGCCGCGTTTTGCCGGAGACCGGTTGCCCGAGTCTATGCCAGGTGCTGTGCTGGCAATTGCAGACAAGCTGGATACCATGGTGGGTCTGTTTGGGATCGGCCAACCACCTACTGGCTCCAAAGATCCCTTTGCTTTGCGACGTTCAGCAATTGGGATACTGCGCATTCTGGTAGAGAAACAACTGGATTTAGACATTATTAAGACTATTGAATCAGCAATTACCTGCCATACTCATAATGGACTACTTCCGGAAACTGGCGAGCAGGTTTTCGATTTCCTGCTGGAAAGGTTTCGTTCCTGGTATCTCGAATCTGGTATTAGTAGCGATATTTTCCAGTCCGTTTTTGTGCTGAAGCCAGCTCGCCCATTGGATTTTCATCATCGTATTCAAGCAGTTGATAGATTTAATAAGTTACCGGAGGCAGTTGCATTGGCCGCCGCAAATAAAAGAGTTTCTAATCTATTATCCAAGCAGGATGAGGTATCCGATACGTCACAGAGTCAGACAGGCCTGTTACAAGAGGTGGCTGAAAAATCTTTATACGATGCTATTCAATCTAAAATATTAGAGGTGGCACCTTTATTTGATAAAGGAGATTACTCCGCTGGCCTGCAGTCCTTGTCTACGCTCAAGGTTCCGGTGGATGAGTTTTTCGATACAGTTCTAGTGATGCATGATGACGAAGGGATTCGCAAAAACCGGCTGGCGTTATTACAGCAATTGAGAAGCCTCTTTTTACAAACCGCCGACATTTCTTATCTGCATTCCAGTTAGGGCCTTGAGTTATACATTGGATTTTTCAAAAACAATAGTTCTTGATAGAGACGGTGTTATAAACCTGGACTCGAACCAGTATGTAAAATCCCATGAAGAATGGATTCCCTTGCCTGGAAGCCTTGAAGCAATTGCTTCGCTGCATCGTGCTGGATACAGAATTATTGTTGCTACCAATCAATCTGGTCTTGCGCGCAAACTATTTGATGAAATAGCGCTAGCCAATATTCACCACAAGCTTTGCTCCATGGTGGAAGATTCAGGCGGTTTTATTGCAGGCATATTCTATTGCCCGCACCTCCCTGAGTCGAATTGTAATTGCAGAAAGCCAAGAACAGGACTGCTGCAACAAATCGAGGAAGAGTTTGATATTTCCCTGAAATGCTGCCCTTTTGTCGGTGATAGCTTGAAGGATCTGCAAGCAGCCCAGGCTTTTGAGATGAAACCTGTCCTTGTTCGCACAGGCAACGGAACTGTTACTGAAAAGTCACTTGGAGAGGAGCAACTCACAGATACTTCCGTGTTTAATGATTTGTATGCTTTTGCTCAGGATTTTCTGAGAAGGGAAAAGTAGCGCTTCATGTTGTTACTACGTTCATTCCTTTTTTATCTTGGTTTTGTCCCAATGACGATTGTTATAGCATCATTATTTATTTTGCTGTTTCCGATTCAGTCTAAGACTTTACGCAATAGAATTGCGTCTTTCTGGTGTACCAGCGCATTAAACTGGTTGCGGTTTTCCTGTGGTGTGCAATACCAAATAATCGGGCTGGAGAATCTTCCGGCTCGGTCTGCTGTTTACGTTGCCAATCATCAGAGTAGCTGGGAGGCCATTCTCCTCTATAAATTGGCTTATCCTGTTTCGCCCATACTTAAAAAAGAATTATTACGTATTCCTTTTTGGGGTTGGTCGATGCGCTTACAGCAGCCAATTGCAATTGATCGAAGTAATCCCCGGGAAGCCGGTAAATCGATGCTTACACAGGGAGTAGAACGTTTGAATAGAGGAATGTCTGTTATCGTTTTTCCCGAGGGTTCTCGTTCACCGGCCGGTGCGATTAAGAAATTTTCCCGAGGTGGTGCCAAGCTGGCTATTGCGGCGGGAGCACCCATTGTTCCTATTTCTCACAATGCAGGTGACTGTTGGCCTCCGCGCAAGTTTATCAAGCAGCCTGGCCTCATAACTGTCACTATTGGGGAAGCCATAGATTCCAGTAAGCACAGTGCCAGTGAGTTAACCGAAAAAATAGAGCGATGGATTCGAGATAATTGTCGGACTAGCAGGTCTTAAACATCCAGATTTTCGGCGGCCAATGCATTGTCTTCAATAAATTCACGCCGGGGATCAACCTGATCTCCCATTAAGGTATTGAATAACTGGTCCGCACCTATGGTGTCATCAATTGTTACCTGTAACATACGACGGGTTTCTGGGTTCATTGTAGTTTCCCACAACTGGTCAGGATTCATTTCGCCCAAACCTTTATATCTTTGTAAATAGTGTCCCTTCATGGCATCGTTTGTGAGCCATTCGATTGCCTCTGCAAAACTTGTAATTTCCTGGCTGCGTTCACCACGCTTCACAAACGCCCCTTCTTCTATCAATCCGTCCAGGGTTTTGCCTAATTCCGCCAGGGCTTTGTATTCACCGGAGTGAAAAAAGTCTGCGCTGAAGGAATACTTCTTTTCCAGTCCGTGCAGATTTAAAGTGGCTTCCGGTAAATAAGTATGGCGCTCGGGGTCTTCTTTTGCTCGTAAAGCATAATTGGTACTTACCCCCGGATGCTGTTTCTGAAGATTTACAGTTAGCTCACTTATCCAGCCTTCAACTTTTTCTTTGGATTTGAGATCTTTTTCCGCAAGGGGCTTGGTAAAGATCATTGCTTCTAAAACTTCTGTCGGATACATCCGTGCCAGACGACTGATAATGGCGTAAGCCTCGTTAAATTGTTTTACCAGTGACTCGAGAGAATCATCAGCAATGCCCGGAGCATCTTTGTTCACATGTAAACTTGCGCCCTCGAGTGCGATCTGGGTCTGGTAATTGGCAAGTTCGATGTCGTCTTTTAAGTACTGTTCCTGTTTGCCCTTGCGAATTTTATACAGTGGTGGTTGGGCGATATAGATATGGCCGCGTTCGACGAGATCCCGCATTTGGCGAAAGAAGAAAGTCAGCAATAAGGTGCGAATGTGGGAGCCGTCCACATCGGCATCGGTCATGATGATGATGCTGTGATAGCGCAGGTTTTCCGGTTCGAATTCTTCGTTGCCTATGCCACAGCCCAGGGCCTTAATCAGTGTTCCAATTTCGGCAGAGCTTAACATCTTGTCAAATCGAGCTTTTTCGACATTAAGAATCTTGCCCTTCAGGGGCAATACCGCTTGGTTTTTGCGATTGCGCCCCTGTTTCGCCGATCCGCCCGCTGAATCGCCCTCTACAATATAAATTTCAGACAGGGCCGGGTCTTTTTCCTGACAATCGGCCAGTTTTCCTGGCAAGCCGGCTACATCCAGTGCACCTTTTCGCCGCGTCATTTCCCGGGCTTTACGCGCCGCCTCACGGGCCCGCGCCGCATCAATCATCTTGTTAACAATCAGTTTTGCGTCTTGCGGATTCTCCATCAGAAAATCATTAAAATGGGAGGCCATCTCCTGCTCCACGACCCCTTTTACTTCGGAGGAAACCAGCTTGTCTTTGGTTTGGGAGGAGAATTTTGGGTCTGGAACTTTTACTGAGATGACGGCAGTGAGGCCTTCCCGCGCGTCATCACCGGATGTGACAACCTCTTTCCCTTTTTTATTTGCCAACTCCTTGTCAATATAGCTTTTTAAGACCCTGGTTAGTGCCCCGCGGAATCCTGCCAGATGCGTTCCGCCATCCCGCTGGGGAATATTGTTGGTATAAGGAAAGATGTTTTCCTGATAGGAATCATTCCATTGCAGCGCTATTTCAACAGTTATCCCGTCTTCTTCGCGGGTTGAAATGAAGTGGAAAAGCTTATTAACTGTGTTCTTATTCTTATTCAGGTAGTCAACAAAGGCTTTTAGCCCTCCTTCATACCTATACAGCTCTTCTTTGCCGGTTCTCTCATCTGTCAGACGGATCGCTACCCCGGCGTTAAGAAATGCTAACTCACGAAGCTTTTTGGCCAGAATATCGTAGTGGAATTCCACATTGCTGAAAGTGTCAGCTGAAGGTTTAAAATGGCACTCCGTTCCCGTGCTTTCTGTCTCTCCAACCACGGCGAGAGGTGCCTGGGGGACGCCGTGCTCGTAAAATTGTTCGTGTACGGCGCCGTCTCTGCGGATAGTAAGTTTTAACTCCTCCGATAAGGCATTAACTACCGATACCCCTACGCCATGAAGTCCGCCGGAGACTTTATAACTATTGTCATCAAATTTGCCACCTGCGTGGAGCACCGTCATGATGACCTCTGCGGCGGATACGCC
>JAPPOG010000002.1 GCA_028818225.1 Gammaproteobacteria bacterium | reverse complement strand
AGGAACTTCCGAATCAGCGATTAGCTGCGTAAACTAACTTTAAAACTGGACCAGTTAGGTGAGGCTTGTCACCAGGAATATCAGAGACCAAATAATGCAGGATTTTGCCAAAACCAGATCCATTACAGACCGTGAATTAGCGCCGTCTATGGACCGCGGAGTTGAGTTTTTACGCAACTGCAGATCAGGTGTACGAGTACGCCTGCCATGAAGGCAATTATTCAATGCCCGGGTCATTGGCAGGAGCTAGAACCCTGGAGTTAAGACAGGAATTTGGTCTGGATTAATGCTCTGTTTTTACTTCAGGTTTCAACGTGCATGTAAATGTTGCCGGGACCATTAAGACTCAGACCTAATTTTAGGAGAATTTGAGCCCCTCTAGGCCGACAAACCTAAAGATTCGGTGTCACTCTAATCGCAGCGCGCACTAATCTGGCGATTTCCGAAGCTTACTATAAACACGACAGATCCAGATATGAACGATACATGGCTTTAACTAATTGCGATTAGACGCTCACGGTTAGCAACCGGTAGTAACTTATCTCAGCACTTTTGGTAATCAAGTCGACATCCCAAGTGACGAAATTGTAGTCGCCATTGCTGACGGCATCCGTAAAAAAGACCTTTAATTTTCTCCCATTACGATAAAATGTTCCACGCAGAGGAGACGAAACTAGAGTTCCATCCTCCATGATCACGTTCGCTTCTCCCTCCATGGTTCCGGAGTTTTTACTGTTGTGTGCCGCGCTGTAGGTTTGAGAGACATAAACTGTTCCATATCCATCAACAGGGCCTTCATAAATAATTTTTATAGAGGATGGGGAGGGCTCAATGCTTACTATTTTCGCTACCCCTTTTCCGTCTGGTTTAGATAGGTCCATATTGACCTCCTTTAATAGTCATCGATTAATGAAGTTGATTTAAGTTGTTCAGTCAGTAACTCTGATTAGTTCGAAAGAGTCCCCTTTGGCGAGTTGATGACTGACAAATAAATTGCAATTTTCGCAACTCTCAACCTGAGCCACTATTCTCTCATTTGACCAAAGATCAAGCTTTAATTCCGCAGTCGCGTTTCTGTTCGATTGCAGCGAAATTGCGTTGCCGTATCTGGTTCCAGAAAATATCTCTGCTGAGCCATCTTCAAGATTAATGACTTGGGCTTCCACGACCCCGGCAGACTCATTGATCATAAAATAGAAATCGTCTAGCCGAACGAACACACCGCTGAGCTGGTGATATTGAGGTCTCTCAAGTTCTATTATGCTGGGTAATCCAGCACATTGGCTGTATGAGGCGCTTTCGCATGAATTCAGACGCATATTGATTGAATACTGAGAGCTAATCACTCCAGAGTAGCATGCTGTAAAAGGCTCGATATCAATTGAACAAACTTCAAAGTTCGCGAATCTGATTGAACCTGTATAAATGTCTTGGAGTCCGTTTTTTGAGACAACCATCAATAAGCCGCTAGCTTCGAGCGGTCTGAATCCATATGAGGCTGAATCGAAAGAATTCGACCAACTTCCATAAATGTCTTCCGCAACGGTGCTAATTGGCGCGACAACGATAATCGAACCAATAAAGTGAGGTAATAGTCTCTTTAGAATTACAAGCATTTTGAGATTCCGCAGCTAAAATTCACTAGCCCACTTCAGTCCATTTCCTTGAAAACATGAGGTTGCAATTCTTCTATTCTGATTAAAGCCTTTCTGAGTTAGCGGCACTTAAGCTTGATTTATTACATTATGCGACTTACGTTTCCGAGTGTCGTAGAAATTTATACCGGATTAAGGAGCTTAGTTCTTGATTAATATGATGAATTTGCTGCACAAAATTAGTGCGCTGATTTTGGCTTTCGGCCCGGTGATTAGGCCGATCTGGCTCTTTTTCTCCAGCTCCTGGAGCTCTCGTAGCCTCTGGTTGTGCAGTTTTTGCCCCTCATGAGACCTCCTACCGTGCCTAAACAGCGGATGGTCTGGACCTCGCTTGATATTTTCTGGTTTTCGAGCGCCTGTACGACGTACAGAAGAAGCTGAGGTGATGCTACCATTGAGTTAGTCTCTATGTCTTTCCTACGAAAAACACTTGCTATCTTGGTAGTTCCGGCCTGCTTCTATTTGAATACTGGAATTACCCAGGAAAACCCTCTGGAAAACACCTCCTGGCAGCTAATTGCCATTTATGGATTTGGTAATTCTGAGTTTGTTCCTACCAATCCTGAAAATTACTTGCTGCGTTTTCGCCTGGATAGCAGATTACAGATTGAAGCGGATTGTAATCAGGCAGGCGCGACCTGGACTCTGGAAGGTAACGCTTTCACCCTCACTGAAATGGTCACAACACGAAAACTCTGTGTACAGCCTTCGCTGTTTAATCGATACATCATGAATCTGGATCGCGCCGAAACATACGAGCTCGGAAATGGTCAGTTGATTATTCGCACCAATAGCGAAGCGGATTGGATGCTGTTTAAACCGTATGTGTTTACCCCTGCTTTCTAGGAGCTTATACAAAAAATCTCTAATAAATAGGTGATATCTGTCGGCCAATTGACGTCTCGGTCAGAGCAGCGAAAGTCACTTACTACGCGAGATACTGCACTGCCACCAGCACCCTGGTCGTGTTGGGCAACGCTAAAAATTTCTGGACCCGGGATCCTACCAGTAGCGCCTCCTCGCTGACCTACTTTCCGGTTTTTTAACCACTTCTGTTACTGGCCTTGGGCATTATCCATGTGTCGCGATTAGCTGCATCGTTAACGGGTGAATCAACTTATTACCATGCTAAATAACTAACTAGCTTTTCACTTGCCCAAAGAAAAAGGGCCGAAGTTTGCAGCTTCGGCCCTATTTAATTCTCGCTATTGTTAGTAAGGATAACCTTGCAAACGGGGCTGCTTAGGAAACCAGTCAGGTACCTGTGCCCAATTATCCTGATTCGGCATCCGAATCTTCGGCAGGGATTCTTTATCCAATACCATCTGATCGTCAGTAATGACGTCGTTTAAAAACAGCAGATAGGCAGTTAAGGAATATACTTCATCCGGCGTCAAGGTGCCCTCTGCGCCCAGAGGCATACCACGATTGATATAATCCCACACGGTGGTCGCATAAGGTGAACGAATCGGGAGGATACGGCCATAGCCCCAGGCATTTTCTAGCTCACCCACATCGCGCTTCACCAGGCGCGGGGCCAGACCATCTGTTCCATTAGTGCCGTGGCACCCGGCACAACCCTTCTCGAAAAATACTTGCGCCCCTGCATCAGCCGTACCGCTGCCATCCGGCAGTTCATCGCCAGTTGGCGCTATAGCAATGTCCCAGGCTGCGATCTCTTCTGCTGTTGGCGTGCGCCCAACACCGTACTTGGTCGGGGATTGTGCATTGGCAACAAACCCCAGCAGCATGACTGCCGGGAGTAGAAGTTTAAATAATCGCATTATGCACACTACCATCGCTATGAATGCGCCAGGGCTGAATCGAATTGTCCTGGCCACGCACCCGGATTCGCTCTCCAGGAGGCGTATTCCAGAATTCTCCTACTTCCTGCCGTGAAGGCTGAACCTGTCCGAGCTCATCGATGCAACGGGATTGCAATTCGCACTCGGAGCCATCCCATTCCCAATCGAAGGCAAACAAGGTATGGGCCATAGGTTGCGGTTCGCCTCGAATTTCAGCGTCAAACCAGGTTTGGCCCCCATCGGTAGTCACTTCGACTCGATCAACTCTGCCGCCACCTGACCAGGCCAGACCGGATACCTGGTAATAGCCAGTACCCGGCAACTGCATGCCACCGGAAGGGTGGACAATCACCGACTTGGGCCCTATCTGATAGCCGAGAGCGGCTGTGGCTGGATCTTGTGTCAGATGACCGTAGTCGTTATAGGTCATGTAGTACTGATCGACGACCTTGATGCGCCGCAACCACTTCACATTGAAAATACCCTCAAAGCCCGGCGCCAATAAGCGCAGTGGGAAACCTTGTTGAGGACGCACCGGCTCCCCATTCATTGCATAAGCCAGCAAGGTATCGTCCATGGCCTTGGTCATAGGAATACTGGAAGCGCCTTTCACTTCTTCAATACCTTCAGCCACAATCCAGTCCGCCCCCTCCTTCACTCCTGCCTCTTCCAGCAAGGTAGAAAGTAATACACCAGTCCATTCAGCGTTACTGGTCATACCATGGGTTTCCTGCACCGTGGTCATTCTGCTATTGGCGCGATTGCCGGCACATTCAACGAAATGCATGCGGGTAACTGACGGCAGGCGCTTTAATTCATCCATGGTAAATACCAGGGGATTGTCTACCAGTCCGTGAATCATCAGGCGATGTTTGTTGGGGTCAATATCCGGCAAATAGGAACCACGGGTAGTGCCCATGTAGAACAATGAGGACGGTGTGATGACGCCATATTGATCTTGCAACGGTGTGGCAATATGGAAGTCCAGGCCAAACTGGTCCGGTGAATGACGGCCACCATGCGGAATTCGTTTCGAGTTTACAAAGCGGGAGCGGGAGCCGTAAGCAACCATATCATCGGAACCGTGGATATAGGCTTCCGGTCCTTCCAGCTGGGCACTCGCTGACTTGGAGGCTGCGCCTAATGCAGCCCCGCCAGCAATGGCCGCGCCCGACTTTAGAAATTCCCTGCGATTTTGCTTCCTGGAATCTTGCTTGGAACCCATGGGTAATCTCCTGTTTTTGTTTTTGCGCTTACCTTCTTATGAATAGGGACAGTCTCGTGCTAATCCTTTGAGTATACGCTTAGGAAAATCATTCCAAAAGCCTTTTAGCTTAGCTGTAACAGCTTGTTTCATGGAAAAAAGGCCGGAATTCATGGTTTTGCGCGCTATCAAAACTGGTAAGGATTCGGGAGATAAATTCATTGTAATTCAGCGATTTCACCCCCATATTTACTCTTATAGCCGTCATTTGAGTCTTACTGCTCATTGGAGTTTGAAATGAAACGTGTATTCCTGTTCGTAGCTACCAACCTGGCAATCCTGATCGTACTTGGCATTGTGCTCAGTATTCTCATGCCGGTTTTGGGCCTGGATTCAGCATCCAACTCTGGCTTGCTGTTTATCTGTGCAGTTTTCGGCATGGGGGGTTCGTTTATTTCCCTGCTGATGTCGAAGATGATCGCCAAGCGCAGCGTTGGCGCCTACGTCATCGAACAACCCCGCAACCAGGAAGAGAATTGGTTAGTAGATACGGTGCGCCGACAGGCTGAAATGGCCGGCATAGGCATGCCGGAAGTAGCTATTTATGATTCGCCTGAAATTAATGCCTTTGCCACCGGAGCAAATAGAAACAATGCCCTGGTCGCTGTGAGCACTGGCTTGCTGCGTAACATGAGTGCCGATGAAGCAGAAGCAGTATTGGGTCATGAGGTTAGTCACGTGGCCAACGGCGACATGGTTACCCTGACATTGATCCAGGGAGTGCTTAACACTTTCGTTTATTTCTTTGCACGGGTCGTCGCTAACATCGTCAATCGCGGCAACAATTCTGTCTTTGTTTATTTTATGACGGTAATGGCGTTCCAGGCCATCTTTGGCATTCTCGCTTCAATTATCGTGATGGGTTTTTCCCGTTACCGTGAATACCGGGCTGACAGTGGTGGTGCAAACCTGGCCGGGCGGCAGAAGATGATTGCTGCCTTACAGCGCTTGAAATCGAATCATTCAGAGAGTCAATTGGATGGCCAGCTTACCGCTTTCGGTATTACCGGGAAACGCGCATGGGCCGAGTTGTTCATGAGCCACCCGCCTATTGAAAAACGGATCGCTGCCTTACAGGATCAACACGGTTAACTCACTTGAAATATTGCAGGGCTAAAACCCTATAGCCCTGCGATTTTGATTGAAGCCTTAAAACCTGCAATGGTCGGAAGAAGAGTAATTGCCACTTGGCGTAATTACTTCGCGCACGCCACAATCATTCAGAACAGTTTTCAGCTTAAAGAGACAATGCTTCTATGGCGCTAATATGTCGTCCCATATTATTCAGGGATAGTGGCAAAAGCCTGCCTTAATCAGAGATCTTTGCACGACAAGAAGAAGCGATTCGTCCAGTCCAATAAAAAAATTTACGACTGTTTTTTTCTTGCGGATAGAAACAAGATTGCGCCCAGCGCTACCCAACCGAGAATGATTACCCACTCTTGTGGCCACAGTAGAGCGGAAGGACTGCCAGGCAGGTACAAAAATCCCAATCCTATTGATAGCACCAGAGCCAGGATTCCTACCAGCTTGCCAAACTTGACCCGATAGGGTCTTTCCAGATCCGGCTCTTTCTTGCGCAGCACCAGGAACGACCAGGCTACCATGCCGTAGGCAATAATAATGCCCAATCCGCCTGCATCCACAAGCCACACCAGCACCGGACGACCAAAGAAAGGGCCAATCATAGACAGGCCACCGATTAACAGAATGGCGTTATAGGGGGTGCGGTACCGGGGATGAAGTTTTCCCAAAAACGCGGGCAGCAGATTCGATCGTGCTAGAGCATAGATAGCCCGGCTACCACCAACGATAAAAGCATTCCAGCTAGTGATGATGCCTGCCAGCCCCGCGCCCAGCATGGCGAGCCGACCCAGCTCTCCATAGATGAGTGAATTGGCTTCCGCCGCCAACACATCACTACTACCGAGATTGTCTTCATTAATCATCAGACTGACACCGAGTACGATTAAGCCATACCAGGCGATGGCCATCATTACTGACAACATTAATACCACGCCAATATCCCTGAATGGCAAATCGATTTCCTCTGCTGCCTGGGGGATGGTGTCGAAGCCAACAAACATGAAAGGAACCATTACCAGAACCAGAGTAATGCCCGAAATCGAGTCAACGAATAATGGTTCCAGGTTACTTGTATCCCCGGCGACAAACGATCCACCCAGGAAAGCAACACCTACGATAAGAATGACCAGTACGACGGTAGACTGAACGATGGCTGCCATGCGCACGCCCCGGATATTGAGCACCGTCATCACAATGGCACCAGCGACGCCGGTAAGCACCCAGGATAAATAAACATCCCAGCCTGCTATTTCCCAAAGGAACACCCTGTCCAGGCCCGGAACAATGGAATCTAAGACTGTCGGAAGCGCTACGGCTTCGAATGTAACGACAGAAACGTAGCCAAGAATTATTGACCAGGTACAAATAAAAGAAGCACCGGCCCCCAGAGCGCGATGACTGTAAACATGCTCACCGCCAGCGAAAGGTAAGGCTGATGCTAGTTCCGCATAGGTCAATCCAATCACCAGCATAATGCCGCCGCCAATCAGAAAGGCGATAATGGCCCCTGCTGTGCCGGCTGACTCTATCCAGGTAGAAGACAGTACAACCCAGCTCCAGCCAATCATGGCTCCAAAAGCCAGGGCCAGGGCATCTTTCCTACCCAGCACTCTTAGAAATCGAGTATCTTGATCAGCTCCAGACATCGGATAGTTCCAGTTTTATTTGCCAGAAAAGTTACCGGCTCTTCTCTCGGCAACAGCTTTGATCCCTTCAAAGTGATCTTCCGTCTGAGTGAGCCAGAACTGTTCTCTGCCTTCGACATCAGTTGCTCGCTGTACTGCTTCTTGCAGTTCCCCACGTAACTGCTGGCGCAGAGAAATGAGAGCTAGCGGCGCATTCTCGGCAATTTCCGTCGCCAGTTCGACCGCTTTTTCCCGGAGCTCATCCGCCGTGCAATAAACATCAGCGGCACCCCATTCCAATGCGGTCTCACCATTAATCCGGCGACCGGTATAGAAC
Source organism: Gammaproteobacteria bacterium (assembly GCA_028818225.1). GTDB lineage: Bacteria > Pseudomonadota > Gammaproteobacteria > Pseudomonadales > Pseudohongiellaceae > UBA9145. Next base: position 44,389 of record JAPPOG010000002.1, on the reverse strand, counting down.
AGGAGATGAGATTTTTGAATGCCAATTGCACGGGGAAGCGTGTGGGTTAATCCAAATCCGGGAGTAAATCCCAGCTTCACGAAATTTGCTGTGAAGCGCGTATTTTCACAAACTACCCTGAAATCAGCCATCATGGCTACACCGAGACCACCACCAACAGCTGCGCCCTGCACCGCCGCTATCACCGGCTTTTTATTACCAAATAGGCGCACTGCCTCCTGGTAAATTGGATTTCTCTGATCTGCGGATTCTGCCGCTAGCACATCCCCTTCGGCTTTTTGATCGGCAGTGCCAAAATTGGCGCCAGCACAAAAATGTTTGCCATTGGAGCAAAGTACGATCGTCCTGCAGTTGGCAGCTTCGTCCAGTTCATCAAAACAATCCGCCATGTCTCGAATTAAGGCCAGATCGAAAAAATTATTGGGTGGACGATCAATTTCGCATTGCACAACAAATCCAGGCAATTGCGTAACTTTGATATCTCCATATTGTTCTTTCATGGGCAAACTCCTTCGGTATTTGCTGCGCCAATATAGCAAACATTACTCTACCTTTTACTCAAATATCGCTAATATGTCGGCTCTATTTCCAATATGGGTTAAGCTATATTGGTTACATGCTCATCAGGTCACGGGAAGTCACTGGGGAATAGAAAAATGTATCGGCTCACTTTTTTTGGATTAATTCTGACACTTATAGCTTCACTTTTTAGTTCGAAGGTAAATGCTCAGGAATGGAGCTATTCAGGTGAAAATGGACCAGCTAATTGGGGAAGCATCTCTCCTGAGTTCGCGAATTGCTCAAGTGGTCAGCGACAATCTCCCATAAATATAGTTCCCAATTTGAATGGCAATCTGCAACCTCTTGACATCAGTTACGAAGCGAATGGTACAAATATTTCTAACAATGGACGAACAGTTCGCATCGATTTCGGATCTGGCAGTGAACTGGTGATTGGGATTAATCGATACGAGCTCTCACAAGTTCATTTTCATGTGCCGGGTGAACATCAAATTAATGGCCAGACCTTTGCTATGGAAGCACACTTTGCCCATACGGACTCAGAGGGAAATATAGTGGTATTGGCTGTACTTTATGCGCCTGGAGTTGAAAATAGTGGCCTTAACAACGCCTTGTCTGCAATTCCTGCGAATTCTGAAACCAATGCCTTGTCCTCGCCATTTAATCCTGCAGCTTTGTTGCCGGAGGATCTGGATTATTTCCAGTTTGTTGGTTCCATGACAAGCCCGCCCTGTTTAGAAGGACTTACCTGGATAGTACTCAAAAACACCGCTCAAATTTCTGCAGCGCAAATTGAAGCATTGAGTAATGCATTCCCGGATGCCAATAATCGACCAGTGCAAGCTGCGAATGGGAGAGTAATCGTAGAATAGCAATTACATGCTCTGCTGTAACACCAGCTAGTGCTGGGGCATTAGTCTTTTTCTTTTACTGTAATGAATTTAATTTCCGAAAAATTTGACCTCGATTCGATCGAAGATGTTCAAGAGTTTTACCATAGTCGCGGCTGGACCGACGGTTTTCCTGTTGTCCCGCCTACACCTGAGGCCGTGCGAGCATGTCTCGATTGGGTGTTAATGGCTCCGGATGAGCTAATTGGTATAGAACCGGTACGCGAACGCACTATTACCGCAGAGAAACTCGCCATTAACGCGGTCATGGCGGGCTGCCTGCCCATGCATTTCCCTGCCGTTATTGCTGCCTGGATGGCCATGCTGAAAGAGGAGTTCCTCTTACATGGGACTACAGCCAGCACCGGTGGTTGCGCAATCTTTATCGTACTCAATGGTCCTGTACGCAATGAGATAGGATGTCAGTCTGAATTTAACGTGCTTGGCAGCAGTGATCGAGCAACCTCTGTCATTGGCAGAGCTATCCGCCTTGGCTTGATCAATTTACTGGAGGTGAGCCCTGGCGCTATTGATCGTTCTACATTAGGGCATCCAGGCAAAATAAGTTATTGCGTTGCAGAGGATGAAGAAAATACGGAATGGGAGTCTCTCGCTGCAATTAGAGGCATTCCTCCTGAGGCTTCCGCTGTCACCGTATTCGCTGCCAGTTCTCCGCGACAAATCATGAATGAATGGACCAAAGCGCCAGAAGAAATATTGGATACTTACGCGGCTGAAATGAAAGCAAATATGCGCAACTATTCTATTTGGGCGGGAAACTATGCCATTGTCATTCCGAAACAACACAGGGATTTGTTGCAGGAAGCGGGATGGTCCAAAGCTGATATTGCCAATTACCTCTTTGAAAAAGCCCGCATCAAACGGCAGGAATGGGCCGACGTGGGTAAGGCCTCGGTGATCAGGGATAAAGGTGACTTTGAATACTGTGCGCTGGCCTCCCCCGAGCACTTGTTAGTTGTGGCCGCTGGTGGCCCAGCCGGAGGATTTGGCGCTATCATCCCTCCCTGGCTTGGCACCAAGAGCCAGGCAGTAACAGTTGCTATTGGTGCTTGCGTTGATTGTGAAGTCTGAATTGAAAATTGACTGGAATAACTAATGGCACTGACAGTGCTCAATCCAACAACTGAATCACCGGCCAGGGATTTTGAGTTAGCACCCAGGATCCAATCGTTGGCAGGCAAAACCGTTGGATTCATTTCAAATGGCAAAGAAGGCACCAAGGGCTTTTTTACCCACCTGGAAAATTTGTTGCTCAGCAAATACCAGGTTGCCGAGGTAATCTGGGAAACGAAATCCAATTACAGCGCGCCTGCCGAGACCGAAATTATCGAGCGCGCTCAGGCCTGGGATCTTGCTATAACGGGCCTGGGAGATTGAGGAAGTTGCTCATCGTGCAGTTTGCATGATGCGATCAGTAGTGAATGGCTTGGAACTCCTGCTATCGGAGTAATGACCAATAAGTTTATTAGCGCTGCAGATTTAATGGCCAGAGTGCTGGGCTCTCCTGGCTATCAATACGCGATAATCGATCATCCTGTGAGTAGTGCCAGCGATGATGAGTTAGCAGCCAGGGCTGAACAGACTATTCAAGCTATCGATTCGCTGGCAATTCAGAAGTAAACATCCATTGCTATTGATTTGCAGGACATTCAGGTTGCGACTGAACTTATTAGTCCCGCCGTGGTCAAGTCGCGTTTTGAAAAATCTGAAACGCTATCGCAAATACTAAACAGCGGGCTTTTTTAAAGGTTGAAAATCTCCTATTTACTCCTTCATTTTTGCAGCGTGGCGAAGCAGGCTAGTATTGGAGAGTTATGCTAGTGAATGAAAGGGATTTTAAAAAACCTAAAATTATGACGACAGTCAGAATTTCAGCATTTTAAGGTATTCAGCGCCGGGCACCAGTGACATTGCAGGCAGCTTAGTCTGTTCATGTCGCTAATAACAGCAAGATTATGCTTAGTGCTATTAGAGCTATACCCGAATATTCTCTCGGGGAGATCTTTTCTCCAAAATAGAAGTAGGTGATGAAAAGGCTGACCACGAATTCAGTCTGGCCTAATGTTTTCACCAATGCCGCATTCTGCAGACTCATGGCAGTAAACCATCCTACCGATCCAGCCACACTGGTAAAACCGATAAAAGTACAGGCACCAAGGTTTTGCATCAATAAGCGGAGTTGATCTCTTTCATTTAAAAAGATCCAGGTAAAACAAATCACAGTTTGCAGGATTACCATGTAGGCAAGCACCGCCGCGGCAGTTAGCAACCGCGGCGCATCGATTGAAAGAGAAGCATCACGAATCCAGAGCGACGCAAGCGCAAAACCCAGCCCGGCCCCAACTCCGTATCGAATGCTTTCGTTATGAGTTAGATCCTGTAAAGTAATTTTCCAGTTACTCGCTACCAACAATCCAATCACACCGATAACAACTGACAGGTAACCCAAAGCAGACAGTGCAGCTGAAAAAAACAGAGCACCTAAAACAGCAGTAAGGATTGCTTCCGTTTTTGCCAGAGCCGTACCCACTGCAAAATTTTCCAGAGTTAAAGCCTTGATTAAACAAACAGTCGCCAGTATCTGAGAAATTCCAGCAAGAGCGCCTGACTGAAAGAAGCGGCGATCTAATTCAAAATCTGTTTGATCATATCCTAGCCACACAAAGTACAAATAGATTAGCGCGAACTTTATACCGAACAAAAAGCGAACCAGGGTGGCGGCCTGAACTGATAACTTGGTTGTTAGTTGCTTTTGTGCCGCAGTGCGAATTGCCTGCATCACAACCGCAAGCAAGGTAAAGACTATCCATGTTTCCATGCAATCACTATACAAATGGGTAATGTATAAAACAATTGATTACCTCTATACGGACCCGTAAATAAAGGGTTCCAGGTCTGCACTAAACAGGCATACGGTACTGAAATGCGCTAAAATATGGCCTGCGCGGAAATTCGGCGTTTTCTTTCGAATGGAGAAATGACAGTGAGTGTGGTGGATTTCAGCCAGGCTGCCAAAAAACACATAGCAGATAGCGAGCCTGCCGGTAAACGTAGCTGGTTACGATTCCTGACTGCCGCCAGTTTATTCGATGGGCACGATGCTGCAATCAACATCATGCGCCGCATCCTGCAGAGCAGTGGTGCCGAAGTAATTCATCTTGCCCACAATCGTTCAGTCCAGGAAATTGTTGAAGCCGCCGTTCAGGAGGACGTTGATGCTATCGCCATCAGCTCCTACCAGGGCGGTCACATAGAATATTTCAAATACCTGATCGACAGATTAAAAGAATTAGATGCCGGCCATATAAAAGTTTTTGGCGGCGGTGGCGGCGTCATCATTCCTGAAGAAATCGATGAACTGCATAACTATGGCGTCACCAGAATCTATTCTCCTAATGACGGACAGAGTCTCGGACTACAAGGCATGATTGATGACATGCTGACTCGTAGCAAAGCAGATTTAACCAGGGAAGCCAAACCGGATCTGAAAGATCTTGCATCTGGAGATCGCATTAAACTTACCCGTATTATCTCTGCTATCGAAAATGGCAATTATGACGAAAACGAACTCGGCAGCATAATTGAACAAGCGGCAAGTATTGAAAACACGCCTATTCTGGGAATAACCGGTACTGGAGGAGCGGGCAAAAGTTCATCGACAGATGAAATTGTGCGCCGCTTTCGTCAGGATGGGAATGACACTTTAAAAATTGCGATATTAGCGATTGATCCTACGCGCAAGAAAACTGGTGGTGCACTCTTGGGTGATCGCATTCGCATGAATGCCATAAGTCATCCCAATATTTTCATGCGTTCATTAGCAACAAGAGATGCACGCATAGAAATCCCTGAAAACCTGAACGCCATCCTGGCATCCATTAAGATCGCTGGATTCGATCTGGTGATCGTGGAGACCCCAGGAATTGGTCAGGGAGATGCGGGTATTGTTCCTTATGTCGATGTTTCCCTCTATGTTATGACGCCAGAGTTTGGCGCAGCAAGCCAGCTGGAAAAAATCGACATGCTGGATTTTGCCGACATCTTCGCAATCAATAAGTTTGATCGTAAAGGCAGCGAAGATGCCTTGAGAGATGTGTCAAAACAAGTGCAGCGCAACCGCGAGGCATTCACAAAATCGCCGGAGGAAATGCCTGTCTTCGGAACGGTCGCTTCCAAGTTTAACGATGATGGCATTACTGCTCTTTACCAGCATCTGGTCGAAGAGCTCAACAAACATGGGCTGAAAGAATTTGTACGTCACCTGCAACGAGTTGATGTAAAAGTCTCCACCCAACGTGAACTGATTATTCCTGCGCAACAGCAGCGCTATTTAGCCGAAATTGCTGAGGAAGTCAGAAATTACCATGACATTGTTGCTGCACAGGTAACTCTGGCCAGAGCCCGGCAACAACTTCAGGCCAGCAAGGCTATGCTTGATGACGCGGGTGAAGATAGTAGCTCTCTAGCCGAGCTAATCATTAAGAAAGAAAGTGAACTGGATCATCGTGCGAAGCGCCTTTTGGAAACATGGCCGGAAATTCAAGACGCCTACTCTGGCAAGGAGTTCGTAGTTAGGGTAAGGGATCGGGAGATACGCACGCCACTTACCAGAAAATCTTTGTCAGGCACGGACATTCCCCGGGTTGCCCTGCCGCGCTTCGAAGACCATGGCGAGTTACTAAAATGGCTACTGCTCGAGAACGTGCCCGGAAAGTTTCCATATACAGGCGGGGTGTTCCAGTTCAAGCGAGACTCTGAAGACCCTACGCGCATGTTTGCCGGCGAAGGCGATGCGTTTAAAACTAATAAGCGCTTTAAACAGTTATCCGAACATTCAGCTGCCAAGCGACTATCGACAGCTTTCGATTCGGTCACTCTTTACGGCTTCGATCCGGCAATTCAACCCGATATTTATGGCAAAGTCGGAAACTCCGGCGTATCTATTGCAACTCTGGATGACATGAAAGTGCTCTACGATGGATTCGACCTGTGTAATCCATCCACTTCGGTGTCTATGACAATCAATGGTCCCGCCCCAACTATTCTCGCCATGTATTTAAACGCAGCGATCGATCAAAGAGTCGATGCCTTTGTTGCTGAGCATGAAAGACAGCCAGATGAGAATGAATGGCAGGAAATAAAGACTTACACCCTGGAAAATGTTCGGGGTACAGTGCAGGCGGACATATTGAAAGAAGACCAGGGTCAGAACACCTGTATTTTTTCTACCGAATTCAGCCTGAAGGTAATGGGCGACATACAAGAATACTTCACCGAACAAAACGTAAGAAACTTTTATTCAGTAAGTATTTCCGGCTACCACATCGCTGAAGCTGGCGCGAATCCGATCTCACAACTGGCATTTACCCTGGCAAATGGATTTACCTTTGTTGAAGCCTATCTCGCCCGGGGCATGCAGGTTGATGATTTTGCCCACAACCTGTCGTTCTTCTTTTCCAACGGAATGGATCCTGAATACACGGTTATGGGTCGCGTCGCTCGCCGTATCTGGGCAACTGCCATGCGCTTTCGCTATGGTGCAAATGAACGCAGCCAAAAGCTCAAGTATCACATCCAGACGTCTGGCCGCTCATTGCATGCCCAGGAAATGTCATTTAATGACATACGTACAACTTTACAGGCGCTAATTGCTATTTATGACAACTGCAACAGCCTACACACCAATGCCTATGATGAGGCCATAACCACACCGACTGAAGAATCGGTGCGCCGGGCTATGGCGATTCAACTCATCATTAATAAAGAATGGGGATTGGCGATTAATGAAAACTCAAACCAGGGCTCGTTTATCATCGAAGAGTTAACAGATTTGGTGGAAGAAGCCGTGTTGCAGGAATTCGAACGAATCTCGGAAAGAGGCGGTGTGCTGGGCGCAATGGAAACGGGCTATCAAAGAGGCAAGATTCAGGATGAGTCGCTGTATTATGAGCATCGCAAGCACGACGGCAGCTTGCCAATTGTAGGGGTAAATACCTTTCTCAATGAAGAGCCAGAGGAACCAGTTGAAATAGAACTTGCCCGATCTACAGAAGAAGAGAAGCAAAGCCAGTTAACACGCCTTGCTCAGTTTAAAGAACGCCACAGTGCCGAATCTGAGCAGGCACTGGAGAGACTTAAAACGGCTGCACGTAACAACGAAAATGTTTTCACCGAGTTAATGAATGCTGTGCGTTATTGTTCGCTGGGGCAAATTACCGATACATTTTTCGAGGTCGGCGGACAGTACCGCCGGACAATGTAGCCCTTGCTTACTACTGTGGATAGCCGTTGGGCGAATATTGCACTGCCCCGGTAAACTCCATTTTACGTACATGGGAATGGCCTACGTAAATTGCATCTTCCGCTTCCCTGTTTCTTGCGTATTCCCACATCCAGGCATCTTCCTCAGCTCTATCTGGAATCTCACCGTTGAGCGCAGTTCGAATTATCTTTTCCACTTCTTCCGGATTATCCCGCTGTGGATAATGCCCTGCTGTCGGCAGAATCCACATAGAACTTTCTACATCCCGGTCATTCAGATAAGTAAGCCAGACATAGTTTGGTATGCGAATGGGATTGACTATGTCGGTAAGGCCCCAGAGATAAGCTACCGGCACCGGGCTGCGGGGCAGATTGTCGAGCCAGTCAAATTCGTTTTCAGCTCTTTCCAATAAGTACTTACCCACATGCAACAAGGCACTGTCACCATCGTTGAATTTGAAAATATCAGCATAGCCGACCGCTACCGGATCACCTTCGGTTAAGCGAGGCTGTGACCTGCGCCTCTCTATCATTTGTGGACCGCGAATCGGATCCAGAATAATGGTTTGAAAGTCTGTCAAATTTGCTAATGGCAGAAACATGCCGCTGTTAGATAAAAAATGATAATTAAGGTTATAACCAGGATTTGGGTTATCAATGTAGTTACCTAAAAATGCCAAACCAATACTCACTCCTCTGTCATGAGTGAACATGGCAAAATCATCAAACTTAACAATTTCTCGCACAAAGTAATCCACGATCTGGGCGTTTTCAGCGAGCATATATGAGAAACCATTTAGCGGTTTATCAGAAAATCCTGATCCTGGAAAATCCAACGCAGCGATGTAGTAGTCATCTTCCAGAAGTGGAATTAGTGCATGAAAATCAAATGAGGAATTAGGGAATCCATGGATGATTAACAATTGTGGGTTGTTGGGATTCCCCCAAGTACGGTAGAAAACATTTAACCTGGCTTGATTATTATTACGAGTGGTGGATGTCCATTCAAAATAATTGCCGCCTGCATGCCATTCTCGTGCGAGATCAGAATAAAAAACAAAGTCATCCTGCGCTTTGATATGCGAGGACCCAAGTAGCAAAGTTGTCAGGAGAATCTTAAAAAAGTATTTCATGGATTATTCCCAAAATTTTTCATGAGTCTATCACAGAGCTGCTGACACCAAGGCGACCAGAACAAGCATATTGATTCAAAATTAAATATAGTAGGCACAAAAAAGGGCGGATAGTCCGCCCTTTTTTAAAAGTCAGCTGCCTATTCAGCTACATTAACCGTTATCCAGGCATCGTGATAAAGCCCACCATCATCCGCTCTACCCCAGAGAACATACTCACCAGGTTCGCTGAATGTAGCGTTTACTTCATATATACCTTCTTCTGGAATGGGTGGAGGTAACCACAGTGCTCCCCAGGGGGAGTTTGCGCTGGTTCGGGTATCTTCCCAGACCTTAACCTGAGGCGGATCGAATGTTACATCGCCTGGTCCACGCCATTTATTCCAGGAATAGTACAGCCCGTTAACTTTATTCACCGTCACTTTTATTGGTGGCGTCATCAAACGTCGCTGGTAAATGTTTTCTTCTGTGATAAAGGCTGCCGCCAGGGCGCCGCCAGCAAATTCAGCGAATTGACGAGCTTCTTCAACTGGGTCTGTTGGCTCTGGAAGACCATCGTCAGTGACCTGGGTAGTAAGCTCCAGTGGCTCACCAACCCTTGCGACGCGAATTTCATCCCCTTGCACTGTAACAACAGGAGGAATATTTGCTCGTGATTCCGGGCTACTTGTCCCGGCACCCAGTGAACCTGTTTCCGAAGCGATCACCATGTTATCGACAAGATAGTCCGCTTTGAGTGTTGCGTAAGCCTTTCTTTCGACACCATTTACGTTCAATGTCCAGACCAGTTCGCGATCACCCCAGTCCGAGGGCACAGTGACCTCAAAGGTAAAACGATTCCGTCGCGGCAGGAAGTGAGTTGGCTGACCCTGGTCAGCATCACCTGGCTCGAAATAGTTATTTTCGCCAACTGGCATATCAGGAGACTCTTCCCAATTTTCGTTCATGTATCCGAACATCATGTTAAAGGTGCCATCCGGATTTGGACGCCATCCTTCAAACGCCGGTTCTACATGTCGGCCATGTGTGTAAGTCTGAGCTACTGCGTTTTGCACTATAAACAAACTCGCGACTACTAACGTAACAGCCTTCATAAAAAGCTTGCTGCCAGTTAATAAACTATCTTTCATATTTCAATATCTCCCGTAATGCTTTGATTACTATTAATCGGAAGCTTCTGTGACTTCTGTCATTGGTGCTACTAATGGCGCGCCACAAAGCGGGCAGCCAATTACATGATCGTTTGGACCGAGGTTTAATACCTGGCGACGATTTTCCATTTCCGCATGAAACTGTTCATCATCCATCTTCACTCGCATCCCGAGATCGATAAACATGTTAGTTACCGAGCGATTTCCGGATCCCTGCCAGTTCCTCGGGTCAGGTACATTCGGATTGGTTTCGGTATTATTCATGTACCCGACAATGTGCATGATGGTGCCTTTTGGTAATAAAGGAGCAGCATGATCCTGAAATGCATAGCCGCGCACCCAGTTATGGTCATATCCCACACAGGCCAGAGTTTCTACCGTATACCCCCAAATAGCTTCCAGGCACATACGTTCACCTGGAGCATGCAAATGCGGTTCAAAAGTAATGAACTTGGTGTGCTGTTCAAGCACCGTGTAGGCATGCAGTTCCTGATTGTTTTGATTACCAGCGATACTGATATCAACACCATTACCAAGACCTAAGGTTACCCTTTCATACTTCGGCACATAATCCTCAGGATGAAAACGGAAACCTATTTCCAAATGTCCGGTTGTATCCAGTCCATTGGAATGCAGGTGCACAGAGTCAGAATAGATGTAAGTGCCAGCACGTAATAGGCGGCCACCATCAGGATCAAAGATGTCAGGGTTACGCCCGACTTCATGTACCGGCCAACCCGTTACAGATTCTTCAATACGATTACCGTCCTCATCCAGTTCTGCCGTACTCCAGATCATATGGTGAAAAATGTATCTGCCACCTACTGTTTCCCGGCCAGTGCCAGACTGGTAGTCAACGTCATTCACTTCGACTATTTCTACCGATTTCACATAGCGATCTTCGTCCAGACCAACCGGCACCCTATCGATTTCGCCCCACCAGTCCGGGGTTCCTGCCAATTTCGTCACCGCATTAGTCTTAACGATTAAGTCAGGCTCGCCTGCAGTCCACTTGATGGAGTCATCGAAAACCAGCGGCTCAGGCGCATCTGCCGGATTACCTTGAGGGGTTCCAGTCCGGGCCCAGGTAGAAATAGCTGCGATTTCTGCATCGCTCAGGGAGGGATCGTTCTTGTAATCCTGAATACCAATGTCTTTCTCCATGTACCAGGGCGGCATGGCTCCAGCTCGATCTCGCAAACCAGTCTTGTATTCAATTAATCCGGCAAAAGGGGCAACTTGATCGAAAGTCACCAGCGGCATGGGGCCTACACCACCTTCTCGATGGCAATTCTGGCAGCTACGCTGCAGGATGGGTTCGATATCCTTGTGGAAGGTTATTTGATCTGACTGAGCCACCGCGCTTGGTGGACTCATAAGAACAAGCAAACCAAGAATACTAAGGGATTTGCTAACTACTGAGCTCATCGGCTTCGACATACTAAATCCTCCTCGGTGATGTCGTTACAGCTATCTCTTCTATCTGTTTTTTTGATCTGTATATTGGAAGAACTGCGCCAATATTGATTTTCTCTAAAATCAGCTCCTAATTCTATCTGACTTAAGGATGGGCAGAAATTCCTTCCGCCTACATAATGCTTTCCTTTTGCCTTTACTCACTATTTCTGTACGGTCCAGGCGAACTTTAAGTCAACTTGCGGAGTTAAAAGCCAGAATTTAGGAACCTGGCTTTCGACTCCAGCAGATTGCTACTTAACCAGCAAACGTGGCTTTTTCTTCTTCCGTGATTTCCTTGATGCTCAGCTTGATCCGGCCGCGGGCATCAAGATCGGTGCACTTAACCAGTATATCCTGACCTTCCTGCAGATACTCGTTAACATTTTCTACGCGCTCTTTCGAGATCTGCGAAATGTGTACCAGACCATCCTTGCCGGGCAGAATCGTTACGAAAGCACCGAAATCAACGATGCGGGCAACTTTACCATTATAAAGTTTGCCAACTTCGGCCTCGGCTGTAATAGTATTGACCATATCCAAAGCGGCATCGCGGGATTGCGCATCCTCGCCGTAAATGCGCACATTGCCATCGTCATCGATATCCACAGAAGCGCCAGTATCCTCGGTAATGCCGCGAATTACTGCACCGCCCTTACCGATAACGTCGCGAATCTTGTCTGGGTCAATCTTGATCATTGCCATGGCCGGCGCATTTTCTGAGACTGTTTCTCTCGCTTCGGAAATGACCTTGTTCATTTCACCAAGAATATGCTGGCGCGCGGTGTGGGCCTGCTCCAGCGCAATTTCCATGATTTCTTCGGTAATGCCCTGAATCTTGATGTCCATTTGCAAGGCAGTCACACCAGTTGCCGTACCTGCAACCTTGAAGTCCATGTCACCCAGGTGATCCTCATCCCCCAGTATGTCAGTCAATACTGCGAATCGCTCACCTTCTTTTATCAGACCCATAGCGATACCAGCAACAGGAGCTGATACCGGAACCCCTGCGTCCATCATAGACAGGCTGCTACCACAAACACTGGCCATAGACGATGATCCATTGGATTCAGTGATCTCGGATACCACGCGAATGGCATACGGAAAATCATCCTCGGCGGGCATTACCGCTGCCACACCGCGCCTGGCTAAACGGCCATGGCCAATCTCCCGACGTTTGGGCCCGCCCATAAAGCCAGCTTCTCCCACAGAGAATGGTGGGAAGTTGTAATGCAACATGAATGGATCTTTCCTGGAGCCACTGAGATCTTCAATGATTTGAGCATCACGCACCGCACCCAGCGTGGTCACCACCAGGGCCTGGGTTTCACCTCGAGTAAACAAAGCTGAACCATGTGCCTTTGGCAGGACACCAGTTTCCACATGAATAGCGCGAACGGTTTTAGTATCACGTCCGTCAATTCGAGGCTCGCCATCCAAAATGCGATTACGCACCGTGCTCTTTTCCAATGCACCGAATACCTCAGAAACTTCACCCTCGCCTACACCTGCCTCTTCATCTACCAGCTCAGCAACAGCTTGCTGACGTAATTCGCCAACTGCATCGTAGCGCTTCATCTTTTCTGAGATTTGATAGGCAGAAGTTACACCTGCAGCAAATTTTTCAGCAATTGCCGATTTTAGCCTGGTATTCTCTTCTGGCGGCTGCCAGTCCCAGGGTTCCTTGCCCGCTTCTGCTTTCAATTCGTTGATCGCATTGATAACAACCTGCATTTCCTGGTGGCCATAAAGTACAGCACCGAGCATCTGATCTTCGGTTAGTTGCTTTGCCTCAGACTCAACCATCAACACAGCAGATTGGGTACCAGCGACAACCATGTCGAGAGCAGAGTTTTCCATCTCCTCATAGGATGGATTTAAGGTGTAACCTGCTTCCGAGTTATAACCGACTCTTGCTGCCCCAATCGGCTCAGCAAAAGGAATGCCTGAGATTGCCAACGCGGCAGAGGCACCAATCAATGACGGAATATCTGGGTCGTTATCTTTTCCTCCAGATACAACAGTACAGATTACCTGCACTTCATTCATGAAGCCTTTTGGAAAAAGTGGTCTGATGGGTCGATCGATTAATCGAGAAGTCAGTGTTTCTTTTTCAGTTGGACGTCCTTCACGCTTAAAAAACCCACCAGGAATTTTACCTACGGCATAAGTCTTTTCCTGGTAGTTAACCGTTAATGGGAAAAAGTCCTGGCCCGGATTTGCATTTTTTCTACCAACTACCGTTGCTAGCACCTGGGTATCACCCATAGTGACAACGACTGCACCGGTTGCTTGTCTGGCTACTTTGCCAGTTTCCAAAGTTACAGTTTGATTTCCATACTGGAAGGTTTTCGTTACTGGATTAAACATATTTTCTTTTCCTAAATTAAAAACGTGCACCTGATTCCTACGTCGAGCGCAGCGTCCCAGTAAAAATTACTATTAATTACTATTTAATAAAACTACCGCCGCAGGCCGAGTCGCTTGATAAGGGATGAATATCTCTCAACGTTTTTACGCTTTAGATAGTCAAGCAACTTGCGTCTGCTATTCACCATGCGGATAAGACCGCGACGTGAATGGTGGTCATGGATATGCTCTTTGAAATGAGCTTGCAAATCATTAATGTTGGCAGTTAACAGCGCAACCTGCACCTCCGGTGAGCCAGTGTCGCCTTCTCCTAACGCGTATTCTTTAATGATTGATTCTTTTTGATCAGCTGATAAAGCCATTTAATATCTCCGTAATATGCCGTTAAATATCTCGCCTACGCACGTTATTTGCCTTCGTGCCCGATAAAATTTTCTTGACGATTCAACTTCCTTTTAAAACCAGAATAACCACGCATATTGATAGTTACCTGATACTTTCCTGATTAAATACTGTTTGCTCGTTTCGCAATCTTTTGACTCAAGAAACAATCAAACGCCTTGGAGCAACTTTGCCATCATCATCTATACTGCCGATGCCGATAAACTGCTCTTCTTCATACAATCTCACCAGACCTTCTCCTGGCAAGTGTCTTACAATTACCGCCTGACCTTTTTTGACATGGCTAGCAGTAATACTAGGGAGGATTACCTCCGGTAGTTCGCTTATGGCCTGATCCATCGGAATCAACATACTGTCGATGGCCTCAAGGCCAGACTCCTCTCTCAACTTTTTCAGAGTCTCAAATTCAATACAATCTTTTTCGCTGAAAACACCAGCCTGGGTTCGCCGAAGTTCGATGATATGTGCACCACAGCCCAGGGCCTGGCCTAAATCATCGGCGATTGTTCGAATATAGGTTCCCTTGCTACACGCTATATCTAATTCAACAATGTTGTCAGCAAACTCGAGCAAGGATATTTCATCTATTGTCACCTTACGTTTTTCTCGTTCCACTTCGAGACCTTTTCTCGCCATTTTATAAAGCGGAACGCCGTCAACCTTTAATGCCGAATACATCGGCGGTAGCTGTTCAATTTCTCCTTTAAACGCATTGAGCGCTTTTTCTAAGTCTGGCTGACTGACTGAGAAGTCGGTGCAGCTCGCAATTATTTCTCCAGCACTGTCGCCGCTATCTGTACGTTCACCCAGTTTTATTTTGGTTCGATAACGTTTATCGGAATCCAGTAAAAACTGTGAAACCTTGGTTGCTTCGCCTAAACATAGGGGCAACACACCGGTTGCCAGGGGATCGAGACTTCCTGTATGCCCTCCTTTGTTTGCTTCGAAGAGCCTTTTTACTTCTTGCAGCGCAGCGTTGGAGCTTAATCCAGCGGCCTTGTCTAATATGACAATGCCGTTAATACTTCTTCCTCTACGACGTCGTCTACTCACTGACTGATCCAAATATTAGCTCTAGCTAAACATAAACTATGGCTGAATTACTCTTCAGCATGGTGTTTGCGATCAGCTGCCAACGCATCGTCTATAAGCGAAGACAAATGTTGGCCCCGTTCTATGCTATTGTCATAATGAAACTCTAGCTTTGGCACTGAACGAATTCGCAATCGTTTTGCCAACATCGTTCGAAGAAAGCCAGAAGCCTTGGCAAGCGCTTTTAGGTTTTCTTCAATTTCCAGTTTGTCCAATTCACCAGGTTCGGACAATGTGGAAGTATTTACTTCTCTATCATCACTCAAAGTATTTAGAACTGTAATGAATACTTTGGCGTATGCTAAATCCTTGCTTACATCAACACCGGTAATTGAAACCATTCCAACTCTCGGATCTTTTACTTCGAGCTGAATCAGTATAGCTAGCTCTCGCTGAATCTGATCGGCTACGCGCTGAACTCTGGGCGACATTTCCATTATTCAGTCCTGACTATAGGCTTCTAGCAACTTCAGTAGTCTCATATACCTCAATCTTGTCGCCGACTTTTACGTCGTTGTAATTTCGCACACCGATTCCGCACTCCATACCATTTCTAACCTCGGTGGCATCATCTTTAAATCGGCGCAGGGATTCTAACTCACCTTCATAGATAACCACGTTGTCTCTCAGGACGCGAATTGGCTTACTCCGATAAACCGTGCCTTCGATTACCATACTGCCCGCGATCTGGCCAAACTTCGGTGAATTAAATACATCACGTACTTCTGCAATGCCTACAATTTCTTCGCGGATTTCCGGCGCCAGCATGCCACCCATGACTTGTTTAGCGTCATCAATCACGTCGTAAATCACATTGTAATAACGCATTTGCAGACCTTCATTTTCGATAATGTCTCGCGCGGTTTTATCTGCACGCACATTGAAGCCAACGATCATGGCGTTTGAGGTAGCAGCAAGATGAGCATCGTTCTCCGAAATACCGCCTACTCCTGCACCAACGATGTTAACGTCGACTTCATCAGTTCCCAGCTTTTGCAAAGATCCACTGATTGCTTCCAATGAACCACGCACGTCAGCCTTTAATATGACATTGAAGATTTTTTTCTGATCATTACCGATGCCAGCAAACATGTTTTCAGTCATACTGGCCTGTTGTTTAGCCTGCAATGAATCTTTATGTCGTATCCGTCTGAATTCCGCTACTTCCCTGGCTCGTCTTTCATCAGACACGACTACAAACTCATCGCCCGCATCCGGTACCCCATTGAGCCCCAGTATTTCAACAGGAATTGCCGGCCCTGCTGACTGTGCATTTTTTCCATTCTCATCCACCAGGGCTCTTACACGACCATATTCATGACCAGCCAGGACGATGTCTCCTGACTTGAGAATTCCGTTTTGTACCAGCACCGAGGCTACAGGACCACGGCCTTTATCCAACCGCGATTCGATTACCACACCCTGTCCGGGCACATCGGTATAAGCCTTAAGCTCTAACAGTTCTGCCTGCAGTAGAATCGCTTCGAGCAGATTTTCTACACCCTGACCCGTGATCGCAGAGACTTCGACGAATTGAACGTCACCGCCCCAGTCTTCCGGTATAACTTCCATGGCAGAAAGCTCGTTCTTGACCCGATCAGGATCAACGCCTTCTTTATCCATTTTGTTGATGGCAACAACCAGAGGTACTTCAGCCGCCTTTGCATGCTGAACCGCTTCTTCGGTTTGCGGTTTTACACCATCGTCTGCAGCCACAACCAGCACGATTACGTCTGTCGCTTTTGCCCCACGAGAGCGCATTGCGGTAAATGCGGCATGGCCCGGGGTATCCAAGAAACTGACCATGCCATGTTCTGTTTCGACATGATAGGCACCGATATGCTGGGTGATCCCGCCGGCTTCGTGCGAAGCAACTGCGGCTTTGCGAATGTAATCCAGCAACGAAGTTTTACCATGGTCAACGTGACCCATCACCGTTACAACCGGCGCCCGAGTGACTTCTTCCTTACCCTCAATGATTGATACGGACTCTGCGAGTTCCTCTTCGATCGCGTCTTCCGATACGAATTTAGCCTTGTGGCCCATCTCTTCGATTAATAGCGTAGACGTATCCTGATCCAGAACCTGATTGATGGTTGCCATAACACCCATGTTGAATAACACTTTAATAATTTCAGCGCTTTTCACAGACATCTTGTTGGCGATGTCCCCAACAATATTGGCTTCCCCAATTGTTATTTCTCGAGAAATAAATTCGGTCGGTTTTTCAAATGCATGTTGTTGAGCGCTTAATTTAGCTTTGCTCTTACGCCCACTGCCACGACGACCACGCCCGGAGAGCTCATCAAATTCATCGCCTTCTAATACGAAGTCATCATTAACATGGATAGTCTTTGATTGACGTTTAGGTGCCTGCGCTTTTGCCTTATTACGGAGATGAGTCTTTTTCTTCTCCATTGGATCTTCGGCATCACTGCCTCTCGCTTTTCGCTTGGGCACTGTTTTAGAAAGCCTGCTCGAATCGACATCCGGTTGAGGCAGGTCTTGCACAGGCGCTTCTCCAGTTTCCGCTTCCTCTGCTGCTTCGTCAGCGCCAGCTTCAGCCTGCTCGATTTCATCTTCAGCTTTTTCCAATACCTCCTGGGCATCGATGGGCACTTCAGCTGCGCCTACTTCTGCAGGAGCTGTTACTGCTTCCTCTTCCTGCTCTGGCACTTCAGCTTCGGGAGGAGTTTCAACCGCGCTGCGTTTGACATAAGTGCGCTTCTTTCGCACTTCTACGTTAACAGTTTTGCCGCGCCCATGATTTGCAGGAGATTTTAATGTGCCAATGGTTTTTCGCTTTAGCGTAATCTTTTTCGGAGCAGCACCTGTCGCTTCACGATCACCGTGACTTCGTCGTAAAAATACCAGCAGCGTATTCTTATCATCATTTGAAATTAGCTCATCTGCGTTGGTGTGCGGTAAACCTGCCTCCTTGATTTGAGACAAAAGTTTATCTACCGATACTCCGACGGTTTTGGCTAATTCACTGATTGTTACATCTGCCATTCAACTACTCCTGATCGCTATAGCTTCGTAGCGACTACTCCTCGAACCAGGGTGCGCGGGCGGTCATAATTAACTTTCCAGCCCTTTCCTCATCCATGTCTTCGATGTCCATTAACTCATCAATCGACTGCTCAGCTAATTCTTCCATGTTCAGGATGCCTTTCTTTGCCAGAACAAGCGCAAGACCGTCATCCATGCCTTCCATGTTAAGCAGGTCGTCAGCGATATTTGCAGAAGACAAATCTTCTTCTGATGCTATCGCCTGAGTTAACAGCGCATCTTTCGCGCGGTTACGTAATTCGTTTGCGATCTCTTCATCGAATCCTTCGATGCCAAGAATCTCATCCAGTGGCACATAGGCGATTTCTTCCAGAGAAGTAAATCCTTCCTGTACCAGCACTTCGGCAACTTCTTCATCTACGTCCAGCTTTTCCATAAACAGCTCGATGAAATTGCTGGCCTCCTGTTGCTGCTTGGCCGCGGCTTCTTCTTCGCTCATTACATTTATGGTCCAGCCAGTTAGCTCACTGGATAGTCGAACATTCTGGCCATTACGCCCTATAGCCTGTGCAAGATTTTCTTCTTCCACGGCAATATCCATCGTGTGACTATCTTCGTCGACGATAATTGAAGCTACTTCTGCTGGCGCCATAGAGTTGATAACCAGCTGCGCTGGATTGTCGTCCCAAAGGATGATATCGATGCGCTCATTGGCAAGCTCATTGGAAACTACCTGGACACGAGACCCGCGCATACCAACGCAAGCACCAACAGGATCAATTCGGCCATCGTTTGTACTAACTACGATCTTCGCCCGTGAACCTGGATCTCGCGCAGCGGCTTTAATTTCGATAACTTCTTCTGATATTTCTGGCACTTCGATCTTGAACAGTTCAATCAACATATCCGGTGAAGTGCGGCTAAGAAACAACTGAGGTCCACGTTGTTCCGAGCGGACATCGGTCAAGAGTGCTCGCAGTCGATCACTAATGCGAAAAGTTTCCCGTGGAATCATCTGATCGCGAGGAAGCAATGCTTCGGCGTTATTACCCAGGTCAACAATAATGTTATCGCGAGTTACTTTCTTAACCGTCCCTGCAACTAGCTCACCGACCCTGTCAGCGTATTCGGAAATAACGATTTCACGCTCAGCTTCTCGAACTTTTTGCACGATAACTTGTTTTGCTGTTTGTGCTGCAATACGGCCAAACTCAACGTTATCGATTTTTTCTTCCCAGGTATCTCCGACTCCCAGTTTCTTGTCTCGCTCCGCTGCTTGTTCGAGAGTAAATTGAGAACCTTCTTCCAAATATTCTTCTTCTTCAACTACTGTCCAAACGCGGAAGGTTTCATACTCGCCCGTATCTCTGTCTACTGCTACTCGACAATCGATTTCTTCCCGGTCATAGAGCTTCTTGGTTGCTGTGGCCAATGCCGATTCGATTGCCTCGAAAATCACGGCGCGAGAGACGCCCTTCTCGTTCGAGACAGCGTCTGCAACCATCAATATTTCTTTACTCATCATAATCGTGTCACCTTACTCAAAACCCTTCTATGGGTATCACTTCCAGAGCATGGATAGTTCTACTCGAAAACAATATTCGCCTTTTCTATGTCCCTGACGGGAAGATCAAAATTTGATCCATCAACCTCTATGGCTACAGTGTTTTCATTAACGCCTGTTATTAGTCCCTTAAACTTGCGTCTTCCGTCAACAGGATTGCGCATTCGCACGCTTGCTTCACTTCCCGTGAATTGCCCAAACTGCTGAGCATTGAACAAAGGCCTGTCTAATCCCGGCGAAGAAACCTCAAGGGTGTATTCGCCAGATATTGGATCTTCCACATCCAATATCGCACTTACTTGTCGACTGACTTGTTCGCAGTCTTCGATCGTGATTCCTTCTTCACGCTCAATGTAAATTCTCAGTAACGAGTACTTCCCTTGCTGGATATGCTCGATTCCCCAAAGCTGCAATCCGAACGCAGTCACTGTCGGTTCGATTAATTCCGTAACCAGGGCAACGCTACTCTTCACTTTTCTCCACTAACAACTCACTGGTTCTCTTTCGAACACTTCCCGCAAAAACTGCGGGTACAAAAAATGGGCCATAGGCCCACTCTCAAATTCTTCGCATTCGAGGCCTTTCAGGGCCCAGTGCGAAGCTATTTTTCGACTAATTTTCCTTTAAAAATCAGTCATAAAATATTGGTAGCGGGGGCAGGATTTGAACCTACGACCTTCGGGTTATGAGCCCGACGAGCTGCCAGACTGCTCCACCCCGCACCAGAACCATTTTAAGCCCTTGTTTTTAACCGAAAAATTGTGACTCAGTTTCCCGTAGTCACAATTTCACAAGGGCTGCGCATTATAAGGAGGACATGACCCCAAGGTCAAGAGTTCACGCGGCTTTGCGGGGATTTAGGAGGTCTGTTTGCGAAAGGGTAAAGAATGGCGTCGTCAAGCAAGATTTTGCATTCACCATGAAAAAACTGGCATCTCGCCCGAACTATAATTCACTCGGATTGCTGTTCGACCAACCGAATCGGCCATTGCGTTTTCGAAAATTACAGAGATTCTCAAGCAATAATTGGTGCCGAAGGCCGGACTTGAACCGGCACGAGCTAGGCTCACTACCCCCTCAAGATAGCGTGTCTACCAATTCCACCACTTCGGCATTCTGGGTTTTCATTTTCTTAAAACTTCACGGCTTACACGCTGCTGGCCTGCCGGCCAGGCAGTCTCAATTTGCCAGATACTATGGAATCTCCACTCTCTCCAGCCAACGATCACAGATCGTTATCGTTCACCTATTGCTCGAAGCTACCGCTCCGAAATCGCTCGGGCTCATCCTCCGCGACACTTGTGCTTCCCGCCCATCGACTACCAAGTCCAGCGCAGAGTATCAGTTATTGTCCGGTAAAGAGGGTACGTCGCTCTGATTAGATGCTGGCTGTTCTTGTTCCAGTTCCGGCACATCAGACTGAGCAGAAATGGTTTCCTCCAGCAGTTGCTGGTCGACTATGGGCAATCCCGTTGTCGCGCCGGCTCCGGAATTATTCCTGGCAAAAATCGCCAATGAGAGACTGGTAACAAAAAAGATTATGGCTGCAACGGTTGTTGCTCTTACCAAAAAGTTTCCGCTACCGGACGAACCAAATACTGTTTGCGATGCACCAGCACCAAATGATGCCCCAGCGTCGGCCCCTTTACCCTGTTGCAGTAAAACCAGCCCGACGATAACAATAGCTGTAATTACGTGAACAACGACAATTAGTGTTTGCATGATTATTAATCCGCACTCTTACAGATTGACAAAAATTCCTCTGCCTCCAAAGAGGCTCCTCCCACCAGACCACCATCTATATCTGCCTGGTTAAATAATTCTCTGGCATTCGAACTCTTTACACTTCCGCCATATAAAATTCTAACCGCTGCTGCCACGGCGGCATCTTGCCTGGCAAGATGGTCGCGAATCGTCCAATGGACCTCTTGAGCCTGCTCTGGCGTCGCAGTCTTACCAGTACCAATCGCCCAAATTGGTTCATAAGCAATTACAGCATCATGCAAGGATGGCAAACCGACGTCGCCAATAACCGCATCCAGCTGCGAAATTACTACTTGTTCGGTAGCACCTTGTTCACGCTGCTCTAAAGACTCGCCAATACACAGAATGGGAACCATATTGTGAGCCTGAACCACCTTGAACTTCGCGGCGATCAATTCATTGGTTTCGCCAAATATTTCCCTGCGCTCGGAATGTCCGACGATGACAAAAGTCACTCCAAGTTCTGCCAGCATTGCTGCGGCTACCTCACCGGTAAATGCACCCTGCTCTGCAAAACAGACATTCTGCGCACCCAGGCTAATTCCAATGTTAGCCGCTATTAGCAGCTTTGCGGCCTGCTCCAGATGTATATAGGTCGGACAAATACCGATTTCAACCTTGGATTCAGTTTCTGCAGCGCCAGCAATTATTTCCTCAACCAGTCTATTTACCTGATCCCGGTTGCCATGCATCTTCCAGTTTCCAACAACTAGCTTTTCACGCATGGTTTCAAACCTTTATTTTCCGGGGAATTGAGGCATTACCCGTTTTAGCGCTTGGAGCCACTAAAAACGGGCGCCAATACTAACCAAGATACTGGGGTGTTGCAATGATTGGACGGGCACCTAGCTGGCGAATTCGGTAGCTACTACCTCAGATAATTCGTGAGCCAGCTTGTCAACGATTTCAAGATCTTCGCCTTCGACCATCACTCGAAGCACGGGCTCTGTTCCTGAATGGCGGAGCAATACTCGACCATTCTTGCCCAGTTTTAATTCAACGTCCGAAACAGCAGACTGAACAGTTTTGTTATGAGTAATGTCCACAGCATTAGCAATTTTTATATTAACCATGGATTGTGGAAGTTTGCGCATTTTACTGCGCAGGTCGGCCAGGGGCTGTTCACAATTTGCAATTGCCGCAAGCGCCTGTAACGCAGAAACAATGCCGTCACCGGTAGTTGTTTTGTCAAGGCAAATAACATGGCCAGAGTTTTCGCCACCCAAATCCCAACCTCGGTTCTGCATTTCTTTCATGACGTAGCGATCGCCCACAGGCGTTCTGACGAAGGGAACATCCAGCGCATCCAGCGCTAATTCCAATCCTAGATTACTCATCGCCGTTCCAACTACGCCTCCGAATTCGATACTCTGACGGCGACGATCCCTCGCAATTACATAAAGTATTTCATCACCATCAACGATGTTGCCAAGATGGTCTATCATGACCACTCGATCACCATCTCCATCGAACGCAATTCCAAGATCCGCTTCCTCTGCCAACACAGCTTCTGCCAGAGCCTGTGGTGAAGTAGAGCCGCTCTTGTCGTTAATATTTAGTCCGTCAGGTGAAACGCCAATGGCTTTAACTTTTGCACCTAACTCTTCAAATACTGCGGGCGCGATGTGATAAGTCGAGCCATGAGCACAGTCAACAACAATTTTTAAGCCATTAAATTTTAATGAAGAACCAACGGTGCTTTTGCAAAATTCAATATAACGACCCGCCGCATCATTAATTCGAGATGCTTTGCCAAGTGACTGCGGTGACACTGTTGATACATCTTTATCTAATAGATCCTCAATGGCTAATTCCAGCTCGTCGGGCAACTTAATTCCTTCACTGGAGAAAAATTTAATGCCGTTATCTTCAAATGAATTGTGAGAAGCACTAATTACGATGCCAGCCTGTGCCCTCAGTGTCCGGGTAAGATAGGCGATGGCAGGAGTAGGCATCGGACCAGTTAGATTTATATCAACACCTGCCGCAGTCACACCAGCTTCCAACGCTGCCTCAAACATGTAGCCAGAAATACGTGTGTCTTTACCGATAAGAATTTTATTACGGCCGTTTCCCGTGCTGGCGAATACTTTTCCTGCGGCCCAGCCCAACTTCAGCATAAAATCAGGCGTTATTGGGGCGCGTCCAACAGTGCCACGTATCCCATCTGTACCGAAATAGCGTTTATTATTCTGCATGTTGTGGTGCCTCAAGCCTGCCTATAAGCCGAGTGTACTCTAATTGCATCGACCGTGGCAGCTACATCATGAGTACGTACAATATCTGCACCTTTTTCCAAAGCCAAAACTGTTGCTGCAACTGATCCTGCCAGGCGCTCATGAGTCGGTCTGCCTACGATTCCGCCAATCATGGATTTTCGAGAAATACCGACCAATAGAGGAAGCTTGAGATTCTTGAAATGCCCCAGGTTGTTGAGTAGCCGATAATTGTGATCCAGGGATTTTCCGAATCCGAAGCCAACATCAACAATAATTCTTTCTCGTTGAATTCCAGCTGTTATGCACGCTGCAACCCTACTTTCCAGGAAATCATAAACTTCGTTTACTACATCATCATACTGATAATTTTCCTGCATCGTGCGCGGTTGTCCCTGCATATGCATTAAACAAACGGCGGCTTCGGAATTGGCAGCTACTGTCAGGGCGCCTGGATCAGAAAGCGAGCGAATGTCATTAATTATTTCTGCACCGGCTTTTATTGCTTCTGACATTACCGTTGCCGAACTGGTATCGACAGAAATACAAACATCGAATCGCTGGCTAATGGCTTCGATCAGAGGAATTACTCTGTTGAGCTCTTCATCCTCCGGGACTGCAGATGCACCGGGCCTGGTTGATTCACCACCAATATCTACTATGCACGCTCCCTGCTCGATAAACGAGTCAACGCGCTGTACTGCTTTATCGATATCGATTACGAACTTGCGCTTTGAAGTTTTGGCTAACTCAGAACCATCTGAAAATGAATCAGGAGTGGCGTTAATTATTCCCATACACAGTGGGGTCGACAGATCGATCTGCCTCTTTCCAGCTGTCAGGAAAAAGCTCATTTCAGGTAAAGTGCAACTTCTGGAGAGTTGTTTTAGTGCTCGCTGGCCGGACCACCTATTGGCCCTGACTTATCGACTTCCTTTTCATCGAACATACTGGCACCACCGCCACTGTCTTGATCTGAATCGGACCAATCTGCTGGCGGCCTTGGCTTCTTGCCTTCCATAATGTCATCGATCTGATCGGAATCAATGGTTTCATATTCGATGAGCGCATCTTTCATCAAATCCAGAAGATTTCGATTATCTTCGAGAATTTGCTCTGCTTTCGAATAGCACTCATCAATTATCTTTCTTACCTCTTTATCTATGGCTACCGCGGTTTCACCAGAAACAGTCTTGGCCTGGGATGCTGCTGAACGGCCGAGGAATACTTCACCATCATCTTCAGAATAAAGAAGTGGGCCCAACTCATCAGACAGCCCCCACTTGGTGACCATATTGCGAGCCATTTCAGTCGCACGCTGGATATCATTTGAGGCGCCAGTTGTCACACCTTGCTTACCCAGAGTCATTTCCTCTGCAATGCGGCCACCATAGAGGCTACAGATCTGACTTAAAATATGTTGCTTGCTAAGGCTATAGCGATCCTCTTCCGGCAAGAACATGGTTACACCCAATGCCCTGCCGCGAGGGATAATGCTGACCTTATAAACTGGGTCATGTTCCGGCATCAGTCTACCAACAATGGCGTGACCAGCTTCATGGTATGCAGTGTTAAGTCGTTCCTTGTCAGACATCACCATGGACTTGCGCTCTGCGCCCATCATGATTTTGTCTTTCGCTTTCTCAAACTCTTCCATTGTTACCAGTCGTCGACTGGCCCTGGCGGCGAATAGCGCAGCTTCATTTACCAGATTTGCCAAGTCTGCACCGGAAAAACCTGGTGTGCCGCGGGCAATAACACTGGCTTTAACACGATCATCGATTGGAACCTTCCGCATGTGAACTTTCAAAATTTGTTCACGACCACGAATATCTGGCAAGCCGACAACAACCTGACGATCGAAACGACCCGGACGCAGCAATGCCGGATCTAACACATCGGGTCGGTTTGTGGCAGCCATGACTATTACACCATCGTTACCTTCAAAGCCATCCATCTCTACCAGTAACTGGTTCAGGGTTTGCTCTCGCTCATCATGTCCACCTCCAAGTCCTGCACCGCGGTGCCTACCAACGGCATCGATCTCGTCGATGAAAATTATGCATGGAGATTGTTTCTTGGCCTGATCGAACATGTCTCTGACACGTGAGGCACCAACACCGACGAACATTTCTACGAAATCAGATCCAGAAATTGAAAAGAAAGGAACCTTTGCTTCCCCGGCAATCGCTTTTGCTAGCAAGGTTTTACCAGTGCCTGGTTGGCCAACCATCAAGACACCGCGGGGAATCCTTCCACCCAGCCTTTGAAATTTGTCAGGCTCCCGCAAAAATTCAACGAGCTCCTGCACGTCCTCCTTCGCCTCATCGACACCGGCAACGTCAGCGAAGGTAACTTTTATCTGGTCTTCACCCAATAGTTTGGCTTTACTTTTGCCAAAGGACATTGGGCCACCCTTGCCACCAGCTCCGCCTCCCTGCATCTGCCGCATAAAGAAGAAGAACAGGGCGATAATTATCAAGATAGGAAAACTGGCTACCAGGAGTTGGGTCCAGATACTTTGTTGTTCCGGTTCAACTGCATCAACTGCTACACCGTATTCCAATAATTCATCGATGAGTGCATCGTCACCAATTAAAGGCATTACGCTGCGGAAAACAGTTTGGTCTCTGCGAAGTCCCGTAATATTAATTCCGGCCAGCTGTACTTCTTCGACACGACCCGTTCTCACTTCTTCCAGAAATTCGGAATAAATGAGTCTGTCTTCTCGAGTCTCCTGATTTATATTGTTAAATACGGTCAACAGCACACCGGCGATGATCATCCATAAAATCAGGTTTTTTGCCATATCATTCAAAGGCTTATCTCCAAGAGACTATCTACAAAAGGCCGCAAAGGCGCAAAATTTGGTACTTTCTTGCGGTTAATATTGGGTCAAAATTCAGTAAAACCAATGGTTCAATTCTAATGTTTACAGGGAATTTTGCACGAAAATTCAGGAATCCCCGGTAAAACCTGTCCCCAGAAGGTAGATTTCCCGGGATCTAGCTCTGGAAGCCTGTGGTTTTCTGGCTTTTACAGCATTGAAGCTCTGCTTCATTTCACTTTGGAAAGACTCGAATCCTTCCCCCTGAAACGCCTTAATTAGAGTATACGCTCCGGGATTAAGAATAGATCTCGCCATGTCCAGGGCCAGTTCCGCCAGGTACATGGCCCGGGGCTGGTCGATATCTTTCATTCCGCTCATATTTGGCGCCATGTCAGAGAGCACCAAATCAGCGCCTGTATTGATTTTCTCCAGCAGGGATTGAAAGACTTGTGCTTCGGTAAAATCTCCCTGCAGGAATTCCACGCCGGCGATACTGTCCATCGCCAGAATATCACTGGCAATGATTTTCCCACGATCGCCAACGATCTCGGCCGCTACTTGCGACCAACCGCCGGGCGCAGCGCCGAGATCCACTACCGTCATGCCAGGTTTGATGAATCGATCTTTTTGCTGAAGCTCTAAAAGTTTGTAGCTTGCTCTTGATCGATAACCATCCTCCTGGCTGCGTTTGACGTACTCATCATCAAAATGCTCTTTTAACCATTGCTTGCTACTTTTGGATCTGGCCATGACTTATCTAATACCGGATTAGCTGCTAGAATCCGCAACCTTTTTATCACGAGTGAAAACAATGTCGATTAGTAACGGCGACAAGAAAAAATTCAGAACGATTGGTCACAATTTAAAACCAGTGGTCATCATTGCACAAAAAGGTTTAACGGATAATATCAAAGCAGAAATTGACCGTGCTTTGACTGACCACGAATTGATTAAAGTAAAAATTCTTACTTCAACCCGCGAAGCCAAGAAAGAATTAATTGCAGAAATCTGCGATGAATTTAATGCCGAATGCATTCAAAGCATTGGACACATAATTCTTATTTATCGCGCCGCCAAGAAACCTGATCCTCAACTTTCAAACCTGCTGCGCAAACTCACCTAGAGATGTTCGACTGATTCGATCTCGTAGTCTATATCACCAGCCGGGGCTTTTACCGTAATCTCTTCCCCTTCGGATTTACCCATAACCGCACGTGCAATGGGCGAAACCACTGAAATTTTTCCTGCCGGTACGTCGGCTTCGTCTTCTCCCACTATCTGATAGGTAGCCGATTCATCCGAGTCCAGATTAAACAGAGTGACGGTAGTTCCAAAAATTACCCGCCCGGTGGGCTCTATCTTCGTAATGTCGATAATTTCTGATTCCGCTAGTTTTGATTCGATCTCTGTGATTCTCCCTTCGCAGAAACTTTGCTGTTCTCGGGCAGCATGGTATTCAGCATTCTCTCTTAAATCTCCATGCTCTCGCGCTTCGGCAATCGCTTTGGATATTTTAGGTCGCTGTACCGATTTAAGTTCAGTAAGCTCGGTGCGGAGTTTTTCTGCACCAATAACTGTCATAGGAACTTTGGCCATAATCACATCACGACATAACTAGTTCAGTTTTATTCGTTTTTGCTGGGAGGGTTTAATGCAAATCAGCATGAAGCTGCTGAATAGTATAGACCGACATGTTATTGCCAAACTCCACCGCATCACAAACCGCCAGGGCACCGGCAATTGTCGTTGTACAGTAAACATCATGTCTTAACGCCGTACGTCGAATCATTGAGGAATCTGCAATAGCTTGCTTCCCTTCGGTTGTATTAAACACTACCTGAATCTCATCATTTTTTAGCATATCGACTATGTGAGGTCTACCTTCCGCGACCTTGTTAACACCGGTAACCGGCAAACCAGCCTCCTCTATGACCTTAGCCGTGCCGTGAGTTGCGACCAGTGAATAGCCGAGGGCGCTCAGGCGCTGGGCTACTTCGATCACATCACCCTTATCGCGATCACGCACGCTGATAAAGGCATTACCACTGGTTTCAATGACGTCTCCGGCACCCATCTGGGCTTTAGCATAGGCTTCGGCAAAGGTTTCACCTACACCCATTACTTCCCCCGTTGATTTCATTTCCGGCCCAAGAATCGGATCTACCCCGGGGAATTTGTTAAATGGAAAAACGGCTTCTTTAACCGCAAAGGTTTTCGGAATTATCTCTTCAGTAAACTCCTGTTCGGCCAATGATTTACCAATCATGCAACGAGCGGCGACCTTTGCTAGAGAATGCCCAATGCATTTAGAAACAAAGGGAACTGTACGCGACGCTCGAGGATTCACTTCGATCACATAAATTTCACCATCCTGGTAAGCCAATTGGGTATTCATTAATCCGACAACGCCAAGCTCTAAAGCGAGTCTTGTTACCTGGTCGCGAATAGTATTCTGCACATCTTCTGGCAAGTTATAGGGAGGCAAAGAACAAGCTGAATCCCCGGAATGAATACCTGCTTGTTCGATGTGCTGCATGATTGCACCAACAACAACTTGTTCGCCATCACTCACTACATCCACATCGACTTCTATTGCAGAACTGAGAAAATAGTCCAGCAAGACAGGGCTTTCATTGGAGACCATCACCGCTTCCCGCATGTAGCGCTTGAGCTCCTCCTCGTTGTAAACGATCTCCATAGCGCGTCCACCCAATACCCACGATGGTCTTACAACCAGGGGATAGGAAATCTTCTCTGCCTGCTCAATGCTCTCTTCGACACTCCGGACCGTGCAATTGGGAGGCTGTTTAAGATCCAGTTTCTCTATGAGTTGCTGAAAGCGTTCACGGTCTTCCGCTCGATCAATCGCATCTGGTGGCGTGCCTATTACCGGTACTCCTGCCTGCTCGAGACGCTTAACCAGGTTGAGAGGAGTCTGTCCGCCAAACTGCACGATGACGCCCGCAGGCTTTTCCAGCTCAGCTATTTCAATGACATCCTCAAATGTGAGTGGCTCAAAATAAAGCCTGTCGGAAATATTGTAATCCGTGGAAACAGTTTCCGGGTTACAGTTCACCATAATTGTTTCGAAACCGTCTTCCCGCATAGCCAGCGCAGCATGCACACAGCAATAGTCAAACTCGATACCCTGGCCAATTCGATTTGGCCCCCCGCCCAGTACCATTATCTTTTTATTGTTGGTAGGTTCCGCCTCACATTCCTCTTCGTAAGTGGAATACATATAAGCAGTAGAAGAAACAAACTCGGCAGCACAAGTATCGACTCGTTTGAAAACGGGGCGTATGCCCATCGCCTGTCTTGCTTGTTGAACTTCCAGTTCTGTTATGCCAAGTAGCTGCGATATTCTTTTATCTGAAAATCCTTTGCGCTTTAAGCTTAAAAAGTAGGTCTGATCAATTGCAGCGAGACTGGTTTCAGAAAGTGCCCGCTCATCTTTAACAATGTCTTCGATTTGTACCAGGAACCAGGGATCGATACCGGATAGATCATAGATGGTGTTGATAGACCAATCCTGTCGGAAAGCATCGGCCACATACCTGATGCGCTGTGCGCCAGGCTCGGTTAATTCTCGGGTAAGCACTTCTTTCGCATTTGAAAGTCCACTGTCGAGAATCGGATCAAAGCCGCACATACCGACTTCCAGGCCACGCAATGCTTTCTGCATGGATTCCTGGAAAGTACGACCGATTGCCATTACCTCACCGACCGACTTCATCTGTGTGGTAATACGGTCATTCGCTTCGGCAAACTTTTCGAAAGTGAAGCGGGGGATCTTGGTGACTACATAATCAATTGTTGGCTCAAAAGATGCCGGTGTCACTCCGCCGGTGATTTCGTTGCGCAACTCATCCAGGGTAAAGCCGATGGCAAGCTTGGCGGCGACTCGCGCGATGGGAAACCCGGTGGCCTTCGATGCCAGTGCCGATGATCGAGATACCCGGGGATTCATCTCAATAATTACCAGGCGACCATCGGCAGGATTTACTGCGAATTGAACGTTTGATCCACCCGTTTCAACTCCGATCTCCCTCAACACAGCGATCGCTGCATTTCGCAGAATTTGATATTCCTTGTCGGTAAGGGTCTGGGCAGGAGCTACTGTAATCGAGTCACCGGTATGCACACCCATGGCATCAAAATTTTCAATTGAACAAACGATGATGCAGTTATCGTTCTTGTCTCGAACAACTTCCAGCTCGAATTCTTTCCAACCGATTAAAGATTCATCGATTAATAATTCGGTGGTTGGGGATAACTCCAGGCCGCGGGCACAAATCTCATCGAACTCTTCCTTGTTATAGGCAATACCTCCTCCGCTACCACCCAAAGTGAAAGAAGGGCGTATTATGCAAGGGAAGCCGATTTCCTCGAGAGCTTGGTGAGCCTGTTCCATGTTGTGAGCCATGCCATGGCGAGGAGTCTCGAGGCCAATCGAAATCATCGCATTATCGAATAACTCACGATCTTCCGCCTTATCGATAGCTTCACAGCTCGCACCAATCAACTCCACATTGTATTTATCCAAGACACCATGACGATTTAAGTCAAGGGCACAATTGAGTGCAGTTTGCCCGCCCATAGTTGGCAAAATGGCATCAGGTTTTTCTTTTTGGATAATTTTTTCGACAATGCGCCATTTTACCGGTTCGATGTAGGTGGCATCTGCCATGGACGGGTCGGTCATGATGGTGGCAGGATTTGAGTTAACCAGGATGACTCGATAGCCTTCTTCTTTTAATGCCTGGCATGCCTGGGCACCTGAATAATCAAATTCACAGGCCTGGCCAATGACAATCGGGCCTGCTCCCAAAATAAGAATGGAGTTTATGTCTGTTCTTCTCGGCATGCTTAACTACTCGCTGCTACTTGGGCCGAATTGCTCAACCCATCGGATTGCTGTTCCATTAGTTCAATAAAATGATCGAACAAAGGGGCGACATCATGTGGTCCAGGGCTTGCTTCCGGATGACCCTGGAATCCGAATGCAGGTTTATCGGTGCGTTCAACACCCTGCAAGGAACCATCGAACAGGGATTTATGGGTAGCTTCCAGATTATCCGGAAGTGTCTCGCCATCGACTGCAAAGCCATGGTTTTGACTGGTGATTAATACCGTACCATTGTGAAGATTTTGAACAGGATGATTGGCTCCGTGATGACCCAACTGCATCTTTATGGTGTTAGCGCCAGAAGCTAGCGCGAGTAGCTGATAACCAAGACAGATCCCAAACAGCGGAATCCCTTGATCCAGAAATTCCTTGATTGCTGCGATTGCGTAATCGCAAGGCTCCGGGTCTCCCGGTCCATTGGAGAGAAAAATTCCTTCGGGGGCCACGGCCAATACTTCTGCAGCAGGAGTCTCCGCAGGAACAACCGTCACTTTACAACCCCGCGCTGCCAGCATGCGCAGGATGTTTCGCTTCACCCCAAAATCATAAGCTACAACATTGAAGCGGGAATCGACCGGGGCCAGATAACCTTCTTTTATATCCCATTCAGCCTGGTTCCATGTATAGGACTCGCTAACAGTTACAGCCTTAGCCAGGTCCATGCCCTTGAGCCCCGGGAACTGCCTGGCAAGCTCTATGGCTTTTTCTTCGCCACCGGATTGCAATGCTTCGCCAGATAGCAAGCAACCGTTTAAGGAACCCTTGTCTCTCAGTAAGCGGGTAAGTCTGCGCGTATCCAGTTCAGCGATAGCGACTACGTTACGCTGCTTTAAGAAGTCATCGAGAGTCTGCTGATTACGCCAATTGCTGGCAAGCAAAGGAAGGTCACGAATGACCAATCCCGAAGCCCAGACTTTTTCGGATTCATTATCTTCCTCGTTGGTACCAGTATTACCAATATGAGGATAGGTTAAGGTTACGATCTGTTGTGCGTAGGACGGGTCGGTGAGGATTTCCTGATACCCCGTCATCGATGTATTAAAAACTACTTCCCCAGTGGAACTGCCTTCAGCTCCAATTGCAGCACCTTTAAAAATGCTGCCATCTTCTAACGCCAGTACTGCTAATCCGGCCACTCTCACTCCTAATTCTTCTCTTTCTTTTGCGCATCAAAAAAAAGCGGAATGAAGAAAATTCTTCACTCCGCTTTTTAAAAATTCTTTGCAAAATTGGTTTTCAGCATTCGACATACTGAGCGGGCATTGTATAGAAAATGGTCCGCTCTTGTCTATGAATGCTGTACTTTTATAGACTAATTTTTTGAAAAAAGTCTGTCGTTATTTCAGATCAAGGACTTCCTGCATGGAATAAACAGCTGGCGGCTTATTGGAAATCCAAGTGGCCGCCCTTACAGCCCCATTGGCGAATGTCATTCGGCTACTGGCCTTATGTGTGATTTCCACCCGTTCACCGAGACTGGCGAAGGTCACGGTGTGATCCCCGACTATGTCCCCTGCCCTGATGGTAGAGAATCCAATGGTTGAGCGCTGGCGTTCCTCGCCAATACCCTCTCGACCATAAACAGCTACTTTATTCAGGTCACGACCCAAGGAGTCCGCGATAACTTCACCCATCTTAAGGGCGGTGCCAGATGGAGCATCTTTTTTAAAGCGGTGATGGGCTTCGGTAATTTCTATATCAACTTCATCTCCAAGCACCCGCGCAGCCTGATCGAGTAAATTGAGGCAGAGATTCACACCTACGCTCATATTTGGTGCGAAAACGATTGGGATAGAAGCGCCAGCATTTTCAATTTGCTGTTGCTCTTCATCGCTGAGCCCGGTTGTGCCAATCACCATGGCTTTTGAGTGCTGCTGACAAAAAGCCAAATGGGACAGAGTCGCTGCTGGTTCGGTGAAGTCGATTAGCACATCGAACTGATCGGCCTGGCCGCTGAGTTCGCATACCGTTAATACTCCGTTGCTTACCCCCATGGCCAGCAAGCCAGAGTCAACATTCAAGCAGGGATCGTCAGCCAGCACTGTTGCGACAGAAACCCCGATATCAGCGTCGCTCCTGCTAACTGCCTCCACCAGGGTTCTGCCCATGCGCCCGGCAGCGCCGGCAATTGCTACTCTAATCATCTAAACCCACCAATAGTAATGTGGGCAAGTATACAGGGGCAGAATGAATTCCAGAACTCACTCTTTGTATTTCTGAAATTCTGCTTCAAGATCCCTGTCCCTGGGGACAAACCATGGCTGCACTTGATGCTGGAGTGCAATTTGTGCAAACTCTCTGCCCCGTGGGAATCAACCAACAGCGCATTATGCCTGGCATTTATCGCCCGAGACTACAACTCGTCTTTTTTTATTCAGCCTGAAAACTTATGAGCGATAGCCCGGTCATAGACGGTAAGAACAAGCAGCAGCGCTACGAGTCGCTGGTTGCGGCGCTTTATCAGGACGTTTACCGCTACGCGTATTGGCTATGCAAGAGTCAGGCTCTGGCTGAGGATCTGGTTCAGGAAACCTTTCTTCGAGCCTGGAGATCCCTGGATAGCCTGCAGAATGATAAGGCAGCTAAAGCCCGGTTATTTACTATCCCACGACGCGAGAATGCCAGACTTTACGAACGCTACCGACCGGAGTTGGTTGATATAGAGGGCCAATCTATCGCCGCAAGCGGCGAGAATGAGCCAGACTTCAGGATGGATCGCCAATTACTGCACAACGCGATCAATCGACTCGATAGTGATTATCGAGAACCATTGTTGCTGCAAGTCATAGGTGGGTTTAGCGGCAAAGAAATTGCCGGTATCTTGGACTTAAACAACAATACAGTCATGACTCGACTGTTTCGGGCCCGGAGCAAATTAAAACAGGAATTTGGTCTGGACTCGGACGATATTGATGAATAACAAGAATCAAAAGACTGAGAGTTATTAAAAATGGATGAAATAGAATTTCGGCGACGGGTTTACGCTAACCCGCAGTCTCCAGAGCAAGAATTGCTGGATGCTGCCAGTGACAACCCTGACTATCAGAAAATTCTTGATCAGGCTCAGGAATTGGATACTGACGTTAGCAATGCAGTAACGGCGATAAGCGTGCCTGCTGATCTGCAAGATAAACTTCTCAAGATTCCGGCAAGTGCAGGAATTAGTGGAGAAGAACTAATCCAGAGAGAGTCCGCAAACTCAAGCTACTTCCACTATTACGCTGCAGCGGCAACATTTCTGCTAGCCATTGGGGTTACGTTTTCCATCGTGTTTAACTCTGGCCCCTCGGTGCAGGATATTGCTCTCGGCGATAATGTGCTGGATCACCTTTACATAGATTTTGAAGAAATAAATGCTTTCTCCCGCGGTGAAGGTAATAACTTCGAGATTGTGAACGCGGCAAATGTTTCCCAGATATTGGCTAACGCTGGGACTCAGTTTTTAAGCAATGACTTTATGAGAAGCATGCCAGTGCGCGTTGCCAAACCTTGTGAAATAATCCCTGCATTTCAAAGTGCCCACCTTATATTGCAGGGAAGCCGGGGAGCGGTCAGCGTCTTTGTCATCAACAACAGCCCGGTAAGTGTCGAGTACCGCTTTCGCGATGATCGCTTTAATGGTGTTGTTATCCCAATGGGAAAGGGAAATATGATTTTGGTTGGAGAAGAAACCGAGAATCTGGATCCTTACAAGGATTTGTTTGCCGACAATGTGGAGTGGGTAATCTAACCGCCAATCCACATGCATAGCCTGAAAATGCGGCTAAAACTGTTGAGCCGTCATCGCCATTAAAGAACCCGCTCCAGCTCGGATTTCCGCAACCAGTGCCCTGGATTTCGGTAATAGACGGCTCATGAAAAACTCACCGCTATTTAACAACCCATCTAAATAGTCATCAGAGCCTTCGTTTTCGTCTTTCGCCTCCAGCGCCGCGGCGATGATTCGTTGCCACATAAAACAGAACAAAGTCAGTCCCATTAACTCCATATAGGGATAGGAAGCAGCACCGATTTCATTGGGATTTTCTTTGGCGATGGAAATTACATCTTTTGTTACCACGCTGAGTTCATCGACAATAGCGTTCAGTTTCAATAATCCTTCCTTCATGTCAGCACTGTCTTGATGTCTGGCCATGAATTCATCAATTTCTTCTTTCAGAATGTCGAGAAGTTCACCGTTAGCCCGAACAGTTTTTCTGCCCATGAGATCGAGTGCCTGAATGCCATTCGCTCCCTCATAGATTTGTGAAATACGCGCATCGCGCACGTTCTGTTCCAATCCCCACTCAGCAATATAACCATGTCCGCCGAGTACTTGTTGTCCCAGGACACAGGACTCGAAACCGCGATCAGTACAATAGGCTTTCTGCACGGGGATTAACAATGAAACCAGTTGGCTTGCTTTCTTTCTTGCCGCCTCATCGGGATGGAAACGGACAATATCCAATTGAAACGCCGAGTAGAGAGACAACGCCCTTCCTGCCAGGGTATTAACTCTCATAGTGAGTAACATGCGTCGAACATCGGGGTGAACAAGAATTGGATCGGCTGGTTTGCCCGCAAATTCGGGTCCGGTTGCCGCCCGCCCCTGGAGCCTTTCTTTGGCGTAATCGGAAGCAAGCTGGTATGAGCTTTCTGCCAAGCCATTACCCTGCAAACCCATCGAGAGGCGCTCATAATTCATCATAGTGAACAAATTAGATAATCCACTATTCAGTTCACCGACCAAAAGCCCCTGCGAGTTTTCAAAATTCAGCACGCAAGTCGCCGACGCTTTAATTCCCATCTTGTGCTCGATTGAGCCAGTATTAACATTATTGGAACCACCCAGGCTGCCATCATCATTGACCAGTATCTTGGGCACCAAAAACAAAGAGATTCCCCTCGGTCCCGCAGGTGCATCCGGCAATTTCGCCAGTACCAGGTGAATAATGTTTTCGGCTAAATCATGATCACCGGCAGTTATGAATATTTTAGTACCGCTAATGTCGTAACTACCTGCGGCGTTGGGCACTGCTTTAGTGTTGATAATCCCCAGATCGGTTCCGGCATGGGGTTCGGTTAAGCACATAGTGCCCGCCCAGGTACCCGCCAGCATCTTGGGAAGATAAGCCTTCTTCAGTTCCTCACTTGCGTGATTGCTTAACGTTAAAGTCGCACCGGTCGTGAGGATTGTATAGAGACAGAAAGAAGAGTTTGCACCGAAAAACATTTCTTCAATCATCGCTGACAACACTTTGGGCATTCCCTGGCCACCGTATTTCACATCACCAGTCAGACTTGGCCAACCTCCCTCAACATAAGCGGCATAGGCTTCTTTAAATCCCTCTGGCGTAATAACGTTACCGTTCTCTAGCCGACAAGCCTCCTGATCACCAGTTTGGTTAATTGGCGACAGTAATTGCTCGGCAATTTTTCCAGCCTCTTCCAAAATAGCGGAAGACAGGTCATCGGTTACCTCTGCCGTTTCCGGCATGGCACTGAAAATCTTTTCAGCTTGAAATACATTTTGTAAGAGAAATTCAATATCTCTCAGTGGCGCGCGGTAGGCTCCCATTGCCTGTTCCCCCAATCACTTCGTGTTTAACTGTTTCCTGGTGTAAAAAGAGCCGCAATTATAAGTGAAGGACTTGGCTACCGATACTTTAGGAGCCAAATCCTTAGCGAAATTTGCCCGCGGAACTAAACTTTCTCCACTTTTACTTGTGAACCCCAAGAGAACCGAGCATGAAAGGCACTGAGCCCGACTTTACCAGGTGGTCTGCAAAATTGCGGGAGTTTGTCCCCTCTCCATGCATCGTTTGCTCAGTAACAACCAACTCTGTGCTCAGTCTCTGTCACCATTGCTATGCAGACCTTCCGTGGATAAGCAAGTCTTGTCATACATGCGGCATTCCTCTTCCTGATTCTGGATTACATTTCAATTACTGCGCTAGATGCCTAATCGATCCCCTGCCTTTTAGTTTTTGTAAAGGACTGTTTCACTATTCATCCCCAGTAAAAAAACTATTAGCCCGATTCAAGTTTCACGCCCAGCTAGACATCGGGTTCACCCTATCAAATTTAATGGCAAACTCATTCCTGAATGAGTACGCAGGAATTTCGAAACCAGATTTGCTGCTTCCTGTTCCACTCCACCGATCTAAATTGAAACGTCGGGGATTCAATCAAGCACTGGAAATAAGCAAAGTGGTTTCGAGGCGTACCGCCATTCCCCTTGGGGATGGTCTGTTTGAGAAGGTGAAAAATACTCAATCCCAGGCTGAGCTTGAAAGTGCAGTTAAGAGGAAAAGAAATCAGCGGGGGGCTTTTTCCTGCATCGAAATAGAGCGTCTTAAAAGTGTGAACCACATCGCAATTATCGATGATGTTGTAACCACGATGGCAACGGCAAAAAGTTTGGCTGCCACCATTGAAGGGCAGGGAATACGGCAGATTGACGTGTGGTGTCTGGCACGAGCAACCCTCTGACCAGAAGATTTATCCCAGGGTTAAACAACAGTTTTGAACTGTGAAACAGGCCACAGAAGCAAATCAGATTCTCAATATACTTAAAACCATCCAATGTTGTTATTGCTTACGGTTTTTGTAGACAGTTACAAACCAGTTGTATAGAGCAGACCTTTAACCCCGTAACTTTCGGGGTTTTTTTTGTCCGTCGAAAAGTGGAGAAGCCCTGACCGGGACGGCAGTGCACTGAGTCAAGAATTACTAAATTTTTAAAACTGATATTTGATCGAGCCGTATGCGACGCGGCCATTCTGATCGAGTATTCGGGTATTGGAATTTAAAAATTGCGCTGTACTTTCATTGAAGATATTACGAATTCCAAAAGAAATAATTGCCCGGTCGTTATTACCTGTTTCAACACTGTAGCCATACTGCAGGTCCACGGTAGTAATGTCATCAACCAGTGCGTTTATTTCATCCAGATCCAATTCGCTAATATCTTTAAATGAATCGAAGTAGTTGGTGATCGCGCTGGCAGTATGATTACCAAACTCCCAGGTTAGCATCAGGCTACTTTGAAGTTCAGGGCTAACCATGCGGTCGCTTGTATCACCCAGGTTACTATCAATAAGCTCTAACAGGGACCCATTGTTCTCGAAATTCTGCACATAGGTCGTTTTTGTGCTTAGGGTAAATTGCCCGTAACGGTTTGTGTCCCAGACATAGGACGCGCCGATATCGAAACCACTGGATTCCAGATTCGATCCAATAAACGGGTTATCGATATTAAATTCATTAATGGCTGAATTTTCGATATAAAGCTTGGGAAGATTGCTTTGTGAATCCCTGGTTATGTTCCCAGGAACCTCATTGATTTCTTGCTGCCACGCATCCGCCCGAATATTCAAGCCTTCGATGGGAGTAATCTCTAATCCGAGATTAAAATTTAGCGCATCCTCAACCACATGCCCTTGAACATCACTAGCTTCAAGGCTGCGTTGTATTTCAAACAAAGGCGCGATGGCTTCACTCAGCACCGAGGTTGGCGCAATGCGAAAGCTGGCGAAAGTATCTGATTCCGCAGTGACCGAAACATTAGCGTCGTCCTGTTGGGCAACAGCAATCTGTCCCTGCATGCCGATAGCTGCAAGCACTGCGAAAGCTGTTGTTGGTTTGACGGAACGCATTTGGGTCATATTTCTTGTTTATTTGTCTCTCTTTACCTCACAAAGCTTGCTCCATGCCAAGCCTTGAGAGCCCTTGATACCGTGCTGCAGGTGCTATTTTTAGGCTTATTGCGCACACCAAACAACTCTGTAAGCTTATCACTAACATCGACCGAATTGCATTTAAATCGACTGTCTTTTCATCCCATAAGCACTCTGGTTTAGCCCCAGATACAGGGATGGTTAAAGTCGCCGCGATTTGATCCCGCTTCTAATTTTCCCAACTAATTCAATAGGATATAGCATGAATTTAGCTTAAGCGGCTGACAGCAGGGAGTAATGGCAGGCTTTCTAGCAGTGCCAGAGCAGTTTTGGATTCCCCGGTAACTATTAAATTAGGCGCTATCTCTGCCAGTGGCTCCATGACAAATCGGCGTCGCGTAGCCCGGGGATGGGGTATTGTCAGCCCGGGTGCTGATACTTGCTGGTTACCAAACCAGAGAATGTCCAGATCCAGCGGCCGTGGTGCGTTTTCCGAGTCTGAGTCGACCCTGCCAAAATTCTTTTCCAGCTCCTGTAAATACAGTAATAACTCAGAGGCACTACTCTGTAAATTAAGCTTAAGCGCAACAACGACATTAATGAAGTCGGCAGTGCCTGGCGCACAATCCACAGCTTCAGTTTGATAAAAAGAAGAGCAAGCAATTTCAGAATACTTTGCCTTGAGTCTTTTCATTGCTTCACTAAGCGTCTCAAGTGGGCTACCAAAATTAGAGGGCATATTGGCACCAAGCCCGATTATCGCCGTAATGGAGCCAGTTGCCTCAAGCGTGATATCGACTGGAGAGCTCATGCACAGCATCTACAAAGGCACTGACGTGATCTGGATTGACTTCAGGCGTAATGCCATGACCGAGGTTGAATACGTGGCCATCTCCAGACCCATAACTTGCCAGGATATTTCCAACTTCATTTTTAATAGCACTGGGTGACGCATAAAGAATAGAAGGATCCATATTTCCCTGCAGAGCACAGTGCTGACCGATTCGCTGTCGCGCTGTGCCTATATCTATTGTCCAGTCAAGGGCAACGGCGTTAGCTCCTGAGTTGGCTATCGCCTCTAACCAGAGACCACCATTCTTGGTGAACAAGATGACCGGCACAGGCCTTCCTTCTCGTTCCCTGATCAGGTTTGAAACGATTTTTTTCATGTAGCCAAGGGAATATTCGAGATAACTGGAAGTCGTTAAAATGCCGCCCCAGGTATCGAAAATTTGAACCGCCTGGGCTCCCGCATTTATCTGGCAATTCAGGTAATCCGTTACAGCCTTAGCCAGCTTATCCAGCAGCAGGTGCATCGATTCCGGATTGTTGTACATAAACTCTTTGGCAACCCGAAAATCTTTACTGCCTCCGCCCTCAATCATGTAGGTGGCGAGAGTCCAGGGACTACCTGAAAAACCGATCAATGGTACCGAGCCATTCAGCTCCTTTCTGATCAGGGAAACTGCATCCATTACATAGGCGAGATCAGAGCCGGCATCGAGTTCTGGTAACTGCTCAACATCTTGGGCACTTCGGATTACTTTCCTGAATCGTGGGCCTTCACCTTCTTCGAAATACAGGCCCTGCCCCATTGCATCCGGAATCGTAAGAATGTCTGAAAACAGAATAGCCGCATCAAAGGCGAAGCGCTTTAAAGGTTGCAGCGTCACTTCACAGGCCAGTTCTGGAGTCTGGCAGAGATTTAGAAAATTACCGGCCTGCTTTCGCGTAGCTCGGTATTCCGGCAGATAGCGACCCGCCTGGCGCATCATCCAGACTGGAGTGACATCAACTGGCTCCCGCATGAGCGCTCTGAGAAATCGATCGTTTTTTAGAGACACGAAAAATCCTGATGTATTCAGTAATGCATTGCAGCTCAAGGCTCAGCATCATTTATCAGCGAGTCCAGAGCTAACGGCGGGCAATTGTACACGAGGCAATTACTGACACAAGTTTGCCAGCCCTCACGATACCCTTAATTGGTAGCGATTAGTTCTCGGATATCGGATTGAATATCCGCCAGTGTGCGAATCCAGGGCTGCAGCGATTGAATCGATGCCGGGAGTTCAGCAATTGCCTTCGAGGCATCGGCGCGATTCTCAAAATTACCCAGCACCACCACAAACCAGGGTTTTTCCTGAAACCTGGTTTCGAAATAACCCCGCTGTGCTGCATTAAGCTCATCTTGAACAAACCGTTGCACGCTTGCTTCAGAGTGCGATCCCATAATCTGGACGGTATAGGATGAAGCGGGAAATTCCAGCAAGGCCTGTTCGAATGCACTAATGTCAGGCGCGGGCTCTTCTTTAAGCTCTTCTTTAAGCGCTTCTG
Source organism: Gammaproteobacteria bacterium (assembly GCA_028818225.1). Taxonomy (GTDB): domain Bacteria; phylum Pseudomonadota; class Gammaproteobacteria; order Pseudomonadales; family Pseudohongiellaceae; genus UBA9145. The sequence goes on along the minus strand of JAPPOG010000002.1, from coordinate 2,805 downwards.
GGCTGTCAGTTTCCGTAGCCGTGGCACCAGCAATGATTTCGGCATCAACAACAGAATCGATTACGTCAATTGCAGCCTCGTCAATCGCTGCTGATGTCTCTTTAATGGTCGTAACTTGCTGTTCAAAATCAGTGACGACTTCCGCAGCCGCAATAGTTCCTGTATTCAGGGTAGTTGCTGCGGTACTCTCTAAAGTGACAGGAATGGAAATTGAACTCCCCCGATCCGCAACTGATTGTTGTTGATCCAAACGAGGATCGGGATCCATTACGAAAAGAGCGCCAAGCAATAGCACCACGAGTGTCGCAGCGACTGCCCAGTACCGATTCCCTAAAGAAATTAAACCCGGTAATTTTTCACTAACAGTCGCAGAGAAATTAACTTCCTCTAAAGCGTTGGAGACTAGCGCATTAATAGTGCCAGGTATCCCATTTGATAGGTTATGAATGTTTCCTAATTCACTTACGCTAATTGGTAGCTCGCCATCATATCCTGCTTCGGCCAATTTGAATTTTACATATTCGACCGTATCTTCTCCTCCCAGCTCTGACATTTCAATTTCAATTAGTGTCAGATCCGCTTTTCCTGACAACGCACTTTGCAGCATGCTTTGTAATTGGGTTTCTCCAAACATTAAAACGTGGATCGCAGCAGCAGGACTATTTTTGATAGCCATAATGAGATTTAAAACATCACTGCTTAACTCGTGAGCATCGTCGACGACAAGCATCAAAGCTTTCATTTCCAGATCTAACTGGGAAGCATATCGATGAATACTGCCTACGGCGGAATCAGTTTCCTGATCATTAAGATGAACCGGAATTTGTTCTCCCAATTTCTCCAGAAACTGGGACTTGTTCATAAAGAGTGTGGCGGGGACGAAAGCGCAAACTGCTTCGCCGCCAAAACTCTGGCAGTAGGTCTTTGCCAGTGTCGTTTTGCCGCAGCCGAGACAGCCAGTGACTGACATGATCGACTGACTATAAAGTGAGTGTTCTATGATTTGATCCAACAACTGTTGCCGATTACCACCGCCAAACAGCCTCTTAGCCGCAGCCGCAGGCCCAAAAGGATCATAGGCAAGGTTTAGATTCTTAGTATATTTTTTCACAGGCAAAGCTGGCTTCCGGCGGTTAACGTTGAATTGAGTAGCTCGTCGTCAACATCACCTTCTATTACCGCTTCACCAATGGCCTTTAGGAGAATAAAGCGAATCTTTCCGAGTTCGGCCTTTTTGTCGGATGACATTAAGTCGAGATACTGCTCTACCGTTATATCGGCAGGCGGCACCACCGGCATACCATAATTTTCCTCAATTACCTGCCTGATTCGCAGCGCCTCCTGCGCATCCAACCACCCCAGACGTCTCGATAAATCAGCCGCCATAACCATGCCCATAGCAACAGTTTCGCCATGCAACCAGCTGCCATAGCCTGTGGCCGTCTCTATCGCATGCCCAAAGGTATGTCCCAGGTTTAACAAGGCTCTTACCCCGGCTTCTTTTTCATCCTCCGCGACAATAGCTGCCTTGGCCTCACAGCAAATCTGCACTGCCTTGGATACTGCTGAGGATTGCAGCGTCAAAATTGCGTCGCTGTTATCAGCCAACCAAGTAAAAAACCCTGAATTATTAATTAGGCCATATTTAATGACTTCTGCGACGCCGGCCTTAATCTCTCTTTCCGGCAAACTTCGCAGAACTTCCGTATCAGCAACTACACATTGAGGTTGATAGAAGGAACCAATCATGTTTTTGCCTAGAGGATGATTTACTCCTGTCTTACCACCGACGGAAGAATCTACTTGGGCCAAAAGTGTGGTAGGTATCTGCAGAAAATTAATTCCACGTTGATAGGTAGCCGCTGCGAATCCGGTTATATCACCGACAACTCCGCCGCCAAGTGCTACCAGCGTAGTCTTACGATCGAATTTTCCTTCCATTAAATGGTCGTAAATCTTTGCGATCGTCTCCAAAGATTTAGTTTCTTCCCCATCAGGGAGAACTATTGCAGAAGCAAACTGCCCACCTAGTTGTAGCTTTACTTTTTCAAGGTACAGAGGCGCTACGATTTCGTTGGTGATAATAACGACTCGGCCTCTCCCTATATAGGGAAGCAGCAGCGAATCGTCATCTAGCAGATTGGCTCCAATAAAGATTGGATAGCTGCGATCATCTAAATCGACATTAACCGTTTGCATTGATTTACTTCCGTTGGACTAACTCTGATTTTGCAGAAGTTGCTTGTTAATCTCGTGGCTGACGGATCGAGCATTGCGCTTATTGGTATCGATTATAATGTCGGCCACTTCCAGATAAAGTGGTTCTCTAATTTCCATCAGTTCCCGAATTTTCTTTTCTGGATTATCGGTTTGCAGTAATGGCCTGTTTTTATCCCTGCTGGTGCGCTCTACTTGCTGCGCAATTGAGGCACGGAGGTAAACAACTGTTCCCCGAGCAGACAGGTGTTTGCGATTCTCCTCGACCAGCACCGCTCCACCACCCGTTGCCAATACGATATTGGATTTAGCGCTAAGCTGATCAATCATCTTTGTTTCACGAATACGAAAACCACTTTCCCCTTCCACATCAAAAATCCAGGGAATATCCGCCCCGGTCGAAAATTCAATTTCGCGATCCGAATCAAAGAATTGCAGATTCAGTTGGTCGGCCAGAATTTTGCCAATTGTGGTTTTTCCAACGCCCATAGGGCCGATTAGAAAAACGTTTCCCTGATACTTCATTAACAATATAACTATCTAACTTGAGTGAGTAATTGTAACCGCAAACCGCAGTAATCATTACTT
>JAPPOG010000037.1 GCA_028818225.1 Gammaproteobacteria bacterium | reverse complement strand
TACGAATATTTAGCTATATATCAGTTAGTTATAACAGAATTTCATTTTGCAAATAGAACTTGTTAGTTTTCTGGCCAAATATAATTGCAGATTAGCTGATGGCTTCAGAGCACTTCAATTCGCCCCGGTAGTGCACCTCAGGCGGGGTAATAAGAATAGACCGGAAAGTCGCTGGTTCGCGCTCGAAATTAGGAGGAAGTCATGACTAATTCGATAGTCTTGTTCATTTAAGGTCAATTTTGGATAGAATCACGTCTTGCATTTTTGACAGGCAAAAATAGCCATGGGCAATGAACACGAAACTTCGGAAGACAACTCCAAGTTCACAGAAGACATTAAGGAAGCGCTGGAATTCAACCAAAGAAGGCGAGATCAAGGCAACGGTGCAGAAAGACCTGTACCTGATCTGAGCAAGCTGGGCGATTTGCTGCAGCAGAAAGCCTCGGAAAAGCAAGTAGAACAAAATCAGGAAGAGGGCACTGCGCCTGGTGACCCAAAAGAGTCCTGAGCCTATATTGCGCTTGCTATAAGCCCTTACTAATCGCTTGTGTATGGGTTTGTAAAGCTTTCTTCAAAAATAAACTGATAAACCACAGGATCGGTAACGCGAATATTGAACGCGGGTAAAGCTTCATAGTGCGGGTTACTTTGCTGTCTTCCATGTGCCAGCGTTCGGTGAAATGAGTCGCAAGCTTCGACAGTGGTGGACTGAATTCTCCCAGCTGCATTTCTATAAGCTCATCAGGTTGCCAACGCGTCACGGTTTCTATATGGCTGGAGCCATCATTGTTTACTACTTCAATACGGCTACCTACCGTTTCTTCAGTTCTCTCAATAAATTGCGCCCGGCGGATCCCTGGAAGCGGTCCAAAGCCCTGGAAACTTTGCCAATTCTCAGTTTCCAGTATTTCGGAGAAAATTGCTTGCGAAGATGTTGATAGCGTCGCGGTAACAGAGATTTTTACTGCTCTCACCATTCCATCCGGGGCAAAAATGGATCTTCATATTACTGCTTTTTCATGCCCTCTACGATAAACCGCAGGTATTGCAAGCTATTGCTTTTCCAGTGTAAATCCTCTCAAATATCCGGCAGGAGGAAATCGCTATGAGAAGAGCAATAACAAGTTTTTTAGCGTTACTTGGATTTCTAGTTTTTTCATCGCCGGTCTTGGCCAATGATGGAACCGTGGCATTTGTCGGTGCAACCATTATTGATGGCACCGATGCGGCGCCCCTGGAAGACGGCGTTATAGTTATTACCGAAGGGCGGATTCGCTCGGTTGGCCCCCGCTCGGAAGTGACCTTGCCGACAGATGCTGAAGTTGTCGATGTCTCAGGCAAGTACATCATGCCGGGATTGATTAATGCTCACGGCCATGTTGGTGCAACAATTGGGCTCAATGGTAATGGTGGCTATGACCGCAGTAATTTATTACGGCAACTGGGGCTCTATGCTCGTTATGGTGTTACTGCGGTAAATAGTCTCGGTGGTGATCAGGCGGAAGGCTTCCAGTTACGTAACGAACAATTCAATAAAGATTTAGATCGTGCTCGTATCTATGTGGCAGGAAGTGTTGTCGTTGGTGATTCAGAACAGGCAATTCGCGATGAAGTAAATCGTAATGCAGATATGGGTGCCGATTTTATTAAAGTAAGAATCGATGACAATCTCGGTGCTACGCAAAAGATGCCTCGCCCTTTTTTCGAAGCGCTAGTGGATCAGGCTCATACACGCCGCTTGCCTGTGGCTGTGCATTTGTACTACCTGGATGATGCAAAATTCATGTTAGATGCTAATGCTGACATTATTGCTCATAGTATTCGTGATCTTGCTGTTGACCAGGAATTCATCAATATGGTCACCGCGAGTGATACTTGTTACATCCCGACATTGACTCGCGAGGTTTCTACATTTGTTTACGAAAGCGTGCCGGAATTTTTTGAAGATCCTTATTTTCTGAAAGAAGTAGAGCCTGCGATCATAGAAGAGCTATCGACACCGGAGCGCATGTCCCGCATGGCTGGTTCACGTTCTGCACAAACCTATAAAGCGCAATTGCCAACAGCAATGGAAAATGTCGGGGCTCTGCACAATGCTGGAGTCAGGGTAGCCATGGGAACCGATACTGGTCCTCCAGCCCGTTTTCAGGGTTATTTTGAGCACATGGAAATGCACATGATGGTTGATGCCGGGATGTCTCCTTTGGATGCAATCCGAGCTTCAACAGGTGTTGCTGCAGATTGTATTGGCATGGGAGATATCGGCACCCTGGAGCCAGGTAAGTGGGGTGATTTTTCAGTACTCACGGAAAACCCTGCTGCTGATATTCGTAATACGCATTCCATCGAGAGCGTCTACATCGCCGGAAATCTTGTGCCCGGCGAATAAGAACTGTACCAGGGGAGTTTCGGCTCCCCTTACTTTCCCTATTTGATTATGTCCGCTGGACTCTCCACTAAAAAACTTCTTGTTGCCTTCGGTATATTCGCGTCTGCAATTGTCGGCATCTTTGTGTTGTTGGTTGGGCTTATGTTCAGCTTTATCGAACCCACTGCCATAGATGATTCCGACCAGGACTATCTGGCTTTGCAAAGATTTTTCAGAAATCCACCGACCGAATTGATGCAAAGCCATCTGCTGGATGGGTCTTTTTTTGGTGACATCGAGAAAGCTTTCGCCGTTCGTGTCACAGGCATGGATACCGAGTTGCTGTGGCAACAACAGGGTGTTGTGCGCGGCGATCGCCTGACAGCTGAGCTTGATGAAGCTGTGGAATTTATTGGTAATATGTTGGATAGCGGTTATGTCGATTGGTTTCCAAGCCTGGATGAAATACGCAGGGATTCACACTATGTGTACCCTATTAATATAGTTACGCGAGGAGGCTATCCCAATGCGGCCCGCCTGATTATTATGCGGCCATTTGATGACATGGCTTTCTTCGCCTATCTAGAGTACTGATTGCTCATTCTTCATAGTAGAGCTCTATAAGCGCATGTGCATTCCTTCTTCGGGTTAGGCAGTTTTTAACGAGGCGACTTTATCGAATACTTGTGCTGTCTTTCCATGCTTTACTCGCCCAGCCAGTTTCCAGGTAAAGTGTGGAGTAGAATGTAAGGAGCTAGAGGGTGTTCATTAAAGCTATGCGTTGTTGGCAGGTCATTGGCGCTGGCGCTTCCGCGGCCAATGCTACCGCTTGATTAAACTCTTCATCCCAGGCGCTTTTGCCGATTACCATCCATGCTTTTCCTTGGGGAAGGCATTGATGTAGTCGACTGCCTGTTGAACATTGGTTCGCCAAATTGTGTCAATCCCGCCAGTGTCTTCCAATAGCTTAATGCGCACAGCAAAATTAATTTGAGCGGAAAAAACGCTATCAAGTACAACTTTTTCAGAATCGCTCAGATCGGCAGGAGAGATGCAAGCTTTGGCGATTGTGGCAGCAGCTTCTTCACCAAAGAGCGTAGTCTCACGCAAATTTAATTCACTCATTGCTTCCTGGGCCATTTCGGTAAAGGCTATACGTCGAGTTTGACCTAATTCATAGACAACCAGAATAATGCCAATGATTACCGCGGCGCAGGTTGCCATCTGTATCCAGCTTTCGATACTGATACTTTTTATAGATCGCATTTCACTGATGGTAATACTTGAATAACAAAGCCGACTCGAATACTTGTTCGGGTCGGCTTCTAAAACTACTGGTTAAGGACAAGGATTCTCGCCAGCAACTGGTGTGGCACCAGAAGGTAAGAAGCGACAGGGATCTGCTTCTTCCAGAGAAACTCGTGTGCCTATCCGAATCAGGCTGCCAGTGCTTGGGCCTTGAAAGAATTGATAGCCATCCCGGGTTTGCATCCAGGCAGATGGGCCACCAACAAATTTGCCCGCGTTTTCCGTTGCGCTTTTAATCTTATCAACCAGTTCTTCATAGGCTGGATCGCCTTGACGCATGCCGCTGAAACTGCCCAGATCGCCACTGGCAACGAATACAGCATCGACACCATCGACTCCGGCAATTTCGGCCGAGGCTTCCACGCCGATGAGGGTTTCAACCATGGCAATCACCATTAGGTTGTCATTCCAGGTTTGGCGATAGTCGCTACCCCAGAGTCGGCCATATTGTCCGCCACCCTGACTGCGGCGTCCTTCCGGTGGGTATTTGGCAAAGTGGACAGTTTGTTCCATCTTTTCTGCCGTATCCACCATCGGCACGATTAGGCCTAGAGCGCCAATATCAGTAGCTTTCTGAATATCGCCTTCTGTCGCATCCGGAATACGAATAAAAGGGACGGCTGGTGCATCACGACAAGCCCAGATCATCCGCGCCACGTCGGTGTAATTCAGCGAGCTGTGCTGCATTTCAATCCAGATAAAATCAAATCCTGAATTGGCCATAGCGCAGTAAATATCTGGATCGGGTGTATCTACGGTTCCGCCCACCACTTGCCTGCCTTCTGCAAGCTTGGTTTTTACAGTGTTATACATGCGTGTATCCTGCCCCAGGGCAGGTAAAAACCAGGCCAGCGTCAGTAATGTAATCAGGGCGAGTCGAATAGTTTTCATTGTTATAGCCTCATTAGGTTTCTTGTTAGCTCTCGACTTAATTAACTGTCAAATTTCGAGAGATTTCAATGCTTTTTCAAGCTTCTGCAATCATTGCTGCGCGTTCTATTCCTGTAGCTTTTTCTTCGGCCTGACGTTTCCGCCGTGCTTCACCTCGCTTTGCTAACTCTTCGCGATTAGAGTCGTCAACTCTGGCGTAATCATCACGCCAGCTATTGTCTGCAGACCAAAGGTAAGGGGTTTGTTCCATAGTATTGGCCGATGTTGCTGTTCTAAATAAAGCGATGGCCTGACTGATAATGCTGAGTTGCATAGCATGATCGTAAGGTTTGCCGCATGGATTTCCCAAAGGGAAATCAGTGTAGAGAAACCGGGGAACGCCGCAATGCTCCACGATATCTCGTGCTGAGCCCATAATCAGCGTTGGCATACCGTTGGATTCCAGATGTCTCGCTACCAGACTCACGGTCTGGTGACAGACCGGTCACAAAGGTACCAGGATGGCAACATCCACCTCATCTTCGCGCAAGCGTTCCAGGATTTCAGGAGCATCATTTTCCATAGTATTGCGCTGACTGTATTCGGTGGGTACTGAATGAAATCTTGGTGCCAGGCTTCCGATGCCTCCCTCATCAACAAGTACTAACAATTGTTCCAGGGGAATAAAACTATTTACATCATCGGTATGGGTGACGGCCTGATGCCAGGATAATTCTTTCGTATACATTGAACCTGGGATAGGTGCTACCAGGGTTGAATAGACTTTGCGATGCGCGCGGCCGATTTCTGTATCCGGCATTGCGGTTGTTACGACGCCGGCGCGGCTTGCATGCATTGGTTTTAAGAGAGGTGTGAATGGGGTTTCTGAATTGTGTGCCCAGACATAATCTGTTGTGTATCCCTGAGCGCGGTAATAATCCCGGGTTCTTTCCATGTAGGGAACATCATATATTTCAGTCACTTACAAATCCAATCCTTAAAAAAGCTGGGACCCAAAGCATAGCGGTTTCCGCTCATAAGAAAAAGAATTTCTGTGCAACAGTATTTGGCTCCTCCAACTTTTCAGGCGTAGAGAACTCTCTGTTGACCGTGGTAGGCTTGATTTAGTCAGTGGTAGTAGTCAGTAGCAGAAACCAGTAATAATAGAAAGGTAGGCTAGATGAAAATAGTACCTCAATTGTCGCATTGGTCACCCAAACTCATAACAGTTTTGGCCAGTCTAATTTTTTCAACTTTTATATATGCACAAGGAAATACAATGACCACAGCTTCCCCCGTGGCAGGGGTTACTTTTCGATTTATAGAAAGCAATGGTATTCGCATGCGAATTGCCGAGGCAGGGGATTCTGGACCACTAATCTTATTTGCTCATGGTTGGCCGGAGTCGTGGTACAACTGGCGCCATCAGCTCACTTATTTTGCTGGGAATGGTTATCGTGTAGTGGCTCCTGATATGCGCGGCTACGGCGAAAGCGACGCACCACCAGATGTCGAAGACTATAACATCATTCAGTTGACCGGCGATATGGTAGGTATCCTTGATGCTCTGGGGGAGGAGCAGGCCATTATGGTCGGACATGATTGGGGATCAATAGTTGCCTGGAATAGTGTGCTCATGCATCCCGATCGATTTTTGGCATTAATTGCTATGAGTGTTCCCTATGGCGGGCGTGCACCGCAATCGCCCATGGTGGGCTGGCGTGAAACTTTTGGCGATAACTTTTATTACATCCTGTATCACAATGAAGCCGGTGGCGTTGCCGAAGCGGAATATGACAATGATCCGAGGGGGATACTCAGCAGGCTGTACTTGTCACCGACATCTCCCCGCGAAGCGCCAACTATTACAGATCCGTTACGATCCGCGGGAGGCTGGATAGGGCGCCTTGGTGCACCCATTGGACTGCCGCAATGGTTAACTCAGGAAGACCTGGATTATGTGGTAGGCCAGTTCGAATCTGCTGGTTTCCGTGGTGGCGTAAATTATTACCGCAATTTTCATCGTAACTGGGAAATCACAGAAGGTATTAGCGATAGCATCGCAATTCCTACATTATTTATCGCCGGAGAGCGTGATGTTGTAATTGCCGGAGCTAACGAAGGGCAATTAACTGGAGCAATGAGCCGAGTTGCAATGGATTATCGCGGCACGGTGCTGATACCGGAAGTAGGGCACTGGGTACAACAAGAAGCACCGGATGAAACTAATACTGCAATGCATGAGTTTTTAAAAGGAATATAAGAAAAAGCGGGTGTGGCTCCGGCTCTATTAATGCTTACTCGTTGTTACGGCAAATTAATCGCTTTAAAACAAAGCAAAATATTCCCTTTACCATCAGAAAAATTTCGGCAGCAATTAAAAAATGAAACGTATCACGATATTCGGTACCGGTATTGCGAAGGAGCAGGCTCCTGTACCCAGGCGAATAATCAAACTAGCCAAACAACGGTCTGGGCTTATCAATCTGAAACCATAGGTAGAAGTAATTCTGTGCCTACCGGCCGCTGCACATCAAAGGCTTTTAATGTCATGGCGACAAAGTTGTAGTAACCCACAAGTCCTACAATATCAACCAGTCCTTCGCCGCCAAACAAGTCGATTGCTTTAGCAAAGGTCGCTGCGCTGACTTTCTCTTCACTAACCAGCTCCCGGGTAAATTGGACCAGGGTTTGTTCTATCTCACCGAATCCGTTGATTGGGGGCAGCGAATTCATATCCTTCCGATATTTAACGACTTCAATAATGTCCTGTTCCAGGCCAGCGGCCTGTGCCAGAGGCTCGTGTGCCGACCATTCATATTGATTGCTGATTTCCCTGGCGGTAGACAGGATTATGAGTTCAGTTAATCGTTGGTCTTTTGGTGTTCCATAGCGAACTCTCTGGCGTAAATCGAAAACCGCTTCGGCTAAAATAGGGCTATGCATCCACATGCCAACCGGGCCTCTTAGACCGGTTTCGTAGCCTGTACCCGGCCTGACATAGGTATCAAACGCATTCTGCCCGACTTCATCGAGTTCTGCTCTCTGTACCTGAGGCAGGCGCGCTAATGAATCCATGTGGATATCGGCGGGAATCTTGTCCTGGGTTTGCATGCCCTGTAGTTGGTATTCAACTTCCTGGGCATTGGCAGTAATAGTGAAATGCGTACTAACAGCTATGAAGAGCAGCAAGGCGGTGAAGAGTGCGATTTTTGTGTTCATGGTGAATTCCTAGGTCATTAGCTCTTTTATGCCGGCAATGGCACGATCTCTATGCTCAGTAGTGTTATAAATTATTGGGCATAGTCTAATTCCGCCAGTTGCAGCGGCGGCGCCCAATAATACTGCTGCCGAGCCCTGCGGGAATTGGCGCCTGCATTGATTAGATCCCATGCTGGAAAGCCTCGTACCCTGCAGTGCTTTGAGCAAGATTAACTGAGGAATGGGGTGAATTCTACTTTTCAAAAACCCGGGGGTCATTTACTCTGCCGGTTTACTTAAATTTAAGTAGACGTGTCTTATGAAGCTATTACCACTACTTGATCACCTCGCGCGCTCTAAATTAATTATTGCTTTGATTCTAGGTCTTTGTTCGTCAAATGGCTTTGCTGCAGATCAGGCTCTAAAATCTGCAATTGAGCAGTATTACGATGACCATCTCGAAGATCTGTTCGTCTGGTTTCACCAGAATCCCGAATTAAGCTTTTTGGAAAACAAGACTGCTGCGCGTCTTGCTGAAGAGTTGCGTACTCTGGGGGTCGAAGTTACCGAGGGAGTCGGCGGAACTGGCCTGGTAGGTATGATTGAAAATGGTGATGGGCCGCTGGTGATGATTCGTGCTGATATGGATGGGCTGCCAGTGTTGGAAGATAGTGGCCTGACTTACATGTCGAGAGCGAGACAGGTAAATCTCGACGGCGAGGAAATGCCGGTCATGCACGCCTGTGGCCATGATATGCATATCACTTCCCTGGTGGGTACTGCGAAAATGTTGATGGATAACCGGGACAAGTGGGGTGGCACGGTGATGCTGGTAGGACAGCCAGCAGAAGAAATAATCAATGGGGCAAAAGCCATGCTTGAGGATGGCTTATATGAGCGCTTTGGTGTTCCCGATTATGCCCTTGGCTTGCATGTGTCTTCCGGAATGCCCAGTGGTGCGATTAGCATTAGAGACGGGATCATGTATTCCAGCGTAGACAGCGTCGACATCCAGGTAAGAGGTGTAGGTGGGCATGGAGCTTATCCTCATCAAACTATCGACCCAATCTATGTGGCCTCACAGCTAGTCATAGCATTACAGGGGATTATCAGTCGGCAAATTAATCCTTTTTCTCCAGCCGTCATCACCGTTGGATCTTTCCAGGGCGGGAATAAGCACAACATCATTTCTGATGAAGTGAATCTTCAAATAACAGTTCGCACTGATTCCGAAGCAGTTCGGGAGCAGGTGTTGGGAAGCATACATGATACAGCGCTTAATGTTGGTAGATTGAACGGCCTGCCTGATGATTTGCTACCAATAGTGAGAATTGGTTTCGAAAGCACGCCAACTACCGTAAATAATTATGACGCGGTGCATAGCGTTATCCCCGCCTGGGTTGAGCAGCTCGGTTATAGTCCATTAAGCACCTCTGAGCGGACTGGCATGGGCGGCGAAGATTTTGCTTTCTTCACCAGAACAGAGCATGAAGTACCCGGTGTCTTTTTTAGTGTTGGTGGTACGCCGATGGATGTCATGGAACGAATTGAGGCCAGGGAAATGTCAGCACCGCCTCATCATTCGCCTTTTTTCTTTATCGACCCAAATTCGGTGAAGGGAGGAGTAGAGGCCATGTATACCGCAGCAATCTATTTTCTTAATAATCCCTGAGTAAGCGTATTGAATACAGAGAAATAGATGTTGAAATACAGGCACTTCAGTTAGCAAAACTTTGTCACTCTTGAGGTATTGGGCATGGTAAGTCTGGGCAGCTATGCCGCTGAAGCGCCTGGAACCAGCACTTTTACCGAAGAACAATGCGAGAACGGAGGCATTCTCGCGACGCGGGGTTATGCCGAGTGTCAGGACACCAAGCCGGTGCTCTTGCTATTCGGGAATTACCTGAAAACCTTGGTTGCATAAATTGTGTTTTAGTGCTGAACCATTACAGGGGCGAGGAATAGTCAGGGCATTAATGGATAAAACTATCGCCCATGGAACTGCCCACGTAACAGCGGAACTTCGACTGGAAGCCTTCACAGCATTGGTGCACGCAAGCGAGTTGCATACAAACTTGGTTCTGCAGGAGTTGCTGCTAATGAACTGCAGTTGTTTGGTGCAAGAAAGATGCAGGAATTTCGGTAGCTATCGCTTTAAACGGCCTTAAATAACTCGCCTATCTCTCAACTCGGTAATTTCATCTTCCGAGTAACCTAATTCATGCATTATCTGATCCGTATGCTCTCCCAAGGTCGGTGCACGAGAGCGAATTTCTCCGGGAGTTTCTGATAATTCAACAGGGGTTTTCATAACCGGCGCGGGGGATTCGAGCCCAGGATAATCCACCGGCTGAAACAGTCCTTTCGCTGCAATATGGGGGTCATCTAACACTTCTTGAGGAGATAATACAGGTCCTGCAGGCAACCGTGCTTGCTCCATGGCATCCAGTACTTCTTGTGAAGTTCTTTCTGCGCACCATGTGGCAAGACGATCACTAATAGCTTCACCATTATCACCACGAGTAATGTCGTCTTTAAAGCGTTCATCATCCAGCCAGTGATCTTCTCCCATCAAGTCAGCCCAGCGTTTAAATAGTGGCCCACCCACTGATTGCACCAATACCCAACCATCTTTGGTCTTGAAGGTGTCTGCCGGAGCAGAAGTTTGAGAGCGATTCAGGGTGGCAACTCGATTGCGTTTTACCGCCGCCTGCTCAATGGCGGTGCCATTCATGATCGTCAGACCAGTATTAAATAGTGAGCCTTCCACGATCTGGCCTTTACCGGTTTTTTGCCGCTCATAAAGTGCGGCCATAGTGCCAAAGGCGGAGAAACTTGCGGTACCAAAATCGATAAAGGGCCCATAGGCTTTAACTGGTTGATCGGGAGTTCCGGACATATACATATTGCCTGACATGGCCTGACCCAGACCATCGAAACCCACGCGATTGGCATAAGGCCCGCCGGTACCAAAGGCAGAAATCATGGTGAGAATTATGTCTGGCTTAATCGCGATGAGGCTGTCGTAGTCCAGGCCCATGGCTTGCAGTGTATCCGGGGGCAGGTTGGCGACTACCACGTCTGCGCTGGCAACCAGTTTTTTAACAATCTCCCTGCCTTCCGGTTTCATAGGATTGAGAGTCAGGCTTAGCTTGTTTCTGCCCATTTGCATGAACATGGCACCATCGCCATTTTCAGTGATAGGGGAGAGAAAACGGTCTTCGCTACCGTCTACTTTTTCGATGCGGATAACTTCAGCACCCATATCGCCGAGTAAGGTGGAGCAGAAAGGTCCTGCTATATAACGGCCGAAATCCAGTACTCGAATTCCTGCTAAGACTTTAGACATAGTTTTTCCATATTGTCGGTTTGGGCTCGATTGCGGCGGGCATATTAACACATGCTGTTATTTCGCAGCCGAATTTTGAATTTTGTAGGAAAACTGCCTATCTCACCAATTTTGTGAGATGGTTAACACATTTAAAGAAAGTATCTTCGCATAATGCAGCCCAAATGAGAGGCCATTCACACTGGCCAAAAAAAAAGAATTAAGGTTTGAGATACCGAGATTCTGGAGATTTATCAATATGGGTCTAGCCAATAAAAATCCATCGACGTCAGCATTAGCAGAGTTACAGTCGATTCTAAAAAAGCCCTATCAGGATGTCTGCAATATTTGTATGGGCGCGGGTAAAATAACCAAGCAAAGCACCTGCCCGAAATGCAAAGGCTCCGGGCAGCGACTCCTGAAACTGCTGTAAACATCGATTTCCTCGCCTATTCCCTGGTCTCTCTTTACTCCCATGATAGTTTAGCGAGCTTTCTTTTTTGTCTTTCTGATTTACAATCCTGTATTCGCATACATAAATCCAGTTTCGCAAGAGACTGTAACAGGACAGCTCATGAACTCTTTAAGATGCAGCCTAATCATTCTCATTCTGGCCAGCCCCTTTACAACTCCGCTCGTTACTGCAGCCGCTGAACATCCAGGTTATATTGAAGCCCCGGAAAGAAGAACTACCGGTATTGGGAAATTCTATATGGGACGAGAGATCTCATTTGTCATGGGTCATCGTGCGGCCGGTTGGTTAAACAGGCCGGAACGCATCCAGGAAGAAATGCCCGATGCTGTGGTGGAAAATATGAACCTGGAGCCTGATGAAGTAGTAGCCGATATTGGCGCTGGATCCGGCTACTTTTCTTTTCGTATCGCGAGCAAAGTACCGCAAGGCAAGGTATTGGCGGTAGATATCCAACCGGAAATGCTGCAGCTAATTGAAGACCAGATGCGGGTTGACCAGGTCACTAATATAGAAGGGGTACTGGGCGCAGTTGATAACCCAAATCTGGAGCCTAACTCTATTGATGCGGCAATCATGGTAGATGCCTATCATGAATTTTCCCATCCTTTTGAAATGATCAATGGTATCTACCAGGCGCTTAAACCTGGAGGACGCATCTTTCTGCTGGAATACCGTGGCGAGGACCCTTCGGTGCCAATACGTCCTTTGCATAAAATGACCGAAGAGCAGGTTGTTAGAGAGATGAGTGTGTTCGGTCTGGAGTGGACCGACACGCTGGATTTTCTTCCCTGGCAGCACATGATGATCTTCACCAAGGCAGAATAGCGCTCCTGAGGTAGTCCATACTAACCCTCCATAATTCTGGTCTACGCCCAGTCCGGGTTAGCCCAGGGCTTCGCTTTGTCCCGTCAAACCTTGATCAATTAGCCCATCGAAAGCAGGGGATTCGGGGGTCTTGCTGTGAATTGCCAGTTGCTGAGTGAGCGCTGTTAACTGACTTGCCGGATTAAATATCGATTAATTTCGTAACAGATTTCCTGTCTGAGCGTCTTATAGGGTAAGGAAGCAGTAAACAATGATGTTTGCGTGAACCCAGAGACATTTAATCCGAAATTGGCGGCGGGGCCAAAAAAGGTAAACGACAATCACTAATCACAGGTACACACAATTTATCGCGCCGATGGATCGGTACGTGAAGCAGCTAAGCCCGAGGGCAAAACGCTTACTCGCTATCCTCGAGGGATCTTTACTTTTGGTGTTATTTACGTCCGTGGTTTTTTACGTACAGTAAACGCTGTAAAAAATATTGTTGAATTCACCAAGGCGCTTGGGTGGTACCCGAGTGCCTTTTTTTATCTTGCGAAAGCGGTGTTGTTGCGAAGCGTAATTATCAGAAGGTATGACGAACTTTCAGTGCGTACACAGGGCCGTCTTGCGAGCAGTAATCCTCGATTTCTTCGACGATGCCATCAACGGTAGCGCCTAGAAATCGTGTCCGCTCACGGCAACGAAGTGGATCGTTCGCATTTCTGACATCGAGGCGAAAAGTAACTCCATTAAAAGCCTTTTTCTCGACAAATAATGATAAGCCATAGTCTCTTATTTCTCGCTCGATATCATTGATATCAATTTGAGTGCGGGCATTGCTTTCGTTGTCTGAATTGAAATAGTTGAAGCCGTAACTTAAATCCCAGTTGGTTATGTCATGGCGGAAACTGGCACGGCCAAACCAACGCGAATTCCAGCGCATCCGGCGCTTGGTATTCAGGAAAGGATCGGTTACTTCCGAGTCCTGGACACTTAACCCCAGCGTCAGTAAAGCGCTCGGCAGCCCAATGTAACCAAGCCGCGAACTGGCGTCCAGGTTCAGACCGTAGCGATGAGCACTACCAATATTACCCCGGGCTGAGCGAAGGTCATCGGGTCCGGTAGAGACATCAACTCGATCGATAACGTCTGTGTAATCTCGGTAATAAATTTCGGAATTGATTACGCCAACGCTGTTTGGCAATCGATATTCAAAATTCAGCGAGTAATCCCAATGCTGCTCTTGCACGATTTCCGGGTTTCCAGCCTGGGTATTCTGATCATCGTCTTCACTATCAGAAGAGGCCATGAAGTCGGAAAAACTTAATTGTGAAACTATCTTTTCGACTTTGGCCCGTAATTGTATTGATTGATTGAAGTTGTAGCGATAATCAAATTTGGGCCGAATAAAATCGAAGTCCCGTTCATTGAACACATCACCGGTTTGGGTGATGGTCGACGTTTCGTAAATTAAGGAACTTTCCAAAGACGACTTGTCATTGATCCGCCAATTGTGGACGATAAAGTTTTCATAGCGTATTTCTTCAACCGTCGAGTTGGCGTTATCAATGGCTACCGGCGTCAGGAATCCGTGTTGCGGTGAGGCTTCGCCACCCAGATCTAATCCCAGTCGAAGGTTTCCATCACGTATAGTCTGGGCTCGTTCAACACCTAATTCAATGCCGTGGTCCTCAACCGGATCGAAAGTATAAGAGGTGCGAATGATACGCTCCTGGTCGCGGCCATCGTTATAGAGATAAAGATCTTTTTCTTCGCGATCTTCGATAATGTCGAAACGGTCGCGTTCTTGCTGCCATTGACCATCGTTGGCAATAAACAGAATGCGATACTTGCTGCCATTTGCGAATTCATATTCATAATCACCGCCAACTTCCCAGTTATCACGGCAACGGTCAATGTATTCACGTTCTTGTGTGGCAACTATGCCTGTATCGGTATAGTCATTGATTAACCGGTCTTTATCTTCCGGTGCGCAGTCGCCACCATAAAGACCATTAAACTGGACCAGGCTGTTATTGAATTGGTAACCCAGATTGAAGCTGGTTTGATAGTCGGTGCGATCCCTGGTGCTTTCATCGTAGCGAGTCTCTAATAAGTTACCCATGGCATCGCGACTGAACTCCTTGCCGATACGATGCTGATAACGTGGTTCACCTTCCAGGTGGAAGAGATAGTTGAAGGCCCCGGATTGGCCAGTCCAGGAAATTTTAGCGCCGGGATCGAAGGTTCCATCATGGTAGCGATCCATATTCGCTTCCGCAGTAATGCTGGAGCGAGACTGTGCGTCACTTAAAACAATATTCACCACCTGACCGCCACTGCGAATGTCCATTTCCTCGGAAGTACCGCGAATGATTTCGATGTAGGCCACCTGGTCAGCTGAAATTCTGCTGAGTTGGTTGCGTCCTTCATTGTTTTTGCCAGTTTGGCGTTGGCCATTAATCAGGATTTCATTTTCGCCGGCGCCCAGACCACGACGATTATTTGGTCCCCCGCGGTTATTCATCGCCAGGCTGACACCTGGAATGCGATCGATCATGTCGTTGACATTTACCGGGGAATATTCGGCAAAGAAAGCAGCATCATAGATTACGCTAGAGTCTTCCAATGCTGAATCGGTAGTTTGTGCAGTAGATGCAGTGGAAGCTGCGATTGCCAGACTGAGAGCACTGGCTTTAAGTAGACTATTATGGCGAGCAACTGACAATTTAGGACCTCAATACTTTCGTGTTACTGCTATACCCGGTATGCGGGGCGTAGTTAAGAGTACGCTCAATCGCAGGTTTCGGATTGCTGTTATCAATTATCTGGCTCGGGTTTATTAACCCCGTGAATTGGTTAGCTTGCCTCCCTGCAATAGCACTTGAATTATAGCGGCGAGGGGGTTGGAGAACTGTGACAAATTGTGCAAATAACATGGCAAAATTGCCATTTTTCAAGCAGTTGCGCACCATTTCACAGTTCCCGAAACCTATTCGCTAACGTCATGCAAAGGCGAAACTTTAACTAAGAAAAGTCAATTAATGCAGGGTGACGCTTGAGCGGGAGTTTGCTAACAATCCGGTTTAGGTTTAGAAGGTGCCACGGATTTTTACCGCATATTTTTCACCCGCGTGACTACAGGAATCTTCGATTTCATTGAGGATTCCGGTAGCAATAGTGCCACCCACATAGCGAGATCTAATGCGGCAGCGTTCCTGCTCATGAGGACTGTAAGTTTCAAACCGGAAAGTCAGGCCTCCCCAGCCCTGAATTTCCATAAAGGCCAGAATAAAGGCATCCATTTCGTAATCTTCGACCTTGTCGATATCATAGACTTTCTGATTGCCTTTGAAGCTGCCATTAACATTAATCCCGTAGTTAATGCTGCGGCTCGTCATATCATGGCGGAACCCAAAGCTGTAACTGCCTCTTCCCTGTCGTTGCAGGCGTCTATTAATCTGAAGAAATGGATCGCGAATGTCGCCATCTTCGATTTCCACTCTTGAGGTGAGTAATACCTGGGGTAGATTAAAAGTCGTCAGGCGCAGGCTGGCATCGATACTGCCACCAAAGCGTTCTCCATCACCTATATTGCCATTGGCTGACAAGATGGCGGCATCAGTGGAAACATCAATTTTTTCAATCACGTCTTCCAGGTCATGATAGAAGAGGTTGGTATTCAGGACGCCATTGTCATCGTCAAAGCGATACTCCAGGTTTATATCATAGCGCCAGGATTGTTCCTGGCGTATGTCTGGATTTCCGGCGATTGCGTTTTGATCGTCATCGGCACTATTAATGTTTGCAGTGAAATCGTTGAAGCTTAGCTGAGCAACGTCTTTTTCGATTGTGGCTCTAAACTGTAATGAAGGTGTGATATTAAAACGGTAATCTACTTTAGGCCTGACAAAATCAAAGCCACGTTTTTTTCTCACATCGCCGGTTTGTTCGATGGTGGATTCCTCAAAAATAAGGGTGCTCTCCAGGGACATGCGCTCACTAATCTGCCAGTTATGAACCGCAAAGGCTTCGTAACGAATTTCTTCAACAGTGGCATCGGAATTTGTAATCGGGGTTAGGCCACCGAAAACACTAGAGATTGGTCCATTAGCAGTTTCGAGCCCTAATTTAAGGGTTGAATCCAGCGTAGTTTGGGCGCGCTCAATCCCAAACTCCAGGTCTTGCACTGGATTGAGATTCATTGCATATGATGTTCTGAATATTTTTTCTTGATAACGATTAAATGTTGCCAGGAATAGATCTTTAGTAGTGTTGCGATCGATATCGAATCTTTCTCTTAATCGATCGTCTTCTTTTCTGTTGATAATGAATAGATTCTTCCAACGATTGCCGTTGATAAAAGTATGTTCATAGTCACCGCCAATTTCCCAGAAGTCGGAGTCATTTTCGATAAGGTCATTTTCAAAATTTACAGCTGATGGGCTGGTTAACAGATTCGTTATAATTCTTTCTTCATCGCCTGGCGCATCATTATTTTGGTATTGGGCATTGAAGTGAACGATGTCATTTGGCGTAAATTGATAACCCAGATTAGCGCTGAAAATCGCTGGTTGTTGATCTGTAGTTTGGCGACGCACGATCGTGTCGTTGGCAGTACCGTTTGCCAGGAAGCTGGTTTCAAATCCTTTTCGATATTCCCAGCGTGGTTCAGATTCAGCACTGATGAGGTAATCCAGACTGCCCTGTTGTCCGCTAACTGAAAATTTAGCGCCGGGCTGTATCTCTCCGTCATGATTGTGATCAGCATTTATTTCATAGGCGAATGAAGAGCGGGATTCTGCCTCCAGCAGGACGATATTGATTACCTGGCTGCCGCCTCTGACATCCAGGTCGCCGGACGTTCCGCGAATAATCTCGATTTTTTCAACCTGGTTGGCCGGGATACGGGAAAGCTGGGAATTTCCCTCATTCTCTTTGCCGGTAATTCTGCGCCCATTAATCAAGACCTGATCGCCACCAAGCCCAAGTCCGCGTCGATCAGATCCGCCTGAGCTGCCCGGTCCCCCGCTATTATTGAAATTACCGCGGCGGGCGATATTGATGCCTGGGATCCGATCCAGCATATCGCTGACAGAAAAGGGCTCATACTGATCAAAATAAGCAGACGGATAGGTGACCGTGGAATCATCAGCCGATGTGCTGGGTGCCTGGGCATTAAGCGAATGTGAGGAGATTGTCAGGGCAAGACTAATCGCCGAGGCAAGTGGATAGTTAATTCTCTTTTTGCGCGACATCTAACTCTCCAAGATATCTGATGGCTTAAGCCAGTCGCTGACCGGACGCAAGTATGAACCTAAGGACCGAACTAATATTCACAGATTCTTCACTAATTGTGATTTTTTGTAATGACATGGCCAGGCAGACAGTTTTTTGCGCTGAATTGATGAATTTAGGATAATACACCTCTGCAATATCAGGTGATCCAACAAGGATTGTGATTTCCACTAACGTCTTATCGTCTAAAAGAGAGAATTATTCAGAGGCCTTTTATGCAACGTGAATCCATGGAAGTTGACGTAGTAATTGTTGGAGCCGGTCCGGCCGGGTTGGCGACTGCATGTCGACTTTTGCAAATGGCGCAAGCAGCGGAAAAAGAAATCTCTGTTTGTGTGCTGGAAAAAGGATCCGAGGTCGGTGCCCATATCCTGTCTGGCGCAGTCTTTGAGCCATCAGCTTTAGAAGATTTATTTCCAGATTGGAAAGAAAGGGGAGCACCCTTAAATACTCAGGTCACTGGCGACGAAATTTATTTCCTGCCCAATGAGAAGTCGTCCTTCAGGTTTCCGGGGATTCTCGTTCCTCGCACGATGCATAACCACGGTAATTACATTATTTCCCTGGGTAATCTATGTCGCTGGTTAGCAGAGCAGGCTATGGAACTTGGCGCCGAGGTTTTTCCCGGGTTCGCGGCGGCTGAAATTCTTTATGATGAAGATGGGTCCGTGAAGGGGGTGGCTACCGGGGACATGGGAATAGACGCCGCAGGTGAGCAGAAGCCGTCTTTCGAACCGGGCTTCGAATTTCATGCCAAATACACCATTCTGGCTGAAGGCTGTCGTGGTCATCTGGGTAAAGAACTTATCAGCAAGTTTGAGCTAGATAAAGACAGCGATCCACAGCACTATGGCATTGGTATAAAGGAAGTGTGGGAGATACCTGATGAGCAACACGAAGAAGGTCTGGTGGTACATTCTGCTGGATATCCAATGCGAGGCGACAGTTACGCCGCGACTAGCGGTGGATTCCTCTACCATGTAGAAAATAATCAGGTTTCACTGGGTTTGATTGTCGATTTATCTTATGCAAATCCGCATATTAGTCCTTACGATGAATTTCAAAAATTCAAACATCACCCTGTCATTAAAAAATACATAAGTGGCGGCAAAAGAATCAGTTATGGGGCGCGAGCTATTATCAAGGGTGGCCTAAACTCTTTGCCCAAAATGACTTTTCCTGGCGGACTATTAATTGGATGTGACGCGGGAACCCTGAATGCAGCAAAGATTAAGGGAAGTCACACCGCGATGCGTTCTGGAATGCTGGCAGCTGAATCATTATTTGACGCGCTAAATAGTGAAAGCCCGGAGTCGGAGTTAACGGATTATGCGGAACGATTCAAACAATCGGATTTGTATAAAGAGTTATATAAGACTCGAAACTTTTCTGCCGGATTTCATCAATTTGGTTTTTGGTTAGGCAGCGCACTTACTTTTATCGAGCAGAATATTTTCTTCGGGAAATTCCCGTTTACGTTTCATGACAGATCAAAAGATCACTGCCAGCTTAAACCAGCGGCAGAATGTCCTGAAATTGAATACCCAAAACCAGATGGCAAAATAAGCTTCGACAAACTCTCTTCGGTTTTCCTTTCCAATACAAATCACGCCGAAGACCAACCTTGTCACCTGCAACTGAAAGATGCTTCGGTTCCTATCGGCGTTAACCTGCCTATGTATGACGAGCCAGCGCAGCGCTATTGTCCAGCCGGAGTTTACGAAGTGATTGAAGATGGAGCTGGTGGAAGGAAGTTTCAGATCAATGCGCAGAATTGTGTGCATTGTAAGACCTGCGATATTAAAGATCCCTCGCAGAATATTCATTGGGTTGTGCCGGAGGGTGGAGGCGGCCCGAATTATCCGGCGATGTAGATCGTACGGCGGTTGCAATCCTCTCTGGCTTGATTAGCAGACTTGAGCAATTGCTTGAGTAACACTTGTTATCGGTTTTTCGCCGACCCTCGGTAGGCATAATTTCACCTGCCGTTATAAGCTGAAAGCCGGTAATCTGGGGCTGTCATGTCCGCATCAACCCTTTTAATTGATTATGTATTTCATCGATTTTTAGGATGGTTTTCACTGCCTTTTTGGTATTGGCATGGTAAAGTCAAACTGTTGCCGCTTAGTGCAGGACCATTCTATGTCTGGCTTCGCTTTCAAAATTCGAAACTATTTTTTACTCCTTTCTGGATTTGCGCTGGCGCTGAGTGCATCGGTGGCTTGTGGGCAGGAGAAATTGCTCGAAGACAGGTGGGTTGAACTGCAAACAGAGCATTTCACTATTTTTAGTCAAATGTCTGCTCGGCAGTCCATACGCTTTGCGGAGGAATTGGAAGCCTGGCGTAAACTCACGGCACGAGTGATTGATGACACCGAGTCCTATCCAAAGGCAAATGTACCCAACTATGTTTTTCTTTTCGATGAAGAAGAGAGTTTCAGTCTATTTCAACGCAATGAGGAGGCGGCATTCTTTTATCAAACTCCTCGCGGGAACTATATGGCACTTAATTTTGATGAAGAGTATTCATTGCGTGAAGCAAAACACTACTACGCTCATTTCTTGATTCGAAATTTTTCCGATTTGCGTTTGCCCAGATGGTATGAAGAAGGTTTGGCTGGTTACTTGAGTCGCGTTGAAATTAATAGAGGCGAACCGGTATTTAGCGAATTTAGCCGTCAAAATAATATACGAATGGCGGAATTAGCTGCAGAGCTTTCAATGGATAGATTGTTGTACCGCGACGATGCACTGGCTTCTCCACGAGTCGTGCAGATAGCCAATCTAAAATCAGTAGCATTAGTGCATTATTTAAAGCATGCCCATGAGCAGGGGTTTCCTGATCACCGATCTGATTTGGAGGCTTATCTGGAATACATTCTAAGTGGCAGAGCCGAGCGCTTTGCTTTCGACATGGGATTTCCCATAACTACCGAGGAATTGGACGACGAGTTGTTTGATTATTTGATCGGTGCCAGCCCCGAAACGGGTGAGGTTGTGGACAGCTTTAGCGTTGCATTACCTGACTATGAAACTTCGCGGATGGCTGTGGTTGATCTCGCCACTGTATTAGGGGAGTTAGGTTTAAATTCGGGCTCCCCGAGTCATTCAGAGTTTTTCTTTCGAAATTTAATTGATTCAGGAAATCCATCTGCTCGCAGTTATTCAGGATTGGGTGATGCTTTGCGTTTTCAGGCGCAACGAGACGGGATAGAGATCGACGATCAGCAGGTTGCTGAATACTTTCATCAGGCGGTAAATCTGGCGCCTAACGATGTCAATATATTGCTGGATTACGGGGAGTATTGGGAAGCTGAGCTGCATGATTGTGACAAGAATTATCCGGCCAGTCAGAGGTTGCAGATTATTGCTGACATCGAATCTCATTTCGAAAAAGCCATCGAATTGGCGCCAAATAATGCTGAAGCTAATCTGGCTTTGGGTCAGGTGTATCTATTTGAAGAGCAGGATTGGAGACAAGGTGTTGAATATCAACGGCATGCGTTCTTATTGTTGCCGGCAGATAGTTTTATTATGGAACAATCGATTAAATATTCGATCGCTGCGGGCGAATATGCAGAAGCTGAGCGACTGATTAATGAAATGGCGCAGCCAATACATTTTTTTGGCGAGCCTGATTTTGTGACAAATTTAAGAGACAGGCTGACCAGTGCCCAACAAGATAAAAGCTATGATGAATGTGCTGACGATGCTTAAAAATGAACTCGCCTGCTTTCTGCTGATCGCAATTATTGTATTGCCCGCCGTGGCCTTGGCTGATGCGCTGGATGATGCGGTAGCTGAGGATTCCTTGTTAGCCACAATGGCTGAAGCACTGAATGCCTATGACATAGATGTAGCCTACAATCTTAATGATCGAAGCCTGGCCAGAGGCAGAATTTCTCGCCCCCGATTGGGTCGCTTTCCAGATATTCCGCTGAACCGATATGCTACTTCTGCGGAGTTAATAGCCTGGGAATTAGAATTTGCAGCTGGTGAAATTGGCGGCTTGGTGCTGCTTGGTAATTCCACCGCGGATAGCGCAAACCAGTCAGATTTTCTGCAGTCCTGGTTACAGGCGACTTCCAGCGATCGTCAATTCGTTACTTTTTTTACAGAAGATGATGAGGTCGCAGAAAAAATCGGCTCAGTAGCCAGTGATTATGGTTATGCAGTTTTGTCCTTGAATGGTGCGTCTGCAGAACTGGCTGGCAATTTTTATGCTACCGCCGCGCAGAGACTGGCTATCGATTCGAGAGAGGCGCGAAGATATCGAACAGAAGTTACTGAGCTTAGTTTCCTGGGAGAAAGAGTTCGGCGGAATTCCAATTCCCTTTTTCGGGAAGGCAATCAAGATCGCCTGGCCAGAAACGAGCCCTCGGTATTTCTTAAAGAAACCCTGGGGGACGAGTTTAACCAATCCACGATCAGGGAAATCATTGTTCCGGGTGGAGTTGCCCTGGGTGAGACTGCTCGCCTGCCATTGGAGATAAATTCGTTGCGCTTTGCAAACGGAAGCTTGTCTCTCCTCGATGCTGAAGACACAGAATGGCGCTTGCCGAATTTGTCTATAAAAACGATAAAGGCCTTGTTCGATTTCGTAGAACGATCGGAAACTATCCAGTCAGACGCAATAGTTGATATTGATGAAAATCGTCGAGTAAAAATGTCCTCGGCTTTACGTGACACCGATGTCGGTTACGAAATACTCCATGCCGACACCATGCCTTTTGAGTATGTGCCCAATCTCGACGTTACTAAAAGTGTTGTTATTGATACAGCAGTGGATTGGGAGTTGGCCGCAGCGCAGAGACTTGAGTTTGAAACGGATTATGAAGTGCGCTTTCTCAGCGCTGATAATATGCGAATCGCCCAGACTAGAGTTGCTATGGAGTATGAGTATTCCTCTAGCCTGGATATTTCTGAATATCGGGATGCCTGGGGCAGGGAAGTGCGGCGCCTGAGAGAAAATCTGGATTATTCCGGTCTGGGTAAGAGTATGGGAAAGGTAGCAAATTATGCCGGCTGGATTGCGCTGTTTAGAAAACTTAAAGCGGATCAGGTGCCATTCGTACAGGGACGATATGAATTTATGAAAATAGATAAAACCGGGCAATTAACGCCCTCTCGTTATTAAATAAATTAAACATGAATCTTCGATTACAGACCATTGAAACTCTAACATTAAGCCTGCTTATTGCTTTGTTGTCAGGATGTATGTCTATCGACATTGAAACTAATTTCGCGCCAGATGCTTCAATCCATGAACAGATCATTAATCAAACTGAAGATCTCTTTCCTGAGATTGAGCCATTAGTGATCTCTGATGAAATCAGGGCAATGGTTGATGGCTATGTCACGCGCTTCGATACCGATGTTGAAAAAGTGCGCAAGTTGCAAGACATCCTCTATAGTGAGGAATTTTTGCATATCCAATACAACGATGAAAAAACATACACCGCGATTGAGACCTTTTATGAGCGAGAGGGGAATTGTCTGGGAGTTATGAACCTTTACATAGGCATGGCAAGGTATCTTGGTCTTGATGCAAGTTTTCAAACCGTCAGAGTACAACCAAGTTGGGATTTACGAGGTGATTTACTGGTTCTAAGTGAGCATATAAATGCTACTGGTCGATTCTCTCCAGCGCGCTATTATGTCGTGGATTTTACGCCCGAGATTGCACTACAGCAGCTAACTTCGCGGGTGATTGATGATCAGGATGGCCGTGCGCTGTTTTTTAATAACCTTGGAGCTGAGGCCTTGCTGAGAGGGGATCTTGACACTGCCCTGGCCTACTTCAAGAATGCGCTATTTCTGAATCCGGATCTCGCGATAGCCTGGAACAATATGGGCACTGTTTATAGCCGATCTGGAGATAGCGACTTTGCCGAATACAGCTATAAGATGGCATTTGAATCAGACAATCGCAGCGTAACGGCGATAAATAATCTGGCAAAATTTTATGCCCGGCAAGGAGATGACATTACTGCCAACTTATACATGCGTGCCATTGCGCAATTCAATGATCGCAATCCTTATTATCATTATGCACAAGGAGCGCTGGCATTGGCTGAGTCCGATCTGCTAACTGCGCGCAGAGCATTCGAGCGAGCATTGCGCTTAAAGCGAGAAGAGCCGGATTTTTATCTTGCCCTGGCGCAGGTTCATATCAGGCTGGGCGATATTGAAGAAGCCGAACGACTTAACAATTCTGCCGAACAACTGGTCATGCAAAATGCAGAAATTTATCGGCCAAGCGAAGACCGGGTGCGCATCATCAATAAGGATAGTGTTATGCGGGACTATATGCCCGGCATATCGATCATGGTTAATTAAGCGTGGAATCCTGCCAGTAACGAGTGCCCTTTAGAGTCGCTTGTAAAGCAAGGCCGCTCTGGGTCAGTTGATAAACAGTCACGTTATCGACTACTGCTTCTCCCCCAACTGCTGCTCCCAGATCTCCGGCTTTGGCTGCTGCATCTGCCTGTCCACCAACGCTGATCCCGACGTCAAGGAAGCGGTCGAGGGCATCGTCATCATGAAATACAAATACCGCTCGAAAATCCTTAACGCCCGCACCAATACCCAAGCCAACCTCTCCCATGCGCATGTAAATGTCACGACCATTCTGATTGTCATGAGCCACCCCGATGCCACCACCAAAGCTTGCAAGAATTAGATTGATGTTTGCATTGGAGAATACTGCGTATCCGCTGGCACTGCCGATTTGCACTCGTGTGTCAGGTTTAATGGAATAAAGCTCATTCAGCACTTCGCTCCGCATTTCCTGGATTGCCAGGCGGCGATCTTCGGGCGAGCCTCGGTTCATTCCTGTTGCGGTACAGGCAGCAAGTACTGTGATTAGCAGGAGGGTCGAGAGTGATCTAACGGTGAGTTTCATGGAAAATCCTATGGGATACCTTTGTTGGTTTATCGGCAATATCTTCAAGACCTTCTGTTTACCGCGAAGTCTACCATGGCGTATAGGGCGGATCTAAACTCAGAATCCGGTATTTCGTCGAGACATTTCTCTGCGGCCTGGGCATGAGATCGGGCCAGATTTTGAGTGTACTCCAGGCCACCGCTGTTGCGCACGATCTCGATCACATTTTGCAGCATGTCCTTTGGTAACTGATCTATTCTAAGCGCCTCCTGAATTAGTTGTCTCTGAGTTGAATCTGCTTTATCCAAAGCGCAGATCAATGGCAATGTGGGTTTGCCTTCCGCGAGGTCATCGCCAATGTTTTTGCCCAAATCTGTGGTATCGCCTGCATAATCCAGCACGTCATCCACTAATTGAAAAGCAGTTCCCACGCGCATCCCAAATTCCTTGAGGGCTTGTTCTGTGGAAGATTCGGCATTTGCCAGCAGTGCTCCGCATTGTGCAGCGGCCTGGAAAAGAATAGCTGTCTTACTTTCAATAACCTGCAGGTAGTTGGCTTCAGAAAATTCCGGATTATTCTTGGCAATGAGTTGGAGAACTTCACCCTCGGCAATCTTGTTCGTGGTATCCGCGATGATTTCCATGATACGCATATTGCCGATCTGGACCAGAATCTGAAATGCGCGGGAGTAGATGAAGTCGCCCACCAGCACACTGGAGGGATTATTCCATTCTTTATTTACTGTGGGTCGACCGCGGCGTAAGGTTGACATATCGACGACGTCATCATGCAATAATGTTGCTGTGTGAATAAATTCGATGACTGCGGCCATCTCAATGTGCCGCTGAGATTCGATATCGCAGCAGCGGGCAGCGAGCAAGGTCAATACCGGACGCATACGTTTGCCTCCAGCTTCAACTATGTAGTGACCAATGCTTTCGACGAGAGTAACTTCTGAATAAAGCTGTTTTATAATGAATTCATTAACAGCAAGGAAGTCTGACTCGACGACGGCTCGAATGTCCTGGTACATCTTGACAGCAGACCTGATAGCTTAGTTTTGAGCTATTGTTATTGTTGTTGAGCCCCGCTTATTTGTGTGTGCATGCTAGGGAGCAGGCTGCCCACTGTCAAGTCAGGCAAAGCCACGAAAATCGGCAGATTCCGCGATATTGTATGCTGCCGAAACAGGCAATTTTCCAGGCCAAATTGACTTGCTTCAAAGCGGTCGATCCCGTAAAATCCCGCCCCTCGAAGGAATGGGTCTGGAGCTAACTCCCATTCCTTTAATTTTTGGAGAAGAGTATGTACGCGGTAATCGAAAGCGGTGGTAAGCAGCATCGAGTAGCAGAAGGGGAAGTTCTTCAGCTCGAGAAGCTGGATGCAGCCACTGGCGATAAGGTCAAATTCGATAAGATTTTACTGGTTGGTGAAGGTGAATCAGTGAAAATCGGTACGCCTTATGTGAAGGGAAGCCAGGTCGAAGCGGAAGTGCTAAAGCAGGGCCGTGGAGACAAGATCAAGATAATCAAATTTAATCGCCGTAAGCACTATAAAAGGCAGCAAGGGCACCGGCAGCTTTTTACGGAAGTAAAAATTACTGGAATCAAGGCTTAAGTCAGGGGGCAGGTTATGGCACATAAAAAAGCAGGCGGAAGTACTAATAACGGTCGCGATTCCATATCGAAACGCCTTGGCGTCAAGCTATTCGGTGGGCAGGAAGTAAAAGCTGGTAATATCATTGTCCGTCAGCGTGGCACCAGGTTTCATCCGGGCGAGAATGTGGGCTGTGGTAAAGACCATACCCTTTATGCAAAAGCAGATGGAGTAGTTAAGTTTGCAGAAAAAGGGCCGCATAGCAGAAAATTCGTAAGCGTCGAGACGGCCTAGTTATTTAAGAATTTTTCAAAAAGCCTCGTCATCCGACGGGGCTTTTTTATTTCTGGTATCAATAATTCAGCGGAATCATGAAATTCGTCGACGAAGCAGAAATCAAGGTAGAAGCAGGCAAAGGCGGTAATGGTTGCCTTAGTTTTCGCCGTGAAAAATATATCGAAAAAGGCGGTCCCGATGGTGGTGATGGCGGCGACGGTGGATCGGTATTCATGCAGGCAGATGAGGCTCTGAATACCCTGGTGGACTTTCGCTTTCAACCAAGGTATCGGGCTCAGCCAGGGCAACCCGGACAGGGTAAAAACTGTACCGGTCGCAGTGGTGAGGATCTTCTAATTAAGGTGCCGATTGGGACCAGTATTATCGATGTAAATACAGAAGAATTAATCGCCGATCTGGAAAATCCGGAGCAACCCATTATGGTAGCGCGCGGTGGCCATCATGGGCTGGGAAATACCCGCTTCAAATCCAGCACTAATCGAGCTCCGCGTAAAACCACGAACGGGACTCCTGGCGAAACCAGGACTCTCCAATTACAGCTCAGGCTGGTTGCGGATGTAGGATTGCTCGGCTTCCCCAATGCAGGCAAATCGACGCTGATTCGCGCTGTTTCCGCAGCAAAACCCAAGGTCGCAGATTATCCTTTCACCACGCTTGTGCCAAACCTTGGTGTAGTAAGTTTGGGCATGGAACGTTCATTCGTAATGGCAGATATTCCAGGTCTTATCGAAGGGGCTTCTGAGGGAGCAGGGCTCGGGTTTCGTTTCCTGAAGCATTTATCCCGCACCCGTTTGCTGCTCCATTTAGTCGATGTTTTACCGGCTGACGAATCGGATCCGATTGCGAGTGCCAGGAAAATTATTCAGGAATTGGAAAAATTCAGCCCCACATTGGCGACCAAAGAACGCTGGATAGTGCTCAATAAAGTGGATTTGCTGGAGACTGATGCTGTAGACAAACTGGAGGCAGAATTAAGGCGTGAATTGCACTGGGATAAGCCGATTTACCGTATAGCGGCGATCAACAAGCAAGGCTGCGTTGAGCTTTGTCACGATCTTATGCAATCTATCGAATCACATCGTAAACAAATGGCTGAAGACGAAGACTATAGAGAATCGCTGGCGCAATTAGAAAAGACCATGGCATTTGAGATACGTCGAACCACAGAAAGCACTAAAACTGTCAAAACAACTGACGACGACTATTGGGATGAAGACTGGGACGACTAACAAGAGTCATGAGAAAGAAAATAAGTAGCGCTAAAAGATGGGTGGTCAAAGTCGGCAGTTCGCTGGTAACCAATAATGGCCTTGGTTTGGATAAAGAAGCCATTGCGCACTGGGCGGAGCAACTCGTTAAGTTGCAACAGGCAGGCATCCAGATGGTATTGGTATCCTCCGGCGCTGTAGCAGAAGGAGTTTCTCGTCTCGGCCTTACTGCTCGTCCTAATGAAATTCACTTGCAGCAGGCGGCTGCTGCTGTTGGTCAAATGGGCCTGATACAGGCTTATGAAAGTTGTTTTATGCGTCAAGGTGTTCATGCAGCGCAAATTCTCCTTAGCCATGAGGATTTGTCCGATCGAACGCGGTATCTCAATGCGCGCAGCACCTTATCCACTCTATTGGAGATGGGCGTGGTGCCGGTTGTTAATGAAAACGATACCGTGGCCACAGCAGAACTCTGTTTTGGTGATAACGATACTCTTGCAGCATTAGTGGCGAATTTGATTAACGCTGATGTAATGATCGTACTTACGGATCAGGATGGTGTTTATAGTGCAGATCCCCGTATGGATAGCTCGGCGAAATTCATCGAAACTGCTTCGGCTAACGATGACAGCTTAATGGAGTATGCCGGCAAAGGAAGTAGCCTTGGTCGCGGCGGTATGTTCACGAAAATTTCTGCTGCTAAACTGGCGGCTCGTTCCGGTACCAGTACGATTATAACTAATGGTAATACCGATGAAGTGTTATTGCAGATAGCAAAGGGGAGACCATTGGGAACTTTGCTGGAGGCCGACAGTGAGCCCATGGCTGCACGAAAGCAGTGGTTAGCCGGACAATTGGGCTTAAAAGGATCGCTGGTGCTTGATGCGGGCGCCGTTAAAGTATTAAAAGAATCAGGCAAAAGTCTGTTGGCTGTCGGCATAAAAAAAGCAGATGGAAAGTTTTCCCGAGGTGATATGGTTGCCTGTATTGACGAATCTGGTAAAGAAGTTGCGCGGGGGCTCGTGAATTACGATCAAGGTGAAGTTCAAACTCTATTGGGGCAGAGTAGTGAAAAAATTTCCGAACTCCTGGGTTATGCTGGAGAAGAGGAAATTATTCACCGTGATAATTTGATACTGACTTGATTGGGTCTATTTTCAGCTGCAAAAAAAAACCGGCCTGGGCCGGTTTTTTATTCTTGGAAATCGTAGCTACTTTAATGCTTTGACTGCCGCGTTTAAACGACTTTTATGGCGCGCGGCTTTATTCTTGTGAATTATTCCTTTGTCCGCCATGCGATCTATAATAGGCACTGCACCATTATAAGCTTCCATTGCGGCTTTGTGATCGCCGCCTGCGATGGCTGAATCTACCTTCTTTATATAGGTTCGCACCATGGATCGGAAAGAGGCGTTATGACGGCGACGTGTTTCGCCCTGCCTGGCGCGTTTGCGTGCTTGTGGAGAATTTGCCAATTCTAACTCCTGAAAATTCTTAATCGTGTTCTGTATGATCTGCGGTAAGGAGCTCAGTCATTGAGATCCACCCTCTCGAAGGTGCGACACTATGCCGTTTTCAATAGGTGATGTCAATAGGATGTCGGCGGTCTTCGAGGCTGATTAATTTGCAAGAATACCTAACTATTTCAACTGCTTATCCGATACCAATTGATAGATTGCGGGGTTCTGTTCCAGAGCCATATCTCTACTATCAGGGAACTGAGATAATCCGGCTGCTTTTGTAGTCAAAAACAACATGAGAGAAATTCATTCAGACTCTGAGCGAGTCGAAACAAGTGCATCCAGCACAGCAGATGCGGAGGGCGGACTCCTAAAAGCCAGTGGTGTAACTGGATCCATGACTATGGTATCCCGCGTGTTAGGCCTGATTCGGGATATCGTGATTGCGCGCGTATTTGGAACCAGTGATGCAACGGATGCGTTCTTCCTCGCGAATAAGATTCCCAACTTCATGCGCAGGTTGTTTGCTGAGGGTGCATTCAATCAGGCGTTCGTTCCAGTACTTTCAGAATATCGCACCAGGAATTCTCAGGTTGAGGTTCAGGGGTTGATCAATGCGGTTGCGGGTAGTCTTGGTGGATTATTGTTGCTGGTAACCGTGCTTGTAATAATTGCTGCACCATTTCTGGCAATACCTATTGCCTATGGTTTCACCGATGAACCTGAAAAGTTTGCTTTATTTGTTGAAATGTTGCGGATCACTTTTCCCTATCTGCTATTAATTTCAATGACGGCACTGTGCAGCGCAATTCTGAATTCGTATGGAAAGTTCGCCGTTCCAGCGATTACACCGGCCTTATTGAATGTGTCGTTGATCAGCTGCTCCTTTTTATTGGCACCCTATATGCGAGAACCAGAATTGGCGCTGGCGTGGGCGGTATTAATTGCTGGCTTTGCGCAGTTATTTTTTCAACTGCCTTTTTTGCAGCAAATTAATTTATTGCCAAAGCCGGTTCGCAATAAAAATCACGAGGGCGTTGCTCGAATTAAAACACTAATGTTGCCGGCACTTTTTGGCGTTTCAGTTACGCAGATAAATTTAATGCTGGATGTGTTTATAGCGTCATTGTTAGCTACAGGCAGTGTTTCATGGCTCTATTATTCAGATCGCCTGATGGAACTGCCTTTGGGTACTTTTGGAATTGCTATTGCAATTGTCGTCCTGCCGAGTCTTTCGCGCAAACATGCGGAAGCCTCTACTGAAGCGTTTGCAGAAATGTTGGATTGGGCTTTTCGCCTGGTTTGTTTAATCGCAATTCCTGCCTCCCTGGCCCTTGTGCTTATAGCAGAGCCATTGCTGGTAACTCTTTTTCAAAATGATAACTTTCCAGCTTCAGATGTGGTTGGGTCGGCCGGCTCACTGCGAGCATATTCCCTGGGCCTGATCGCCTTTATGGCAATAAAGATTTTCTCCCCGGGATTCTATGCGCGGCAGAATACGGCTACGCCAGTACGAATTGGAATCATTGCCATGACCGCCAATATGATTATGAATATTCTGTTCTATTTAAATGGTCTCGCCCATGTAGGACTTGCATTGGCAACGAGTCTGGCCGCGTTTCTGAATGCTGGATTGCTTATGTGGGTCCTGCGTAAAGAAAAGGTATTCTACTTTCAGCCCGGTTGGGGAATCTTTTTCTTGCGCATTATTCTCGCCAATCTCGCAATGGCGCTATTTCTTTTTACTAATACTGGCGACTGGCAGGAATGGCTTGGTTGGACAGTCTGGGAACAGGTCGGCCGTCTCACGCTCCTGGTGTTAGGGGGAATCGTTATTTACAGCGCCATCTTATTCCTCTTCGGCTTGCGCTGGCGGCATATCTATCGCTAAGCTTGAGTTTATCTGACTTATCAAACAACGCGTTTATGAAGAAAATCTACACTGCAGACAGTGCAGCTATGGCCTGGCATATTCGCAATGTTCTGGAACAGCATGACATATATGCTGAAGTAAAGAACGAGAAGCTTGCCTCAATTGCCGGAGAAACACCGATTACTGAAACGATGCCCGAGGTCTGGGTAAAGCCTTTGTTTGCGAAACGTGCTGAACAAATTGTCCAAGAAGTGTTAAACAGCGATGACAGTCCTGAAGGCGAGGATTGGATCTGCATGACCTGCGGCGAGGAAAATACCGCAAGCTTTGATATATGTTGGAACTGCCAGGACCCTGCAAATTAAAAGTATGAAAAATTATATCGCAATCGTTCTGCTTGTTTTTGGTAGTTCAGCCTCTCTGGCCGACGAGTGTGTTGTTTTGCTTCATGGATTAGCACGTATATCAAATTCCATGGCTGAGTTAGAAACAAAGCTTTCCCGCTCGGGTTTTCATGTTGCCAACATTAACTATCCATCAATCAGACATGACATCGCAGTGTTGTCAGATGACGCGGTCAGCCGAGGTATCAGTGAATGCGCAACATTCTCGCCAGAGCGAATTCATTTCGTAACTCATTCACTAGGTGGAATTCTGGTACGGTACTACCTGACAGAGAATGATCTGGATTTGTTGGGTAGAGTAGTTATGCTTGGGCCGCCTAATCAGGGTAGTGAAGTAGTCGACAGGCTATCTCCATTGCCAGGATTCGGATTGCTGGGTCCTGCAGGCAGAGTGCTGGGGACTAAAGAAGAAAGCGTATTAAAGGAACTTGGCCCGGTGGAGTTCGAGCTAGGCATTGTTGCCGGGGCCACCAATATAAATCCCCTGGGGTTTCTTTTTCTGGATGGCCCCCATGATAGCCTGGTCAGTGTAGAGAGTACCAAGGTTGAAGGCATGGATGCACACATCGTATTACCGGTAACCCATACCTTTATGATGCGTAATAATGAAGTAATCGATCATACAATTCATTTCTTAAAAACTGGTCAGTTTATTCCGGAATAGTAACTAAGCGTGCAAGAACAAGAAAATACAAGCCAGCAGTTGCTCTCTCCATCTGATGCCCAATTAACTTTGGCGCAATCTTTGGAGCTCGAATTGGCTGAGCTCGACAATCTCCAGGACTTGATTGCCAGCATTGAAGCTCGACTGGGTCAAGCTACGATGCTGGAGCAAGCACGCTGGTTTCTTTTAAGTATTTTATGTCATGCAAATAAGGCAACTTGGCGAGATATAGAGCAGAGTGGTATTGCGGAGCAGAAGCAATACGAACTGGCGCAACAATTCAATAGCTCTGATCAGAATAAGCAGTCTCTCCGCAGGGTTTTAAAAGAAATTCAATGTCGGTATACCCTTATCAACTTTGCCAAAGCACGTAATTTGGAAAGGCGCACATTATCGACAACCACCAAGGCTTATAAAGCAGGAAAACTGCTATTAGTGCAGGCAGGATTGATAGGGGAGATGGCAAAACCTGTAAGGCGTAAAGTAGCTCCTGAAAGTGAAGATAGATCAGGATCCGTTGTAAACAGACGGGCTGCTCGACGCGGTAACTTTGTTGAAGAAGGTGGATTTTTAGAGCCGGTAGAAATTCACTCACCTGCTCCAAAGCAGGACCGGGAAGATTTAATGAGTGAGGAAGAGTTTAGCGAGCTCTCAGAAATAATCGAAGGGGATGGAGAGAGAGTTGCGCCCCCAAAATGGACTTATCCAACCAATGAAGATCGATTGAGTTTGCTCATGGGATTGGCTGCTGGAGGTGGTGTTTTTGTTATCGCGCTGATTCTATTTTTATAATTTGACTTTAACCGGAAATTCTACGCTCTCGACATAAATTTCCCAGTCGCTGTATTTACTTTAATTGTTTCCCCTGGTTCCAGGTATTCTGGTACCTGTATTTCCAGTCCAGTATTTAAGATAGCCGTTTTGCTTCTGTTAGTTGCTGATGCGCCCGTAACTGCAGGGGGGGTGTTTTCAACTATTAAATTCACCGATTGAGGTAACTCGATACCTACTAAATTGCCGTCCATGATCAAGGCTATAATGTCTTCTTGCTGCTCTACCAAAAATGGTAATTGTTCTTCCAATTGCTCTTTGTTTAAGCCGTACTGGCTATAATCTTCCATGTTCATGAAGTAATAAGTTTCATCGTCGAGATAGGAAAACTGGACTGGTGCTCGAATACAATCTGCTTCTTTCAGCAAATCATCTCCCTTAAATGAGGCATCAAGTTTTTGGTGTGTCTGTAAATTATTAAATCTTATCTTGTAGAGTGTTGCGGCTCCTCTGGACGAGGGGGATTTTGCTTCCAGTTGCTTTATGATATGGGGCACACCATCTATATCGACGATCATTCCTTTCTTCAGTTCGCTTGCCTTTGGCACTGATCACTCCTTCTGGTCTTGCTCTTTACTGTCAAAGCAATGTAACTGATGCAGATGTTGGCTGCAATGACGTATTGACTTGGCATTTAACGCGGAAAAACGATGAAATGAGTTTTGAGTTAAGGCGCCAAATACTCCATAATCCCCGCTCCTGAAATCAGGCATAGGAAAATGGCTAAACGAATAAAGGAAATCGACAATCTTCATATTACCGGCTATGAAGAATTACCCACGCCCGGCGCATTGAAAGATGAGTTAGCCCTGAAAGGCGATGCTCTGAAAACAGTCAAGCGGGGGCACCGGCAGGTCAAATCGATCCTCAACCGTGAAGATCCGCGGCTCATAGTAGTCGTAGGGCCTTGTTCGATTCACAATCCTGAAGAGGCAATTGAATACGCCAAATTATTAAAACCTCTGGCAGATGAATTGGCTGATGAGCTATTGATATTGATGCGTGTTTATTTTGAAAAACCAAGAACTTCAGTCGGTTGGGAAGGACTAATTTACGATCCGCATCTCGATGGCTCCCATCGGATCGATCATGGCATTCGTATTGGTAGAAAGCTGATGCTGGATATCGCTGAAGTTGGGTTGCCGATCGCAATCGAAGCACTGGACTTGATATCTCCGCAATATTTACAGGACCTGGTAAGTTGGACTGCGATTGGGGCGCGTACAACCGAATCACCTACACACAGGAAATTGGCGAGCGGAATTTCTTCAGCCATCGGATTCAAGAACAATGTGGAAGGCGAGTTAATGGTCGCCATAAATGCTATTCGTTCTGCTTCTGCTAACCACAGTTTCATTTCGGTTACTGAAGAAGGCAAGGTTGCAGTTTTTCGTACTGAAGGAAATCCCCATTGCCACATAATTTTACGCGGTGGTAAATCACCGAATTACGATCGTGAAAGTGTGCGCCGCTGTGAGGAAGAATTACGCAGGGCAGGTCATGAGGAAAACATTATGATCGATTGTAGTCATGGCAATTCACAAAAAAATCATGACAAACAGATCGAAGTATTAAATGAAGTAGCCCACCAGATCAATGCAGGGAATGATTCAATTATAGGAGTTATGATTGAAAGTAATCTGGAAGAAGGAAATCAACCAATCCCGGATGACCTTGAGGAAATTCGACATGGCGTGTCAGTAACAGACGCCTGTATTAGCTGGGAAACCACCGAAAATATTCTGCGCAAGTTCGCAGCAGATGTAAGTTCTTCACTTAAAGCCAGATCCGCTTGATGTAGATCAAGCGGCACCCCGCCAGTTTAAAGTATCTTTTTTCGCAATCGCAACGACTGTGATCCCTGCTATCGAATAAGTTCCGCTGTGCAACGGTAGGAGGTAGCCATGGCGCATTTTCAAAAATTACTCTTAGCCCTCGATTTGAACCCTCACTCAAATGCCTTGATTGGTCGCGTTCAACAATTATGTCGAGATGAATCTGAAAACTTGCATGTAGTTCATGTAATCCGAGAAGGCATGCATGAGAGTTGGGCCTATGACAGAGACTTCCGCGGTAATGCTCATGCTCAGAGGATACTCGATCATACCCAGATAAAAATCCGCGACATACTGCATAAGCATGGGCTGGAAATTCCCAGTGACAGAATCTATTTGTCGCATGGCGAACCAGCATTTGAAATCAAGAAACTGGCCGCCGCAATAGATGCGGATTTGGTAATAGTAGGATCTCACTATAAAGACGGCGACTGGATGCAGTTGCCGGGCTCGACAACCAATTGTGTAATTCAGGGAATTTCGTCCAACGTAATGGCGGTTAAGATTTAACCGCCATTGCTTCAAGCCTGATCAGTCAATACCTCTGCCAGGCTATTCACCAGGTAATCAATATTGTTGTCATTAATGCTTGCAACATTGATTCGGCTAGAATCAACCAGGTAAATACTGTACTTCTCGATTAAAGTTTTAATCTGGTTCTTGTCAACGCCTAGAAAGGAAAACATACCTTTTTCGTTTTCGATAAAACTGAAATCCCGAGCAATTTCGGCTTCATTTAGTTTTTGGACAAATTGCGAGCGCAATCTGTTGATACGATCGCGAACTTCTTTAAGTTCTTGGTCCCAGACAGTTCGTAATTCAGGCGTGCTCATTATTCGCTGAACGATAGCTGCGCCATGGTCAGGTGGCATGGAATAATTTGCGCGCGCTGCCGCTGCCAGTAAGGTGCTGGCAGTCGCACAGGCTCCGTCGCTGTCGCAGATCAAGGTAAGTGCGCCAGTGCGTTCTCGATAAAGGCCAAAGTTTTTCGAGCACGAGCTAACAATTATCAATTCGGGTAATGATGCTGCCAATAATCGAACACCAAATACATCTTCTTCAAGGCCGCTGCCCATGCCTTGATAGGCAAGGTCGATAAAAACCGTAAAACCCTGTTCAAGCGCTATGTCGCGAACTGCTTCCCATTGCTCAGGGCTTAAATCAGCGCCGCTGGGGTTATGACAACATCCATGTAATAGAACCAGGTCGCCCTGTGGAATTTGCTTGAGCGTTTCCAGCATGCCATTGAAATTCACGCTATGTGATTCATAGTCGTAATAGGGATAGCTGTTGAATTTCAATCCAGCAGAACCCAATAAGGGTTTATGGTTTGCCCAGGTAGGATCGCTCACCCACACGGTAGCATCGGCATTCGCTATTCCGATGAATTCTGCGGCTAATCTCAGTCCACCGCAACCTCCTGGTGTTTGTACGGTAACTCGTCTTTTGCCGAGGCTTTGCAGCAGCTCCTCACCGAGAACCAATTTCGCAATTGTTTCATTGTAGTCAGCAGCACCAGTGGGGCCTACGTAGGTCTTTGAATCTTGCGATTGAAGAATTTTCTCTTCGGCTTGTTTCACTGCTTTCATTACAGGCGTATTTCCCTGCTCATCTTTATATACGCCCATGCCCAAATCAATCTTGTTGGGATTGGAATCAGCTTTAAATGCGACAGTGAGCCCTAAAATCGGATCCGGTGGGAGAGCTTGGAGTGATTGAAACATAACGTTTTCTCTATCTTCGTTGGTAGGCTTTCAGGGTATTCTGTAACAGTGAAGCGCGTGTCATTGGTCCAACACCGCCCGTTACATAAGTCAGGTAAGAACATTTGTCTTTTACATTGTCAAAGTCGACATCACCGACGTTGCGGAAACCACTTTTCTTGCTGCTGTCTGGAACGCGAGTCTGGCCTACATCAATAACGACAGCGCCTTCTTTCACCATATCAGCGGTAACGAACTCGGTCTTTCCAATGGCAACAATCAGGATGTCAGCACTGGCACATAATTCTTTCAGATTTTTAGTGCGGCTATGGGCGATAGTAACGGTAGCGTTACCCGGATTTGTGTTACGGGATAGCAGGATCGCCATTGGTGTGCCGACGATATTGCTGCGGCCTAATACCACACAGTGTTTGCCTTCAGTTTCGATATTGTAACGGCGAAATAGCTCCATGATCCCATTCGGCGTGGCGGAAAGGAAGGTTGGTAGGCCCAGGCTCATGTTACCGACATTCTCAGGGCAAAAACCATCTACATCTTTCCTGGGATCGATGGCCAGAATTACCTTGTCTTCGTCCATGTGGTCCGGAAGAGGAAGTTGCACGATGAATCCATCGATCTCATCATCGGCATTCAATTCTGCAATCTTGTCCAGCAATTCCTGTTCGCTAACCGATTCCTCCATGCGAATTACGGTGGAGTTAAAACCCACCTCATCACAATCTCTTGCCTTCATGCCGACATAGTTTTGGCTGGCCCCATCATGGCCCACTAGCACAGCCGCTAAGTGAGGAGCGCGCTTGCCGCTTGCCTTTAGCTGCTCGACTTGCTCAGCGATTTCCTGGCGAATTTGTTGGGAACATGACGTGCCGTCAAGTAATTGCATCTTGTTTCATCCGCTTATTGAATTGTAAAGATTACTCAGAACTCAAAAGGAGTAGTTTCGATTGCTAAGAGGTGCTATCGAAGGCCGAGTATCATAAACGAGGGGAGTGGGTAGCTCAAGAGAGAGCTACCACTTGCCAGTATTTTCCATGCTCGCCCAGGGCTCCTTGGCAGGCAGAGCATCTCCTTTCTGCAGCAACTCGATCGATATATTGTCAGGCGAACGAACAAAGGCCATGCGACCGTCCCGGGGAGGGCGATTGATAGTGACACCGCTATCCAGCAGGTGCTGGCAAGTGTCATAGATATTATCTACGGCATAAGCCAGGTGTCCGAAATTTCTCCCTTCGTCATAATCCTCTGGATCCCAGTTATGGGTTAGCTCCACCTGGGCTTCCTCATCGCCGGGAGCGGCCAAGAACACCAGGGTAAATCTTCCTTCTTCGCTATCGTAACGATTCACTTGCGTTAGTCCGAGTTTATTGCAGTAGAAGTCCAACGAATCTTCGATACTGGTGACTCGAACCATGGTATGCAGGTATTTCATCATTAATTCCTGTGCTTTTTAAAATTAGTAAACAACCACTGAACGAATGCTGGCGCCTTCATGCATTAAGTCGAAAGCGCTATTGATCTCTTCCAAAGGCATGGTGTGGGTAATTAATGGATCAATCTGAATTTTCCCATCCATATACCATTCGACTATGCGCGGGACATCGGTTCTGCCGCGAGCGCCACCAAACGCAGTCCCTTTCCAGGCGCGACCAGTCACCAGTTGGAAGGGTCGAGTCGCTATTTCCTGTCCGGCTCCTGCCACACCGATAATAAAGGATTCGCCCCAGCCTTTGTGACAGCATTCCAGAGCCTGGCGCATGGTAGCCACGTTACCAATACATTCAAAGCTATAGTCCACGCCACCACCAGTCAGCGCAATAATAGCCTGGGTAACATCATCAACTTCAGTCGGGTTAATGAAATCACTCATGCCAAAATTTCGACCCAGTGCCTCACGGGCAGGGTTGATATCGACGCCAATGATTCTGTCAGCACCCACCATCCTGGCACCCTGAATCAC
This sequence comes from Gammaproteobacteria bacterium, assembly GCA_028818225.1. Lineage (GTDB taxonomy): Bacteria > Pseudomonadota > Gammaproteobacteria > Pseudomonadales > Pseudohongiellaceae > UBA9145. Next base: position 15,912 of record JAPPOG010000037.1, on the reverse strand, counting down.
ATTCAGACCAATCCCGCCAAGCCCAAAAACAGCGACGGTACTTCCCGGTTCCACCTTGGCATCGAAGGCTACGGCGCCTACTCCCGTCGTTACGCCACAGCCGATATAACAAACCTTGTCAAATGGAGCATCCTCGCGAATTTTTGCCACAGCGATTTCGGGTAACACCGTGAAATTAGAGAAAGTAGAACAACCCATGTAATGCAAGATGGGTTTACCGTCCAGGGAAAACCGGCTGCTGCCATCTGGCATTATCCCCTGACCTTGCGTGGCGCGGATGGATTGGCATAAATTTGTTTTGGGATGTAGGCAGAAATCACACTGCCGGCACTCAGGGGTATAGAGGGGGATGACGGTATCACCGACTTTTACGGAAGATACATCGGGACCAACTTCGCGCACGATTCCGGCTCCTTCATGGCCTAATATGGAAGGAAATGCACCTTCGGGATCATCTCCGGAGAGCGTAAAAGCATCAGTATGACAAATACCCGTAGCCATTATCTCTACCAGAACTTCGCCTGACTTGGGACCTTCCAGATCCACTTCTACAACTTCCAATGGTTGGCCGGCAGCGAAGGCAACTGCAGCTCGTGATTTCATATTTTTATCCTTTTATTTCTGAGCTAAAGATTTTTTGTTTTGAGCCTGGAAGCACCATTGTAAAAGACCGTGGGAGGCGGCGGCAACAAATCCTGGCCGGATATCACCTAACATTTATACTGCGAAAGAATGGCACTAAGAGCAGGGAGAAATCAGTGTGCGGCGAGAATCCAGCTAAATAGGTATAAAAGTCTTTGATCTGGAAGCGAACAGAATAGTCTGCGCCGAATCCGATTCCCTGTTTCAGCGCATAGCCAGTATCGATCAAGCTGCTCAGTAACATGATCCAAATACCGAATGGTTGTTCTTGCGGGTCTAATGCGAATGCCAGTTTCCTTGCGTAAATCGCCCGCATGAAGATGGCGCGCAACTGCAGATGCAACGGAACTTCTTTGATCTCGGTAGTCCTTGCAGAAAGCTGTTGCTTGTTTTTAAGCATGAGCATTGTCTTGATGCGATTTTGCAGCATCGTGAATCAGGTGACTTATCGACAAAAGTTGTTGGCGTCACAATACACTGGTTAACCGCCGGTCTGAATGCTGCCTCGAATATCGATCAGGCGGTCGAAGAAACAGAGCATGATTTACTCGCGCGTTGGAATAGCTTTGCGAACACCGCACAATTCTCAATTGTAAGGAGGCAATGTATTTAAGTGGCCTGTTGCTGGAGCTATGACGCTTGAGAGAGTATTATCCCGCGCTTGTTTAGTTAACTCTCATTGTATCTCTCGCTCTTATGGATATAGCCATCGCGGCTTTTGTTATATTTGTAGGCTCTTTCGTGCAGAGCTCTATTGGTTTTGGTCTGGCAATTATCGCGGCCCCCGTGCTGTTCTTTATTGATCCACTCTATGTGCCAGCTCCAATTACCGTTTCGGCTTTTACATTATCGCTGGCAAACGCAGCCAAGCACTGGCATTCGATCTCATTCGAAGGTTTGAAGTTCGCCATCATCGGGCGAATACCAGGTACAGTTGCCGGAGGTCTCCTGTTGTTCTGGATTTCGCAGGAGCAACTCGCTCTCTGGTTGGGAATCTCAGTTATCGCTGCCGTTGTTTTAAGCCTTGGCAATGTCGCCTTCAAGCCGACTCCAGGTTCACTCTTCTCCGCCGGATTCTTGTCGGGATTTATGGGAACCAGTAGCTCTATCGGCGGCCCGCCCATGGCTCTTGTATTGCAACATCAGGAAAATGATTTTATACGCGCCAACATGGCGGCATTTTTTTGTGTTAGCTGCCTTATGTCCTTGGCCATGCTCGCTACAATTGATCGATTCGGCGTGGAGCATATCCTGATTTCTCTGCCATTAATGCCAGCTACACTGCTTGGGTACTGGGTAGCCATGAAGACTTTGCATAGAATTTCGCACCAGAATTTGCGTCGGGCCTCCCTGTTGCTCTGCACTATTGCCGGCGTAGCGGCGATCAGCTCTTACTTTCTGTAATTCAGCGGCTTAGCTATTTTCTTTTTTGCAGTTCAGATAAACTGCTAGCGTTCGGCCAGATCGTTTGTTCTTGAGGTGAATCATGAAGAAAATACTTTATAGTAAGCTCCTGGCAATAGCACTCGTTACATTTTTTAGTCCAATGTCGTTGGCGGCAGACAATGCCAGCGCCACCAAGACGATTGCTGCCACGTTGATCAATCTTAATCACTTTCCATCCGATGCTGAGAAGGCAGAGCTAAACGCGTTAGCGGACGATGATGGAGTAGGCAGGGCATTTAGGGCAGTTGCTAGCGCAGTCGCAAACATCCAGCATGCTGCAACAGCAGAAGACAAGGAAATAATGAACCGGATTATTGCCAGTAATAGGGCTCACGCAAATGCCAAGCTATTCGCAGCGATATTATTAGAGCTTAATCACGTGGCTGATGAAGCAGTAAAAGCTCGTCTGCAAGACCTGTTGTAATCCCCCTTTGCAGACTCTTGTAATACAGCTGTAGCGTTTAGGTGATCCCTAAACGCTTTGTTGTAATCTCCCCCTGAAGACTTTTGCAATACAGCAGGAGTCTTCTAAGTCCAAGAATTTCTTGTATTTTTTAACCAGAATGCAGCCAGTTCTGCTTAACAGAACTTCGGATCCATAATACACTCCCTGAGCGCTAGAAATTCTCTGCGTTATCGATGAAGGAATAAGCATGGCGGATTGGCCACAAGATATCAGCTTCGACGCTTTCAGGGCGCGCTGGACCCTGGAGGGGGAGCCTCTATGGCGCAGCGTATTCGAAATGCATAAGGATAAAATGCAGATCAAGAATGCCAATGTCGCAATCAGTAATCTGGAAAAAATATTCACGGCTACATTTCAGCTTGCAAACAGTAAAGGCTTTCAAGCGATGAGTTTGCGCGACCTTAGCAAGGAAACAGGAATTAGCATGGGTGGGCTTTACGCCTATATCGGATCTAAAAACGACCTGGCTTCAGTTATTGAAGGTGTGCAGCGCAAGTATATCGATCAGGTTATAGGTGGGCTCGCTGAAGAAAATCTCGCACCGATAGATTGCCTGCGAGCAATTATTTTTGGTGAGATCTTCATGATGGAAATCATGAGTCCATGGTACTACTTCTGTTTTATGGAATTGAAAGGTCTTCCGAAAGATCAGCAACAATTTGCCCTGGATGTTGAACTCAGATTTGAAGACACTTTAATGCATACTATAAAAAAAGGTGTTGAAGCCGGAGAATTCGTTTGTGATAAGCCGGAACTGCTTGCTTCTCAAGTTACTGCACAGCTCCAACAATGGCACCTGAAACATTGGAAGTTCAAATTAAGAAAAGTGACTACCGAGGAATATGCTCAGTTTGTATTCGATAGTCTTTTGACTTGCCTGGGTGCACAATCTATTGTCGATGGCTCAACTACTCGGCTTCAACAAACTGCTTAGACACTAGGAATTTTCTGCTCTCAATCCTTTCTTCTTTGAGTAAAAGTCGCGAATCTCATCCATGTCTTTCTCGGCATCTCCGCTGGGCGTGAAGAAATCAGCGAATCCCGCTTCTTTGTTACCTGCATCAACGTAGCCAAGCAATATCGGTACACTAGCTAAATTTGCTATGTGATAAAAACCTGTTTTCCATTTTGTAACCTTGCTCCGCGTTCCCTCTGGTGGAATCAATATTACGAGTTCATCGTGTTGTTTGTATTGGCGGACAGTTTCGTTAACAACATTGTGGGAAGCAGAGCGATCAATAGGAATACCTCCGAGCCACTTCATCAGGCCACCAAACGGAAAGGGGAAAAGGGTATGTTTTCCCATCCAGAAGACACGCAGGCGGAGCTTAAGAACTACCATAAGCATGAGCGGAAAATCCCAATTACTGGTATGGGGTGCGCCGATCAGCACAAAGCGCTGATGCTCAAGTTCTTCGCCCCGGGTTTTCCAGCCGATGAGTTTCAATACGACGATGGAAATCCCCCGTAAAATCGGAGTTATCAGAGGAGTGGAAAATACCGTAGTGCGCATGCTTCTCTGTTGTTTTTAAAACGCGCAGAGTATAACAATGGGGCGGGAGTTTACAGATGATTCGCATGATTAATTACCCGCAAAGTCCTTAAGACCCTGCGGGTAAATATTAGTCGTAGTGAAAAGTGACCGTGAAGTATTCTCTTCTCTTGGCGGCCACACTGATGTAGTCAATATAATGGCCAGTATTGATATAGCTAAGCGGCTGATAGGCGCTCAATGTATATCCCAGCGGGCTAACAAGGTATCTACCTGGATAAGAAACAACATCTTTAATGTGAACACAGCCATTATCGATTCCTGTAAGAGTGATACCTGTCACTATCCTGTCGGAAAATGGATTTGCTATTATCCTCGTGCGTCGAGAGCTGCCACCGCGAATTGGTTCGCTGGTAAAACTGGCCGGACCGAAATCATTGCGCGGTCCTGGGCTGAACCCCCGATCAAAACGTCGACTGTTATAATTTCGATAATAGCTGCGATCACGGGAAGCACTATGGTAGCCCCGTCGACGATCTCTCCGGTGGGGGTAGTCTGCTTCATAAACTCGCGCGGAATGATCATTAAGAATATATCCAGCCGTAATACCAAGAATTAATTCCAGGCCATCATCTCCGAATAAACCATTGGCACTACCGGGCACGGAATAAAGCATTAGTCCTGCTGCGCTAAAGCCTAGCAAAACTCGCATTACAGTTTTCATAGCATTACCTCATTTCTCGCGGTTTCAGCATTCATATTACGCAGTCAGGCTGAACTGGAGGTGAATGAAATCTATGAATTTAGCTGGGGGAATGCTTATTTTTCGTCGCCAAATAGGCGTTTCAGATCTGCTAAAGCTTTATCAGCTTCGCTCTGAGGGCTTGCTTCTTCTGCTGCTGTGCCTTGTTCCGATAATTCTTCGCCAAATAATTCCGCGAGCTTGGCCCGCGCCTCCCTGGCTTCGGCATTATCCTGTTTTTGATAGGCCCGGGTATTAGCGCGAAAATAATCGCAAAAATTAGCTTTGTCTTTATCGAGTATAAAATCGGCCCGGTCTTCATTGCAGCCGTCTGAGAGTGCGGGATTATAGTTTTTGCAGGCAACACAGACATGCAGATCAGCCTTGCAGGAACTGCATTCTTCATAGCGGGAAAATGGTAACAAAAAGTTTTTTAACTCGGTGCCGCATTTCCAACATTGCATGTCAATGCTACGGCTGCCCATTGCTACCACTCTTTAAAGTAATCATCGATGTTAGGCTCGCTTAATGTCTTTAACGGACCAGCAATCGTTCCAAGGTAAAGAAATCCAATGATTTTTTCACTTTCTGTAAGTCCTAACCCCTTCATTACCAATGGATGATAGGCCATTGAGCCGGTTCGCCACATAGCGCCGACACCTTGAGCGTGGGCGGCAACTAACATATTCTGGCTGGCAGCAGCAGCCGACAAATCTTGTTCAAATTGCGGAACTTTCGGATGCTCCTTTAAACTGGAAATACTCACCAGGATTAGCGGAGCCCGCAGCGGTTTGTTACGAATGCTGGCCTGTTTTTCGTCAGGAATTTCGGGATCCTGTTCCAGGCTGGCTTTGAGAAAGAGCTCCCCCAGCTGGTTCCTCGAATCTCCTCGAATCACTAAAAAGCGCCAGGGTCTTAACAGGCCATGGTCGGCAGCACGAAAAGCTGCCTTGTAAATGTTGTCCAGGGTGGATTGATCCGGTGCCGGTTCGCTTAATCGCGGAGCTGAGATCCTGGAATGGAGTGCATCCAAAGCTTTCATAGCAAAACTACCAGTAAGTGATCTGACGGTCATAGTCCTCTGCTGGAGCGCTCATGACCAGTAGGGGCAAAGCATAATCCAATCCCGGGGATGGGGAAACTTTAAGCGTCAGAAATTCTGTTAATTCCGCATAAATTCAAGGGTTTCCCTGTGCGCTAGTTCATGCTCAGGCAGGTTCTTTGGTGGTATACTTTCCAACCTTTCTGTCGATATGAATTTGGTGGTTGGACTAAAAAGGAAGGGCGCTGACGCCCGGGGAATATGAATTCGAAAGCCGATGTAATTGCCGTAAGTACTGAGCGGCCAGTTTATCCGCAGCACAAATCCCGCTTCTTTGGAGCTGTGAAGAGGGAAAAGCTGCGCCTGGTATTTGCGTTTTATTCGCCTGATGGCAATGAAATCGCTATGCCGATTGCCAGCATGTCTGCGTATTTAAAGCGCGACTTTCCCTGGGTAGAAGTAATGCTGGAGCCGGTGCTGATCCTGCGGGATGCTGAGCGATATTCTCCAGAAAATTATGCAAAAACTATCCAGGCTCTGGAGCCGGATTTGATTGCTTTCTCAATCATGAGCCCCCATTGGTATCCGATGGAGCCTTACTTCGAAGAACTCAAGAAACTCATGCCCGATCTGCCAATCTGTATCGGTGGTTACCAGGCCATGCTGTCTCAGGATCAGACTATCGAGAATCCTAACATCGATTACATCTGCGTCGGTGATGGTGAGTATGCGATAGGGAATATCGTGCAGCATCTGCGCGGGACTAAGGATGGGCCAGCAGACGGCATGTGGGAGAAACTGGATGATGGATCTGTCTTCGAAACCGAGCCGCATCAGATTGGTGATCTGGAAGCCTTACCATTTCCCGATTACGATATTTTTGCCAAGGAAGATGGCTTTAATGATGTTAACTCATCCATATTCGGACCACAGGGGAAATTGGTTCTGCCCGTAATGACAGGGCGCGGTTGTCCCTATAGATGTACTTACTGTTGTAATACGCCAATTTTGGAAGGTTGGAAAACCAAAAAGACATTTTTACGGAAATATCAGCCGGAAGCGATGGTAGAAGAACTTATTCGTTTACGGGATTTATACAATGTCGGTTATTTTGAGTTCTGGGATGAGCTATTTCTATCAAACCTGAAATTCGTGCGAGCTTTCTTTGAAATTTATAAACAGAAAATTCGTTTACCTTTTTCGATTAACTCTCGTGTCGAAGTAATGAATGAAGAATTTTGCCAGACTGCGGCGGATGCTGGTTGTCATACTATCTGGTTTGGGATTGAGAGCGGTGATGAAGAATATCGAACCAAAATGCTTGGCCGCAAAATGAAAAACCAGCAGGTGATCGATGCAGCTGAGAATTGCAAAAAGGCCGGTATTAATCGGCTTACTTTTAATATTGTCGGGATGCCTTTAGAAACTGCAGAGAACATGCGGCAAACCCTGAAATTGAATCAAACCATAGCGCCGGAACATTTCTTCTTCTTCCCTTATATTCCATTGCGGGGGACGCCGCTATATGACACAGCAAAAGAAAACGGGCTGTTATTAACCCATAAAAAGAATCTACATTATTTGTCGGCGGCCAATGATCGTCAGTTCACGCTAAACATGAAAGAGTGTCCCGAATTACTGACTCAGGGTGAGTACAACGAAATCTGCATGGAAATGCTTGCCTTCCAGGAGCGAAACAATCGCTTGAGCTATACCGAAGGAAATCAGGGCATTGGCGACACAGTTGAAGATAAGAGTTTCGAGTTATCGGGATCTGCCAATGACGCTGAAGAAGCTGTTGCAATAGATCCTGTGACGGTTACTAAACAAGAAGGCGGACTGATTGATAGTGTTCGCAATCTGTTTCGATCTTAGGCGTTTTTCTACGCTGTTTTTTCAGTGAGTTGCTGTTCGCCAGATAAGGCGTGATTGAATGTACGCCAGGAAATCATCGCCATTAGAAAATTACCGCAGACTGCGCCAGCGAAAAACCCAAACAAACCAAAATAAATGCTTCCTACATAAGCGAGGGGCACATAGAACACAAAAAATCTGGCCATGCTCAAATAGAGTGCGCTAAGCGGTTTATGCAAAGCGTTAAGAGAAGAATTAGTGAGAATGATTATACCTTGTAATCCATACCCTACGGGCATAATCCAAATGAATAAACTGATTGTTTCCATAACTTCGGGATCATCCGAAAAGACTGAAGCAATAAATCCTGCTCCTATCGCAAGCACGACATAGACTAACAACTGCCAGCCAAGGATAAACTTGATGGCAATCCGGTAAGCTTCTTCTACCCTGTCGATGCGGGTTGCCCCGAAGTTCTGGCTAATGATTGGGGGCAGTGCAGAGGACATCGCAAGCACCAATAAGGTTGCAATGGGTTCTATTCTGGCGCCGACACCAAACGCAGCCACTGCATTATCACCAAAACCAGCGGCTATGGCGGTCATGATACCGGCAGCAAGTGGCGTCATCATGTTAGCGCCTGCGGCTGGAATTCCAATGCGCAGCATGTCGCGCCCCGATGTTTTCATTACCGCTCTGCTTGGAATTGAGCGACTTACCATTTCCACCTTAACTACCAACAGATAGAACAGGTAACCAAATCCGATGGTCCAGGCAATGACAGTGGCCCAGGCTGCTCCCTGAATGCCGAGTTCGGGAAAGGGGCCGACTCCAAATATTAAAAGAGGGTCGAGAATCGCGTTAATCAGGCCAGCCGATGCCATCAATATGCTCGGAGTCTTGGTGTCTCCACAGGCTCGTAAAACACTATTTCCGGTCATGATGCAAACCACTAGAACCGAACCAGGAAACCACACATACATGTATTCGCGAATGAGGACCATTAAGCGTTCGCTGGCGCCCATTAAGCTGAATATCTGCTCCATAAAAGTCCAACAGAGGAAGACCGTAATGCAGGCCAGAAAAAAAGAAATGTAATTAATAACTGTGGCCGCTTCTTTCGCTTTTTCATGATGGGAAGCTCCCAGGTATTTTGCGACAACAGCTGAAGCGCCGATGCCCAGGCCTATGGCAAGGCTCATGACAAAAAATGTGACTGGAAAAGTAAAACTGATGGCTGTAAGCGAGTCGGTTCCGAGAAAACTAATAAACCAGGTATCGACCAAAGAGAATGTAAAGAGCATTAGCATGCCAATGATCATTGGCAAGGTCATACGAATCAGCGCTTGCTGGATCGAACTATCGACTAGATTGTGGTGATTGTTTTTAGCCTTTCCTGACATCGAAAGACGACTACCTTTATTACTGGAGCTTCATTGATATCCTTAAAGACTGGCGAGTCCTTAAAGCCAGGTCGCCGGCTACACAGTAACCCACGTTTCTTCTTTGCTTTTTCAATATACCGTAATTTTTGAAACTTATTGCATCAGACACATAAAGTTTCAATTAGACAAGGCTTTTAGCTGGATTGACGAATTTTTACTAATTCCTTAAATGATTTGGGCGCTGCATAAATTAACTCAGACGCTTTTGCAGTATCCGGGTTGCCGTTTTCACTCCCTACAAGAGCTCCTGCCTCTGTCAGTAAGAGAATTGCAACTTGTTGCGCAATAGAGCCACGATTAATACACCATCCTGCAGAAAAACGCCCTGCAGCAGTGAAAGCCATATCGATAGCACTACTTCCCGTCATTCTCACTGAGAGCTGGCTATCACCAAACTTTTGCATAATGCTCGCGAGCTGACTCGGATTGACTCCCTCAGCATCGAGGACGAAAACGGGCTGCGTATTGTCTTTATGATCACTAACACGAATCCTACGATTATTTAATTGGGCGCCATTTCCCCGGGAAGCAGTAAATTCTTCATTCATCACTGGCAGCAACATTACGGAATGGGAGATGATATTGTCGATCTTGCAGGCGATCGCAATACCGTAGCGATCACTTCCACAACTGAAATTAAAACTACCAATTAATGGATCTACCAGCCAGGTCGGCTCCGGGGCTTCGCCCTGAATTTCAGTACCGAGTCGGGTTTGATAAGAATGGTTGGGAAATGCTTTTTGCAGGTGGTAGAGAATAGTAGCTTCGGAATCCTTATCGGCGGATGAAACGAAATTAAGTGGATCATCGTTGGCTATTTTAACGCGATCCAGTCTGTCTCCAGTTTGAAGAAGCGCTTCAGCAGCAGCACGCGCTGCACGAAGCGCAATATTTATCATTGCCTGCATGTTGGTTCCGAGCTAATTAAAGAACAAAGTCCCCGCCACTTAAGGGCCTGGGAGCATAATGATAGCAAAGCCACCGAAGACAAAGAAGCTGAGGTGCTTGCTGCATAGTTAGCCTGATCTTGCTGATATAATTAAGCGCTTTAAACCACCTTGGAAGGCCGCGTCGTGCAAGAATTAAGTAATATCAAAGTTGTGCTGGTGAATACTTCCCATCCAGGCAATATTGGCGCCAGTGCCAGGGCTATGAAGAATATGGGATTGCATAAGCTCGCGCTTGTCGATCCTAAAGACTTTCCCAGTGGGGTAGCCGTGGGCAGAGCTGCCTCTGCCGTGGATATTCTTGAATCAGCACAAGTGTTTGATAACCTGGAGGCGGCCATAGCAGATTGTGGACTGGTAATAGGTACCAGTGCCCGCTCGAGGAAAATTCCCTGGCCCATGCTAAATCCTGAGCAAACTGCCACTAAAGTCCTGGCAGAGAAAAATACCAATAAAGTTGCACTGGTTTTCGGCCGGGAAGATTCAGGATTAAACAATGATGAATTGCAACTCTGTCATTTTCATGTACAGATTCCTGCAAATGAAAATTACAGTTCACTAAATCTTGCTGCAGCAGTTATGGTCATTTGTTATGAGTTGCGTAAAACTCAGTTGCAACTATTGGATACAAAAGAGAGCCAGGAGGATGAATTTTGGGATCAGGAAAAGGCGACAGGAGAGCAGGTGGAACATTTCTACGAGCACCTGGAGCGGGTGATGATAGCAATTGATTTTCATGATCCAAAAAATCCGCGTCAACTCATGCAACGAATGCGGAGACTATTCAGCCGTATTCGAATCGACGTGATGGAAATGAATATATTGCGTGGGATACTGACGAATATAGAATTCAGTATCAAAAATAGGCAAAAATAAAGAACTTGGTGACGATAACCTAATTGGTTATGCAACGAAATTCCTTCTATTTTAGTGGCGGCCCTTATCAGCAGTTATTGCAGGGCATGCATGATGCGCTCTCCATGCCTGAGGCTTTCATTAAGCTTATGGGCCCGGCCCATACTGGCAAAACTACACTCTGCGACAAGCTTGTCCAATACATGCGCCGCAAAGGGTTCAGAGTGGTTCATTTTGATTATGCGATTGAGTCACCCGAGATGCTGCGAACCATGCTGGCACGTGAATTGGATCTTCCGAATTTAGCGAATTTTGCTCGAGTATTGGAAGACGCGCTCATTGATGACCACGATAAGCCGCTGCTCTTGATATTCGATGATGCTCATTTGTTAAGCGATATTTCATTGATCGAAGTATATCGGTTGGCCGAAGTCCAAACTGGCTCCAGGCGCATGCTAAATATTGTTCTTTGTGGGGATACATCACTGGAAAGTCGCTTACTTAGCAACTCAGAGTTCAAATCATTATTACTGCATGTTTCTCATAAGTTTTACCTGGAACCAATGGATCCGGAAACATTGAGTCTGTTCTTCGTCACTTATCTGGAAAAAGCCGGCATGCCGGGGATTCAACTCGAACCCAAGGCAATGAATTACTTTTATAAATCCTGCAAAGGTTATCCGCAACCGGCTGCGGCCATCTGTCGACTAATTGTCGAGTCTCGAACCGGTCAATCAGAATTACTGCCAATCACCAGGATTGAACTGGCGAACCTGATCAAAGCAGCAGCTGCTGATGAAAATCTGCCAAGCCGGGGCTTTAGGGACAATAACCAGTTAATCGTTTTTGGGCCTGTGTTTGCGGTGCTGGCAATTGCTTCACTTGGGTTTTTGTATCAACAAATAAACACTCCCGGGGAAATCACGAGTGAGAACCAGTTGATTGCCAGGCAGGATCAGACCAGTTCAGCGGAGGTGTTCGATAATCAGTCCATTGTTAACGTCGAGCAGACTGTACCCAGTCAGCAGCAGAGGCAAGCAGCAGAATCTCCTCAGGCTAATCTTGAAAATTTTGCAGAAGAACCTGTCTCTGATTCTAATTTAGCGCTGGTGACCGCGGCTGAACGAGGAGTATCTGTCGATGATATCGTCGAACCGGAATACGAAGCATTAACTGTGGGCCTGGAAGCGGAATCTTCGTTAGATAATGAACAAGATAACCCCGTGGCAGAGGTCCCTCGGCCCCGAGTCCTAACCCTGGAAGAGGAGGATTCGCCCGATTCAGCCATTGTGCTTTCACCGCCAGAATTTGCGGCAGATAATTCAGATGCCGTATTGAATGAAACTATCAATAGTGAGCAGGCAGCGCGCGAAGAGGTTTTGGCCGAGATAACTGAGGAGGAATTAGCGGCAGGGATTATTGCCAGTTCGGATATGACAATCCTCACTGCTGGAGAGGATGAGTCTGTACTCGAAGATTTTCCCAATAGGGTTGAAGCGAGTATCGACATTGGCAACAGTGCAGATGAAGGCCTTGCTGATCTGAGCGCGGATATTGAACCTGAGCTGCTCGAGGAAGAGAGCGAAAGCGCTGTAGTTTTAGCAATTCAGCTAACAGTTGAATCCTGGATAGCGGCCTGGCAATCACAAATGCTGGCGGATTATTTTTTTCACTACCATGACGAATTCACGCCTCGCTACCAGGATACGCAAAGTGCATGGCGAGCAAACCGGCAACGGGTTATTGGTAATGCTGAATGGATTCGATTGGCTATGAGCGATTTTCAATTCATTACCCAAGAAAATGGCGTCTATGAGGTTCACTTCTGGCTCGCTTACGAATCTCCCACCTATAGCGATAACACCCTGAAGAAACTTCTGGTAATTATGGAAGATGATCGCTGGCAGATATTAGAAGAAATTAATTTGCTTGTAGAATCCTAGGTACGGCGTCGCCTTGTTGAATTTTTACGTGTGTTGTGGCGATTATTCCGCTGTTCCGGCGGAATCAGGTGCTTGTTTCCTGTTCCAATCAAATCGCTCCTACCCAGATTGATTAGTGCTTTACGTAGAGTAGGCCAGTTCTTTTCGTCATGATATCGAAGAAACGCTTTTTGTAGCCTGCGCTGATCTATATCTTTGCAGACACTGACTTGGTCACTTTTATAGCGAACCTTTTCCAATGGATTTTTTTCCGAGTAGTACATGGCAGTAGCCAGTGCCATGGGAGATGGATAGAACGTCTGGACTTGATCTGGTTTGAAATTATGTTCTTTCAGCCAGAGACTCAAGTTCAGCATATCTTCAGCATCACACCCCGGGTGGGCGGCAATGAAGTAAGGTATCAGAAATTGTTCTTTCCCGGCCTCCTTCGAAAACTTGTCAAAGAGAACCTTGAATTCATCGTATGCTGATATACCTGGTTTCATCATTTTCGATAGCGTTTTATCTTCACTATGCTCCGGCGCAATTTTTAGATATCCACCTACATGATGAGTAACCAGTTCCTTAATGTACTCAGGATCTTTCAATGCCAGGTCATAGCGCAGACCTGAGGCAACTGCGACTCGCTTGATACCAGGTATGGCTCGCGCTTTTCGATAGAGTTGGGTGGTAGGGCTATGGTCGGTATTTAAATGCTTGCATATGGTGGGATAGACACAGGACAGTCTTTTACAAGTTTTTTGAATTTTTAGAGATTTACAATTTAGCTTGTACATATTTGCAGTTGGGCCACCGAGATCTGAAATCGTGCCCGTAAATCCAGGCACCTGATCTCGAATTTTTTCGATCTCTCGAATTACAGAATCTTCTGATCTACTCTGGATGATTCTTCCTTCATGTTCTGTAATTGAACAGAACGTACATCCGCCAAAGCAACCTCGCATAATATTTACTGAAGTTTTAATCATGTCATAGGCAGGGATTCTGGCATCGCCATAACCTGGGTGAGGCTTACGTTGATAAGGTAGATCGAACACCCAATCCATTTCATCAGTTTCAAGTGGGATAGGCGGAGGATTTACCCAGACATCCTGGTTTCCGTGTTTCTGAACCAGAACCTTACCGTTATAGGGATTTGCTTCCTGGTGTAAGACCCTCGAAGCATGTGCGTACAATGGCGCATCATTAATAACTTTGTTAAATGAAGGCAGACGGATATAACTAAGCTGGGAATCAAATTCTACTTTGCGCTGCAAAGGCAGTGGAATAATCTTCACCGGTACAGCTTCGTCCTGATTTTTATCGAGCTCCCTTTGTTGCTTGTCATGAAAATCATAGGGATTGGGAAGTTTATCTATTTTTGCTGGCCAATCGATTCGGGTCGAATCAATTTCCGTCCAGCCAACTGGAATATCCTTTTTAAGCAGAGCGCTTCCCCTCAAATCCCAAAGATCTGCTATCGATTTTCCGTTTGCAACTTGGTGGGCGAGTTCAGCCAATGCTCTTTCTGCATTGCCAAATAACAATATATCTGCATTGGCATCCACCAGTATTGAGCGGCGAACTTTATCACTCCAGTAATCGTACTGAGCTATTCGGCGCAGGCTCGCTTCGATTCCGCCAATGACTATAGGAGTCTCATAATAGGCTTCGCGGCAGCGTTGACTGTAAACGATCACCGAACGATCCGGGCGCTTTCCCGGTTCTGCATTGGGCGTGTAGGCATCATCGCTGCGTATTCTGAGGTCAGCGGTATAGCGATTAATCAGGGAATCCATGTTGCCGCCAGTAATACCAAAGAATAGATTGGGTTTGCCCAGCGCTTTAAATGGCTCGACACTATCCCATTCGGGCTGAGCTATAATTCCAACCCTAAACCCTTGTGCTTCGAGCAAACGGCCAACCACAGCCATGCCGAAACTGGGATGATCTACATAGGCGTCAGCCGTCACAATAATTACGTCGCAGCTATCCCACCCTAATGCATCCATCTCCTTACGAGACATTGGGAGGTACGGTGCCGTGCCGAAACATTCTGCCCAATACTTAGGATAGGAATAGAGTTTGGGGGGGTTGTCAGAATGGCCCTGGGGAATGTTCCCTGCTGCCTTTTGCAGAATTCGATTAGCCATAGGGATTTTGAATCAGGGACATATAAACTACTTGATAGAAATACTATAGCAGGTATTGGGCTGGACTTGTGATGTTTGGCGAGTAACAGTGGCTGAGGCAGCGCAGTGTAAGCGGGTCATTGGCTGGTCGGACTTACTTTATAGGCGCAGCGCCGTGCTCCAGCCAACATATGGTCGATACGTTCGACTATTGCGACTTCTGCAAACAAATCCTGGAAGCACTTCAGTTCGGCGCGGCAAAATTGCTGACACTTGTCCGCCGCCGCGCAGATAGGGCAGTGGTTCTCAATGAGAAGCCAGCCATCGGGCAAGAGCCGGACCTCGGCCATATAGCCTTCAATGCTGCGCAATTCTGCCAGTTTTTGCACCTTAGCCTGAATATCGTCACCGAGAGCAGCAATTTCCTGACGATACTGCTGTGTAACCTGATCGTTCCGGCTATCGATCAAGCGATTAAGGCTTGCCTCACCCAAATCTTTTCGAATCACGTCAATTAGCTCCAGCGTAACCTGGGAATGACCATCAGGAAAGCGCTGATGTCCGGGCTGGGTTAGACGCCACAAATGCACAGGCCGGCCTCTGGTTTGCTTTTCTTCACGGGTTTGGCTGACGAGTCCTTTTTGTTCCAGCTCAGCAAGGTGTTGACGTACCCCCATTGTGGTCATATCTAATTGATTTGAAAGAATTTTTACTGATTGAGGACCTCTTGTTTTGAGTCGATGAAGAATCTGATCCTGACTTTTAGCGAGTTCCATACATATAACCTCTGCAGCTCCGTATCGGCATGATAAATAAAGTATTTACTTTATTTAACGGCGGACAAGCCATTTCCATAATAGTAAAATAATTAGTTAATTATATTAGATAATTCTTACATTGCTGTGTAAATAGTAATGTAAATACTTT
>JAPPOG010000012.1:13457-13764 GCA_028818225.1 Gammaproteobacteria bacterium | reverse complement strand
GATCTGGCATGTGCCGCACTTCTTGTAGAAGTGATGAATAGTGACCATGAACTTGACGAGCGAGAATCGAAAGAATTTATTAAAGTTCTGCGCGACAGTCTTGAAATATCCGATGATGATTTGAACGAACTGACTGAACTGGCTGAACTGGAAGCCCGTCAGGCTACATCCCTGTATGAATTTACTCGCTTGATTAACGATGAATACGATTATGTTGAAAAGGTTGGCTTGATAGAAAATATGTGGAGAGTAGCCTTTTCAGACGAACGACTCGATAAGTATGAAGAGCATTTAATTCGTAAAATCG
>JAPPOG010000012.1:0-13447 GCA_028818225.1 Gammaproteobacteria bacterium | reverse complement strand
CACAGCGATTTTATTAAATCGAAACTAAAAGTTCGTAACGACGACTCCTAAAAAAATAACGACTTAACTCGATAGAAAAGCTGCACCATCGGGTATGTCTTTCACCTCGTCTATTTCAAGCTTTTCATGTATTCCCTCCAAGCTTTCCTAGTTGACGGTAACACTCTCAAGCAGCTATTCCGCTTCCTCCAGGAGTGAGGGCCGATCAATTAATGCAATCTCATTATCTGAAGACAATCTTATATAGCAAAATTCACTGCGGTCTCACCCACTCTACGCAGATTCCACAGTAGTTTAACTCCTGACTGAACAGTGAAATAGCAAAAGCTCCCTACCTGGCTTTGCAGGCATCGAATCCACAATCTTCTGCAAAGCCTCAAATACGCTTGCGCACGCAGCATCGTCATCCATTACTAATACTCGGGAGACGAAGTATATCCAGTTGATAGAGCACAGAGTGCCGGTATCCAGAAATTTCTTTACCAGGGCGCTTTTGCGCTAGCTATATAAGAAGTATGAAAGACGCTGGCACACTTGTGCGTCGCTTAGTTCAATGCTCAGAAACCGTTCAGCTATATGCTAGAAACTGCCAAATTCATCTTCAATTTCCCCATCATTGACCAGGTATTCACGATTCTGGACGTAGGCTTCACGGATAAACAGGTATTTATCACCACTTATTAACTCATCTAACGCCAACAAGGCAGCACGGGAATCGATTTCTTCTACTACGAATAGGGTGAATTTTGCAGATGTTGCATCGATGTATTGCAGAGGATTAAAAACTGTATCGAGGATCAGCCCAAAGGAATCCCGGAGGTTACTGGCACCGAATACCGGTAATACTAGATATGGGCCACTACCTACTCCCCATGCGCCAAGAGTCTGCCCAAAATCTTCCTCATGTTTTTCCAGTCCCCATCCACTGGCAACATCAATGACACCACCTATGCCAATCGTGGAATTAACCAATACTCGCCCAGAATCCTGCAAGGCGTCTTCAAACTTAAATTGAAGCAAATCATTAACCGCAACATTTACATCGCGCACATTGCTAAAAAAATTTCCAATACCTTGCCTTACTATGCGAGGCATAAAAAAAGTATAAGTAGATGCTAGCGGCCTGACTAACAATTGATCAAAATAGTCATTAAAAGCAAAGACTCTCTGGTTCGTTTCACGCCATGGATCATATGTTTGGGCAGATGCAGACGGAGAAGGTAGAAGCAGGACGATAATGATAAGTGTGAGCACGGCGGGCGAATGCCAATTACTACTGGGTTTGGATTCAATGTTCACAGCGTCTACTTTGCGTTAGCGGGCACAACAAGTCAATGATCTTGTTTGGCTTAGTCTGCATGAAAATGAGTCAAGCTTTTAAGAGTTCTAGCTGCTTTTCCAGCCGTTTTATGGAGACCGGCATACTGGTCCCCAAGGACTGGGCAAACAATGAAACCCTGAATTCTTCCAACATCCAGCGGAACTGAATAAGGTCCTGCCTTTTTTGTGGATTATGCAATGCTCTTAGCTCTTGCAATGTATGCCAATAGCTAGCCAGGAGCTCGGTATTCTCCTTGTCTTTCCGTCCCAGATGCGGAGCTTTATCCATGCGAGTTTCAATCGCTTTTAAGTATCGTGGAAACTGACTCAATATCTCAATACTTGTCTCAGAAAATAATTTCTCAGTCACTAAATTGTCCAATTGCTGCTCGACATCTTGCACAAAATAGCTAATTTCCTGATCCTGAAAAGTTCGCAGTCGTTTAATTATTTCAAATCTTTTTTGCAAGGTTTCCCGTAATAGTTCCGCGGTTTTTTCTCCAATACCATAGAGTCTGGATTTGCCATTTTCTAATCTTTTCAGAAATTCCTGTTTATTCCCTGGTGAAGAATCTTCCAGTTCGAAGGCTGCAATGAAACAAGCGAATACAGCATCATCTACCAGGTTTTTTAGCGCCGGCGGAATAATTAAAGCGTTTTGCTGAAGAAATTGAGAGAAGTGCCTCTTGAGTTGGTTACGTTGCGCAACACTCCGCAGCATAAACAATCGAGCCAGTCCAACCCTGTTTTTTTCTTGCGCTTCAACAGGGTCAGCAAATAAATCGATTGAGACTGAATCCTGGTTATCAACAAAACCAGGATACCGAATCAAAATGAGATCTTCCCCAATTTCTACTTTGCTCGGGAATTCCTCGATGTCCCAATCTTTCAGATTATAGCGCTGGATAGCATGCAATGGTTTTCTCGTTGACTGATGTCTTGCGCGAGAACCGTCATCTTGCTGCTGTAAAAATTTCCTTTGCAGCTCTTTCAGGTTTTCGCTGAATCCAATTTCTGCTCCCTTTGCATTAATCAGTCTTATTTTATTATGCAAATGCTTAGGTAGATCTATGTGGAGAAAATCCTCTCGAGTCAGGCGCACATTTTTGACAATCGCTACTTGACCGATGAGCGAGTCAAGCAGCTCTCCATCGCTGGCAGACATCTCCGGTAATATTTGATCTACCAGGCCGCTGATGGGAATCAATGTTTTACGAAGTGATTTAGGCAATCCCTTTAGCAGACTAATGCATTTTTCCCTGATAGTGCCTGGAACCGCCCAGTCTATATCCGCCTGCTCAATTTGATTGAGTATTTGCTCAGGAATCTCAATAGTAGCCCCATCACGATCTGATCCAGGATCGAATACATAGTCAATTGACAATCGATTTTTCAGCACCGGCGCGTGATCTGGATAAATCGCACTCAAATCCTCTTTATTTCGGTTACCTAATATATTCTCCCTGGACATAAAGAGGGCAACCTTTTCCGCCGTTGTTGCCTCCTGAAACCATTGCTCCAACTCCCTGGTTGAACAAATTTGCGCCGGGATTCTCTCCTTATAGAAAAGAGTAATTTCACGATCGCCGACAAATAAATCCGGCCTTCTCAGTTTTTCTTCTTCTTTCGCCAATGTGGCCAGGAACTCTCCATTCGCTTTTATAAAATCCAATTTAGAGTCAGTCGCTGCCGCAGCCAGTCCTTCGCTAATAAAAATTTCGCGCGCTTCATCGCTGTTTATTTTTGCATACTGCACCGGTGATTTTTCGATAATAGTAAGGCCGTATAAATGTACCTTTTCATAAGCCATTACGGACTGAGATTTCTTACTCCAATGCGGTTCAAAATATTCTCGTTTAACCAGGTGGAGCGCCATTGCTTCAATCCATTGTGGTTGAATCTTCGCCGCCATCGAAGCGAATGTCTGTGAAGTTTCGATTAACTCTCCCGTGACTACCCACTTTGCCTTGCCTTTGGCAACGACCGAAGTAGAGAAAATAGTGAACTTTTTATTCCTCGCGCCCTGATAGTTCTTATTGTCTATCTTATTGGCAATTTGGTTCAGGGAACCAGCTATGATTGCCTTGTGTATAGCTTCATAAGTTCCGGGCTCTTTATTCATGCGAAACCCAAGTTGCTGACTAGTGACCAGCAACTGCCTGTGCACTTCACGCCACTCCCGCATTCGCATATAGGACAGAAAATAGGTTCGGCAATGTTTCTTAAGTTGGTTCTGGGAGTAATCCTGCCTTTTAAGTTCGTAATCGTCCCAAATGTTCACCAAACTCATAAAGTCCGAGTCTTCATGGGTAAATTGCGCTAAGCGTTCTTGTGCTTGCTGCCTGTTTTCCGCAGAAAGTTCCCGAGGATCCTGAATACTCAAAGCACTGACAATTATGAGAATCTCACGTAAACACGCATGGGAGTCAGCAATCACCAGCATTCTCGCAAGTTTTGGATCCACTCGCAGTCGCGCCATTTGCTTTCCAATCGCGGTAAGCGTGCGCTTCTGGGTAATAGCATTCAATTCAAGCAGAAGTTTAAAACCATCATTAATCGCCTTTTGCTCCGGCCGATCCAGATAGGGAAAACTCTCAACGTTACCCAGTTGCAAGGCCAGCATCTGTAAAATTACTGAAGCGAGGTTGGTGCGCTTGATTTCTGGGTCAGTGAAGAGAGGCCTGGCATTAAAGTCCTCTTCAGAATACAGGCGAATGCATATACCGTTGGATATCCTTCCGCATCTTCCCTGACGCTGGTTAGCGCTCGCCTGGGATATTGATTCAATTGGCAAGCGCTGAACTTTGCTTTGCACACTATAGCGGCTAATTCTTGCAAACCCGGTATCGATAACATACTTAATGCCGGGAACAGTAATCGATGTTTCGGCCACATTAGTGGCCAGCACTATCCTGCGCCCTTTATGTGAACTAAATATTTTGATCTGTTCCGATTGCCTGAGGCGAGAATAGAGGGGTAATACTTCAGTATGGGGAATCTTTCGTTTGCGGATTGCAACTGCTGTTTCTCTGATTTCTCTCTCACTACTGAGAAACACCAAAAGATCTCCGCTTATCGCCTTGGTCCGTAGATCGTGTTCCACTATTTCATTTATAGCAGTTAGTATGGCTTCGGTTTGAAGTGAGTCTAGCGTAACTTCTGCTTGACGAGGCAGCGGTTGATACCGCGTTTCTATGGGAAACGTTCGACCTGATACAGAAATTATGGGGGCATCAGAAAAATGCTTCGCGAACTTTTCAACATCTATTGTAGCTGAAGTGATTATCAGTTTTAGTTCAGGGCGTTTCTTTAGAAGATGAGTCAGAAAACCCAACAAGAAATCGATATTAAGCGACCTTTCATGGGCTTCATCGATGATTAAAACATCATACTTATTTAAAAATCTGTCATTCTGTATTTCTGCCAGCAGTATGCCATCCGTCATCAACTTTAAATATGTGGATTCGGATAGGGTCTCATTAAATCTAATTTGGTAACCAACACCTTTGCCGACATCAGTATCAAGTTCTTCTGCGATACGATTAGCCACCGAGACTGCTGCCAGTCTTCGGGGCTGTGTATGCCCAATAATACCGCGGCGGCCATATCCCGCATTCAGGCATATTTTTGGAATTTGTGTGGTTTTTCCAGAACCCGTGTCACCGGCTACAACCAACACCTGATGATGCTGTAACAGCTCCCCTATCTCATCAGATTTCTTTGCGACAGGTAGCTCTGCGGGGAAGCGAATCTCTTCAGGAATAGCTTTCTCACGTATCGAACAACGCGCTTTTGATTGCTTTATTTCTTTTGCCAGTTTTTCGATACGGGATTGCTTAGCAGAATTGGACTGATGCGATTTTTCCAATTCACGGATTTGCCTGGCAAAGCGAAATTGATCGCCAAGCTGACACTCATCCAATGCTTGTTTCAAGGAATTGAGCACTGCCTAAACTCAGTTCGAATGGTGATAGGTTTGAACGGTAGTTTAATCCCGGAGTTCCCGACGCAGTATTTTGCCAATATTGGATTTAGGCAAGTCTTGCACATAAGTAAATTCTCGAGGAATTTTATAAGCTGTAAGACCTTCTTTGCAGTGTGCGGTTAATTCCTCTATGGATAGCTCTTTATCCTTGGCTACTACAAAAAGCTTAATGGATTCTCCGCTGCGCTCATGAGGAACTCCAATAGCAGCACATTCAAGCACATTTGGATGTCGATTTACCCAATCCTCAATCTCATTGGGAAAAACATTAAATCCAGAAACCAGAATCATATCCTTCTTGCGATCAACAATCTTAATACAATTATCTTTGGTGATTTCTACATAATCTCCAGTTTTTAGCCAACCTTCTTCCGTAATCGTATTTTTATTTGCTTCTTCTTTTTGCCAGTATCCGAGCATGACCTGAGGACCTCTGACCCAAAGTTCTCCGCGCTCACCCGGCGGAACATCTACTCCATCATCGCTGACCACGCGTATCTCAGTTTCGGGAACAAGAGGTCCCACAGTGCCAAACTTTACATCTCCCGGAATATTGACCGACACAACCGGCGAGCACTCAGTTAACCCGTAACCCTCTATTATTTCGCAGCCAGTCACCTGCTCCCATTCTTCCGCAACTGAAGATGACATGGGCATTGCTCCGGCTCCACAAAACTTCATTTCACTGAAATCGACAGAAGCAATGCCTTTATGCCTAAGTAAAGCCAAATACAGAGTATTGATTCCAACAAACCCATTGATTTTTGTCTTTTTTAACAGTCTGACAACAGAATCAAGGTCACGGGGATTGGTAATTAGTACGTTATGATTTCCAGCATAAGGCATTGCGAGACAATGCAGTAAAAAAGCATAACTATGATACAGGGGCAAGGGTGCAGCAATATTTTCCACTTTATCCCTGATGACTAATAAGCAACGCGCTCGCAATTGCATCATGTTTGCAATCAAATTGTTATGGCTAAGCATTGCGCCTTTGGCGATACCGGTCGTGCCTCCGGTATACAAAATAAGAGCTACATCATCCCCACTGCCGGCGTTAGTTGGCGTCTGAAATTGATCAGAGCCGCTCAGGGTTTGTTCGAAAGTTGCTGCTTTTGGAAGATTATAACTTGGTACCATTTTCTTAACATACTTGGCGCCAAGATTGAGTGCGAGCTTTTGAATCCCTGGCTGCAGATCACCTAACTTGGAAACTATAACGGTGGATATCTCAGTGCGCCCTATTATTTCCTGCAACTTGTCACAAAAGCTTTCGAGAATGACGATAGCCTTTACGCCCGAATCCTTAAATTGGTGCTCCATTTCGATAGCGGTATAAAGGGGGTTCGTATTTACAACCACCAGCCCTGCTTTCATGGCCCCATAAAATACGACAGGGAATTGTAATAGGTTTGGTAACTGAATTGCGATCCTGTCTCCTGCCTGTAAATCAGTTTTGGTTTGCAAGAAGTTTGCAAAGCGACTACTTAAATCGTCCACATCTTCATACGTTAATGTTCGTGCAAAACTACTGAAAGCTGGTAACGACGCATGTTCGTTAACCATGTAGCCAATGACTTCGTTCAGGGAGTTATATTGTTCAGGCCGAAGATCTTCGGCTAAAGTCTCAATCATAAATCTATTTTGTGAGAAGCGTCATTGCTTCCTCAAGACCTTTCACTGTTAGGGGAAACATCCGGTCTTCGACCAACTCTTTTGTTATCTCTATGGAGTAACTATGCTCCCAATAGTCTTTGGGGGTTGGGTTAATCCAAACCATATGATCATAAGCATCAGTGATGCGTTTTATCCATACCGCACCCGCTTCCTCATTATAATGCTCAATACTGCCGCCTGTATGCGTTATCTCATAGGGCGCCATGGTTGCATCGCCAACGAATATTACTTTGTAATCTTTTGAATACTTGTTAATTATTTCAAAAGTTGAGGTGGTCTCCGCATGCCTTCTATGACTTTTCGTCCATACCGATTCATAGAGAAAATTATGAAAGTAATAATATTTCAAGTGTTTAAATTCACTTCGAGCAGCCGAGAATAATTCTTCGCATAACTTGACATGAGGATCCATAGACCCTCCCACATCGAAGAATAACAAGACTTTTACAGCATTGTGGCGCTCTGGCACCATTTTGATGTCTAGCAGCCCGGCATTACGAGCAGTTGAAGAAATGGTGTCATCCATATCCAATTCGTCAGCCGCACCTGTTCGTGCAAACTTACGCAGCCTGCGCAAAGCTAGTTTGATATTACGTGTACCAATCTCGACAGAATCATCAAGGTCACGGTAATTGCGTCTATCCCACACTTTAACCGCTTTCTGGTTTCTGCCTTGGTCCTGGCCAATACGAATTCCTTCCGGATTATACCCATAGGCTCCGAATGGTGACGTACCACCAGTGCCTATCCATTTATTGCCGCCTTGATGACGCTTTTGCTGCTCTTGCATGCGTTTCTTGAACTCTTCCATGAGCTTATCCAGGCCGCCCAGAGCTTCAATTTTCGCTTTTTCATCATCACTGAGCATAGACTCTAATTGTTTGCGCAACCACTCATCGGGAATTTCAAAGAGTGACAGGTCATCCAGAACTTCGATGTTCTCGAAATATTTGGCAAAAGCTATATCGAATTTATCGAAGTTTTTTTCATCTTTAACCAGGCAGAGTCGAGAAAGATAATAAAAGTCATCGACATTACCAAAAATTACATTTTCTTTAAGACACTCCAACAGGGCGAACAACTCCGTGAACGATACCGGCAGTCGTTGCTGTTTGAGTGTCATAAAAAAATTAATCAGCATTAACGATTAGCCCTATGCATAAAGGCAAGTTTTTCCAGCAAATGGACGTCTTGTTCGTTTTTAAGTAAAGCTCCATATAAGGGAGGTATAGCATTTTTTGCATCATGGTTTTTAAGAATATCTGGGGGAATATCGTCGGCCATTAAAAGCTTGAGCCAATCGATTAATTCAGAAGTGGAAGGTTTCTTTTTCAAACCGGGGATCTTGCGCACATCAAAGAACACATCCATAGCCTGACTTACCAGATCCTTCTTGATATTTGGATAATGCACATCGACAATTTTTTCCATGGTCAATGTATCCGGAAACTCAATGTAATGAAAAAAGCATCGACGTAAGAAAGCGTCTGGTAATTCTTTCTCGTTATTACTTGTAATTACCACTATTGGTCGTGTCCTTGCCTTAACCAGTTCTTTGGTCTCATAGACAAAGAATTCCATTTTATCTAGCTCGAGCAATAGATCATTGGGAAATTCAATATCTGCCTTATCGATTTCATCTATCAATAAAACCGCCTGAGTATCTGAATGAAATGCCTGCCAGATTTTTCCTTGGATAATGTAGTTTGAAATATCGTGAACTTTTTCGTCACCGAGCTGGGAATCTCTTAACCTTGAAACTGCATCATATTCATAAAGACCCTGTTGAGCTTTGGTAGTCGATTTGATGTGCCATTGAATAAGGGGCAAATCGAGGGCTTTTGCAATTTGTTCTGCCAACATGGTTTTGCCAGTACCTGGCTCACCTTTTATCAACAGCGGTTTTTGTAATTGAATCGCTGCATTGACCGCCAGTTGCAGTTCGTCTGTGGCTACGTAATCTTCGGTGCCGGTAAAGTTCATTGTCTATTCCACTACATTTGAAAAAATGCGCGTATTGTAAAGCGCAGTTTGGTATTAATACAGGAAAACCCCGGGATATATGGGAGGACATTAAAGTAAGCGAATTGGGCAGAATCCCAATTCGCGAGTATCAAAATGAAACTAGGCGCTCTGCTCTATCAGTCGACGGCCGCGCTCGGTGATATACCGCCGGACACCTTTCCGGCCGCCCACTTTTCCTGCCAGAGACTTCAAAGTCAGAAAGCTCAGGGTCTTTACCATAGTCGACTCGTCCGTGTCTGACTCCTGGCACAGACCAGTGAGGGAGCGGTAGATAAATCTTCCACGGCCCAGAGTATTCAAGACCCTGGAAGAGGTTGAATCCAGTTCATCAGGGTTCGGCTCATTCACCACGACCGCTTCTGCGAGTGAGTCCGCCTCGGTTTCTGTATCGATGAGCGGTAACAATTCTTCCTGCAACTGGCGCAACTGGTATTGCAATAGGTCTACCTTGTCGCTGGTTATCCTTGCCTCAGCGAGCACATTATCGGAAACACTGGTGATAAAGAAACGAGGCAGGATTGCGACTGCCAAGCAGATTGCCACATAGTTGGGCAAGTTAGCCGGATTACCCTCAGCATCTACAATCAGCGTGCTGCCAAAGATATCCAGCACGAACGGCACCAGGAAAGTGACAAAGATTCCCAGCAACATGAAACGAAATAACTGGCTCATATCGCCGACTGATTTGTTGGATACTGTGTAGTAGTTAATGACACCGCCGGCAGCGCCGACGATGATCATGATAAATACCAAAGAAGTGAAATAACCCATAACGAACCTCTTGGTGCTAACCTATTGTTTTGTTGCACTATTTTCTTTAAAAATTGACACGAGAGGCAAATTCAACCAGAAATTAGCCTGCCGGAAAAGAGCCGAATGATTGCAATTTTGAAAAGTTACTTCAATAAAAACTGTTAGTTGACTGTATTTATTGAGTATTCTCTGAGGGATTTTTGGTTCTCGCGCGGCGCTTCTGGATTAGATAAAAAATCGAAGCTCCAAGCTCGGCACCTATTATTGCAAGAATCAGGGGAATTGCTGCGCGGGCTACTGCGTCTGATCCCATGGTGATTAAATCCAATGTCATAATCATCAGTGCAGGCGCCATTGTTGTTCCCTGAACATTTGCATACCACGGAGTCAGGATCACCGCCGCTGCCACTGCCCTCAGTGAGTAACTGGTCCATTTGGCTTTATCAAAACGGGTTGCGACCCAGAAAATCCAATAAAAAATGGCGCTTGCTGCCAGGTAGATAATCCAGATCAGCAAAAAATTCGATTCAGCAGCCATAATTCAGGATTCCACCCATTTAATGACATGCTCCTGGTAACCATCTGCATGCACATTATCTTCGGACAAGCACTTATCTGTTACGGTAATACCATCGGCTAGCATCGCCTCTTTCGATTCTGAAATGAGAGGATGCCAATGAAACAGTGGTTTACCTTCTGCTCTTAACCGATAAGCACAGGTTGCCGGCATCCAGTTACTATTCTGCTGATACACCTGCCGCACATCCAGACAACTTGGAACCAGAGTCGAGCGTTCCTTATACTCAGTACAACGGCAACTGCTCTGATCTAAATACCGGCAAACGACTCGGGTCCAAAATACTTCTTCACTTTCTTCGTCTTGTATTTTCTTTAAACAGCAGCGGCCACAGCCATCACACAAAAGCTCCCACTCAAGTTCATTAAGCTCTTCCAATGGCAAGTGCCAAAATTTTTCTCGTATACTGGATTCAGACTTCATGGAATCTGCGCTCAGGCGAAAAGCCGTTTGATTTCCGGCTCGAGTAACTCGCGACGCCAGCCACTAAGTTCTCCGCGCCAACGCAACTCGCCATAATTGTCGTAATCTCTCACCAGGTCCTGTAACAAACGTTTGCGTGCCAGTAATTCCGGCGCCATGCTTAATTTATCAGCCAAGCCCGTGACGATAGACTGACATGACTTTAGCTTCTTTCGCAATGCGGGACGCAGCGGGAAATTCAGTTGCGACCTATCAATGGCTGGACCGGAGTCCATTTGCGAACCCAGCAAATCGATAATTTCATTGCCATAACGTGAACTGAAGCGGCGATCACTTAATTCCAGTTGTTCAACGTCGTCCATAGTGGCTGAATCCAGATTCGCCAGGCAAAACATATCAACGTCTTTCGCTATCCAGTTGCGGGGCTTATTCCGCTCTCTCGCCTTTAGTTCGCGCCACAGGCACAGCTTTTGCAGGCGTAGCAGTTTTTTGTCGGACAATTTCCAGGAATTACTGATCCCAAGATAGGAATTACGCCAGCTATCTTCATTTTCAAATGCAATTGCCAATGTAATCTGGTTAGCACATTCTTCCTCAAACCAGGATAACATTTTCTTACTCGCTAACTGCTCTTGCAGCACCTCTTGCAGATCGAGCAAATAACAAACATCATTCGCAGCATAATTGATCTGCGTCTTGGACAACGGCCGCTTTAGCCAATCGGAACGAGTTTCATCTTTTGGAATTTCCTGCCCAAACAATTGCAGAACCAATGCCTGGTAGCTTAAAGAAAATCCCAAGCCTAAAAATGCAGCAGCTATTTGGGAATCAAATAATTTTGCAGGCACCGAATTGATAGAAGTATAAAGAAGATTCAAATCTTCGCTGCAAGAGTGTACACAGAATTCTGTTTCAGGCTTTTTTAGCAGTACTGTGAATTTTTCCCATGAAGAAATACTGTGGGGATCAATCAGAAAACACGCAGACTCGTCTGCTATTTGCAACAGACCTAGCTTGGGATAGAAAGTGTTGGTGCGGAGAAATTCAGTATCGAAGGCAAGTTGACCTTGAGCTGTCCAGTCCTGACAGAGCTGCTCAAATTCAGATTGATCTTCTATTAAGTGAATCGGCCTCCCATTCGCAGCATGCATAACCTAACTACTTTCCATTACTTTTCTTCCGGAGAAGGCATGACTGAGTGTTCCACCATCCACAAACTCCAATTCACCCCCGACAGGTACGCCATGGGCAATCCTTGAAACCGTAACATCGACAGTTTTCAGTTGCTCGGCGATATAATAGGCAGTGGCATCCCCCTCCACCGTCGGATTACAGGCGATAATCACTTCCTCGATATCTTCTTCATTAACTTTACCAAGCAATTGATTGATGCCTAATTGTTCTGGACCTATGCCATCTATAGGTGACAAATGCCCCATCAATACAAAATAGATTCCCCTAAAAGTGCCGGATTGTTCAATTGCAAAAATATCTGCAGGCGACTCGACAACACAGCAGAGTTTGCGATTTCTAGATGCACTGGAACATATTCGGCAGAGGTTTTCCTCGGTAAGAGTCCTGCATTGCACGCAATTACCAACGGCTTCGATAGCAGCCGCCAATGTTTCACTCAGTTTAGTACCGCCTTCCCGATTTCTTTCCAGCAAATGCAGCGTCATGCGCTGAGCAGATTTTGGGCCTACGCCCGGGAGGCAGCGAAACGCTTCTATTAATTGGTCGATTAATGGGCTTGAATTCATACTGTTAGAAAGGAAATTTGAACCCTTCTGGCATATTGAAGTTACCTGCCATCCCGCCAAGAGATTCTTTCTTTTTATCTTCTAATTTGCGCACAGCATCATTCACTGCAGCAGCGAATAAATCTTCGATTACTTCTTTCTCTTCTGCGAGTAGCGAATCATTTAGCTGTACTTTCACTACATCATGTTGACCATTCATGTCGACTTTAACCAGGCCTGCACCAGATTCTCCAGAAACTATCAAATTTGCCAGCTCTTCCTGGGCTTTTTGAAATTGCTCCTGCATCAGCCGAGCTTGCTTCATTATTTCATTTAGATCTGTCATAGCATTACTCTTTGACTGGAAAGATACTTTCTTTCGCCAACTTCGCAGAAAAATGTTTTAACATTTCCTGCACGTTTTCATCTTTCTCAAACTCATCAATCATTTCTTCTCTTGCTTCCTGCTTTAGGCGCTTCACTAACATTGCTGGGGTTTCTTTTCCTACCTGTCCGATTTCGATGTTCACCGAAACCTGTTTTCCCAACAACTCACTTAGCGCATGTGATAATTTGGGAACAATATCTTCATTATAAACTGCGCTCTGCGCTTCACTTAGGAGAAAGTAAACCTGGTCTCCTTTTTGTCCCTTAAACTCAGTGTTCGCAAAAATATTGGCAGCAATGCCATTTACTCCAAGCTGAGCGTAGAGTTCAAGCCATTTGTCATGGTTAATCTCACCATTTGCAACATCTTCGGATTCGTCGGTGAGAGACGTTCCATCTTCTTCGAATGATTCATGCTCAATGGGGTTAATAGGGGCAGTTTCGACAGCATCCTCGGTTACGTTTCCGATGCCCTCTAAGTCTGGAGCTAAGCGAATCGTTTGTTTTACATCATTCGCCGTTGCTGACGTCTCATTCTCATCAGGAAAGGTGGGAGAACAA